>NZ_CATKQA010000047.1:0-313745 GCF_949767575.1 Pseudomonas sp. IT-P2 | reverse complement strand
CTGAAAAACCTGCTTTTTACCCATCAAACGCGGGATCCGGCGGGTCAAGGGAGGAATCCGCAGCGCCAAAAGGAAAACACCTATAAAGGCATAGACTGCCCACTCCTTAAGATCGGCGCGCACGATCCACAACATATGCAGCAATCCCAACCCGAGAATCACATACACCAACCGGTGCAGCTTCTTCCAGCGGGTACCTAAACGGCGCTGGCTGTATCGGTTGGAGGTAACCGCCAATGCCAACAATCCCAGAAAACCCAGAGCACCCACAATGATGTAGGGACGCTTGCGCAGCTCGACACCCAGTTGCGACCAGTCGAAACCGAGAATGAACGCCATATAGCTGCAAAGATGCAGAACCACATAGGCAAAACACCAGAGCCCCAACTGACGGCGCACGGCAATCCACCCGGCCCACCCCGTAAGTTTCTGCAGCGGCGTCATACTCAGGGTGATCAACAGCAATACCAATGTCCCAAGCCCTAGCCGATCAACCAGGACTTTCCCCGGATCGGGTCCAAGCAGATCCGCAAAAGCCTGATAGAACCAGAACAGCGGCCAGATCGCCGCAGCCAGGAAAACACCTACGCGCCAGATCGGATATCGCATCAATAGTTCTTCCGCAGATCGAGCCCTGTATATAAAGAAGCGACCTCGTCCGCATAGCCGTTGAACATCTGCGTATCACGCACATTCGGCTTGAACAGGCTGTTGGGCAACCGCCTCTCCCGCGCCTGGGTCCAACGTGGATGGTCGACCGTAGGGTTCACATTCGCATAAAACCCGTACTCATCCGCCGCAATGCTCTGCCAGGTCGTCTTTGGCTGCTCGCTGACCAGACTGATCCGCACGATGGATTTGACGCTCTTGAATCCGTACTTCCAGGGCACCACCAGACGCAAAGGCGCACCGTTCTGATTTGGCAATTCGCGGCCATACATACCTACCGCAAGAATCGCCAAGGGATTCATCGCCTCATCCAGGCGCAAACCTTCAACATAGGGCCAGTCGATCAGGGCAAATCCCGAACGCTGTCCGGGCATGCTCTTGGGATCCTGCAAGGTTTCGAAGCGAATGTATTTGGCATTGGAAGTGGGCTCTACCTGCTTCAACAACGCCGAGATGGGGAAACCGATCCAGGGAATCACCATCGACCACGCTTCGACACAACGAAGACGGTAGATGCGCTCTTCCAGCTGGTAAGGTTTCATGAAGTCTTCCAGAGCATAACGCCCGGGCTTACCCACCTCCCCGTCCACGACAACACTCCACGGTTCGGTTTTCAACGACCCGGCATTGGCCGCCGGGTCGCCCTTGTCGGTACCGAATTCATAGAAGTTGTTGTAATGGGTCGCGTCTTTGAAAGGTGTGATCGCCTCATCCTTGACGTTCACCGCTCCCCATTTGACAGAAGGCAGTTTCTCGGCAAACCAGGCGGGCGCCTTTCCGGCTTCGACATCGGCATAGCGGGCGGCCTCTTCGGCACTGGCCCAGCGCGGCAGACTGCTCATGGCCAACCCGGCCGCAGTTGCTCCGAGCAATTGTCGGCGAGAGAGATAAATGGATTCAGGCGTGACGTCCGACTCATGGCAGTCGGACGCTTTGGGGACTTTGATCAGCATGGCAACTCCGCAGCTTTGGAGGACAGATGCACCATAGACTGCGGAGTATGAGGGAAATTACATCACTCGGCGTGTTTGTGACGACGAAGATGCAACAGATACTGCACCGGGCCCGACGCGGCATAAGCGAGGAACACCAGCAGCAGAATGCGAGGCGGATCGCTGAACACCACGGCAAACACCAGCACCACCGCCAGAATCGCCACGAAAGGCACGCGCCCCTTCAGATCCAGCTCCTTGAAGCTGTTGTACTTGATGTTGCTGACCATCAGCATGCCGGCGGCGGCCACCATCAGCGCAACCAGGAATGACATCTTCGAACCCTGGATCCCGTAATCGCTGAACGCCCAGACAATCCCCGCAACCACACCGGCAGCCGCCGGGCTGGCAAGACCGATGAAGTAGCGCTTGTCGGCGGTCCCCACCTGAGTGTTGAAACGCGCCAGACGCAACGCCGCACCCGCCACATAGATGAAGGCAACCATCCAGCCGACCTTGCCCATGTCACCCAGTGCCCAGCCGAAAGCCAGAAGCGCCGGCGCGACACCGAAAGCAACCATGTCCGACAACGAGTCGTACTCGGCACCGAACGCACTTTGGGTATTCGTCATGCGTGCCACGCGACCATCAAGGCCGTCGAGCACCATGGCGACGAAAATCGCGATGGCGGCAAAGGCGAAATACTTGCTCGCATTCGCCGCGTCCCCGGCACTCAAGGCAGCCTGGGCACTCATCGAGTTGATGATGGAATAGAACCCCGCGAACAGATTCGCAGTGGTGAACAGATTCGGCAGAAGATAGATACCGCGATGCCGGACTTTACGGCCTTCTGCGTCATGCCCTTCTTCGATGTGCTCATCGATGGGCAGCAGGCTTTCGGCGTCTGAAGCCTGGTTCGGCTCTTCGGGACGTTCGCTCATGGACAGTACCTTGCAACGGATTGGACATTTTCGACAGGTGTCTGGGACGACGGTTCGGCCACAAACGATGCAGCTTTATACCAGAACCGCCCGCCCATACGAAAAAACGCGGCCGAGGCCGCGTTTTTTCATACAAGGTTCGACGACTTAGTTTTTGGCTTTGTCGACGATCTTGTTGGCACCGATCCACGGCATCATGGAGCGCAGCTGCTCGCCGATGATTTCGATACCGTGAGCGGCGTTGTTACGACGCTTGGCGGTCATCGAAGGGTAGCCGGTTGCGCCTTCGCTGATGAACATTTTGGCGTATTCGCCGTCCTGAATACGTTTCAGGGCGTTGCGCATGGCCTGACGGGATTCGGCGTTGATCACTTCCGGACCAGTCACGTATTCGCCGTACTCAGCGTTGTTGGAGATCGAGTAGTTCATGTTGGCGATACCGCCTTCGTACATGAGGTCAACGATCAACTTCAGTTCGTGCAGGCACTCGAAGTAGGCCATTTCCGGCGCGTAGCCAGCTTCAACCAGAGTTTCGAAACCGGCTTTTACCAGTTCAACGGTACCGCCGCACAGAACGGCTTGTTCGCCGAACAGGTCGGTTTCGGTCTCGTCCTTGAAGGTGGTTTCGATGATGCCGGTACGACCGCCACCCACGCCGGCGGCGTAGGACAGCGCGACGTTCTTGGCGTTGCCCGAGGCGTCCTGGTAGATCGCGATCAGGTCAGGGATACCGCCGCCCTTCACGAACTCGGAACGTACGGTATGGCCCGGGGCTTTCGGCGCGATCATGATCACGTCGAGGTCGGCACGCGGAACAACCTGGTTGTAGTGAATCGCGAAGCCGTGGGAGAAGGCCAGGGTGGCGCCTTTCTTGATGTTCGGCTCGATTTCGTTCTTGTACAGCTGGGACTGGAACTCGTCCGGGGTCAGGATCATGACCAGGTCGGCACCGGCAACAGCGGCAGCCACATCGGTCACTTTCAGGCCGTGGGCTTCAGCCTTGGCAACGGTAGCCGAACCTTTACGCAGACCGACGGTAACGTCGACACCGGAATCTTTCAGGTTGCACGCCTGGGCGTGGCCCTGGGAGCCGTAACCGATGATGGCAACTTTCTTGCCCTGGATGATCGACAGGTCGCAGTCTTTATCGTAGAAAACTTTCATGAATTTCCCCTTTATATCCAGGCCGTTCAGGCCATTCGCTAATTTGGTTTAGATGCTGAGTACTTTGTCGCCGCGGGCAATACCGGTGACGCCACTGCGGACGGTCTCCAGAATCGATGCGGTGCCGATGGACTGAATGAAGCTGTCGAGCTTGTCGCTGGTACCGGTCAGTTGAACGGTATACACGCTGGCGCTGACGTCGACGATCTGTCCACGGTAGATATCGGTGGTGCGTTTGATCTCGGCGCGCTGGGCGCCAGTGGCCTTGACCTTGACCAGCATCAGTTCGCGCTCGATGTGAGCGCTTTCCGACAGGTCCACCAGCTTGACCACTTCGATCAGCTTGTTCAGGTTTTTGGTGATCTGCTCGATGATTTCATCGTGACCGACGGTGGTCAGCGTCAGACGCGACAGGGTCGGGTCTTCGGTTGGCGCCACGGTCAGGCTTTCGATGTTGTAGTTGCGCTGCGAGAACAGGCCGACTACGCGAGACAAAGCACCGGGTTCGTTTTCCAGAAGCAAGGAAATAATGTGCCGCATGATTAGGTACGCTCCGTCTTGCTCAGCCACATATCGCGCATCGAGCCGTCTTTGATCTGCATCGGATAGACGTGCTCGCTGGTGTCGACCGAAATGTCGATCACGACCAGGCGATCTTTCATGGCGAACGCCTCTTCCATCTTCGACTTCAAATCTTTCGATTCGGTGATGCGTACGCCGACGTGGCCATAGGCTTCAGCCAGCTTGACGAAGTCAGGCAAGGATTCCATGTAGGAGTGGGAGTGACGGCTGCCGTAACTCATGTCCTGCCACTGACGAACCATGCCCAGAACACCGTTGTTCAGGATGACGATCTTGACCGGCAAACCGTATTGCAGGCAGGTCGACAGCTCCTGGATATTCATCTGGATACTGCCTTCACCGGTGACGCACGCAACATCGGTGTCGGGGAAGCTCAAAGCGATACCCATCGCGGCCGGCAGACCGAAGCCCATCGTGCCCAGGCCACCGGAGTTGATCCAGCGGTTCGGCTTGTTGAACTTGTAGTACTGCGCAGCAAACATCTGGTGCTGGCCCACGTCGGAAGTCACAAAGGCGTCGCCCTTGGTCACTTCGCACAGGGTTTCGATTACGGTCTGTGGCTTGATCTTGCTGCCGTCGCCCTTGTCGTAAGGGAACAGGCCGCGATCACCGCGCCACTCGTCAACCTGCTTCCACCAGCTGGCGACCGCTTCCTTGTTCGGGGTTTCGCCGATTTCCTTGAGGATCGCGACCATTTCAGTCAGGACGCTGTCCACCGGACCAACGATTGGCACGTCGGCCTTGATGGTCTTGGAAATCGAAGCCGGGTCGATGTCGATGTGAATGATCTTGGCGTTCGGGCAGAACTTCGGCGCGCCGTTGATCACACGATCGTCGAAACGCGCACCGACCGCCAGGATCACGTCGGCATGGTGCATCGCAAGGTTCGCGGTATAGCTGCCGTGCATGCCGAGCATGCCGATGAACTGACGGTCAGTGCCAGGATAGGCACCCAGGCCCATCAAGGTATTGGTAACCGGCAGGTTGAGCATTTGCGCCAGTTCGGTCAGCGGCGCGGAGCCGTTGCCGAGAATCACACCACCGCCGGAGTACAGCACGGGACGCTTGGCCGCCAGGAGCATTTCTGCCGCCTTGCGGATTTGCCCGGAGTGACCGCGAACGGCCGGGCTGTAGGAACGCAGTTTGGCTTTCTTCGGGAAGATGTATTCGAACTTCTCGGCCGGGTTGGTCATGTCTTTCGGGATATCGACCACGACCGGGCCCGGACGACCGGATTGCGCCAGGTAGAAGGCCTTCTTCATGACTTCCGGGATTTCCGAGGCGTGCTTGATCATGAAGCTGTGCTTCACGATCGGCCGGGAGATACCGATCATGTCGGTTTCCTGGAACGCATCGGTGCCGACCATGGTGCTTGGCACCTGACCGGAAATGATCACCATTGGAATCGAATCCATATAGGCAGTGGCGATACCGGTGATGGCGTTTGTGGCGCCTGGACCGGAAGTCACCAATACCACGCCGGCTTTACCGGTGGCACGGGCGTAGCCGTCAGCCATATGGGTAGCCGCTTGTTCGTGACGAACCAGGATGTGGGTCACTTCCGGTTCTTTGAACAGGGCATCGTAAACATGAAGGAGAGCACCACCCGGGTACCCGTAGATATATTTGACGCCTTCGTCACGCAAAAAGCGGACGAGCATCTCACCGCCAGATAAAAGCTCCACGTTGTTCACCTCTAAAACGCCAGAATACCGTCCACAAAAAGGCGAACGGGTCTTAATAGGTTTACTTCTCGGCAGAGCATGAGCGACGGTGGTCGCCGACTACGTCAGCACTGACTGAGCAAGTATTGGGATCGTCCCAAGTGTTGCGGGCCTTTCCCACCCAGCGCGAGGTAACGCGTTGCGGGTGTAACAGGTCGACGCGGATATGCGCCTCATGATCTGCCGAGAGGGTCTGCTTCTGGCAGTCCCTGTACAGCGGACTTTGGATTCTTCTGTTTCGCCCTCTGCAAGTCAAGCCGTCTATGTGCTTAATTGTGGGTAAGCACATGAGAACGCAAGAAAAAACCTGGAAACCGCTACTCTGTTAGCTTCAATTGCGCAGTTTTGCCAAGGAATCAGCATGCGAACGCTTCTCTTAACTCTGCTAATCGGCGCCAGCCCATGGTGCATGGCCGCTCAGATCTACAAATGGGTCGACGCCCAAGGCGTCACCCATTTCGACCAACAGCCACCACAAGGGCAGTCGTCCACCGCCGTTAAGACACCCTCCTCTCCCGCACCAATACCTGCCGCATTACCTGGCAGCGGCGCGCTGGGCGATCAGAAAGCCATCGATGACAAGGTCAAGAAGCAAGTGGCCGAACAACAGAATCAACTCAAGGCATTTTGCGAACAGGCGCGCACGAATCTCGCGCAACTGCAGAACAATCCGCGCTTGAGGGAGGAGGTGGAGGGAGAACTGCGGCGGCTGAGCGACGACCAGCGCCAGCAGCGTACTGAAGAGGCAAAGAAACAGATAGCGGAAAACTGCCAGTGACGACTGGCAGCTCCCGGCTCAGCGTGAAGCGGTGATCAGCAGGTCGAACTCTTTGAGCAACACCTGAAGCTGCCGATCCTTGCCCTGCAGGTTGCGTTGGGCAAAAACCATCTCGGCCATTTCCTGAATGCCCGAAGCATTGGGCAACGGCAGATCCTGTTCGAGGATCATCTTCATCCGCGGCAGGAAGATCCATTGCAGCCACTGCTCGAAATCAAGCGTGTCGACCGAAAACGGCTCGACGCTGCTCAGGGCTTCGACCGAGGGCTGGACGTCATCCCACCAGCCCTGGGCGCGCAGTTCGCGCTCGATCAACAGCAATTGATCGGCGACTT
The DNA here is from genome assembly GCF_949767575.1 of Pseudomonas sp. IT-P2. NCBI lineage: Bacteria > Pseudomonadati > Pseudomonadota > Gammaproteobacteria > Pseudomonadales > Pseudomonadaceae > Pseudomonas > Pseudomonas sp. IT-P2. Next base: position 306,620 of record NZ_CATKQA010000047.1, on the reverse strand, counting down.
TGGAGAAACGACTGTCCATCACAGCGAAACCTTGGCCTTCTGACGGGCCAGGGTGGCGCCGGCGGAATCACCTTGTTTCTCACGCGCCTGAGCGATCAATTCCCACAGACTGGCCTGCAAGTCCGGACGACCATTGGCCATGGTCAGTGCGCGACGAGCGGTCTGCTCGGCTTGTGGCGCATCGCCCTGGGCCATGCGCACCTGCGCCAGACGGTAAAGCACTTGCGGCTCGCGCGGCGCTACACGCTGGGCGCGTTCCAGGCTGGAGGACGCGCCGTTGAGGTCGCCACCGGCCTGCTGCTGTTGCGCAGTGGTCAACAGGGCGAGAACCGGGCCGTCCAGTTGTTCATCGGCAGACAGACCGCCGCCGCTGCTGGCCGATGGAATGCCGCTCGGCGTCGAAGGCATGCTGTAGCTGCCGGAGCTGATCGGCGCCGACTCGACCGCCGACGGGTTGTACGGCCCCGGTGTGATGCCACCCGACGCCGGGCCCGGAACGATCGGCGAAGTGCTGATCGGCGCCGAAGCCGCTGCGCCGCCCGGCACCATCACCACCACACCGGTATCGCCTTGCGGGATCGCCTGGGTCTGGGCCTGTGCAGGACGTTTCACCGTCGTTTGACGGAAACCGCCATTGGCCGAAATGCGCTCGCTGTTGGACACGGCGGTGCCGGAATCCACGACCGGGATCGAACCACGCTGTACGGTGGAGCAGCCGCTGAGCAAAGCCACGGCGGTCACCGCTGGAATCAACCACTTGTTCACTTGAAACCCTCTTTGCTTAATTCATCCAGCCCTTGACCCAATCCATCACCGACTCGCCCGAGGCCGGGCTTTCGCTCGCGCAAGAGGCGCCGGGTGGCGGTTCGCTGCCGCGAATATACGGCATCTGCACGGCGCCCGGACAGTTGGCATCGGAGCCTTGGCCGGTACGCGAATCGACCCAGGCCTGCACCACGTTATCCGGCTGCGGCATGTCCAGCGGCAGCGGATCGGCCTTGCGCATGAAACTGGTCCAGACCTGCAACGCACCGGTGGCCCCGGTGAACGGCGTCTTGCCGTTGTCGTCACGGCCGAGCCACACCACCGCCAGCAGATCCTGGCTGAAGCCGGCGAACCAGCTGTCGCGCGAATCGTTACTGGTGCCGGTCTTGCCCGCCAGTGTCAGGGTTCTTGGCAACACGTTATAAACCGAACTGCCAGTACCTTCACGCATGACCCGCTGCATGGCGTTCTGGATCAGGTAGATAGAGGCCGGATCGAAACGCTGCTCGATCTGGAACGGATAACGCTTGAGCGGCTCGCCGTCGGCAGTCAGCACGCTACGGATCCCGCGCATCGGCGTATTGAAACCACCGTTGGCCAGCGTCTGGTACATGGTCGCGACTTCAATCGGGGTCATGCCGCCCGCACCGAGCAGCATCGAAGGGAACGCCGGAAACTCGCGGGTCACGCCCAGGCGACCCAGCGTCTTGAGGACATTCGGAACACCGACCGCCAGACCGAGACGCGAGGTCGACAGGTTGTAGGAATGTGCCAGCCCCTGATACAGGAACACCGTACCGTGGGAGCGACGGTCATAGTTCTGCGGTTTCCAGACCTGACCATCCGCACCCTTGATTGAAAGCGGCTCGTCCGACAGCCAACTGGTCAACGTGTACTGGCTCGGTTTCTCCAGCGCCGTCAGATAAACCGCCGGCTTGATCAGCGAGCCAATCGGCCGCACCGCATCCAGTGCCCGGTTGAACCCGGCAAAACTCGCCTGACGGCTGCCGATCATGGCCTGGACTTCACCGGTTTCCGGATTGGTCACGACCATCGCCGCTTCCACGTCGTCGGAACCCTTGCGACCGGACAGACGCTTGAAGGTGTCGTTGACCGACGCTTCGGCTTTCATCTGCAGGATCGGATCGAAGCTGGTGAAAATCCGCAGGCCTTCTTCGGTCAAGTCTTCGTCGCGGTAGTCTTCACGCAACTGGCGTTTGACCAGATCGATGAAGCCCGGAAACGAACTGTCGGCCAGCTTGCCGCGCGTGGTTACGCCCAGCGGCATTTTCTTCGCGGCAGCCACCTGCTCGGCGGAGGCGACACCCTGCTGCTCAAGCACATCGAGCACCAGATTGCGTCGCTCCAGCGCCCGCTCCGGATTGCGGCGCGGGTTGTAATAGGACGGACCTTTGACCATCCCGACCAACAGCGCGACCTGGTGCAGCTTCAGCTCAGACAAAGGCTGGGCAAAGAAAAACTGGCTGGCCAGACCGAAACCGTGCACCGCTCGCTGACCGTCCTGACCGACAAAGACTTCGTTGAGGTAAGCCTCGAGGATTTCCTTTTTGTCGTAATGCAGCTCGAGCAGCATCGCCATCATCGCTTCGGTGAGCTTGCGGGTCAGGCTGCGTTCGTTGGTGAGGTAGAAGTTCTTGACCAGTTGCTGGGTCAGCGTACTGCCACCCTGAGTCATCTTGCCGCCAGAGGTGTTGACCCAGACTGCGCGGGCAATCGATTTCGGCGATACGCCCCAGTGGCTGTAGAAATCCCGGTCTTCCACGGCGACCAGGGTTTCCAGCAGGTACGGCGGCACCTGATCGAGCTTGATCAGAATCCGGTCTTCAAGATTTTTCGGGTAGATACCGCCGATCATCAGCGGCTCCAGGCGTACCACGGAGAGCTTCGAACCGTTGGTCGCCGAGAGTTCGGCCACGTAATCGCCGGAGAAACGCACGCGCACCGGCTGCGGTTTCTCGAGGCCTTCATAGAACTGGAAGCCACGGGTATTCAGATCAACCGTGTTGCCATTGACCGCCGCCGCGCCGGGACCGTTGCTCACGGCTTCGCGGCGATAGCCCAGGGCATCGAGTTCGGTGAGGAAATCGTCCTTGCTCAGCTTTTGTCCGACGAACAGCTCAAGCGGGCGCGCATACACCTTGGCCGGGATGGTCCAGCGCTTGCCGGAGAACTTCTCCTGCACCACGGCATCGAGGTAAACGGCGAAGCCGGCCAGCACCACAAGGCCGACCAGACTGAGTTTAAGGGCCCAGCCCAACCATGGGCGCAGGCCCCGGGAAGCTGGTTTTTTAGGGGTACGGGGGGATCGAGTACGAGTCATGGCGGCGGATTATACGCACTTTATTCATACTCAACAGGAGCGCTCCGAGGTTTGCGTCGGGCTGGCGAGCGGCCATAATGAGCGCCTTGAATTTCCCCCAGTCTCTGAAGGATCGTCCGTGAGCCAGTCCCTGATCGCTGCCCTGCAAAACCCGGCCCTCTACCCGCATCCCGTCGAAGGGTTCCAGGTCATCGAAACCCATATTTCGTGGGTGCTGCTCACCGGTCCCTACGCCTATAAAGTGAAGAAGCCGGTGAATTTCGGATTCCTCGACTTCACCAGCCTCGACTCCCGCGAGCACTTCTGCGGTGAAGAGCTGCGCCTGAACCAGCGCCTGACCGAAGATTTGTATCTGGAAGTGATTCCAGTGACCGGCAGCGCCGAAGCCCCGCAATTGGGTGGCGAAGGCCCGGCCATCGAATACGTGCTGAAAATGCGCCAGTTCCCGCAGACCGGCCTGCTCAGCACCCTGCAAGCCAACGGCGAGCTGACCACCGCGCACATCGACGCGATGGCCGAGCAGATCGCCCGCTTCCACCTCAACGCGCCGAAAGTCCCGACCGAGCACGATGCCGGCACGCCTGACAGCGTGATGGCGCCGGTGCGCCAGAACTTCGAACAGATCCTGCCTTTCCTCAGCGACAAGAACGATCTGCTGCAACTCGACGCTCTGCAAGCATGGGCTGAAAGCAGCTTCGATCGCCTCAAGCCGCTGTTCGCCCAGCGCAAGGCCGACGGCTTCACTCGCGAGTGCCACGGAGACATTCACTTGGGCAACGCGACGCTGATCGACGGCAAAGTCGTGATCTTCGACTGCATCGAATTCAACGAACCGTTCCGCTTCACCGACGTCTGGGCCGACACCGGTTTCCTGGCAATGGACCTGGAAGACCGTGGCCTGAAATCCCTCGCCCGTCGCTTCATCAGCCAATACCTGGAACTGACCGGCGACTATCAAGGCCTGGAAGTGCTGAACTTTTACAAGGCTTACCGCGCCCTGGTGCGTGCGAAGGTTGCACTGTTCAGCATGCCGGCCGATGCGACGCCGGTGCAGCGCGCCACCACCCTGCGCCAGTACCGCAACTACGCCAACCTGGCGGAAAGCTACAGCACCATTCCTTCGCGCTTCATGGCGATTACCCACGGCGTGTCCGCTGTAGGCAAAAGCCACGTGGCCATGCGTCTGGTCGAAGCGCTGGGCGCGATCCGTCTGCGTTCCGATGTCGAGCGCAAACGTCTGTTCGGCGAGCAAACCGTTGCCAATGATGTTCAGGCCGGGATCTACAGCGCCGATGCCAGCACCGCGACTTATGCTCGTCTGCATGAAATCGCCGAAGTGATCCTGCACGCCGGTTTCCCGGTGGTGATCGACGCCACTTACCTCAAGCGCGACCAACGCGACAACGCCGCCAAGGTTGCCGAAGCCACTGGCGCGCCATTCCTGATCCTCGACTGCAATGCTCCGCAGGCAGTGATCGAGAGCTGGCTGGCGATTCGTCAGGAGGACAAGAAGGATCCGTCCGACGCGACCCTCGCCGTGATCAAAGCCCAACAGGCCAATCGCGAAGCCCTGACTCCGGAAGAAATCCTGCGCAGCAAACGCGTGCAGACCAATGAATCCGGCACCCTGGACACCGTTGTGGCGCAGATCCGCCAGCGCCTGCCAGGCCTGTAAGAAACTATTTCGGCCGTGAAGCCCTCGCTCGCTTCACGGCCGTCAAATAGTGGCACTATACTGGCGTCATAAAACCAACAGGTGATTTGACATGAGCCAGCCGAAACTTCTCGACACCCCGCTTTATGCCTTGCTGCACAAAGACGACATCACAGGTTTCAACAATGAACGGCCGAAAGACGGCCCGATCGATATGGTCGGCGGCGACTTCCGTGGTCTCGACCTGCGCGAACTGAACGCCGATGGCGTGGATTTCCGGGACGCCTACTTTCGTTCCGCCGACCTGCGCGGCATCGACTTTCGCAACGCTTCGCTGGAGGGCGCAAGCCTGGCCCACGCGCAGATTTCCGGGGCCTACTTCCCGCCGGAGCTGAGTGCCGACGAAATCCTGATGTCGATGAATTTCGGTACGCGCCTGCGTTATCGCACTCGCTGAAGCTTTTAAAAACCTGAACCGTCCAGCGCCCCCGCTTTGCGCTGGACTGCGTGCTATTGGTAATTCCCCCTCGCCCTGCTCCGTGCTGATTCATCAGCGAAAAACTGACGTTTCTTAGAAGCGTTTGCGTCGAATCCGACCAAACAACCACGCTTTTCCTACTGATGGCTACACTCCTGAGAAGCTCGCCCACGCACCATTCGGCCGTCGCAAGGAGGCTTGATGAATGATGAACTGCAACACCTGAAGAATCTTGGCAAGACGTCGGCGCAATGGCTGCATGCCGTGGGCATCCATAGCGCCTCCGACTTGCGTCGCCTGGGCGCGGTGGATGCCTACCGGGCCGTGCGTACCCGCGGGTTCCGGGCGTCGAAGGTGTTGTTGTACGCGATCGAAGGGGCGCTGATGGATGTGCACTGGAACGACATTCCCGCCGAACGCAAGGATGCGCTGAACAAGCAATTGGAAGCCATTTCCTCTCGCCACAAGAACTGACGGGCACTGACCGCCATGTACCTGCTCGGGGAACAATCGGCCCAGGCCGATGCATTGATCAACCACTTGCAGAGCTTGCCTGCGCAATGGCTCGAAGCCTTGGCGCCGTGCGGGCCGACGCTGGAACTGGAAGCCACGGATGATTTGCTGACACGTTTGCCGGACGACCAGCTGTTCTTGCTCACGCAAGGTGTCATCACTGGCCGACTGGGCGGTCGCGGTCTTTTCTATTGGCATGAAGGAGATTTGATCGGCCTGCAGCAGGGGCCGGAATGGGCGGATTGCACGCTATACACGGAAAACCCGCTGACTTTACTGCCCTATCGTCGAAGCGATTTGTTTCAACATGTGTATTCCGATTCATCTCGCTCGGAGCAGTTTCTGCGCTACCTGCTGGGGCAAATGGCGCTGCTGGCCCACGCCGTTGCCGAGTTCAAGCCACGTGAGTTTCGCAGCACCAATGGGTTCAAGCGTTTCGAGGCCGGAGACGTTCTGATACGCCAGGGCGATGTCGCTGACCATGTATTCGTGATTATCGAAGGACACGCCGAAGCCTTTGTTAATGGGCACAAGGTAGGCGATGTGCCCAAGGATGAGATCTTCGGCGCGATGGCTGTGTTCACAGGTGAACCGCGCAATGCGACGGTGATTGCCCGGGAGGCGAGCACGGTGATGCTGATTCCCGGCGATCAGTTTCTGAGCATGACCCGCACCAATCCGAAAATCGCCCACAGCCTGATCGAAAGCATGGCGCGGCGTATCGACCAGCTCAACAAGCAGCTCACGGGATTTAACAGCCAGAACTGAAGCCCCTATTCACCGGGCGTTTACGCCATTGCCGGGACAAAACGACAGAAATGAAAAAACAGCAGTTGACTCGCTAATGAGAATCGCTATTATTATCACAACTGATCGCGAGATCAGTCGATATTCTGAAAAGCCCTTGGTTCGGACTCTCAGATTATCTCCTCATCAGGCTAATCACGGTTATTTGACCCGGTTTTTACCGGGTCTTTTTTTGCCTGTGGAAAAGTCATTGCTTGCCGAACTGCTTACGCATCTGCGCGCAATAATCCGGTTTCGGCGTGGCTGGGGTGAGCCAGACATAATCAGCCATCGCCGCCGTAACCCCACTGCCCTGCTCCGCCAGCATCAACACCGTCGGCGCTTGCGGCGCGCCCAGATCCAGCACATGCAGCGGCACACCGACATCCTTGCGCGCGTGATACGCACCCGCCAATAACAAGGCAGGCGCAGGCGCTGCCAGCAACCGCGAAGCCATGCGCCGATCCCGTTGTTGCTGAACGGCCAGCATCGCCGGCATTTGTGATGACGGCAGCAAGCCGCAGTGAGAATCGCCGATCTGCTCCAACAGCGTCTCTTTCACAGATTTGGCATTGCTGCGCTCACCGCTCAGAACCGGAGGATCGCGATAGAACGCACGGATTTCGATGTTATCGAGGTTCGCCGCCAGCAACGGCCAGGATTGCGTCAGGGCGAACCGCACAATCGGTCCGTAGAGATTCCAGTCCCAACCGTCCTGCCAGGCCAATGCAGCAGGAAGATCGGCCGGTGACGTTGCGGCATGGCGCACGTCATCGACACGCGACTGTTGATCGGGGGTCAGCATTTCCAACAGGAGACTGCCTTGGGGCCGCGCTTCTTCGAGGTTCTGCAACAACCACAATTGAATGGCATGGTGATCGGCGTTGTCATGCTGTTCGCCAATAATCACCTGCGATGGACTGCTCAACCGAGCCAGTAATTGCTGCGCCGTCAGATGCTCGCCGCTGCGCAGATCACGGATCTCGCCCACGACCGGCGGCGCCGCAACATGCTGGCAACCCGCAAGCCACAACACCGCCAACAGCAAAATCCCGCGCATACACTCACCTCGATGACGAAATCAGCGGGCGATGATCAGCGGATGCCCGCGCTCCGGGTGCGGTTGCACCAGCACTTCCAGACCGAAAACCGCCTTCAGCGATTCCGGGCGCAATACCTGTTGCGGGGAATCCAGTGCGACCGGCCGCCCGCCTTCCAGTAGCAGGATGCGATCACAATAGCGCGCCGCCAGATTCAGATCATGCAGGATCACCAGCACCGCCGCGCCGCGATCGGCAAATTCGCGCACTGCTTGCAGCGTCGTGTGTTGATGCAATGGATCAAGCATCGAGGTCGGCTCATCAAGCAGCAGAGTCTGCCCCGCCCGCCCCGGCCAGAGTTGCGCCAGCACTCGCGCCAGATGCACGCGTTGACGCTCGCCGCCGGACAGCGCCAGATAACTGCGACCGCTCAGATGCCCGGCATCCGCCGCCCGCAAAGCGGCAACGACAATTTCGTCGTCGCGCACCCGCCCGCTCTGATAAGGCAGACGCCCCATGCCGACCACTTCTTCAACGCGAAAGGCAAAATCCAGGGTCGATACCTGCGGCAACACCGCCAGCCGCTGAGCGCGCTGAGTGCCGCCCCAATGGCTCAATGCCTCACCGTCCAGCAGCACCTCCCCTTCGTGTGCGCTCAGCTCACCGCACAACGCGCCGAGCAAAGTGCTTTTGCCGGCGCCATTGGGCCCCAGCACGCCAAGCACTTCGCCCGGTTCGAGTTGCAGGCTGACGTCGGCCAGAACGGTCTTGCGGCCACGGCGGATGTGCAGATTGTGCGCACGCAGCATCAGGCACGCCCTCGCAGCAGCAGATAAAGGAAGAACGGCGCACCGATGAACGCGGTGACGATGCCGATCGGCAGCTCCGCCGGCGCCAGCGCCAGCCGCGCAACCAGATCCGCCAACAGCAACAGACTGGCCCCGGCCAGCACCGATGCCGGCAGCAACACCCGGTGATCCGGCCCGGCGAGCAAGCGCACCAGATGCGGCACCACCAGCCCGACAAAACCGATCATTCCTGCCGCCGCCACCGCCGCACCGACACCCAGCGCCGTGCAAAACACCAACTCGCGCTTGAGCCGTTCGACATCGATTCCCAGATGCCCGGCTTCCGATTCGCCGAGCAGCAACGCATTGAGCGCCTTCGCCCGACGTGGAAGCCAAAGCGCAACACCGGCAGTGATGATCAGCAGCGGCCACAACCGCGCATAGCTCGCGCCGTTGAGGCTGCCCAGGTTCCAGAACGTCAACGTGCGCAATGTGGCGTCGTCGGCCAGATAGGTAAACAACCCCACTGCCGAACTGGCCAAAGCCGTCAGGGCGATACCTGCCAGCAACATGGTCGCCACATTGGTCTGCCCGTTGCGACGGCCGAGTCGATAGACCAACGCCGTTACGCCAAGGCCACCGAGAAACGCGCAAACCGACAGCAGATAAGGCCCGAACCACTCCGGCAATCCGCCAAAAAACGAACCACCGACAATCGCCACCGCCGCGCCCAACGCCGCGCCGCTCGAGACGCCGACCAACCCCGGATCGGCCAAAGGATTACGAAACAACCCCTGCATCGCCACCCCGGACAGCGCCAGCACACCGCCGACTGCCAGCCCGAGCAACGTACGCGGCAGACGAATCTGCCCGAGAATCAGTTCAGCCTGTTCCAGCCCGTCCGGCGCCAGCGGCACACCAATCATGCGCAATGCAGCGCGCAAGGTATCGAACAACGGCAGGCTTACCGGCCCCAATGCCAGCGACAGCCAGATCGCCAGCAGACACAGCAGGATCAGGCCGATGAACAAGCCACGGGGTTTGACCAGCGTGGTCATTGGCCGCTCTTGGCCGGATAGAAACCGTCAGTCAGAGTCTTCAGCGCAGCCGGCAAACGCGGCCCGAGCCCGCCCACCAGCAGCGTCGGATCCAGCTCCAGCACCCGTCCGGTCTTGGCCGCACGGCTGGAATTGAGGATCGGGTTTTCCTTGAACAACGCCGCTTTTGCCGCCTCACCGTTCAGCGCACGGTCAGCGAACACCAGCACTTCAGGATCAAGACTGGCCAGTGACTCCACGGAAAACGGCTTGTAACCGGTGTGGGTCGCGAGGTTATGCCCGCCCGCCTGTTGCAGCAGCCAATCGGCGGCGGTGTCCTTGCCGGCGATCAGCGGTTTGCCGCCGGCATGGCCGAGCAGCAACAGCACGCCCGGTGCTTTCTGCTTTGATTGCACCGCAACCACACGTGCCTTCTGAGCATCGAGTTGCTGTTGATAACTTTGCAGCAGCTGAGTCGCCTGAGTTTCGGCGCCCAGCAACTGCCCCAGATGAGTAACGTTTTTCTCCAGTGTCGGCAGATCCGGCTGAGCCGAGAACAATTCCACCTGCACCTTGGCGCTGCGAACCTGGGAGATCACCGGCGGCGGGCCCATTTCTTCGGTGCCGATCAGGATGTCCGGGCGCAAGCTGAGGATGCCTTCGGCCGACAGGCTGCGCTGATAGCCGATGCTCGGCCGCGACTTGAGAGACTCGGGATGCTGGCTGGTGGTGTCGACGCCCACCAGTTTGGCCTCGCCGCCCAGCGCACTGACCCACTCCGACAACGCACCGCCGGCGCTGACCCAACGTTGCGGCAACTCGGCCGCTGCAGCCTGGTGGCTGACCAAAAGTCCGGCACACAGCACGGCAACGCGGGTACTCAGGCGCATAGACAGCTTCCTTGAAAGGTTTTCCCGGGCATCGGAACGGCAGGCCAAGTATCCTCGGCAGCGATCACCTCGCCACGGGCGAAGGCGGCCATTTGATAATTGTTTGCATTTGAACGTCAAGCTCGGACATATCCGGACACGAGCCGACACTTGAGGATAGCCATGAAGTTTCTTTGCGCGGGCGCCGATCTGGTTGAGGGCGGCAGCCGCGGTTTCGATATCGACGGGAAAAAACTGTTGGCCGTGCGCCGCGCGGGGCAGGCGTATGTCTATCTCAATCGCTGTCCGCATCGGGGCGTCGGTCTGGAATGGCATCCCGACCAGTTTCTCGACCCCAGCAACAGCCTGATCCAGTGTGCCACCCACGGCGCACTGTTTCTGATCGAGGACGGTGAATGCGTCGCCGGCCCCTGCGCCGGACAATCGCTGACGGCCATCCCTTGCCGTGAAGACGTGCAAGGGCTGTGGATCGACGTTTAACCGTTGAGCAGCACGTCCAGCCGCCGGTCGATCACCATCTCTTCATGGCTCAACCGCACGCCGTACGCCAGGACCTCGACCCCGCACGCCACCGCCTCCCGCAGCGCAGCGGCATAGGCCGAGTCGATTTCCTCGGCCGGGCGCACCGCTTCGACACCCGTGAGATTGACGCAGTACAACTGCACCGCGCGAATCCCGTCCCGGGCCAGATGCGCCAGCTCACGCAAATGCTTGGCGCCGCGCTGGGTCACTGCATCGGGAAATGCCGCAATCGCCGTGCCGTCAAAACCGAGAGTGACGCTTTTCACTTCCACGTAGGCCGAGCCCGTCGGGTAGTCGAGGCGAAAATCGATCCGGCTCTTTTCCTGCCCGTACGCCACTTCACGCTTGAGCCCGGTAAAACCGTTCAGCTCACTGATGACGCCGGCCTGCAAGGCCTCTTCGACCAGTGCGTTGGCGCGTCCGGTGTTGACGCAAAACAGCCGTCCCTGCGGGGTTTCGCCGACCTCCCAGGTGCCGGGTAGCTTGCGCTTCGGATCATTGGAGCGGCTGAACCAGACCTGGCCGCCCTCGACCTGGCAATTGAGCATCGAGCCGGTGTTCGGGCAGTGAATGGTCAGCAATTCGCCGCCAACGGTTTCGATATCGGCGAGAAAACGCTTGTAACGGCGGATCAATCGGCCTTCTTCGAGCGGAGGATGAAAACGCATCAGCCTTGCCAGCTCTTCAAGCCACGGGCGATACGCTCTACCGCTTCCTGTAGGCGTGGGAGGTTTTGCGTGTAGGCAAAGCGCACGTGATGACCGGCCTGATAGCGGCCGAAATCCAGCCCCGGCGTGAATGCCACGTGTTCGGTTTCGAGGAAGTGCCGGCAGAACGCGAAGGCATCGCCGCCGAACTGGCTGATATCGGCATACAAATAGAACGCGCCTTCCGGCTCCACGGCGATGTTGAAGCCCAGCTCCCGCAATGCCGGCAGCAGGAAGTCACGGCGACGGCCGAATTCGGCGCGGCGCTCTTCGAGAATCGCGATGGTGTCCGGCTCGAAACAGGCCAGCGCCGCATGCTGGGCCATGCTTGGTGCGCTGATGTAGAGGTTCTGCGCAAGCTTCTCCAGTTCACTGACGGCGGCATCCGGCGCCACCAACCAGCCGAGACGCCATCCGGTCATGCCGAAATATTTGGAGAAACTGTTGAGGACAAAAGCGCTGTCGTCCACTTCCAGCACACTGGCGGCGTCGGTGCCGTAAGTCAGGCCGTGATAGATCTCGTCCACCACCAGATGCCCGTGACGCGCCTTGATGGCTGCGGATAACCCGGCCAGTTCATCGCGGGTCAGAATCGTGCCGGTCGGGTTGGCCGGCGAGGCAACCAGCGCACCGACGCTGTCGTGATCCCAGTGCCGCGCCACCAGGTCCGGCGTCAGTTGATAGCGAACGTCCGGGCCGACCGGTACAAGCTGTGCCGCGCCTTCGACCAACCGCAAAAAGTGTCGGTTGCAAGGATAGCCGGGGTCGGCCAGCAGCCAGTGTTTGCCCGGATCCACCAGCAACGCACTGGCCAGCAGCAACGCCCCGGAACCGCCGGGGGTGATGAGAATCCGTCGAGGATCGATGTTCAGGCCGTAGCGCGTTTGATAGAAACCGGCAATCGCCTCGCGCAGTTCGGGAATGCCACGGGCCGCGGTGTAGCGGGTTTTCCCCGCCGTCAGGGCTTGCTGGCCGGCGCGGATGATCGGCTCGGCGGTGGTGAAGTCCGGTTCGCCGATTTCCAGGTGGATCACGTCGTGGCCGGCGGCCTGCAATTCATTGGCTCGCGCCAGCAACGCCATCACATGGAACGGTTCGATCGCACGACTGCGCGCACTGTAGGGCTGAGCCATTGGCCTTCCTTCAACGAGGGAAAAGAAACGATTCTACCCATCTGCCGGAACGAGCGAGAACCCACAGCGGTCACAGCCACAAGAACACTGGACTGTAACGACCCGCGCGTACGCTCCAGGATTGACTAAAATCAGTGATTGAGCAGGTTTGCAGCACCGCCGGACATGGCTTGGCAAACATTTGCAAGTCCCATCGGCCACGCGCTCGACATCCGGGAGTAGCGCGGGTCGAATTGATCTGGTAAGTTCGCCCGCTTGCAGCCGCAGGGCCGGCAGGTGTCGGTGATGGAGCAATCCTGCGCAATGGATTACAAGAGTAGAGGCGGTCCATTTCATGCCCACCCAAGCAAAGCAACAGGCAAGTCAGACACTCAGCGGTTTCGAACCTTACGTCCCTAAAGAGGGCGAAGAGTACATGGGCGCGCCTATGCGTGCGCACTTCACCAAGATCCTGACCAAGTGGAAACTCGACTTGATGCAGGAAGTCGACCGCACTGTTGATCACATGAAAGACGAAGCGGCCAACTTTCCTGATCCGGCCGACCGTGCCAGCCAGGAAGAAGAGTTCGCCCTCGAGCTGCGTGCCCGCGACCGCGAGCGCAAACTGATCAAGAAGATCGACAAGACCCTGCAACTGATCGAAGACGAAGAGTACGGCTGGTGCGACTCTTGCGGCATCGAGATCGGCGTCAAGCGCCTCGAGGCCCGTCCGACTGCCGACATGTGCGTCGACTGCAAGAACCTGGCGGAAATCAAGGAAAAGCAGGTCGGCAAGTAATCCCGGCCTGAACGAAAAACGGAGCGTGCGAACGCTCCGTTTTTGTTTCTGGCGTTTTTTGACTCTCAAGTAACATCGCCCTCATGACTGCCAACACCTCCCCCGCCTACATTGGCCGCTTCGCCCCGACACCCAGCGGGCACCTGCATTTCGGTTCGCTGGTCGCCGCCCTGGCCTCTTATCTGGACGCGCGCTCGGTGGGCGGCCGCTGGCTGGTGCGCATGGAAGACCTCGATCCGCCCCGTGAAGAGCCGGGCGCGCAAGCGGCGATTCTCAAGGCGCTGGAAAGCTATGGCTTCGAATGGGACGGCGAAATGGTCCGCCAGAGCGATCGGCACGAAGCCTACGCCCAAGTGCTCGACAGCCTGTTCAATCACGGCCTGGCCTACGCCTGCACCTGTTCGCGCAAACAGCTCGAGCCGTACCATGGCATTTATCCGGGACTGTGCCGCAACGCCGGCCATGAGCCGGAAAATGCCGCGATCCGCCTGCGCGTACCGGAGCTCGAATACCATTTCATCGATCGGGTACAGGGCGAATACCGCCAGCATCTGGGCCGTGACGTGGGAGATTTCGTGATCCGCCGCCGCGACGGCCTCTACGCCTACCAACTGGCGGTGGTGCTGGACGACGCCTGGCAGGGCATCACCGACATCGTGCGCGGCGCCGATCTGCTCGACTCCACGCCGCGCCAGCTCTATCTGCAAGAACTGCTGGGCCTGCGCCAACCGCGCTACCTGCATCTGCCATTGATCACCCAGCCGGACGGCAACAAGCTCGGCAAGTCCTATCGCTCGCCACCGCTGGAAGCCGATCAGGCCACGCCATTGCTGCTCCGGGCCCTGCGTGCCCTGGGGCAAAACCCGGGGCCCGAACTCGCCCACGCCTCGCCGCATGAACTGTTGAACTGGGGCAGCGCCCACTGGGATGCCTTGAAAATCCCGCGCACACTGACCCTGCCCGAAGCGCAACTGCTGTGACGACACTTGCAGTGGCGCGCCCATCCGTTACCATCGCCGCACGTTTTCGGGCACGCGCATAAAAAAGAGAGGCCGGGATGTACATCTATCGCTTGGTCCTGCTTCTGGTCGTGGGGATCTACCTGTTTTCTCCTGCCATCATGGATTGGTGGATCGACGCTACGGGCGCCTGGTATCGCCCTTATCTGCTCTGGCTGATCCTGATTGTCGTGACCTTCATCCTGCAGAGCCAAAAAGATGCCGATGAGCTTTAGCCTGACCCAGATGCTGCTGATCAGCGCCGCCTACCTGGCCGCGCTGTTCGGCGTGGCCTGGATCAGTGAACGGGGCATGATCCCGCGGGCGATCATTCGCCACCCGTTGACTTACACCCTGTCCCTCGGGGTCTACGCCAGTGCATGGGCGTTCTACGGTACGGTGGGTCTGGCCTATCAGTACGGCTACGGTTTTCTGTCCAGTTATCTCGGGGTTTCCGGCGCGTTTCTGCTGGCGCCAGTGCTGCTGTACCCGATCCTCAAGATCACCCGCACCTATCAACTGTCGTCGCTGGCGGATCTGTTCGCCTTCCGCTTCCGCAGCACCTGGGCCGGTGCGCTGACCACGATTTTCATGCTGATCGGCGTCTTGCCGCTGCTGGCGTTGCAGATTCAGGCGGTGGCCGACTCCATTGGCATCCTCACCGGCGAACCGGTGCAGAATCGCGTCGCCCTGGCGTTCTGTGCGCTGATCATTCTGTTCACGATCTTCTTCGGCTCCCGTCACATCGCCACCCGTGAAAAGCACGAAGGGCTGGTGTTCGCGATTGCTTTCGAATCGGTGATCAAACTGGCCGCTCTCGGCGGCGTCGGCCTCTATGCGCTGTACGGCGTATTCGATGGCCCGCAGCAACTTGAACTGTGGCTGCTACAGAACCAGACCGCCCTCGCCGCCCTGCACACACCCCTGCAGGAAGGCCCGTGGCGCACATTGCTGCTGGTGTTTTTCGCCTCGGCGATCGTGATGCCGCACATGTATCACATGACCTTCACTGAAAACCTCAACCCGCGCTCGCTGGTCAGCGCAAGCTGGGGCCTGCCGCTGTTCCTGCTGTTGATGAGCCTGGCCGTGCCGCTGATTCTCTGGGCCGGCCTGAAACTCGGCGCCACCACCAATCCGGAATACTTCACACTCGGCATCGGTATCGCCGCCAACAGCAAGTCGCTGGCGTTGCTGGCCTATGTCGGCGGTCTGTCGGCGGCCAGCGGCCTGATCATCGTCACCACGCTGGCGCTGTCGGGCATGGCCCTGAACCATCTGGTGCTGCCGCTCTATCAGCCACCGGCCGAGGGCAATATCTATCGCTGGTTGAAATGGACCCGCCGGGCGCTGATCGTCGCGATCATCATGGCCGGTTTCTGCTTCTACCTGATGCTCGGCGCCGAGCAGGATCTGGCCAACCTCGGCATCGTCGCCTTCGTCGCGACCCTGCAATTCCTGCCGGGTGTGCTGTCGGTGCTGTACTGGCCGACCGCCAATCGCCGTGGCTTCATCGCCGGTCTGCTGGCGGGGATTGTGGTGTGGGTCGTGACCATGCTGTTGCCGCTGGTCGGCAATCTGCAGGGTTTCTATATTCCGCTGCTGAACATGATCTACGTGCTGGACGACACCAGTTGGCACATGGCGGCCATCGCCTCGCTGGCAGCCAACGTCCTGATGTTCACGTTGATTTCGCTGTTCACCAATGCCAGCCCGGAAGAGGCCAGCGCCGCCGAAGCCTGCGCGGTGGACAACGTACGTCGCCCGCAACGCCGCGAATTGCACGCCGCCTCGCCGCAGGAGTTCGCCACGCAACTGGCCAAGCCGCTGGGCGCCAAGGCTGCGCAGAAAGAAGTCGAACAGGCCCTGCGCGACCTTTATCTGCCCTTCGACGAGCGCCGCCCTTATGCCCTGCGCCGCCTGCGTGACCGGATCGAAGCCAACCTCTCCGGACTGATGGGCCCGAGCGTCGCCCAGGACATGGTGGAAACCTTCCTGCCCTACAAGGCCGGCGGTGAAAACTACGTCACCGAAGACATCCACTTCATTGAAAGCCGTCTCGAGGACTACCACTCGCGCCTGACCGGTCTGGCTGCCGAGCTCGATGCCCTGCGCCGTTACCACCGCCAGACCTTGCAGGAACTGCCGATGGGCGTGTGCTCGCTGGCCAAGGATCAGGAGATCCTGATGTGGAACAAGGCCATGGAAGAACTGACCGGAATTGCTGCGCAACGGGTTGTCGGCTCGCGCCTGAGTACCATCGCCAATCCGTGGAAAGACCTGCTGCAAGGCTTCATCCATCTGCCGGACGAGCATTTGCACAAACAGCATCTGGCCCTCGACGGCCAGACCCGTTGGCTGAACCTGCACAAAGCGGCGATCGACGAGCCGCTGGCACCGGGCAATAGCGGCCTGGTGCTGCTGGTGGAAGACCTGACCGAAACCCAGATGCTCGAAGACAAGCTGGTGCATTCCGAGCGCCTGGCCAGCATCGGCCGACTCGCGGCGGGTGTGGCCCACGAAATCGGCAACCCGATCACCGGCATCGCCTGCCTCGCACAAAACCTGCGCGAAGAGCGCGAAGAGGATGGTGAGCTGACGGAAATCAGCGGCCAGATCCTCGAACAGACTAAACGCGTGTCACGCATCGTCCAGTCCTTGATGAGCTTCGCCCACGCCGGCAGCCATCAGCACAGCGACGAGCCCGTCTGTCTGGCGGAAGTCGCCCAGGACGCCATCGGCCTGCTGGCCCTGAACCGGCGCAATTTCGAAGTCCAGTTCTATAACCTGTGCGATCCCGATCACTGGGTCGAAGGCGATCCGCAGCGGCTCGCCCAGGTGCTCATCAATCTGCTCTCCAACGCCCGTGACGCCTCGCCTGCCGGCAGTGCGGTGCGGGTCAAGAGCGAAGCCGGCGAACACACGGTCGATCTGATCGTCGAAGACGAAGGCAGCGGTATTCCGTCGAGCATCATGGATCGATTGTTCGAACCCTTCTTCACCACCAAGGATCCTGGCGAAGGCACCGGTCTGGGCCTTGCACTGGTCTATTCCATCGTTGAAGAGCATTATGGACAAATCACCATCGACAGCCCGGCTGATGTTCAGAGCCAGCGCGGCACCCGTATCCGGGTGACATTGCCGCGTCATGTCGAAGCGACGTCCGCTGTGAACTGAGACCGTCGAGAGTATCGAATCAATGCCGCACATTTTGATCGTCGAAGACGAAACCATTATCCGCTCCGCCTTGCGCCGCCTGCTGGAACGCAACCAGTACCAGGTCAGCGAAGCCGGTTCAGTGCAGGAAGCACAAGAACGCTTCAGTATTCCCACATTCGATCTGATCGTCAGCGACCTGCGTCTGCCGGGTGCTCCGGGCACCGAGCTGATCAAGCTCGGCCAAGGCACACCGGTGCTGATCATGACCAGCTACGCCAGCCTGCGCTCGGCGGTCGACTCGATGAAGATGGGCGCGGTGGATTACATCGCCAAGCCTTTCGACCACGATGAAATGCTGCAGGCTGTCGCGCGGATTCTGCGCGATCGCCAGTCGGCGCCTGCCGCCGGCGAAGCAGCTCCGGCCAAATCGGCCAATGGCAGCGGCAAATCCGCCATCGACAACAGCAATGGCGAAATCGGCATTATCGGCTCGTGTCCGCCGATGCAGGATCTTTACGGCAAGATCCGTAAAGTCGCGCCGACCGATTCCAACGTGCTGATCCAGGGTGAGTCCGGCACCGGTAAAGAACTGGTGGCCCGCGCCCTGCACAACCTGTCGAAACGCGCCAAGGCGCCGATGATCTCGGTGAACTGCGCCGCCATTCCGGAAAGCCTGATCGAGTCCGAACTGTTCGGTCACGAGAAAGGTGCGTTCACCGGTGCCAGCGCCGGTCGCGCCGGTCTGGTGGAAGCGGCGGACGGCGGCACGCTGTTCCTCGACGAAATCGGCGAGTTGCCGCTGGAAGCCCAGGCTCGCCTGCTGCGCGTGTTGCAGGAAGGCGAAATTCGCCGGGTGGGCTCGGTCCAGTCGCAGAAAGTCGATGTCCGCTTGATCGCGGCGACCCACCGGGATCTCAAGAGCCTGGCGAAAATCGGCCAGTTCCGTGAGGACTTGTACTACCGCCTGCACGTGATCGCGTTGAAACTCCCGGCCCTGCGCGAGCGCGGCGCCGACGTCAACGAAATCGCCAATGCGTTCCTCGCTCGTCAGAGCGCGCGCATCAACCGCACCGACCTGAAATTTGCCGCCGATGCCGAACAGGCGATCCGGCACTATTCCTGGCCGGGTAACGTGCGGGAGTTGGAAAACGCCGTCGAGCGCGCGGTGATTCTAAGCGAAAGTCCGGAAATCTCTGCCGACCTGCTGGGCATCGACATCGAACTGGGCGATCTGGAGGACGACGAATTCATCGGCCTGCCGGCGCAACCGGCCGGTAACGCCAGCAACAGCAGCCACGAACCGACGGAAGACCTGTCACTGGAAGACTACTTCCAGCATTTCGTGCTCGAGCATCAGGACCACATGACCGAGACCGAACTGGCGCGCAAACTGGGCGTCAGCCGCAAATGCCTGTGGGAACGCCGTCAGCGTCTGGGCATTCCACGGCGCAAGACCGGGGTCGCCAGCGAGAGCTGAACGTTACCTGTCGAGTGTGCGGGTTACCGTTGAAGATGTGAAAAAACTGTTACCTCAGTCTTTTCACGTAACAGACGCCGGGGTTATCGGTAACGAAACCCCGGCTTTTTTTCGCCCTGCGAAAACGGTTATATCGACCTAACCCCTTGTTTTATTGGGGTTCGCAAAAGTTGGCACGGCACCTGCTATATGTTTGGTACAAGAACAATAACAAGCAATGCACAAGACAATAAAAATAAGACGAATCGACTCACGCACAATAAAAACAAGACGGCGAGAGGCGCAGCTAACTGATTCTTTTGGAGAGGCGTTGTATTTGGGGCTAGCCCCACGACCAGGCCGAGAACAACAAAAACTGTCTTAAGACAGAGCCTGTACTGGTTGGATCGCAAGATCACTGCAACACAGCGACCAAAGCAATCCGTTTGCTCTTGGCTCCCGATTGGGAGGGTCATGAAGGGAAAGCTTCATGACGAGGGCACTCAACAAAAACAAGAAGCCCGAATCAATAATAAAAAGAGCACGCAACTACTTCTTGGGGAGCTTCGGCTCCCCTTGTAGTTTCTCCCTTACGGCAAATCTCTCCTCCACCACGCCCTCACACCCCTCTAGCCTGCGGCTTGCAGCGCAAAACGGCAGCGTCCTACACCATCCCTCGACTAAATGCTAGAATCCCGGCCCATCATGCGGTCATTCTCTGGTATGGCCGAACATTCCTTCAAACAGTGCATCCCATGCTGAAGAAGCTGTTCCAGTCATTCCGAACTCCCCTGCGTCGTACGCAACACATCCGTAGCACGCCTGAAGTCCTCAACAGCGGCCAACATTCGCTGCAAAAGGCCCAATTCAGCCGGTACGCGGTCAACATCGTCGAACGTCTGCAGGGCGCCGGCTACCAGGCCTACCTGGTTGGCGGTTGCGTGCGAGACATGCTGCTGGGCATCACGCCCAAAGACTTCGACGTCGCCACCAGCGCAACCCCCGAGCAG
This sequence comes from Pseudomonas sp. IT-P2, assembly GCF_949767575.1. Classification (NCBI taxonomy): domain Bacteria; kingdom Pseudomonadati; phylum Pseudomonadota; class Gammaproteobacteria; order Pseudomonadales; family Pseudomonadaceae; genus Pseudomonas; species Pseudomonas sp. IT-P2. The sequence continues at coordinate 286,568 of NZ_CATKQA010000047.1, read as the reverse complement.
GTCCGCGCCGAATTCCGCAATGCGCGGATCATCGGCCGCCGCTTCAAGCTGGTACACATCCATTTCGGCCGCGAAATCATTGAAGTCGCGACCTTCCGCGCCAATCACCCGCAAAACGAAGACGACGAAGACAGCAACCAGTCTTCGCGCAACGAGAGCGGGCGTATTCTGCGCGACAACGTCTACGGCACCCTGGAAGAAGACGCGCAACGCCGCGACTTCACCATCAACGCCCTGTATTACGATCCGGTCAGCGAGCGCATCCTCGACTACGCCAACGGCGTACACGACATCCGCAACCACCTGATCCGCCTGATCGGCGACCCAAAGAAACGTTACCAGGAAGACCCGGTGCGGATGCTGCGGGCCGTGCGTTTCGCTGCCAAGCTCAATTTCGGTATCGAGAAGCACACCGTCCAGCCGATCCGCGAACTGGCGCCGATGCTGCGCGAGATCCCATCGGCCCGCCTGTTCGAGGAAGTGCTCAAGCTGTTCCTCTCCGGTCATGGCGCGATCACCTTCGAGATGCTGGTCGACCTGCAACTGTTCGCGCCGCTGTTCCCGGCCAGTGCCGATGCGCTGGAACACAACCCGGAATACACCCACACGCTGATCAGCGAAGCACTGACCAACACCGACCTGCGGATCAAGCAGAACAAACCGGTGACCCCGGCGTTCCTGTTTGCCGCCCTGCTGTGGCCTGCCCTGCCGGCCCGTGTATTGCGCCTGCAAGAGCGCGGCATGCCGCCGATTCCGGCCATGCAGGAAGGTGCTCACGAACTGATCGCCGAGCAGTGCCAGCGCATTGCCATTCCAAAACGTTTCACCATGCCGATCCGCGAAATCTGGGACATGCAGGAACGCCTGCCACGCCGCAGTGGCAAACGTGCCGACCTGTTGCTGGACAATCCGCGCTTCCGTGCCGGCTACGACTTCCTGCTGTTGCGTGAAAGCGCCGGCGAGCAGACCGATGGCCTGGGCGAATGGTGGACCGATTATCAGGACGCCAACGACAGCGAACGTCGCGACATGATCCGTGACCTCAGCGGTAAGGGTGATGACGCCAGTGGTGCACCGCGCAAGCGTCGCCGCAGCAGCGGTTCCAAGCGCAAACGCGCCGGCGCACCGAGCGCCACGGGCGAATAAGGCATGGAACGCATCTACATCGGCATGGGCAGCAACCTGGCTGACCCGGCCGAACAACTGCGCAGCGCGGTCGACGCGCTGGGGCAATTGCCCGACACCGAACTGGTCGGCGTCTCCGCGTTTTATCAGAGCGACTCCCTGCTGCCGGGCCAACCGCGTTACACCAACGCGGTTGCCGCGCTCGACAGCGCGCTCGCCCCGCTGGATCTGCTCGATGCCTTGCAGGCGATCGAAAACGATCAGGGCCGCGAACGCCTGGAGCGCTGGGGCCCGCGCACGCTGGATCTGGACATTTTGTTATTCGGCGATCGCCTGATCGACGAACCGCGCCTCAAAGTCCCGCATTACCACATGCAGGAACGCGCGTTCGTTCTCTATCCCCTGGCCGAACTGGCTCCCGAAGATCTGCGCCTGGCCGATGGCCGTGCTCTTGCCGATCTTCTCGCCGCCTGTCCGTTCGTCGGCCTCGAACGCCTCTCTCACGCCTGACACAAACCGTTGATGCGGGAGCCTATCGGCTCCCGCTTTTTGCGTTCTTGTAGGACAAAAAACCCGCAGATCAGGCCCGCCGGCCCGCTGAATCGCATCAGTAACGCCGGTAACACTCCCCTCGTAACAATGCGGTAACACATGCAATTGACTTCCTGAGGCCTCATCACGACTATAGGCGTCCCGCTGCCGCCAACCCGGCATACAAGGGCGCAATCCAGGCCTTATAAGCACGACGAAAGAGCGTGCGCCCGAATAGATGACGAATCACGCGCGTTACTCGCAGTAGTTTCCAAAGCGCCTGAACGAGGATTTCTTACATGCCAGCCATCACCCTGACCACGCTCCAGAGCCTCAAGCAGAAAGGTGAAAAGATCACCATGCTGACCTGCTATGACGCGACCTTCGCCCACGCCTGCAACGAGGCCGGTGTCGAAGTGCTGCTGGTGGGCGACTCCCTCGGCATGGTCCTGCAGGGTCACGACAGCACCCTGCCGGTGACCACCGCAGAAATGGCCTACCACGTTGCCAGCGTCAAACGCGGCAACTCTGATGCCCTGATCCTGGCCGACCTGCCGTTCATGGCCAACGCCACCCTCGAACAAACCATGACCAACAGCGCCCTGCTGATGCAGGCCGGCGCGCACATGGTCAAGGTCGAAGGCGCCTTGTGGCTGGCGGACTCGATCCGCCTGCTGGCCGAGCGCGGTGTGCCGGTCTGCGCCCACATGGGCCTGACCCCGCAAGCCGTGAACATTCTCGGTGGCTATAAAGTGCAAGGTCGCAACGAAAACCAGGCTCGCCAGATGCGCGCCGACGCGATCTCGCTGGAGCAGGCCGGTGCAGCCATGCTGCTGCTCGAATGCGTGCCGAGCGAACTGGCAGCTGAAATCAGCCAGGCCGTGAAGATTCCGGTGATCGGCATTGGCGCCGGCAGCGAGACCGACGGTCAGGTGCTGGTACTGCACGACATGCTCGGCCTGTCGATCAGCGGCCGCGTGCCGAAGTTCGTGAAGAACTTCATGCAGGGTCAGGACAGCATCCAGTCCGCGCTGAAGGCTTACGTCAGTGAAGTCAAAGCCGCCACTTTCCCCGGGATCGAACACGGATTCTCTGCATGAACACCGTCAAAACCGTACGTGAACTGCGCGCCGCCGTGGCGCGCGCCCGCAGTGAAGGCAAGCGCATCGGCTTCGTGCCGACCATGGGCAACCTGCACAGCGGCCACATCGCGCTGATCACCAAGGCCACCCAGCGCGTGGACTTCGTGGTTGCGAGCATTTTCGTCAACCCGCTGCAGTTCGGCGCCGGCGAAGACCTCGACAAGTACCCGCGCACCCTCGCGGCAGATCAGGAAAAACTGCTGGAAGCCGGATGCGATCTGCTGTTCGCCCCGACCGTCGAGGAAATGTACCCCGACGGCATGGCCGGTCAGACCCGGGTCAGCGTGCCGCAACTGTCCGAAGGCCTGTGCGGCGCCAGCCGTCCGGGGCACTTCGAAGGCGTGGCAACGGTGGTCAGCAAGCTGTTCAACATGGTCCAGCCGGACCTGGCGATCTTCGGCCAGAAAGACTTCCAGCAACTGGCGGTAATCCGCGCGCTGGTGCACGACCTGAACATGCCGATCCAGATCATCGGCGAGCCGACCGTACGCGCTGCCGACGGTCTGGCGCTGTCGTCGCGCAACGGTTTCCTCAGTGAAGAACAGCGCGCCGTGGCGCCGGTGGTCTATCGCACCCTGAGCAGCATTGCCGAGTCGATCAAGCAAGGCGAGCGCGACTTCCCTGCCCTGATCCAGGCGCAACGCCAGCAACTGGAAGCCGCCGGCCTGCGTCCGGACTACCTGGAAATCCGCCATGCCCTGACCCTGCGTCCGGCAACGGCGGAGGATCGCGATCTGGTGATTCTGGTCGCGGCCTTCCTCGGCACCACCCGGTTGATCGACAACCTGCATCTGAATCTCGATACCCCCGCCTGAACACCGGCAGACGCTGTGGAAGCAACCCCGCTTCCACAGCTTTTGCACGCGCTTGCAGACCGTATTGCTGAGCACCTGCCCATCGGGCAAACTTCCCGCCGTTCGACGCCACGCGATAAGCAGGGACTTGCTCGCATTACCCGCCGTCTGTCGGCCCCGTCTGTTATCAATGTTAAAAAAGTACCGAAAACAGGTCAGACAAAGCCAAGACAGATCGCGGCGCTGGGTTTACTGTATTCGCCCTGCGCCAAAGTAATCGTGTCGACGCAGTTGCCCCCTCGCCCAAACATGGCGGGGAGGTCTTTTCAGTGTTCAAAAGGCCGTTCAAGTAAAAAGGAAAACCGCAGCGATGGCGTACTACCGCACTCCTCATGACGTTACCGCTCTGCCTGCCTGGCAAGCGTTGAAAGATCACCGCCAAGCCATGCAGGATTTCAGCATGCGCGAAGCCTTCAACGCCGATCCGCAGCGCTTCAATCAGTTCACTCTCAGCAGCTGCGGACTGTTTCTCGACTATTCGAAGAATCTGATCAACGCCGAGACCCGCAACCTGCTGGTGGGTCTGGCCAATGAAGTCGATCTCAAAGGCGCGATCAAGGCGCTGTTCGACGGCGAAATCGTCAACTCCTCCGAAGGCCGCCCGGCGCTGCACACCGCCCTGCGTCGCCCGGTCGGCGACAAACTGTCGGTCAACGGCGTCAACGTGATGCCTGAAGTACACAAGGTGCTGAACCAGATCACCGATCTCGTGGGCCGCATCCACGACGGTCTGTGGCGCGGTTACACCGAGAAGCCGATCACCGACGTGGTGAACATCGGCATCGGTGGCTCGTTCCTCGGCCCCGAGCTGGTCTCCGAAGCCCTGCTGTCCTATGCCCAGAAAGGCGTGCGTTGCCATTACCTGGCGAACATCGACGGCAGCGAATTCCACGAGCTGACGCAAAAACTGCGCGCCGAGACCACGCTGTTCATCGTTTCGTCGAAATCGTTCAACACCCTCGAAACCCTGAAAAACGCCCAGGCCGCACGCGCCTGGTACCTGGCTCAGGGTGGTTCGGAAGCCGAGCTGTATCGCCACTTCATCGCCGTATCGAGCAACAACGCGGCGGCCGTGGCCTTCGGTATCCGCGAAGAAAACATCTTCCCGATGTGGGACTGGGTCGGCGGTCGTTACTCGCTGTGGTCGGCCATCGGCCTGCCAATTGCGCTGGCCATCGGCATGTCCAACTTCAAGGAATTGCTGTCCGGTGCCTACACCATGGACCAGCATTTCCAGAGCGCGCCGTTCGAACAGAACATGCCGGTGCTGCTGGCCCTGCTCGGCGTGTGGTACGGCAACTTCTGGGGCGCGCAAAGCCACGCGATCCTGCCGTACGACCACTATCTGCGTAACATCACCAAGCACTTGCAACAGCTGGACATGGAATCCAACGGCAAGAGCGTGCGTCAGGACGGCACTGCGGTGTCGACCGATACCGGCCCGGTGATCTGGGGTGGCGTCGGCTGCAACGGTCAGCACGCTTACCACCAGTTGCTGCACCAGGGCACCCAACTGATCCCGGCCGACTTCATCGTGCCGATCGTCAGCTTCAACCCGGTCTCCGACCACCATCAGTGGCTGTACGCCAACTGCCTGTCGCAGAGCCAGGCGCTGATGCTCGGCAAGACCCTGCCGGAAGCCGAAGCGGAACTGCGCGACAAGGGCATGAGCGAAGACCAGGTGCAGAAACTCGCACCGCACAAGGTGATCCCGGGCAACCGTCCGAGCAACACCATCGTGGTCGAGCGCATCAGCCCGCGTCGTCTCGGCGCATTGGTGGCGATGTACGAACACAAAGTCTTCGTGCAAAGCGTGGTCTGGGGCATCAACGCCTTCGACCAGTGGGGCGTGGAACTGGGCAAGGAACTGGGCAAGGGCGTGTATAACCGTCTGGTCGGCAGCGAAGAAACCGCCGCCGAAGACGCGTCCACCCAAGGCCTGATCAACTACTTCCGCGGCCGTCACCGCGGCTGATCCAGCCCCGAACACACCCCCTCGCCATGAGGGGGTGTTTGTTTACAGGTATTGAACCCTCCCTGCTCTCGGCGCATCTTTATCCTTGTCGCACAACAAGAATAAGGAACCGTCATGTTCGATATCAGCACGTTCCCCAAAGCCGATGCCGTCCGCCGGGCTGCACAGTTGAGTCAGGACGACTACCAGCGCCTGTACCGCGAATCGATTGAACACCCCAGTACCTTCTGGGCCGAACAGGCCACCCGCTTCCTCGACTGGAGCACGCCGTGGCAGACCGTCCAGCGCTATGACCTGAAGACCGGCGAAGCCGCCTGGTTTGCCGGTGGCAAGCTGAACGTCAGCTACAACTGCATTGACCGCCATCTGGAAAAGCGTGGCGATCAGACCGCCATCCTCTGGGAAGGCGACGACCCCGCCGAATCAACGCAAATCACTTACAGCAAACTTCATCACCACGTCTGCCGCCTGGCCAACGTGCTGAAAAGCCGTGGCGTGAAGAAAGGCGACCGGGTGTGCATCTACATGCCGATGATCCCCGAAGCGGCCTACGCGATGCTCGCCTGCGCGCGGATCGGTGCGATTCATTCGGTGGTGTTTGGCGGTTTCTCCCCGGACTCATTGCGTGACCGCATTCTCGACGCCGACTGCCGCACCGTGATCACCGCCGACGAGGGCGTGCGCGGTGGCAAATTCGTGCCGCTGAAACAGAATGTCGACAAGGCCCTGCAGAGTTGCCCAAATGTCAGCACCGTCGTGGTGGTCGAGCGCACCCAGAACAAAGTCGACTGGGTCGAAGGCCGCGACCTCTGGTATCACCAGGCGGTGCGCGACGTCAGCGACGATTGCCCGCCGGAACCGATGGACGCAGAAGACCCGCTGTTCATCCTCTACACCTCCGGCAGCACCGGCAAACCCAAGGGCGTGCTGCACACCACCGGCGGTTACCTGCTGCAAGCGGCAATGACCTTCAAGTACGTGCTCGACTACCGCGACGGCGAAGTGTTCTGGTGCACCGCCGACGTCGGCTGGGTCACCGGCCACAGCTATATCGTGTACGGGCCGCTGGCCAACGGCGCCACCACCCTGATCTTCGAAGGCGTGCCGAGCTACCCGAGCACTTCGCGGTTCTGGCAAGTGATCGACAAACACAAGGTCAACATCTTCTACACCGCCCCCACTGCCCTGCGCGCGTTGATGCGTGAAGGCACCGGGCCGTTGCAGGAAACGTCGCGGCAAAGCCTCAGATTGCTCGGCAGTGTCGGTGAGCCGATCAACCCGGAAGCATGGGAATGGTATTTCAACGTCGTAGGCGAACAGCGCTGCCCGATAGTCGATACGTGGTGGCAGACCGAAACCGGCGGCATCATGCTCAGCCCGCTGGTCAGCGCCCAGCGGATCAAACCGGGCTGCGCCACCCAACCGATGTTCGGCGTACAACCGGTGCTGCTCGATGAACACGGGAAGGAAATCCAGGGTGCCGGCAGTGGCGTGCTGGCGATCAAATCGAGCTGGCCGGCGCAGATCCGCAGCGTTTACGGCGATCCGCAGCGCATGGTCGACACCTACTTCAAGCCCTACCCCGGTTACTACTTCACCGGCGACGGCGCCCGCCGTGACGAGGACGGCGATTACTGGATCACCGGGCGCATCGACGACGTGATCAATGTCTCCGGCCATCGCATCGGCACCGCCGAGGTAGAGAGCGCGCTGGTGCTGCACGACAGCATCGCCGAGGCCGCTGTGGTCGGCTATCCCCACGACGTCAAAGGCCAGGGGATTTATGCGTTCGTCACACCGATGAATGGCACCGAGCCCAACGATGAGCTGAAGAAAGAACTGCTGGCCCACGTCAGCAAGGAAATCGGCAGCTTCGCCAAACCGGACCTGATCCAGTGGGCCCCGGCCCTGCCGAAGACCCGCTCGGGCAAGATCATGCGGCGGATCCTGCGCAAGATCGCCTGCAACGAGCTCGACAGCCTCGGCGATACCTCAACCCTGGCGGATCCGAGCGTGGTGCAGGGCTTGATCGATAAACGCTTGAACCAATAGGAGCAGCGGCAAGCGGCGAGCTTCAAGTTTGAAGCTCGCCGCTTGCCGCCAAGTTGCTGCTAAACTCCCGCGCCCCGATTCCCTTCAGCAAGGCGCCCGCATGTCTTCCTTGAACCTGGCGCTGCGCGCCGCTCTCGATCAACGCCAGGATCTGCTCGCCGAGCTGCACCGCCAGGGCACCGACTGCTATCGGCTGTTCCACGGCAGCCAGGAAGGCGCCGGCGGCCTGACCATCGACCGCTACGGCCCGCAACTGATGGTGCAAAGCTTCCACCAGACCCTGGCGCGTGAAGACCTGCTGCAACTGCACGCCATGGTCAACCAGACTCTTGGCCTGGAAACCCTGCTGGTCTACAACGACCGCTCCCGTGGCAACTCACGGATCGATCGTGAAGACAGCGTCTACCGCGCCGACGACGCCGCACTGGCCGATCTGATCGGCCACGAATGGGGCCTGAACTATCGTGTGCGCGGACGTCACGCCGGGCAGGATCCGCTGCTGTTCCTCGACCTGCGCAACACCCGCGGCTGGGTCAAGGATCACGCCAAGGGCAAAAGTGTGCTCAATCTGTTCGCCTATACCTGCGGGGTCGGTCTCAGCGCGGCGGCCGGCGGTGCGCGCGAGGTGTGCAACCTGGATTTCGCCGAGGGCAATCTGGCAGTCGGCCGCGAGAACGGCCAGCTCAATCCGCACCTGCCGACCATGGAATTCATCCAGTCCGACTACTTCCCGGCCATCCGCCAACTGGCCGGCCTGCCGATCAGCCAGCGTCGCGGGCAGAAACTGCCGAGCTATCAGCGTCTCGAACAGCGCCAGTACGATCTGGTGCTGCTCGACCCGCCCGCGTGGGCCAAGAGTGCGTTCGGCACCGTCGACCTGCTGCGCGATTATCAGAGCCTGCTAAAGCCAGCCCTGCTGACCACCGCCGAGAATGGCGTGCTGATCTGCTGCAACAATCTGGCGAAAGTCAGCATGGACGACTGGCGCGAACAGGTGCTGCGCTGCGCCGAAAAAGCCGGGCGGCCGGTGCGTGAGTGGAGCGTGATGAACCCGGGCCGCGACTTCCCGTCGCTGGATCAGCAGCCACCGCTGAAGACCCTGATCCTTCAGCTCTAAGCGTTGCCAAGGAAATTTCCCACGGAAAAATCTGAACAATCCTGAGCATGGGCAATTGCTTCGGAACCGGAATCGCGTGCCATACTCCAAGGCACTCCGATTCAGACAGATGAAGCCGCACATGCCCAAAGGATTGATTCGCGCGATTGGCGCCCTGTTGACTGCCCTGGCCCTCTACAGCCTGCTGGGGTTCCTGATTTTGCCGGGCATTGCGCTCAGGGTGGTGAATCAGCAACTGGCCAACTACGCCACAGTGCCGGCGCATCTGCAACGTATCGAACTCAACCCTTTCAGCCTTGAACTCACGCTGTGGGGCCTGGTGATCGGCGAGCCGGGCAAGGAACAGGTCGGCTTCGAACGTCTGTATGCCAACCTGCAACTCGACAGCCTGTGGACCAAAGCCCTGCATCTGTCCGACATCGAACTGGAAAAATCCAGGACCGAGATCCTGTTCGCCAAGGACGGTCAGCTCAACCTCCTCGGTCTGTTCAAGCTCCCGGCCAGCGAGCCCACCCCGGCCGATCCCGACGCCAAACCGTTTCCGCTGCGCATCGACCGGATCCAGCTGGCCGGCGGCAACCTGCATTTTGTGGATGCGCGGCCCAGCGAGCCGATCGAGTTTCTCTACGACAAGCTCGACTTCGAGCTGAAAAACCTCAGCACCCTGCCCGAAGACAACGCCGACATGACCCTCGTCGCGATCGGCCCGGCCGGTGGGCAGATCGACTGGAAAGGCAACTTCAGCCTGATCCCGATCGCTTCCGAAGGCACGCTCAAGATCACCGACGGCCAGATGAAAGCCTTCTGGCCCTACGTGCGTGATGCCGTGCCACTGGTGCTGGAAAACGGGGTCGTCAGCCTGAGCACCGACTACAAGCTCAACCTGTCCAAGGAAACCGAACTGCTGCTGAGCAACGTCGCGGTCAATATCGCGCCGTTCGCCATCAAGGCGCCGGACGGGCGCCCGCTGGCGAAACTCGAGCGTCTCGACGTCAGCGACACCACGGTGGACCTGGCCAAACAGCAAGTGGTGGTCGGCAAGATCCGCAGTCAGAAACTGGAAACCTGGGCAGCCCTGGAAGCGGACGGCCAACTGGATTGGCAAAAACTGTTCGCCAGCCAGCCGTCGAAACCCGCCGCAAAAGCGGCTGCCGAACCTGCGAACACACCGGCGGCAGCCGACTCGCCGAAACCCGAACCGACCGCGCCGAGCAAACCGTGGCAAGTGTTGATCAAGGACGTGCAACTGCGTGACTACAAAGTGCATCTGGCCGACCGTTCGGCGAAGCCCGAAGTCACTTTGGATGTCACGCCCCTGAACGTCGATCTGCAGAATTTCGACAGCCTCAACGGCTCGCCCTTCAACCTCAGGCTCGACACCGGGCTGGGCAAGCAAGGCAAGATCAGCGCCGATGGTGTGGTCAATCTGGCGCCGGTCACCGCACAGCTCAACGTGAAAACCCAGGACATCGACCTGCGGGTCGCGCAGTCCTACATCAACCCGTTCATTCGTCTCGAACTGCGCAGCGGCATGCTCGGCAGCGACCTGAAAGTGAACCTGAAAAGCACTGACCCGCTGGCCCTCAGCGTCACCGGTCGTGCTCAGATCGATCAGTTGCACACCCTCGACACCCTGAAAACCCGCGACTTCCTGAAGTGGCAGCAAGTGGTGGTCGAAGGCCTGAACTATCAGCACGGCGACAGCCTGTCGATCGACAGGGTCAACCTGTTCCAGCCGTATGCGCGGTTCATGATCAATGATGATCGCACCACCAACATCGACGACCTGCTGATTCCGCAGCCGTCCGATTCCGGGGCGAAGACCGCCGCGGCGAAACCGGCGAGCAATGACAAACCGCTGGGTATTCACATCGGCGGCATCGCGATCAACGACGGCTCGGCCAACTTCGCCGACTTCAGCCTGACCCCGAACTTCGCCACTGCAGTTCAGCAGCTCAACGGCCAGATCGGCACCATCGACAGCCGTCAGGCGAAACCGGCCAGCGTCGACATCAAGGGCAAGGTCGACCGCTATGCGCCGGTGACCATCAAAGGCGCGGTCAACCCGTTCGACCCGATGGCCAGTCTCGACATCGCCACCAGTTTCAAACGGGTCGAACTGACCACCCTGACGCCCTACTCCGGCAAGTTCGCCGGCTACCGCATCCGCAAGGGCCGGCTCAACCTCGACCTGCATTACCTGATCACCAAAGGCCAGCTCAAGGCCGAGAACAAAGTGGTGGTCGAGCAACTGCAACTGGGTGAGAAAGTCGACAGCCCGGATGCCGTGAGCCTGCCGCTAAAACTGGCGATCGCCCTGCTCAAGGACGTCGACGGCAAGATTTCCATCGAACTGCCGGTCACTGGTGACCTGAACAATCCGCAATTCAGCGTGATGCCGATTGTCTGGCAGACCCTGCGCAACCTAATCGTCAAGGCTGCCGCCGCACCGTTCAAGCTGATTGGCGGTCTGGTCAGCGGTGGCGGCTCGGAAGACCTCGGCACCGTGTCCTTCGCACCGGGTTCCAGCGACCTGAGCAAAGACGCCGAAGCGGCGCTGGTGAAGCTGTCGCAAGCGCTGAAGGAACGTCCGGCCCTGCGCCTGGAAATCGAAGGCACTGCGGCAAAAAGCAGTGATGGCCCGTTGCTCGCCGAACAGCGCCTGGAACGTGAATACCAGTACAACTACTACAAGATGCTCCAGCGCCGTGGCGACAAGGTGCCGGCGCAGGCTTCGCTGATCCAGGTCCCGGATAACGAAAAAGGCCCGCTGCTCGAGGGCATCTATCGCACCCGCCTGAAAACCCAGCCACCGGCCGAGTGGAAGGATCTGGGCAAGGAAGAACGAACCGCGAGAATGCGCGCCGACGTGATCAAGTTCTGGAGCTCCAGCGACGTGCTGCTGCGCCAGCTCGGTCAGGACCGCGCCAGCAGCATCAAGGATTACCTGGTAGACAAGGGCCAACTGGCCGACGATCGTGTGTACTTCATCGACGCCAACCTCGGCGAAGCGGAAAGCGACGGCCGGGTGGTGACGCAAATGCATCTGGATGCCGAGTGATGAACCGCAAGTGGCTGACTGCAATGGGGCTGGTGTTTCTCGCCAGCCAGGCTGCGGCGTCCGATACCTTGCGCTGCGGCAGCCAGTTGGTGAGCCTTGGCGACCGCGCCAGCGAGGTGCTGCAAAAATGTGGTGAGCCGGTCGGTCGCGATCTGCTCGGTTACAAGCGCAGCGCCAACCGTCGTGAAGAGTTTCAGGTCGAGGAATGGACCTACGGCCCGAGCAACGGCATGTATCAATACCTGCGCTTTGAAGGCAATCGCCTGAAGCAGATCAACAGCAAACGCGGCAATTGACCTTCCCCGCCTTTTCCGGCCCCTGAATAGAACAGGCCCCGACATGAATGCCGGGGCCTGTAATGGCCACATTCCGTGTGGCCGGTCGCATGAACTCTAAAGTGCGGCAGACGTATTGCTCGGCCCGCCTGTCGCGTCTTCTCCCGGTCCAGGCGAGAAGTCTTGCCTTACTGGGCTTTCAGGCCGTCAGCGGAGACCGCTTGCACGCCTTTGATTTTCTTGGTGATGTTCACAGCGGTGGTTTTCTGAGCTTCGGTGATTGCGACGTCAGAAGACAGGGAAACCACACCTTTGTTGGTTTCAACTTTGATGTCGGTACCAGGAATGCCTTTTTCGGTTACCAGGTCGCTTTTGACTTTGGTGGTGATCCAGGTATCGGAAGTAGCTTCTTTAGCCTTGGTGACTTCACCGGCAGCCAGGGTCATTGGAGCCTGAGTGGTCTGGGTCGATTGAGCAAATGCACCCGAAGCCATGGTCAGGGTCAGCGCGGTAGCAGCAGCGGCAGTGATAGCGAACTTCTTCATACGAGTAACTCCTGTTTTTCTGGAAAATCTGCTGGTTGTCTTGTCAGCAGGGTTACTGGAGATATTGCGAACGCTGTGCCAACTTTCAAAATTAGATTAAAACCTTATAAATCAATAACTTATAAATGTCGCATTTTTTCGGAATCATGCAAATTGCATGAGTCGTGAAATATCTACATGCAAGTTGCGGCTTTTCGGAAAGTTCCTAACAGCCTGAAATTATTGAAGCTTTTGTGAAGTGTCGCGCAATGAAAAATGCCCCGCATTGCGGGGCATTTTTGTAGTCCATCAACAAATCAGGTACCGCTCGCAGTACAGCCTTTTGGCGAATAATCCGGCGCCACCGTTGTGGCACATGTCCATACACCTGCCCCCGTACCGGAAGAGCGAGTAAGCGTGATGGTTTTGTCCAGTACCGGACCCGGAGCGTTTTTGATCGTGCAAACAATTGAACCGGCGCCCGACGAAGCGGTGCCCGAAGCCGTAACAGAACAATTGGAGGTTGTAACCGTTGCACTGCCCGCCACATTAGTCAGCGTAGGATCGGTGCCTTGGTTAATCACATCCTCGAACGGCACTTTCATTGCCGAGATCTCGGCCAGCCCAGCCGTCACTTTCGACCGCGCCTGATATTTGGAGTACTGCGGCAGCGCCACAGTGGCGAGAATACCGATGATCGCCACGACGATCAGCAGCTCGATCAGAGTGAAACCCTGTTGTTTATTCATAGACACGCTCCATGCATGAGTCGAAATCTCATGATCTGTTCAAGACTCAGCACAGCCCGTGCCAAACGCTGGCAACCCATACCCGCTGGGCGCCATCCGGCTGACATGCCGATTCCTACAACCCGTAACCGCACTATCTGACACTTTTTGTCACCCGCACTCCACGTGTATGGCGCTGTCACTTGACTAGGCTATAAGTCATGAACGGCAAGCACGTGGAAACCCCATGAATGACATCGCTCTGAGCGGTCTGGCCAAACAACTGGTCCAGGCCGAATTGCTCACGGAAAAGAGTGCCCAGCAGGCCTGGCAGCAGGCGCAGCGCAATCGCCTGTCGCTGGTCAGTTACCTGGTGCAGAACAAACTGGTGAAGAGCTGGCAGGTCGCCGAAATAGCCTCGGAGCATTTCGGCATGGCATTTCTCGACCTCAACTGTCTCGACAGGGAAACTCAGCCCAAGGGCCTGGTCAGCGAAAAACTGGTGCGCCAGCACCACGCCCTGCCCCTCTGGCGGCGCGGCAACAAACTGTTCGTGGGGATTTCCGACCCCAGCAATCATCAGGCGATCAATGACATTCAGTTCAGCACCGGGCTGAGCACCGAAGCCATTCTGGTCGAGGACGACAAGCTCACCGACGCCATCGAAAAATTCTTCGACACCCACGCCACCGGACTGGAGGAAATGGCCGATGTCGACCTTGACGGGCTGGACATCGAATCGGTCGACGACAGCAGGCAGGACACGCTCGGCGGAATCGACGCCGAAGATGCCCCGGTAGTGCGCTTCGTCCACAAGATGCTGCTGGACGCGATCAAGAGCGGCTCGTCCGACCTGCACTTCGAGCCTTACGAAAAGAACTACCGGGTGCGGGTGCGCACCGACGGCATTCTGCGGGAAGTGGCCAAGCCGCCGATTCAACTGGCCGGGCGCATCGCCGCGCGCCTCAAGGTGATGGCCAGCCTCGACATTTCGGAGCGACGCAAACCCCAGGACGGGCGGATCAAGATGCGTCTGTCGAAAAGCAAGTCGATCGATTTCCGGGTCAACACCCTGCCCACCCTCTGGGGGGAGAAAGTGGTGATTCGGATCCTCGACCCGTCCAGCGCCCAGATCGGCATCGATGCCCTCGGCTACGAGCCGGAACAGAAAGACCTGTACATGGCCGCCCTAAAACAGCCGCAAGGCATGATTCTGGTGACCGGCCCAACCGGCTCGGGCAAGACCGTGTCGCTGTACACCGGGCTGAACATCCTCAATACCGTCGACATCAATATCTCCACGGCCGAAGACCCGGTGGAGATCAACATGGAAGGCATCAACCAGGTCAACGTCAATCCCCGTCAGGGACTGGACTTTGCCCAGGCCCTGCGCTCGTTCCTGCGTCAGGACCCGGACGTGATCATGGTCGGCGAAATCCGCGACCTCGAAACCGCCGAAATCGCGATCAAGGCCGCCCAGACCGGTCACCTCGTGCTGTCCACCCTGCACACCAACAGCGCAGCAGAGACCCTCACCCGCCTGCACAACATGGGCATCCCCGGCTTCAACATCGCAACCTCGGTGAGCCTGATCATTGCCCAGCGTCTGGCGCGAAAACTCTGCAGCCACTGCAAGAAACCCATCGAGATCCCACGCGAGACCCTGATCAAGGAAGGCTTCCCCGAGGAACGCATCGGCCATTTCACGATCTATGAGCCCGCCGGTTGCGATCACTGCAACGGCGGGTACAAGGGTCGCGTGGGGATTTATGAAGTGGTAAAGAACACCCCCGATCTGCAACGGCTGATCATGGCCGAGGGCAACTCACTGGAAATCGATATCCAGATGCGCCGGGACGGCTTCAATGACCTGCGTACCTCGGGCCTGATCAAGGCCATGCAAGGCATTACCAGCCTTGAAGAAATCAACCGGGTCACCAAGGACTGAACATGGCGGTCAAGGCAGCGAAAATCAGTGTCTACGCCTGGGAAGGTACGGACCGCAAAGGCAGCAAGGTGACCGGCGAGTTGAGCGGCCAGAACCCCGCACTGGTCAAGGCCCAATTGCGCAAGCAAGGCATCAACCCGGGCAAGGTACGCAAGAAATCCGCCTCGCTGCTGAGCTTCGGCAAGCGCATCAAGGCCCAGGACATTGCCCTGTTCACCCGGCAGATGGCGACCATGATGAAGGCCGGCGTACCGCTGTTGCAGTCGTTCGACATCATTGGCGAAGGCTTCGAAAACCCGGCCATGCGCAAGCTGGTGGACGAGGTGAAACAGGAGGTCGCCGCCGGCAACAGCTTCGCCGCCGCGCTGCGCAAGAAGCCTCAGTATTTTGACGAGTTGTACTGCAACCTGGTGGATGCCGGTGAACAGTCCGGCGCCCTCGACACCCTGCTGGAACGGGTCGCGACCTACAAGGAAAAGAGCGAAAGCCTCAAGGCCAAGATCAAGAAGGCCATGACCTACCCGTCGGCCGTAGTGCTGGTGGCGGCGGTGGTCACCGGGATTCTGCTGGTCAAGGTGGTGCCGCAGTTTCAGTCGGTGTTCTCCGGCTTCGGTGCCGAACTGCCGGCCTTCACGCTGATGGTGATCAGCCTGTCCGAATTCATGCAGCAATGGTGGTGGGCGATTCTCGGTGCGCTGGTGGCCGCGTTTTTCGGCACCCGCCATGCCCTGAAAAAATCCCAGGCCCTGCGCGATCGACGCGACGCCTGGTTTCTCAAGCTGCCGCTGGTGGGCACATTGATGTACAAGTCCGCCGTGGCGCGGTTTGCCCGGACCCTGTCGACTACCTTCGCCGCCGGTGTGCCGCTGGTGGAAGCGCTGGACTCGGTGGCCGGTGCCACCGGCAACGTGGTGTTCAAGCGTGCCGTGCTGCGCATCCGCCAGGACGTCTCTACCGGCATGCAGCTGAATTTCTCGATGCGTTCCACCGGCATCTTTCCGAACATGGCGGTGCAGATGACCGCCATCGGCGAAGAGTCCGGCGCACTGGACGAGATGCTCGACAAGGTCGCAGGTTTCTATGAGGACGAAGTGGACAACATGGTCGACAACCTCACCAGCCTGATGGAGCCGTTCATCATGGTGGTGCTGGGGGTGATCGTCGGCGGTCTGGTGGTGGCGATGTACCTGCCGATCTTCCAACTCGGCTCAGCGATCTGACATGCCTATCGACGAACTCCTCAGCCTGTATCCGCTGGCCTTTGTCGTCGCCGCCCTGCTGCTGGGGCTGGTGGTCGGCAGCTTCCTCAACGTGTTGATCTGGCGCCTGCCGAAAATGCTCGAGCGCGAATGGCGCCAGCAGGCTCACGATGTACTGGGCCTGCCCGGTGAATCGCCATTGCCCACCTACAACCTGATGCTGCCGCACTCGCAATGCCCGCACTGTGGCCACCGGATCCGTGCGTGGGAAAACATTCCCCTGTTGAGTTACGTGTGCCTGCGTGGGCGCTGTTCAAGTTGCAGCGCACCGATCAGCAAGCGTTACCCGCTGACCGAACTGGCCTGCGGCCTGCTCTCGGCGTTCATCGCCTGGCACCTGGGTTTCGGCTGGCCGGCGTGCCTGTTGATCGTGCTGACCTGGGGCCTGTTGGCCATGAGCCTGATCGACACCGAACATCAATTGCTGCCTGACGTGCTGGTGCTGCCGCTGCTGTGGCTGGGGCTGATCGTCAACAGCTTCGAGCTGTTCGTGCCGCTGCACGACGCCCTGTGGGGCGCGGTGCTGGGCTATATGGCGCTGTGGTCGGTGTTTTGGCTGTTCAAATTGATTACCGGCAAGGACGGCATCGGTCACGGCGATTTCAAGCTGCTGGCGCTGCTCGGGGCCTGGGGCGGCTGGCAGACTCTGCCGCTGACCATCCTCTTGTCCTCGCTGGTGGGCGCTGTGCTCGGGGTGATTTTGCTCAAGCTGCGCGACCAGAAAACCTCGACGCCGATCCCCTTCGGCCCGTATCTGGCAATTGCCGGCTGGATTGCCTTGCTCTGGGGTGGTCAAATAACCGGCTTCTATTGGCAGTTTGTCGGTTTGAAATGAATACCCCTGCGGAAAAACCCTGGATTCTCGGCCTGACCGGCGGCATCGGCAGCGGCAAAAGCGCCGCCGCCCAGCACTTCATTGATCTTGGTATCCACGTGGTGGACGCCGATCACGCGGCGCGCTGGGTGGTCGAACCGGGCCGCCCGGCGCTGGCGAAGATCGCCGAACACTTCGGCCCCGAAGTCCTGCAGGCCGACGGCACGCTGGATCGTGCAGCCCTGCGCAAACTGATTTTTGAAGTGCCGGAGCAACGGCGCTGGCTTGAGGCCTTGCTGCATCCGTTGATCGCCGAAGAAATCGCCCATCACCTGGCGCTGGCAAAATCGCCTTATGCGATTCTGGTTTCGCCGCTGCTGATCGAATCCGGGCAATACGCGATGACCCAACGCATCCTGGTAATCGACGCCCCGCAACAACTGCAGATCGAACGCACCTTGCAGCGTGACCAGACCAGCGAAGAGCAGGTCCAGGCGATCCTCAAGGCCCAGTCCAGCCGCGAAGACCGCGTCAGCCGTGCCGACGACGTGGTGGTCAACGACCGCGACCTCGCCTGGCTGCACAGCGAGGTCGAGCGCCTGCATCACTTTTACCTGACTTTATCTGGAGGCCAATCATGAGCCAGACCCCGACCGTCAACTGCCCGACTTGCGGCGCGCCCGTGGAATTCACCCCGGAAAACAAATACCGTCCGTTCTGCTCGGACCGCTGCAAACTGATCGACCTCGGCGCCTGGGCGTCGGAAGAGCACAAGATTCCGGTGGCCCCGGATGCCGAGGACGAACTGTTTTCCGGTGATTTCGACCCGCGTCACTGATCCCGTCAGGGCCGCATGAAGCCGTAGTCCTGATCGTCGTCGAGGTTTTCCGCCAGAAAGCGCAACTCGTCGGCCAGGTCTTCGGCGTTGCGCACCGCCTTGCTCTGCTGCACCACCGCACTGAGCAAGGCGCGCAGGCTCAGGCCCGGATCGAACCCCACCTCCTGCGCCATCTCCAGACTCTGCCGGGTTTCCTGCCTCGCCCACTCGTACACGCTCATGCCGCTGCTCCTGAAGGAATTTGGCCGAGCATGAAATGCCGCGCACAGAGTGAATTTGATGTGGATCAAGACTTGGGATCGTCGTCCTTCCAGGGCGCCGAAAGGTAGCGGGTACGGTTGAAGGTCTCCAGCCATTCCGGGCAGAACACCACCAGCGCGCTGACCACCATGCCGTTGATGAAGGCTTCGGGAAAAATCAGCAGCCACAGGTAACCGATGAAATCTTCCAGCCATTCCGGCATGGCAAACAGGCCGTCGTACCAGAGCAACGTCAGGCTCAGCGTCAGGCAGAACAACGCCGACAGCGCCGCGGCGAAAAAACCGGAACAGAAGATGTACACGAACGGATTGCGCGGCTGGGCGCGCTCGACCAGGATCGCCACGCATTCGGTGATCAGCACCGGCAACAGGATCAGCAAGGTGCCATTGACCCCGACGGCCACCAGATCCTGGCGCCCCAGCAGCACCAGCCCCAGTTGGGCCACCAGTGCACCGACGATCGCCAGTGGCCAGTCCAGCAGCAGTGTCACCGCCGTCATGCCGATGAAGTGGTAAGACACGCCGGTGTCGAAGTCCCTGCGCACCAGCCACAGCAGAAACAACGCGAACACCGTGCCGAACAGCAAGTGCTGACGGCGGTTGTCGCTGAACAGCTCGACCCACGGTGCGCGGACAATCGCCCAGAGCAACACCGGCAGGTAAATCAGCCAGCCGAGGGTCAGACTTGCCGATGACAGCAGTTCTGCACCGATCATGATCCCATCACCTTCATTCGCACCGCAGACTCCTTTGATTGGCGCTCCTGCGGCGAAGTCTACACCTGCACGGCGGCACATCTGCCGATGCAAAGCTTTCTGCTTGTCGCAATTGAACGCTAAGCTTGGGCCTATGGATGACTCAGATTACTTACGCCTGCTGACCATTGCGGCCGAGCAAGCCAACGCTTTCCTGTCCAATGCCCGCAAATGGGAGCGTGAGCGTTGGGTCTGCCAGCGCCTGCTGCAAGGCTTGAACATTCCTTATCGCGCCGACGAATTCGCCCCGGCCGGTGAGCCGCCGGACGTGCTGTTTCGCGACGCCAATTTCGAGGTGTTTTTCGTCCTCGATGAAGGTCGTCGGCTGAACGACGAATGGCGCGATGAGCTGCAACGTCGGCGCAGTGCGTTTTCCCTCAGCCAACTGGTGCGCCGTGAAGCCAAGCCGCGGCGGATTCCGGCCAATGAATTTCTGCTGAGACTGGCGCCGACCTTGCGCAAGAAAGCGCACAACTACAAGGAACGCGGCATGGATCTCGGCGAGCTGGACATCATTGCCTTCGCCAGCCTCAAGCGCGAAGTGCTCGACCTCAACAGCCACTTTCCGCCGCCCACCGAATACCTGCGCCAGGGCTGGCGTTCGCTGTCGCTGGTCGGACCTACGTTCGCCCGGGTGCTGTTCGCCCATCCCGATGCCCCGGATTTTCTGCGCGGCAATCTGGGGCGCAGCATCGTGTTCGATGTAGGGATCAGCCTGTGACGCCGCTTCAACAATTGATCGCCGAGGTCCCGCAGAGCGGCCGCGTACGCTGGATTGGCGTGCGTCCTGAATCTCGTGGGCCGATGCTCGAGCTCGACGCCGTAGAAGCACGCCTTGAAGCGGGACTGACCGGGGATCATGCCCGCCCCGGAGTACGTAACGCCCGACAGGTCACGCTGATTCAGTTCGAACACCTGGCCGTGATCAGTGCATTGATGGGCCGTCCCCACGAGCATCCGGTCAGGCCTGAAGATCTGCGGCGCAATCTCGTTATCAGCGGGATCAACCTGTTCAGCCTCAAGGGGCGGCGCTTTCGCATTGGTCAGGCGATTTTCGAAACCACGGGCTGGTGTCAGCCGTGCGCGCGCCTGCAGAACAACCTCGGCCCGGGCACGTTCCAGGCCGTGCGCGGGCATGGCGGAATCACTGCGCGAGTGTTACAAAGCGGGATCATTCGCCTCGGGGACAGTGTGTCTGTCGAACCGGTCCCGGACAGTGGCTATGCTGCGTTCAATCCCGGTTGAAAACCGCTGTAGCGTGTTCTCATTCAGTAACGTCTACCTGACGAGGCCTTTATGACCAGCCGCCTGAACCCCGAAGACCAGAAGCATGTCGAAGAGTACCTGCAGTTGTCCCAACACCGTGTCGAGCGCCGGCCATTC
Source organism: Pseudomonas sp. IT-P2 (assembly GCF_949767575.1). Classification (NCBI taxonomy): domain Bacteria; kingdom Pseudomonadati; phylum Pseudomonadota; class Gammaproteobacteria; order Pseudomonadales; family Pseudomonadaceae; genus Pseudomonas; species Pseudomonas sp. IT-P2. The sequence continues at coordinate 265,927 of NZ_CATKQA010000047.1, read as the reverse complement.
CGGCCGTGGATGCTCCTGGTGCTGGTGCTGGCAGTGACCATTGGTCTGGGCCTGTTGAGCCGATTTATCAGTTACCTGACGCTATGAGCTGCATCGCGCTCGCTCGGGTAGCCGTACCGATTTCCTTTAAAAACCTTGCGAGCTATCCCTATGTCCCATCGTATTGTCATTGTCGGCGGCGGCGCCGGCGGTCTGGAGTTGGCTACCCGTCTGGGTAAGACTCTGGGCAAACGCGGCACCGCCAGCATCATGCTGGTCGACGCGAACCTCACGCACATCTGGAAACCGCTGCTGCACGAAGTGGCCGCCGGATCGCTGAACTCTTCCGAAGACGAACTCAACTATGTCGCCCAGGCCAAATGGAACCACTTCGAGTTCCAGCTGGGGCGCATGAGCGGGCTCGATCGTGAGCAGAAGAAGATCCAGCTGGCTGCCACCTACGACGAAAACGGCGTTGAGCTGGTCCCGGCGCGGGAAGTGCCCTATGACTCGCTGGTGATCGCGGTCGGCAGCACCACCAACGATTTCGGCACCCAGGGCGCCGCGCAGCACTGCCTGTTCCTCGACACCCGCAAGCAGGCCGAGCGTTTTCACCAGCAACTGCTCAATCACTATCTGCGCGCCCACGCCGGGCAGACCGATGCGATCCAGCAGATCAGCGTGGCCATCGTCGGTGCGGGCGCCACGGGCGTCGAACTGGCGGCAGAACTACACAACGCCGCCCATGAACTGGCCGCCTACGGTCTTGATCGGATCAAACCGGAGAACATGCACATCACCCTGATCGAAGCCGGGCCACGGGTACTGCCAGCCTTGCCTGAGCGCATCAGCGGGCCGGTGCACAAGACTCTGGAGAAACTCGGGGTCAACGTGATGACCAATGCTTCGGTCAGCCAAGTCACCGCCGACAGCTTGATCACTGCCGACGGCAACGAAATCAAGGCGAGCCTGAAAGTCTGGGCCGCCGGGATCCGCGCACCGGGTTTCCTCAAGGACATCGACGGTCTGGAAACCAACCGCATCAATCAGCTGCAAGTGCTGCCGACGCTGCAGACCACCCGCGACGAGAACATCTTCGCCTTCGGTGACTGCGCTGCCTGCCCGCAACCGGGCTCCGATCGCAACGTTCCACCACGGGCCCAGGCTGCGCACCAGCAGGCGTCGCTGCTGGCCAAATCGCTGAAACTGCGGATCGAAGGCAAGACCCTGCCGGAGTACAAGTACACCGACTACGGCTCGCTGATTTCGCTGTCGCGTTTTTCGGCTGTGGGTAACTTGATGGGTAACCTGACCGGCAGCGTGATGCTCGAAGGCTGGCTGGCGCGGATGTTTTACGTGTCGCTGTACCGCATGCACCAGATGGCGCTGTACGGGCCGTTCCGCACAGCGATGCTGATGCTCGGCAGCAAGATCGGACGCGGCACCGAGCCACGCCTGAAGCTGCACTGATGTAAAACACCGTGGGGGCGGGCTCGCCCTCACGGTGTTTTGTTTTCTACTGTATCTGCCCCCCGCTTTCCCCACCTTCGCTTACAAACGCCCCGCTCCCGGACACAGACGCGATACACCGCCACCGCTTAATGGCCACACCCGAGCACACCTGCTCCGGCTTGATCGCCCTTAACGTGTGGTTGCGCTGTGCAACCGAAGGAGAATGCAATGTCCCGTACTGCGAAAATCGGCAAAAACTCCCTTGGCCTGGTCGGTGCCGTACTGGCCGGCGGCCTGATGCTGTCCGGCTCGGTGTTTGCCGCGCAACCGCTGGCCCAGGGCTACATGGTCGCTTCGGCCGAGACCTCGGTGAAAACCCCGGAAGGCAAATGCGGTGAAGGCAAATGCGGCGATGCGTCGATGGCCAAGACCGACACCGATGGCGACGGCAAGGTCTCACGCGCCGAGTTCCTGAAGGTCGCGCCGAAGTCCGACTTCGACAAGATCGACACCAACCACGACGGTTTCATCGACGAGCAAGAGGCGTACAACAACGTCAAAGCCAACTTCGAAGCCAACGGCAAGAAAATGCCCAAAGGCCTGTTCGAACACCTGAAAGACCAGGACGGTGCCTGATTTTTCAGACGCTCGACAAAACAAAGCCGCGCTTTCTCTGACGAGAAGCGCGGCTTTTTCACGCCTGCATGATTACAGCTGGAAGCGTCGCACCATGCCCTGCAGGGCATTGGCCAGTTGCGACAGTTCATGGCTCGACGCGTTGGTTTGATCGGCGCCAGCCGCCGACCGCACCGACAGGTCGCGAATGTTCACCAGGTTGCGATCCACTTCCCGCGCCACTTGCGCCTGCTCTTCGGCGGCGCTGGCGATCACCAGGTTGCGCTCGTGGATTTCGTGTACCGACGCCGTGATCGTCTGCAACGCTTCACCGGCCCGCTCGGCCAGCACCAGTGTGGTGGCAGCGCGCGAGGCACTGGCCTGCATCGACTCCAGCGCCAGGCTCGAACCGCTGCGCATGCCCTGCACCATCTGCTCGATTTCCTGGGTCGATTGCTGCGTGCGATAAGCCAGCGCCCGGACTTCATCGGCGACCACGGCAAACCCGCGCCCGCTCTCCCCGGCCCGCGCGGCTTCGATGGCGGCGTTGAGCGCCAGCAGGTTGGTCTGTTCGGCGATCGCCCGGATCACGTCCAGCACCTTGCCGATGTCTTGCGACTGGTTGGCCAGCGATTGCACCAGCTCACCAGTGTGCTCGACTTCGCTGGCCAGGGCGTTGATGGCGTCGGCAGTTTCGCTGACCCGCTCCTGGCCCAACTGTGCCGACTCACTGGACTGGCGGGTGGCGTCGGACGTCGACACCGCATTGCGGGCGACTTCCTCGACCGCGGTGGTCATCTCGTTGACGGCCGTGGCGGCCTGTTCGATTTCATTGTTCTGCTGTTGCAGCCCTTGCGTGCTGTCGTGGGTGACCGCGCTCAGTTCGTCGGAAGCAGTCGCCAGTTGCGTGGCCGAGCCGCTGATGCCCTGCAGGGTTTCGCGCAGGTTCTGCTGCATGGTTGCCAACGCCTTGAGCAGCCGGCTGACCTCATCGTTGCCGTGAGTTTCGATCGGGCGGGTCAGATCGCCTCTGGCGACGTGCTCAGCAGCGTCGACAGCGGCGCTCAGGGGGCGGACGATGCTGCGGGTGAGCAACATGGCCAGAGCCACGGTGGCCAGCGCCGCCAGAGCGATGAACAGGGTCACGATGGTGCGCGAGGTTTCGTAGTGGGCCGCAGAGTTCTGGCTTTCGGCGGCGACCTGGCGGGCGAACAGATCCGCCAGGTCGTTGAGTTGTTTGCCGGAGCCGTCGACCACGGTTTTCATGTCGACCAGCAGCAGCTTGGTCAGCTCGTCGCGCTTGCCCTGCTCGGCGAGGGTGAACGACTGGGCGATCCCGGTGCGGTAGGCGGCGAAGGTTTTCTTGAACTGTTCATACAACTGCTGACCTTCCGGGGTGGTCACCAGTCGATCATAGGCGGCGATTTTCTCGCTCAACTCTTTGTCCCGGGTGTCCATTTGGCTGCGGTACGTGGCGATGTTGGCCGGATCCTGATCCAGCGCCATGCGCAGGGAGATGGTGCGGATGCGCAACATGATTTCGCGAATTTCGTCGCCACCACGAATGCTCGGCAGCCATTGCGTCTCCACTGCCACTTCGCTGTCGCGGATGCTCGACATCTGCCCCAGCGCGAACACCCCGAGCAACGCCACCAGTAACGCGATCAGGGCAAAGCCCAGAGCGGCGCGGGGAGCAATATTCAACTGACGAAGCAACATGACGAACGCCCTTTTTCTTGTATTGGCAGAATTCAGGGGCGTTTGATTCGGCAGGCCCCTTTCGTTAGCGGGCTATCGGCAAGTTGTATGACGACTTGAATGAAACATTTCCGGAGGGCAAAAAAAATCCCCGTATCTTTCGATACGAGGATTTTTAATATGGTCGGGGTAGGGGGATTCGAACTCCCGACATCCTGCTCCCAAAGCAGGCGCGCTACCGGACTGCGCTATACCCCGGTAAAAAAAAGGCGACCTTTCAAAGATCGCCTTCTTCGATCAGCGCTTTTGGCCTCTGATCTTAAGATTCGATCCCAGTGTTACCTGGTTTCAAAAATGGTGGGTCGTGTGGGATTCGAACCTACGACCAATTGGTTAAAAGCCAACTGCTCTACCAACTGAGCTAACGACCCAAAAATGGTCGGGGTAAGGGGATTCGAACTCCTGACATCCTGCTCCCAAAGCAGGCGCGCTACCGGACTGCGCTATACCCCGGTTTGAAATTGGCTCCGTGACCAGGACTCGAACCTGGGACCCAATGATTAACAGTCATTTGCTCTACCGACTGAGCTATCACGGAACTACACATTTCAATTTACTACGGTGAAACTTGCAGCTTCTCGACATCGTTTTCGCATCGCTGCGTTCGTGTGTCTGAGGCGCGCTATTCTACAACCTAGAACACCTCTGTCAACCCCCTAAATTGCTTTCAAGTTAATGATTTGCAACTTATTTCAGATTTCTGCCCAGTGAGCTGAAACCCTGTTGGTGACTGACTGCGGGGCGCACTTTACAAGCCTTTTCCTTTGAGTTCAACAGCCTGGCGAAAAAAAAGGCCTCGCATTGCGAGGCCTTGATGACGACACCACCGTCGGGCGTCAGTTGAACGTGATCTCGTCGTTCTCCACGACGCCGGTCGCGGTCTCGCCTGGCAGGAAACGTCCCGACAGAATCAACTGTGCCAGCGGGTTCTCGATCCAGCGCTGGATCGCCCGCTTCAGCGGCCGTGCGCCATAGACCGGGTCGTAGCCGACGGCAATCAGCTTGTCCATCGCTTCCGGGCTCAGTTCCAGCTTCAGCTCGCGCTCGGCCAGACGGCTGCGCAGACGACCCAGCTGGATCTCGGTAATGCCGGCGATCTGATCCCGCGCCAATGGCTCGAAGATCACCACTTCGTCGACCCGGTTGATGAACTCCGGACGGAAGTGGGTGGAAATCGCATCCAACACCGCTGCCCGTTGTGCTTCACGATCACCGACCAGTTCCTGGATCTGCATCGAACCGAGGTTGGAGGTCATGACGATCACGGTATTGCGGAAGTCCACCGTGCGGCCATGACTGTCGGTCAGACGGCCATCCTCCAGCACTTGCAGCAGGATGTTGAACACGTCCGGGTGCGCCTTCTCGACTTCGTCCAGCAGGATCACCGAGTAAGGCTTGCGCCGTACCGCTTCGGTCAGGTAACCGCCCTCTTCATAGCCGACGTAGCCCGGTGGTGCACCAATCAGCCGCGCCACGGAATGTTTCTCCATGAACTCGGACATGTCGATCCGCACCATCGCCTCTTCAGTGTCGAAGAGGAACTCGGCCAGCGCCTTGCACAGCTCGGTTTTACCGACCCCGGTCGGGCCGAGGAACATGAACGAGCCGCTCGGGCGATTCGGGTCGGACAACCCGGCACGGGAACGCCGCACCGCGTTGGCCACTGCAACCACCGCTTCGTCCTGGCCGATCACGCGTTGATGCAACAGGCTTTCCATCTTCATCAGCTTGTCGCGCTCGCCTTCGAGCATTTTCGACACCGGAATACCGGTCCACTTCGAAACGACTTCGGCGATTTCCTCTTCGGTCACCTTGCTGCGCAGCAACTGGTTTTCGCTTTTGCCATGCTGGTCGACCATTTGCAGGCTGCGTTCCAGATCCGGGATCACCCCGTACTGCAACTCGGCCATGCGGTTCAGATCGCCTTTACGGCGCGCGGCTTCCAGCTCCTGACGGGACTGTTCGATCTTCTGCTGAATCTGCGCAGAGCCCTGCACCTCGGCTTTTTCCGAGTTCCAGATTTCTTCCAGATCGGAGTACTCACGCTCGTGGCGATCGATTTCTTCCTGGAGTTTCTCCAGACGTTTCTTCGCCGCGTCGTCGCTTTCTTTCTTCAGCGCTTGGGATTCTACTTTCAGTTGAATCAGTCGCCGCTCAAGACGATCCAGCACTTCCGGCTTGGAGTCGATCTCCATGCGGATGCGGCTGGCCGCCTCGTCGATCAGATCGATCGCCTTGTCCGGCAGCTGTCGGTCAGTGATGTAACGATGGCTGAGCTTGGCTGCCGCGATGATCGCGCCGTCGGTGATCGCCACCTTGTGGTGAACCTCGTAACGCTCCTTGAGGCCACGCAGGATCGCGATGGTGTCTTCTTCGCTCGGCTCGTCCACCAGCACTTTCTGGAAGCGCCGCTCGAGGGCCGCGTCCTTCTCTATATATTGGCGGTACTCGTTGAGCGTGGTCGCGCCGACGCAATGCAGCTCACCACGGGCCAGGGCCGGTTTAAGCATGTTGCCGGCGTCCATCGAGCCTTCGCCCTTGCCGGCGCCGACCATGGTGTGCAGTTCGTCGATGAACAGAATGATCTGCCCTTCCTGCTTCGACAGCTCGTTGAGCAGCGCTTTCAGGCGCTCTTCGAACTCGCCGCGATACTTGGCGCCGGCAATCAGCGCGCCCATATCGAGAGACAGCAGGCGTTTGCCACGCAGGCCATCCGGCACTTCGCCGTTGATGATGCGCTGGGCCAGCCCTTCGGCAATCGCGGTTTTACCCACGCCAGGTTCGCCGATCAGCACCGGGTTGTTCTTGGTGCGGCGTTGCAAGACCTGAATGGTGCGACGGATTTCATCGTCACGGCCGATCACCGGGTCAAGCTTGCCTTCTTCGGCGCGCTTGGTCAGGTCGACGGTGTACTTATCCAGTGCCTGACGCGACTCTTCGTGGTTGGCGTCATTGACCGCCTCGCCACCGCGCAGGTTGTTGATCGCATTCTCCAGCGCTTTCTTGCTCACGCCTTGGCCGAGCAGCAACTTGCCGAGCTTGCTGTTCTCGTCCATCGCGGCGAGCAGCACCAGCTCGCTGGAAATGAACTGGTCGCCCTTCTGCTGGGCCAGACGGTCGGCCTGATTGAGCAGACGCGCCAGATCCTGCGACATGTTGACGTCGCCGGTCGGGTTCTGGATTTTCGGTAATTGATCGAGCTCTTTGGTCAGCTCTTTACGCAAGCTGTTGACGTCGAAGCCCACCTGCATCAACAGGGGTTTGATCGAACCACCCTGTTGTTCAAGCATGGCTTGCATCAGATGCGCCGGCTCGATGGCTGGATGATCGTGGCCGACGGCCAAAGATTGGGCATCGGACAACGCCAACTGCAATTTGCTGGTTAAACGGTCTATACGCATGGGTCACCTTCCTTTTGAGCAGGCCGGACCTAAAAAACCATCCTGAATAAAGAAACCTGCCAGATACCGCTATAGATGCGGTCGATTCTGGAAGATTCAAGCGTCAGGGAGTTGATGCAGATCAGAGAGTTTAGCGGGTAAGCCAGACTAAAGAGGCGAAGCGACCAGTGCGAGGCGCACGGCGATAGGAAAAGAAGCGCGGATCGGTCACTGTACAGAAACCGCCACCATAAACAGCGGTGACACCGCGGACTGCCAGACGCAGCCGCGCCAGCTTATAGATGTCAGCCATGAACTTGCCGGCGTTGTGGCTCGGGACAAAGGCTGTCTCGGCTTCGGGCAATTGATTGATGAAGACTTCCCGGACTTCGGGACCGACTTCAAAGGCTTGCGGGCCGATGGCCGGACCGAGCCAGACCAGAACGTCTTCGGCAGGCACATCCAGACTGTCGAGGGTGGCTTCCAGCACGCCGGCTGCCAATCCACGCCAACCGGCATGAGCCGCCGCCACGCGAGTACCGGCACGGTCGCAGAACAGCGCCGGCAGGCAATCGGCAGTCATTGCTGCACACGCGATACCGGGCGTTGCCGTCCAGCTGGCATCCGCCGTGGCCACCACGGACGGATCCGCATGCGCCACGGCAATCCCGTGCACTTGCTGCAACCAGGCAGGCTTTATAGAGAAGTGTTCGGTCAGGCGCCGACGGTTTTCGGCGACGGCCTCCGGGCGGTCATCGACATGATCGCCCAGGTTGAGGCTGTCGAACGGCGCCTCGCTGACGCCGCCCTCGCGGGTGGTGACACAGGCCTTGACGCTGGCCGGCGCGGGCCAGTCCGGCGTCAGCCAGTTCATCCGACGAATGCCTCGCGATCCTGCTTGAGCAGGGTCAGCAGCCACACCAGATCTTCCGGCAGCGGCGATTCCCAGCTCATGCGCTCACCGGTGGTCGGGTGATCCAGCTCAAGGAACCGCGCGTGCAGGGCCTGACGCGGGAAGTGCTTGAGGGATTCGACCATGGTCTGGCTCGCGGCCGGCGGAATGCGGAAACGACCGCCGTACGCCGGGTCGCCGACCAACGGGAAGTTGATGTGCGCCATGTGCACGCGAATCTGGTGGGTACGACCGGTTTCCAGCTTCACCCGTACGTGGGTGTGGGAACGGAAGCGCTCCAGCACGCGGTAGTGGCTGACGGCCGGCTTGCCGCCTTCCATCACCGCCATGCGCTGACGCTGCTGGCCGTGGCGGCCGATCGGGGCGTTGATCTTGCCGCCGGCGGTCACCACGCCGATCACGATGCACTCGTAGATCCGGCTGACGCTGCGGCTTTGCAGCTGCGCGACCAGTTTGGTCTGCGCCTGAATGGTCTTGGCCACCACCATCAGACCGGTGGTGTCCTTGTCGAGACGATGCACGATACCGGCGCGCGGGACATTGATGATGTCCGGCACGTGGTGCAGCAAGGCGTTGAGCAAGGTGCCATCAGCGTGACCGGCAGCCGGGTGAACCACCAGGCCCGCAGGCTTGTTGATCACCAGAATGTCGTCGTCTTCATAGACGATGTCGAGTTCGATGTCCTGAGCGACCCATTCACCCTGGGCCTCCTGCTCGGCAGTGAGCTCAAGAATGGCACCGCCATGAACGATGTCGCGCGGGCGGATGACCGCCCCGTCCACAGTCAGGCGACCTTCTTTGATCCAGGCGGAAAGGCGCGAGCGCGAGTGCTCGGCGAAGAGTTGGGCGGCGACTTGATCGAGGCGTTGGCCGCCCAATTCGGACGGCACCTCTGCGCGAAGTTCAATTTTATCGGACATGCTCGGACTGGGCGTCGGCTACAGCCTTTGGTTTCGGCTGCGCGCTTGTGGTTAAATACGGCGTCTTTTGCCCCGGGGCTTTTCAACGGGGCGCTCATCATAACAGGACGGCCCCGCCCAAGACAGCGGCCGTCATAGGGACGCAAGCCGCCATGCAAGTGAAACACCTGCTGCTGATCGCCATCCTCGCATTGACCGCTGCTTGCTCATCGAAGGAAGTCGTAGACGAAAACCTGAGTGAAGCCGAGCTGTACCAGCAGGCTCAACAGGACCTGGACAACAACAGCTACACCAGCGCCACAGCCAAGCTGAAGGCTCTGGAGTCGCGTTATCCGTTCGGTCGTTATGCCGATCAGGCGCAGCTGGAACTGATCTATGCCAACTACAAGAACGCCGAGCCGGAAGCTGCAAAATCCGCTGCCGAGCGTTTCATTCGTCTGCACCCGCAGCACCCGAACGTCGATTACGCCTACTACCTCAAGGGCCTGACCTCGTTCGACCAGGACGTCGGCCTGCTGGCGCGCTTCCTGCCGCTGGACATGACCAAGCGTGACCCGGGTGCCGCCCGCGACTCCTACAATGAGTTCGCCCAACTGACCAGCCGCTACCCGAACAGCCGCTACGCGCCGGACGCCAAGCAGCGCATGATCTACCTGCGCAACCTGCTGGCTGCCTACGAAATCCACGTGGCCGACTACTACCTGACCCGTCAGGCCTATGTCGCCGCTGCCAACCGTGGTCGTTATGTAGTGGAAAACTTCCAGGAAACCCCATCGGTCGGTGACGGCCTGGCGGTGATGACCGAAGCCTACCAGCGCCTGCATCTGGACGAACTGGCGGCCACCAGTCTGGAAACCCTGAAGCTCAACTACCCGAACCACCCGAGCCTGCAGGACGGTCAGTTCGTGCCTCGCGTTGCCGAAGCCGACAACCGTTCGTTCCTGAGCAAGGCCACCCTGGGTCTGATCGAATCCCGTCCACCGCTGCCACCGGGAGAGACCCGCGCCAACCAGGACGTGCAGAAGCAGTTCCAGGACGCGAAAGACGCGATCCCGAACGAGCTCAAGCCGAAAGACGAAAACGGCGACGTGATCGAAGAGCCGGAACCGGAGTCGAGCGACAGCGACCGTTCCATCTTCAGCTACATGACCTTCGGTCTGTTCGACTGATCACTTCGGTGATGCCAAAAAGGGAGATCTTCGGATCTCCCTTTTTATTGCGGCGTGTGATTGGGCTGTGCGCCTGTCGGGTCCTTGGCTAAACTGCCGAATCATTAGCCGAAAAGCCGCACATCATGCTTCGTTTACTGTTCTGGATTGCCTTGATCGCCGCTGCTGTGTGGTTGTGGCGCAAATTCAAGGCCCCCGCCTCGTCCACCCGATCGCCTCGCGAACAGGATGCCGCGCCGATGGTGCGCTGCGCCCATTGCGGCGTGCACCTGCCCCGCGACCGCGCGCTGAACCTTCAACAACAGTGGTATTGCAGCCAGGCTCACCTTGAGCAAGGCCCCGGTTCCAGTGATCGCTGAGGCTGACAACGCCGACAGCAAACAGGCCCAGCGACTGCTGCGTCTCTATCATCTGTACCGTTTAAGTGTCGGCATCACCCTGGTGTTGCTGATCTCCAGCAACATGGACAACCGCCTGCTGACCTCGGCCAACGACGAGTTGCTGCGCAATGGCAGCTGGTTGTACCTGGTGCTGAACATCCTGCTGGTAGTATTCCTCGAAAATATCCGCCGCCCGGCCCAGTTGTTCGCTCTGGCACTGGTCGACATTCTGCTGCTGTGCGGCGTGTTCTACGCAGCGGGCGGTGTGGCCAGTGCGATTGGCAACTTGCTGATCGTTTCGGTGGCCATCAGCAACACCTTGCTGCGACGACGTATCGGCTTGCTGATCGCCGCCATCGCCACCCTGGGCATTGTCGGGCTCAGCTTTCTGCTGAGTTTCAGCCATTCCCTGAGCGCCAACGACTATCTGCAGGCCGGCACCCTCGGCGCCTTGTGCTTCGCCGCCTCGCTGCTGGTGCAGGGATTGATGCGCCGTCTCGAAGTCAGCGAGAACCTGGCCGAGCTGCGCGCCAGCGAAGTGGTGGGGCTCGAAGCCCTCAACGCGCTGATCCTGCAACGCATGCGCACCGGCATTCTGGTTCTCGACGAACAGCGCCGGGTGCAACTGGCCAACCACAGCGCGAGGACCTTGCTGGGCCAAACGCACCTTGAAGGCGACCTGATCGACGAGCACTCGAGCGCATTGGTCGAACGCCTGCAACTGTGGCTGAACAACCCGACCCTGCGCCCGCAAAGCCTGAAAATCGCCGGCAATGGCCTGGAGCTGCAGCCGAGCTTCATCGCCCTGGAACAGAGTCCGAACCGCCAGACCCTGGTGTTTCTCGAAGACCTCGCCCAGATCGCCCAGCAGGCCCAGCAATTGAAACTGGCCGCGCTGGGCCGGCTGACCGCCGGTATCGCCCATGAAATCCGCAATCCGCTGGGGGCCATCAGTCATGCCGCGCAGCTGTTGCAGGAATCCGAGGAACTCGACGGCGCGGATCGGCGTCTGACGCAGATCATTCAAGACCACTCCCAGCGCATGAACCGAGTCATCGAAAACGTCCTGCAACTGTCCCGCCGCCAGCAGAGCGCACCGCAACGGCTCGACCTCAAACCGTGGCTGGAGCAGTTCGTCGACGAGAGCCGCGAACAGGCCGGCGAGCGCCAGCACATTCATCTGCACATCGGCCCGGGGGATTTTCGCACCCTGATGGATCCGGGCCAGCTCACACAGATTCTCGACAATCTGTTACGCAATGGTTGGCGCCACAGTGCCCTGTTGCACGATCCGGCCGAGGTCTGGCTGACGCTGTCCATCGACCCCGAGAGCACGCTGGCCGTGCTCGAAGTGCAAGACAACGGCCCCGGCGTGCCGCTCGATCAACAGGCTCACCTGTTCGAACCGTTCTTTACCACCAGCAGCCAGGGCACCGGCCTTGGGCTTTATCTGTCCCGTGAGCTGTGCGAAAGCAATCAAGCGCGCCTAGACTTCAAATCACGCCAAGGCGGCGGCTGCTTTCGCATCACCTTTGCTCACGGACGGAAACAAAGTTGAACACGAGCCCACGGCAAAAAATCCTCATCGTCGACGACGAGCCGGATATCCGCGAACTCCTGGAAATCACCCTGGGACGGATGAAACTCGACACCTTCAGCGCACGCAATCTCAATGAAGCCCAGGCGCTGCTGCGCCGCGAGAGCTTCGATCTGTGCCTGACCGACATGCGCCTGCCCGACGGCACCGGCCTGGAACTGGTGCAGCACATTCAGCAACGTTATCCCCAACTGCCGGTGGCGATGATCACCGCCTATGGCAGCCTGGAAACGGCGATCAATGCCCTCAAGGCCGGGGCTTTCGACTTCCTGACCAAACCGGTGGACCTGACGCGCCTGCGCGAGCTGGTCGGCTCGGCGCTGCGCATGCCGGCGCCGGGCAATGTCTGCACCTCGATCGACCGGCGGTTGCTCGGCGACTCACCACCGATGCGCAATCTGCGCAAACAGATCGACAAACTGGCCCGCAGCCAGGCACCGGTGTACATCAGCGGCGAGTCCGGCAGTGGCAAGGAGCTGGTGGCCCGATTGATTCATGAGCAGGGCCCGCGCGCCAGCCAGCCGTTCGTGCCGGTGAACTGCGGGGCGATTCCTTCAGAGTTGATGGAGAGCGAGTTCTTCGGCCACCGCAAAGGCAGTTTCAGCGGTGCAGTGGAGGATAAACCAGGACTGTTTCAGGCGGCCCATGGCGGCACACTGTTTCTCGATGAAGTGGCGGATCTGCCGCTGCCGATGCAGGTCAAGCTGCTGCGGGCGATCCAGGAAAAAGCCGTGCGCAGCGTCGGCGGGCAACAGGAAACCGTGGTCGATGTGCGCATCCTCTGCGCGACGCACAAGGACCTCGACGCGGAAGTGGCTGCCGAGCGCTTTCGTCAGGATCTGTATTACCGGTTGAACGTGATCGAACTGCGTGTGCCGTCCCTGCGCGAACGTCGTGAGGACATCGAAGCACTGGCCGGCCACATGCTCAAACGCCTGGCCAATGGCACCGGGCAACCGGCGGCACGCCTTCATCCCCATGCCCTCGAGGCACTGAAAAACTACCGCTTCCCGGGCAACGTGCGGGAGCTGGAGAACGTGCTCGAGCGGGCGCACACCCTGTGTGAAAACCGCACGATCGAGGCAGAGGATTTACGTCTGAGTGAAGGAAACGGCACTGCTGAAGGCGGCATTGCCGATCTCACGCAGATCGACAACCTGGAAGACTATCTGGAAAGCGTCGAGCGCAAACTGATTTTGCAGGCGCTGGAAGAAACCCGCTGGAATCGCACGGCGGCAGCGCAGCGGTTGAGTCTGTCGTTTCGCTCGATGCGCTACAGGCTGAAGAAACTGGGTCTGGATTAACGCCTCTTTCGCGGGCTTGCCCGCGAAAGCGATTTGTCAGTCACCGAAAGAAAAACTGACTAGATCCGTCCGGCCGGTGCATATGGCGCCGGATCAATGATCGGCGCGCGCCCCAGCATCACATCGGCAAACAACTGACAGGACGCCGGCGCCAGCACCAGCCCATTGCGGTAATGCCCGCAGTTCAGCCACAGACCGTCAAACCCCGGAACCCGGCCAATGTAAGGGATGCCCTCGGGCGAACCCGGTCGCAGCCCGGCCCAGTGCCCCACCACTTCGGCATCGGCCAGCGCCGGCAGCAACTCGACTGCCGAGGCCTTGAGGCTTTCCAGTGCGTTGTCCGTCGGGGTCTTGTCGAAGCCTTCGTGTTCCAGCGTACTGCCGATCAGAATTTGCCCGTCACGGCGCGGAATCGCGTAGCGCCCCTTGGCCAGCACCATGCTCGGCAGGAAATCCGCCGCGCACTTGTAGAGAATCATCTGGCCCTTGACCGGTTCCACCGGCAGCGACAGGTCCAGGGTCTTGAGCAGTTCGCCGCTCCACGCACCTGCGGTGAGAACGACCTGATCACCGGTGATCACACCAGTGGAGGTCTGCACGCCCACCACCCGCTCGCCATCACGGACAAACCCGCTGACTTCACACTGCTCATGGATCGTCACGTTCGGCAGCGCCTGCAACGCCGCTTTCAAAGACTTCACCAGCCGCGGATTGCGCACGTTGGCCACATCGGCCATGTAGATCGCCCGGGAAAAACCACCACCGAGCACCGGCACCGCATCATGCGCCGCGGAGATATCCACAGCCCGCAACGGACGGTTCTCCCGCGCGGCCCACGCCAGCGCTTCGGCTTCGTCATCCAGATCCAGCCAGTACAGGCCGGTGGTGTGTACTTCGGGATCGACCCCGGTATCGGCAGACAGACGCTCGCCCAGCTGTGGATAAAAATCCTGGGACCAGTGCGCCAGCGCGGTGACGGCCGGGCTGTAGCGCCACGGGTACAGTGGAGAGACGATACCGCCGCCGGCCCAGGACGATTCCTGGCCGACGTTCGAACGATCCAGCAGCACCACGCTGCCGACCTCGGAGGCGAGGTTGTACGCCGTAAGCAGGCCAATCACCCCGCCACCGACAATCACCACTTGCTGTTGCCTGGTCATGTTTGATCCAACCGTAAAAAAGACAGTGGGCGCAAATGGCGCCCGAAATAAAGCGGCTCAGCGGCCCCAGCAATCCTTGGTGGTCAGCCCGGTGGTCGCGTTGTTCATGCTTCTGACACCGGTGTTGGTGAGGGTGAAATCCCCGCACTTGTCAGTGGCCATGGCCGTGCCGGTCTTGCGGGTCGCGGTCAGCAGGAAGGTCTGATCGGTGATCGTCGGCGTGATGGTGTAGAAATCGTTGCCGGTGCTCAACCCGGTGACACCGGTGTAGACGTTGTTCTTCGAATAGAAGCGTTCGAGGATCTGTGCCTGTTCCGACAAATTGCTGACTACGTCGGCACGGCGGCCCTTCTTCACGTATTCGGTGAGGCTCGGATAGCCGATGGTGATGACGATACCGATGATCGCAATCACGATCATGATTTCGATCAGGGTGAAACCTCGGTTGGATCTGCGCATGCCTCGAACTCTCGCTTACTGAATTTGCCGCCACATGATACGCCGGCTGCCGCCGCCGGATTTTTCCACCAGGGTGGTGATACCGCCACTGGAATCGTTCACGACCTTGCGTGATGCACCGTTGACGATGGCGTTCAGGGTCGGGATACCGCCGGTGAACACCACGCCGCTGGAAATCGTGTCGTTGCTGTCGACCACGCCATCGGCGTTGGTGTCGAGCACCGCGTAGTTGAGCATCTTACCGCTGAACGCATCGAGTTCGATCAGTTTGCCGGTACCGAAACTGGAACACGGGTCGGTGGTATCGACACTGGCCGTGGTGAACACGATTCGTCCCAGCACCAGACTGGCCTGGTTGATCACCCGTTCGCCGGTCAATGCGTTGTTGTACACCAGCGGCAGGTACCAGCCCTTCTCCGCCGGATACGTCGTGTCGTTCTGGCTGGTGGTGACGAACTGTCCGGTACTGCCGGAGAACACCCCGGTAATCGCCTGCGCCTGCAAACTGCTGACCGTGATCTGGCCCGACCCGCCATCGGCATCCCACACCGAATAGAACGCCTGCAAATCCTTGTTGGTCTTGTCAGCGGCTTCGTTGAATTTGCCGGTGCCGACGAAAATCTGTTTGCCACCCAGAGCGTTGTCCGCCAGCAACGGTTGCGCGGTGATCGGCTGAGTCGCCCCGCCGGCCGTGGTGAACAACGGCTTGCCGGAAAACGCTACGCCCCAGCTGTCGGAGGACGTGGCGCTCAGGTCGAATTTCCACAACCGCCCCTTCAAGTCACCGCCATATGCGGCCTGCACCACATTCTGCGAATTGACCCGCAGCTTCACCGAGGATAAACCGTTGGTAGTTTCCGTACCGTCGATGACAATTTTTCTGATCAGCGAACCATCGCGCACATCCAGCACATACAGCGCCGCCACGCCGGAGTTGCTGCCGTAACCATTGGCAATGAACGCCGCCCAGCGACCATCGGCCAAGCGTGCCACCTCCGGGCGGGCATAGGCGTAACCCAGATCATTAAAAGCGTTTGAAGTACTGGCGGTCGTCGGCGCGCTGACCTCCCACAAGGCACGGATGACGTTGCCTGCCGAGGCGTCGAACAGCTGGAGTCCGTAGAACGTCTTGCCCCCGGCCCCCGTCCCGCCGATGGCCAGGGTTTTCCACGCCGTGCCGAATTGCGCGTCGAACACACCGATCTGACCATCCACCAGAAACTTGTGGCTGACGCCATTGACGTAGTTCGGATCGGCAATCAGGCGCAGCGAGGGCAATACGCTGGACGGCATGTAGGCATAGCGTCGGGTACCGTTGGCCGAGTTGATGACGCTGACAAAACCGTCGTTGGCGTTCACCACCAGGCTGGCATTCATGTTCGAAGCCTTGGTGGTCAGGTAGGTGCTGTAGGTGGTGTCACCGGCCAGATCGGAGGCGGTTTTTTCCGTGGGCGAGGCCAGCACCAGCGGCGAGTTGATGATGTCCCCGAACAATACGCTGCGCACTTTGAGCCCGGCCTTGTTGGTGCCCTTGCTCCACTCGACCAGATCGATGCCGCTGATGCCGGTGGGCAAACCCTGGCTGAGAACGGTCTGCTGGGCCGGGGAGAAGTTGCCGTAAGCCAACGTCACCGCCGCGTTGTTCAGGGAGTTCCACGACTGGTAGGTCGGCGCAGTGGCACCGGGCACGATGGCCGTATCGGTGGTCCACAGCACCGCCGAAGTATTGACCGCCCCGGCCGAGTTGAACCCAAAGGACTTGATCGTGCCGCGCCAGTCCTTGGGGTCATAACTGGTCTGGAAATAACTGGTGCCGCTCGCCAGCGTGGTGCCACTGGCCACGCCGCTGCCGCCGGAACCGGCCTTGGAGGTGATGTCGCTCAACGCCGAAGACAGCGCGGCATTCAGGCCGGCGCTGTCGGTCGCCTGGTAGTAGCGGCCCTGTCCGTAATCGGCGGCATCCGAGAGCATGTCGTTGGAAGCGGTGAAACCCACGGTGTAGGTGTTCATGTTCTGCCTGGGGAAATCCACCGCGTTCCAGCTCTTGCCCGCTGCATCGGTGCCGGTGGAACGCATGTCGATGTCGAAGGCGAACTTGGCGATATCGTCCAGGTACAGCGTATCGCCCTCCCCGTCCCCGTTGAGGTTGTTCCCGTCATTGTTGATGCCGTCCCAGTTCGGCAGGCGGCTGCCGCCCAGCGGGTCGTTGCTCGGAAAGGTGCGGTCGTAGGTCGGCAAACCGTCGGTGATGACCACGCCGTAGTTTTTCTGGCAGCGATACTGGATCGGGCTGGTGTAAGTGCTCGGCGTGGTGTTGTAGTACGGCGCCATCCCGCGCATATAGCGGGTGATCTCGTAGTAGGTTTCGGCCAATGGAGTGTTGGCCACCGCGCTCAGTCCGTTGATCGAGGAAATCAGTGCGTTGTAGTTGGTGTCGGCCTGGGCCTGGGTCACGCTGCCGCTGACCGGTGACAGGTCGCTGATGGAGCGGGCAATGAAACCGCCGTTGCCAGGGTTGTTGCTGGTGGCCGGATTGAAGGTGGCCAGGCCCATGCGCAGGTTGCGGTTGCTGGTGACCAGTGCGGTGGAAACGTTGCGCGCTACGTTGATCCGGTAATCGTTGGGAATTGCCCCGGTGGTGAAGTCGCGTGTGCCGTTGTTGATCGCCAGACTCACCACATAGGAAATGTAATCCGCCGAATAGCGAGTGTTGCCGCTGCCCACCGGATCCGGCAGCTTCAGGCAGAGCGGCGTCAGGCTGTTGTTGTAGAACGCATAGGCACCGCCGGAGCAGCCGGAGGTTGGCAGGCTCGAGAGAAAGATCGTATCGCCGGTAATGGCAGTTGAGCTCAGGCACAGGCCGATGACCGCGTTGCACTGGCGGGCCGGCGTGCGATCCACGGTCGGATCGAACCCTGCTGCATAGATGATGCTGTTCATGCTGCCCGAGTCGTCGATCATCAACATCACGTTCGGTGGCACGGCGGCCGCGCTTAACAGTGGCGAATCGGACGGCGTGAAAGCATACGCCGGTGCCGCCAGATAGAGCCCGGTCAACACGCCGAGCAGCAGCGACAACCATTTGAAGCGGCGCTCAGTACTTCGCATAGACACTCTCCACCACACTGCGCGAAGTGCCGGCGATGCCGATGGCCGTGACCCGGTACAACGTCGCCGAGGTGTTGCTCGGTACGTTCACCGCCGTCAGGGTCGTACCGATATTCTGCACCCCGTAGAACCCGCTGCCGGCGGCGATCCAGGTGACCCCCGACGTGGAATTGAACCCGGCCGCGCTGACCACCGAGGACTCCGCCGGCGGCGCGCATTGGGTAGGGCTGGCGCACACCGCCAGCGCGTAGCCATCCAGTTGCACCGCACTTTCGCCGATGCGCAGCGCGGCCTCGGCAGTCTGGAACGATTGATTGCGCAAACTCACGCTGCCGGCCATTTTTTCCTGCAGGTTGGCGCTTTGCATCGATGACAGGCCGATCAGCGTCAGGAGCAGCAGAAATACCAGGCTGACCAGCAACACCATGCCGCCCTGGGACCGTCGCCGATGGAGAGAAACGTTCATCGCTCGCCCCTCACTGCAAGCGGTTGCGCAAGGCGGCAACCACGTTGAAGGTTTGATTGCGGACCCGATTATTCGGATCAGTGAGGGTCAGGCTCAGGCGTACGCTGCGAATCCGCGCCGGATCACCGGGGTTGGCGCTGTAGGTGGACGCCGCAACATCGGTCGCGGAACTCGCCAGACCAAACATCACGGTGAACGCACTGACATTGTTCACCAGCACCTGCTGGGCGGGGTTGCCGCTGCCGGTGCCCATCAGAATCTGGTTATTGCTGAAGCTGTAGACCAGCCGACGGATCGGAAACGCGATCTGTCCTGTCGCCGCCACCCGCGCACCGGTATAAGCCGTGGCGCTGTTGCGGCAATCGGAGACCACGGTCCAGGTCGGCGTCCCGCCCGCGCTGCCGACATCGGCGGTGACCAGGGTCAGTTTTAGATTGGCGTTGTCCCAGCTGATCGGCGTGATCTGGGCCGCTGTGAAATCTCCCGCCGAGCTGGAATCGGTAATCGTGCCCAGGCAGCCGAACATGCCCACCATGCGCAGTTCCTGGATCATCTTGCTCAACACGAACCGCGCGTCCTCCTGCATGGCGGCCGCACTGTTCTGACTGACATAAGTGTTCTTCGCCGCCAGGAAGATCTGCACCACGCCGAGCACCACGATCAGTCCCAGCGCCAGAGCGACCAGCATTTCGATCAGGCCGAAACCCAGGTTTTGGCGCTTCATGGTGTGGCCACCGGATCGACCGCGGCGCGGCTGGTCAGGACAAAACTGCGGGTTGCACCGGTCGTATTGGCGGCGCGCGCGTCACTCCAGGTGATGGTGATGGTGTACACGCGTTGATTGAGGGTGATGCTGCCGGTGGCGGTCGGGCCACCGAAATTGACGATGTTGGTGGTGAAGTCGTAGAGGTCCTGATCCCGGGCGACACTCAGGTTGCCCGTGGTCGGCGGTGTGACGGTGTAGTCGGCGCCCGAGTTGGCGCGAATCCGGTCCATCATGTCGTAAGCGATAAAACTCGCCTGGCTGGTCATGCGCGAGCTGTCGGTGTACTTCAGCGCATTGAGCTGAACCGCCGCCGCGCCCAGCAACCCGACCGTCAGAATCAACAACGCGACCAGCACTTCGATCAGCGTCATGCCCTCCTGTGCGTACTTGCTCCCTGCCCTCATCCGCAACTTCCACCCAATTGAATTCGTCCGTTCAGACACACGTTCAGCGTCCTGCTTTGCGTGCCCAGCGTGTAACTGATCACCACCGCCGTGGATGGCGCCGCCAGCCCGCCCAGATTATTGAAATCCAGCGCGGTCACTCCAGAGGGTAGCGTCAGAGTCGCGCCGCTGCTCATCGCTGGAACAACCCGCAATACATTGGCCGGAGTGCCAGTACTGTCGTAGACCGACAACTCGCCGGTCCAGACACTGCCGCCGGCGCTCGGCCGCAAGCGAGTGGTGACGCCCCGGTTGATCGCCTCAAGCCTGGCGTAATTGAGGGCCCGTTGCAGGTCGCCGACCTCGGTGTCGGCCTTGCTGCCCTGCACCGAACGGGTGAATGCCGGCACCGCCATCGTGATCAGGATCACAAACACCGCGACCGCCACCAACAGCTCGATCAGCGTGAAACCTTTTGTACGATGATCCATCGACGCCCTCCGTTGCCGTCGGCTATACCTGTACAAACCTAGAACATTCGACCGGCATGCGCCGGTTGATTTACCGCGTGCGGCGCACGGATTGCGCCGCCGTGCACAATCCAGGGAGGAGGCGCACATGCCGCAACAGGGTTTCAGTCTGGTCGAACTGCTTATGGGACTGGCGATCGGCGCAATTGTTCTGTCGCTGGTCAGTCCGGCGCTGGCGGACTTCACCGAATCAAACCGGCGGCAGCAGGCCGCGCACTCTTTGCTCGACGGGATTCGTAATGCCCGGAGCATGGCCATCACGCGCAACCAGAGTGTGGTGATTCATGGCATCAACGGTGACTGGGGTCAGGGCTGGCGGATCATCCTGGATCTCAATGGGAAGGGGCCGGCGGATGCGGGTAATCCATTGCTGACCGAGCAGGCGAGTGACGGAAAGATACCGATTGTCGGCAACTGGCTGGTGAGCCGTTACATACGCTTCAGCAGCCTGGGCCAGCCACTGGTGCCGGACCGGAAATTTCAGGCGGGGACGTTACATCTATGCTCGGCTCGCGAGCCGGTCAGCCAGCTCCAGGTGGTGCTGGCGGCAACCGGTCGCGTACGCCTGACCAGCCAAAAGGCTGAACAGGCGCTTTGCCGAAAGGATAAAGCGATCAGATCGAGCGAACGCGCAGCTCTTTAGGCATCGAGAACGTGATGTTCTCCTCACGCCCGGCCAGTTCGTCGGCGCCGGTGGCGCCCCAGGCCTGCAACTGCTGGATCACGCCACGCACCAGAACTTCCGGAGCGGAGGCACCGGCGGTGATGCCGATACGCTCGACACCGTCGAACCAGCTCTTTTGCAGGTCTTCGGCGCCATCGATCAGGTAGGCCGGCGTGGCCATGCGTTCAGCCAGCTCACGCAGGCGGTTGGAGTTGGAGCTGTTCGGGCTGCCCACCACCAACACCACGTCGCATTCGTCGGCCAGTTGCTTGACCGCGTCCTGACGATTCTGCGTGGCGTAGCAGATATCGTCCTTGCGCGGGCCACCGATGGCCGGGAAACGCGTACGCAGCGCATCGATGACACGGCTGGTGTCATCCATCGACAGTGTGGTCTGGGTGACGAAGGCGAGTTTTTCAGGGTTGTGCACCTGCAACTCGGCGACATCCTTCTCGTCTTCGACGAGGTAGATCGCGCCGCCATTACTGGCGTCGTACTGGCCCATGGTGCCTTCGACTTCCGGGTGACCGGCGTGGCCGATCAGGATGCATTCACGGCCGTCGCGGCTGTATTTCGCGACTTCGATGTGCACCTTCGTCACCAGCGGGCAGGTGGCGTCGAACACTTTCAGGCCACGGCCGGCGGCTTCGGTGCGCACGGCTTGCGAAACGCCGTGGGCACTGAAGATCACGATCACGTCGTCCGGTACCTGATCGAGCTCTTCGACGAAGATTGCGCCACGACTGCGCAGGTCTTCAACCACGAACTTGTTGTGCACCACTTCGTGACGCACATAGATCGGCGGCCCGAAGACTTCCAGGGCGCGGTTGACGATTTCGATCGCCCGGTCCACGCCGGCGCAGAAGCCACGGGGGTTGGCGAGTTTGATTTGCATGCGGTGCCTCGTGTCTTGCGCGCTAAAGATTGGATCATTACAGGAGCCGGTCAGCCGGCTCCTGCAGAACAGCAATTACAGCGCTTTGACGGAGAAGATTTCCACGTCAAAGGTCAGCGTCTTGCCAGCTAGCGGGTGATTGAAGTCAACGGTCACTTGCGCATCGTCGAACTCTTTCACCACACCCGGCAGCTCAGTATTGGCCGCATCGTTGAAGATCACCAGCAGACCCGACGACAGCTCCATGTCCGCAAACTGCGAACGCGGGATGATCTGTACATTTTGCGGGTTCGGCTGGCCGAAGGCGTTTTCCGGCTCGACGGTCAGGGTACGCTTGTCGCCGGCCTTGAAGCCGAACAGCGCCGCCTCGAAGCCCGGCAGCAGGTTGCCGTCGCCGACCTTGAAAGTCGCAGGGGCTTTGTCGAAAGTGCTGTCGACCGTGTCGCCGTTCTCCAGGCGCAATGCAAAGTGCAAGGTGACTTCCGTGTTCTGGCCGATGCGTTGCTCAGCCAATACCTGTTCAGTCATGAACGGTTTCTCCGGATTTCTTGGTTTTGAACATGTCCAGTGCCAGCATCACCGCGCCAACGGTGATGGCGCTGTCGGCGAAGTTGAACGCCGGGAAGTACCAGCGGTTCTGCCAGTGCACCAGAATGAAGTCGATCACATGGCCCAGGGCAATGCGGTCATAAAGGTTGCCCAGTGCGCCGCCAAGAACCAGCGCCAGCGCGATGGCCAGCCAGGTTTCGTTGCGGCCCAGGCGCTTGAGCCAGACCACCAGCACTGCACTGACCGCAATCGCGATCAGGGCGAACAGCCAGCGCTGCCAGCCTGAGCTGTCCGCGAGGAAGCTGAAGGCAGCGCCGGTGTTGTAGGCCAGTGTCCAGCTGAAGTAATCAGGGATGATCACGATCTGCTGAAACATCTCGAGCTTGCCTTCGAAGTAGAACTTGCTGGCCTGGTCAATGACCAGAACCAGCAAGCTCAACCAGAGCCAGCTCAGCCGTCCGAAACGGCCAACGGCATTAGGCATAGTGACGAACCTCGCCAGCGCCATCGATGTTGTCCACGCAACGGCCGCAGATTTCCGGATGTTCCGGGTTCACGCCGACGTCTTCGCGGCAGTGCCAGCAACGGGCACATTTCGGGAAGGCGGATTTGACGATCTTCAGCTTCAGGCCGCTGACTTCGGTGGCCACAGCGTCGGCCGGAGCCTGCACGAACGGCGCAACAGTGGCAGTCGAGGTGATCAGGACAAAGCGCAGCTCGTTGCTCAGTTTGGCCAGGTCGGCGGTCAGCGCGTCTTCGGCGAACAGCGTCACTTCGGCTTGCAGGTTGCCACCGACGGCCTTGGCCGCGCGCTGGATTTCCATTTCTTTGTTGACCGCCACCTTCACTTCCATGATGCGATCCCAGTACTCGCGACCCAGCTCGAAGCCTTCCGGCAACTCGGTCAGGCCTTCGTACCAGGTGTTGAGCATCACCGATTCGTTGCGCTCGCCCGGCAGGTATTGCCACAGCTCGTCGGCGGTGAACGCCAGGATCGGCGCGATCCAGCGCACCAGCGCTTCGGAGATGTGGAACAGCGCGGTCTGGCACGAACGACGGGCCTTGCTGTCGGCGCCGGTGGTGTACTGGCGGTCCTTGATGATGTCCAGATAGAAACCACCCAGCTCCTGCACGCAGAAGTTGTGGATCTTCGAGTAGACGTTCCAGAAACGGTATTCGCCGTAATGCTCTTGCAGCTCACGTTGCAGCAGCAGGGTACGGTCCACCGCCCAGCGATCCAGCGCCAGCATGTCTTCGGCCGGCAGCAGATCGGTGGCCGGGTTGAAACCGGTCAGGTTGGAAAGCAGGAAACGCGCGGTGTTACGAATACGACGATAGGCGTCCGCGCTGCGCTGCAGGATCTGCTCGGACACAGCCATTTCGCCGGAGTAGTCGGTCGACGCGACCCACAGACGCATGATGTCGGCGCCCAGGGTGTCGTTGACTTTCTGCGGCGCGATCACGTTGCCCAGGGACTTGGACATCTTGCGCCCGGACTCGTCCACGGTGAAGCCGTGGGTCAGCAGCTCGCGGTACGGCGCGTGGTTGTCGATGGCGCAACCTGTCAGCAAGGACGAATGGAACCAGCCACGGTGCTGGTCCGAACCTTCCAGGTACAGGTCGGCACGCGGACCGGTCTCGTGGCCCATCGGGTGCGAACCGCGCAGGACGTGCCAGTGGGTGGTACCCGAGTCGAACCAGACGTCGAGGGTGTCGCTGATCTTGTCGTACTGCGGCGCTTCATCGCCCAGCAGTTCGGCAGCGTCGAGTTTGAACCAGGCTTCGATGCCTTCGACTTCAACGCGCTTGGCGACTTCTTCCATCAGCTCGACGGTACGTGGGTGCAGCTCGCCGCTTTCCTTGTTCAGGAAGAACGGGATCGGCACGCCCCAATTGCGCTGACGGGAGATGCACCAGTCCGGACGGTTGGCGATCATCGAGTGCAGGCGCGCCTGCCCCCAGGCCGGAACGAACTTGGTTTCTTCGATGGCTTTGAGCGAGCGCACGCGCAGGGTGTCGCCGCTGACTGGCTCTTTGTCCATGCCGATGAACCACTGCGCGGTGGCGCGGTAGATCAGCGGGGTCTTGTGGCGCCAGCAGTGCATGTAGCTGTGTTCGATGACGGTAGTGTGCAGCAGCGCACCGACTTCGGTCAGCTTGTCGACGATGGCCGGGTTGGCCTTCCAGATGAACTGGCCGCCGAAGAACTCCAGCGACGGCACATAGACGCCGTTGCTCTGTACCGGGTTGAGGATGTCGTCGTTGACCATGCCGTATTTCTTGCAGGTCACGAAGTCGTCAACACCGTAGGCCGGGGCGGAGTGAACCACGCCGGTGCCGGCGCCCAGTTCCACGTAGTCGGCCAGGTACACCGGCGACAGACGGTCATAGAACGGGTGACGGAAATTGATCAGCTCCAGCGCCGAACCCGGTGCGGTCGCCAATACAGTGCCTTCGACGCCGTAACGGGTCAGGCAGGATTCGACCAGCTCTTCAGCCAGCACCAGCAGCTTGTCGCCGATGTCGACCAGGGCGTAGGTGAATTCCGGATGAACGTTGAGCGCCTGGTTGGCCGGGATGGTCCACGGGGTGGTGGTCCAGATCACGATCGAGGCCGGTTTGCCCAAGGACGGCAGACCGAACGCGGCAGCCAGTTTGGCCTCGTCAGCGATAGGGAACGCTACGTCGATGGTCGAGGACTTCTTGTTCTCGTACTCGACTTCCGCTTCGGCCAGGGCCGAACCGCAATCGAAGCACCAGTTCACCGGCTTCAGGCCCTTGAACACGAAACCGCCCTTGACGATTTCGGCGAGGGCACGGATTTCACCAGCCTCGTTCTTGAAGTTCATGGTCTTGTACGGGTTGGCGAAGTCGCCCAGCACGCCGAGGCGGATGAACTCGGTCTTCTGCCCTTCGATCTGCTCGGTGGCGTACGCACGGCAGAGTTCGCGGGTCTTGTCCGCGCCCAGGTTCTTGCCGTGAGTCACTTCGACCTTGTGCTCGATCGGCAGGCCGTGGCAATCCCAGCCCGGGACATACGGCGCGTCGAAGCCCGACAGGGTCTTCGAGCGGATGATCATGTCCTTGAGAATCTTGTTCAGTGCGTGACCGATGTGAATCGTACCGTTGGCGTACGGAGGGCCGTCGTGCAGGACGAACTTCGGACGATCCTTGCCAATCTCGCGCAACTTTCCGTACAGGCCAATACTGTCCCAGCGCTGCAGGATCTGCGGTTCGCGCTGTGGCAGGCCGGCCTTCATTGGGAAGGCGGTGTCCGGAAGGTTTAGCGTGGCTTTATAGTCGGTCATTTAAGGCTCTTCATTAGCGATGGGCGCTAGGTGCGGCTAGTGCACGGGCGGCGGCGACATCCGCGCTGATCGCCGTTTTCAATGCCTCCAGGGAGGCGAAACGCTGCTCTTCACGCAGCTTCTGGTGGAATACCACCGTCAAACGCCGGTCATACAGATCGCCGGCAAAATCTAAAAGATGGACTTCAAGGTGGGCCTTGCCATCACCTTGGACCGTGGGCCGCACGCCGATATTGGCGACGCCGGGCCAGGTCTTGCCGTCGATGTCGACGTCGACCAGATAAACCCCGGTAAACGGCACGCGACGGCGTTTCAGTTGAATGTTCGCCGTGGGCGTACCCAGTTGGCGGGCCAGTTTCTGGCCATGCAGCACGCGACCGGCAATCCGGTACGGGCGACCCAGCAGGCGTTCAGCCAGCGCGAAATCGGCGGCGGCCAACGCGTTGCGCACCTGGGTGCTGCTGACGCGAATGCCGTCCAGCTCGACGGTTTGCGCGGCTTCCACGGTAAAGCCGTGGACCTGCCCGGCCTGCAACAGGAAATCGAAATCGCCGAGGCGGTCGCAACCGAAGCGGAAATCATCACCGACCTCCAGATGCTGCACGCCGAGGCCATCAACCAGGATGGTATCGACGAACTCGCTGGCGCTGAGCTTGCTCAAGCGCTGGTTGAAGGCCAGACACAAGACCCGGTCGACGCCTTCGGCGGCCAGCAGTTGCAGCTTGTCGCGCAACCGGGCCAGACGCGCCGGCGCGGTCTCCGGGGCAAAAAACTCCCGTGGCTGCGGCTCGAAAATCACCACGCAGCTGGGTACGCCCAACTCGAGCGCACGCTCACGCAGTCGGGCCAGGATGGCCTGGTGACCACGGTGAACACCGTCAAAGTTGCCAATAGTGGCGACGCAGCCCCGATGCTGGGGGCGCAGATTGTGGAGGCCTCGAACCAGCTGCATAACGCGCTTCTTGCTCATAAAGTGGCCGATTATAACCACACCCGACGGCCGACGACAGGCAACACCGTAACCCAAAGTGATCGAGCCGACAAAACTGCCGGCTCGCGCCCGTCTTTCAGGGGTGAAACCTCAGCTCAACGCCTTGCGATTGAAGTCGCGCAGGCGGAAACCGAGCAGCAGCAACATGCCGAAATACGCAACCACGCCGGCAACCACCAGCGCGCCCAGGCGCAGGAAGCGCTCCAGCATGTGACCCTGATCCCACGCGGGCATGAAATGCATGCCGATCAACAGCACCGCCGACATCACCGCCACCGCGACCAACAGCTTGAAACCGAACTTCAGCCAGCCCGGCTGCGGTTGATACATCTGCTGCTTGCGCAGTTGATAGAACAGCAGCCCGGCGTTCAGGCAGGCACCGGCGCTGATTGCCAGCGCCAGACCGGCGTGGGCCAGCGGACCGATCAACACCAGATTGAACAACTGCGTGACCACCAGAGTGAAGATTGCGATTTTTACCGGTGTGCGAATGTTCTGTTGCGCATAAAAGCCTGGCGCCAGCACTTTGATCACGATGATCCCGAGCAGGCCGACAGAATAGGCAATCAACGCCCGCTGAGTCATCTCGGCGTCAAACCCGCTGAACTGGCCGTACTGGAACAGCGAAACCGTCAACGGCTCGGCCAGGATCCCCAGCGCCAGCGCACACGGCAGCACCAGCACGAAGCACAGGCGCAGGCCCCAGTCGAGAATCCGCGAATATTCGTGGCGATCCTTGCTGGCGTAGGTCTTGGCCAATGTCGGCAGCAGGATCGTGCCCAGCGCCACACCGAGCACACCGGACGGCAGCTCCATCAAACGGTCGGCGTAATACATCCACGACACAGAGCCCGCCACCAGGAACGAGGCGAAAATAGTGTTGATGATCAGCGAAATCTGACTGACCGAGACGCCGATGATCGCCGGCAACATCTGTTTCATCACCCGCCAGACGCCGGTGTCGCGCAGATTCAGACGTGGCAGCACCAGCATGCCGATCTTTTTCAGGTGCGGCAGTTGGTAGAGCAGTTGCGCGAGGCCGCCGACCAGCACTGCCCAGCCGAGGGCCATGACCGGTGGATCGAAGTACGGCGTCAGGAACAGCGAAAACACGATCATGCTGACGTTGAGCAGCGTCGGCACGAATGCCGGCACCGAGAAACGGTTCCAGGTATTGAGGATCGCCCCCGCCAGGGAAGACAGGGAGATCAGCAATATATAGGGGAAGGTCACTCGCAACAGGTCGGAGGTCAGCTGGAATTTTTCCGGGGTATCGGTGAAACCCGGCGCCGTGGCCCAGATCACCCAGGGCGCGGCAATCATGCCCAGCGCGGTGACCAGCGCCAGCACCAGCGTCAGCAGACCGGAAACGTAGGCAATAAAGGTGCGGGTCGCCTCTTCGCCTTTCTGGCTTTTATATTCGGCCAGGATCGGCACAAAAGCCTGGGAAAATGCGCCCTCGGCGAAAATCCTGCGCAGCAGGTTGGGCAGTTTGAAGGCGATGAAGAAGGCGTCGGTCGCCATTCCGGCGCCGAAGGTGCGGGCGATGAGCGTGTCGCGAACAAACCCGAGAATCCGGGAAAGCATCGTGATAGAGCTGACGGCGGCCAACGATTTGAGCAGATTCATTGAAGGAATGTGTGCCTGTCGATAAACAGCAGGCGAATAACGCGCCCACTTGTGCGATACTCCGCGCCGCAACAGCACAGAGCCAAAGCTCGCGAGTTTACAGGTCACACGCCGGAAAGAAATATCCCGTCGCACCACGCCTACCACTTAGCGGAACGTTTCAAGCGCCCTTGACAAGACTTCAACTCATCGGCATGATTCGCGGCCTATTTTGTTTGCTATTTCCTAAAAAGTCTTTCGAGGAGCTCGACGGTGGCCAACTCACCTTCCGCCAAAAAACGTGCAAAACAGGCTGAGAAGCGTCGCAGCCACAACGCCAGCCTGCGTTCCATGGTTCGTACCTACATCAAGAATGTAGTTAAAGCCATCGACGCAAAAGACGCTGAAAAAGCTCAAGCTGCATACGTTCTGGCTGTGCCAGTTATCGACCGTATGGCCGATAAAGGCATCATCCACAAGAACAAGGCTGCTCGCCATAAGAGCCGTCTGAATGGCCACGTCAAGGCACTGAAAGAAGCTGCCTAAGCGACGTAGTCATTAAAAAACCGACCTCAGGGTCGGTTTTTTATTGCCTGCGATTTGCTGAAATCAAGGCCAAAAAAAAGAGGAGCCAATCGGCTCCTCTTTTTTTACGCGTGATTAATGAGCTGACGCCCACGGCAAAATCGGAATCGCAGTCACCGCATTCTGCGGACTACCCTCGATCAGGCGATCGCTGTAGACCAGATACACCAGCGTATTGCGCTTCTTGTCGAGGAAGCGCACCACCTGCATGGTCTTGAACACCAGCGAGGTACGCTCCTTGAACACCTCTTCGCCATCCTTCAACTCACCCCTGAAGTTGATCGGCCCGACCTGGCGGCAAGCAATGGACGCCTCGGCACGATCCTCGGCCAGACCCAACCCACCCTTCACACCACCGGTCTTGGCGCGCGACAGGTAGCAGGTCACACCTTCAACCTTCGGATCATCGAATGCCTCGACCACGATCCGGTCGTTCGGCCCGACAAATTTGAACACCGTCGACACCTGACCGATTTCCTCGGCCGAGGCCAGCAACGGCAACACCATCAACAACCCCAACAATCCTTTTGCCATGCGCATCGCGTTTTCCTTACACCAGAATCAGGTTGTCACGGTGAACCAGTTCCGGCTCAGCCATGTAACCCAGCAAACCGACAATCGCATCCGACGACTGACCGATGATTTTTTGTGCTTCCAGCGCGCTGTAGTTGGCCAGGCCACGGGCGATCTCACGACCGTCCGGCGCCACGCACACCACCATTTCGCCGCGACGGAAACTGCCCTGAACCAGCTTGACCCCGACCGGCAACAGGCTTTTGTTGCCTTGGGACAACGCGGAAACCGCACCATCATCCAGCACCAGCGTGCCACGGGTTTGCAGATGACCGGCCAGCCACTGCTTGCGCGCCGCGAGCATGCCGCGCTCAGGCGACAGCAGCGTCCCAATCCGCTCACCCGCCTTCAGACGATCGAGCACGCGCTCCAGACGCCCGCCGACAATGATGGTGTGCGCCCCGGAACGCGCCGCCAGCCGCGCCGCGCGCAGCTTGGTCTGCATGCCGCCACGCCCCAGCGCACCACCGGTACCGCCCGCCACCGCATCCAGCGTCGGATCATCGGCGCGCGCTTCGTAAATCAGCTGGGCGTCAGGGTTATTGCGCGGATCGGCGTCGAACATACCGTCGCGATCCGTCAGGATCACCAGCAGATCGGCCTCGACCAGATTGGCAACCAGCGCCGCGAGCGTGTCGTTGTCACCGAAGCGGATTTCGTCGGTAACTACGGTGTCGTTCTCGTTGATCACCGGGATGACTTTCAGCTCGACCAACGCACGCAAGGTGCTGCGGGCATTCAGGTAGCGCTTGCGGTCAGACAGGTCGTCGTGGGTCAGGAGAATCTGCGCAGTATGCCGGCCATGCTCGGCAAAGCTCGATTCCCAGGCCTGCACCAAGCCCATCTGACCGATTGCAGCGGCGGCCTGGAGCTCGTGCATCGCACTGGGTCGCGCAGTCCAGCCGAGGCGACTCATGCCCGCCGCCACTGCCCCGGAGGACACCAGCACCAGCTCGACGCCGGCCTCGTGCAAAGCCACCATCTGCTCGACCCAGACACTCATTGCCGCGCGATCCAGCCCTTTGCCATCCGCTGTCAGCAAAGCGCTGCCGATCTTCACGACCCAACGCTGCGCACCTGTCACCTTGCTCCGCATCATCTTCAACCTTAGCTTGAGGGCAGCGCGACCTGGCACTGCCCGTGACGTTATTCGTGGTTCTTCGTGACCAACAATCGATTTCCAGATACTAAAACGCCGCTCGATTGAGCGGCGCTTAAGTTTACTGCAACGAATCAGTCACGCACGTAAATGATTTCCGGACCGTCTTCGTCATCCACATCTTCTTCGTCCCAGTCATCGTCGCCGATGTCATGGACCGACTTCACGCCACTGCGACGCAGGGCACGCTTGTCATCCAGCGCCTGCAACTGCGCACGGGCTTCGTCTTCGATGCGCTGATCCAGATCGGCCAGCTCTTCCTTGTAGGCCGGGTCATTGGCCAGGCGATCGGCACGATCCTCCAGATAACGCATGATGTCGCGCGTCAGGCGCTCGGTGCCTTCTTTGGCGATGGCCGAGATCACGTAGACCGGACCGGTCCACTCCAGACGATCGACGATTTCCTTGACCCGCGCTTCGTGCTCTTCTTCGAGGATCTGGTCGCACTTGTTCAGCACCAGCCAGCGGTCACGCTCGGCCAGCGACGGGCTGAACTTGATCAGCTCGTTGACGATCACTTCAGCGGCGTCCGGAGCGCTGCTTTCATCCAGTGGCGCCATGTCGACAAGGTGCAGCAACAGACGGGTACGCGCCAGGTGCTTGAGGAAACGAATCCCCAGACCGGCACCGTCGGAAGCGCCTTCGATCAGACCCGGAATGTCGGCGATGACGAAGCTTTTCCAGCGATCAACGCTGACCACACCCAGGTTCGGCACCAGAGTGGTAAACGGGTAATCGGCAACTTTCGGCTTGGCAGCCGACACCGAGCGGATAAAGGTACTTTTACCGGCGTTCGGCAGACCCAGCAGACCGACGTCGGCCAGCACTTTCATTTCCAGCTTCAGGTCGCGCTGCTCGCCCGGCTTGCCCGGCGTGGTCTGGCGCGGCGCACGGTTGGTACTGGATTTGAAACGGGTATTGCCCAGACCGTGCCAGCCGCCCTGCACCACCATCAGTTTCTGACCGGCCTTGGTCAGGTCGCCGATGACTTCCTGGGTGGCGGAGTCGATCACGGTGGTGCCGACCGGCACGCGCAGGATCAGGTCTTCACCCTTCTTGCCGGTGCAGTCGGTGCTGCCGCCGTTGGAGCCACGCTCGGCATCGAAGTGCCGGGTGTAACGGTAGTCCACCAGGGTGTTCAGGTTTTCGTCGGCCATCATGTAGATGGAACCGCCGTCACCGCCATCACCACCGTTCGGGCCGCCGTTTTCAATGAATTTTTCCCGACGGAAACTCATGCAGCCATTGCCGCCGTCGCCAGCCTTTACGCGGATCGATACTTCATCAACAAACTTCATAACCAACGCCTCTCGCCGTACGGACGAGCCGAAAAACAATCAAGACATAAGACTCTTGCAAAAATGAGCGCAGCGACCCCAATCCACGACCTGCATCGCACGCCGGCAGCCCATACAAACAGCTTTGCAAGAGACTCACCCCACAAACGAAAAAGCCCCGTCGCAAGACAGGG
Organism: Pseudomonas sp. IT-P2; assembly: GCF_949767575.1. NCBI lineage: Bacteria > Pseudomonadati > Pseudomonadota > Gammaproteobacteria > Pseudomonadales > Pseudomonadaceae > Pseudomonas > Pseudomonas sp. IT-P2. The sequence goes on along the minus strand of NZ_CATKQA010000047.1, from coordinate 233,785 downwards.
CTTCTCCAGCACTCTCGCAGTTAGGCTGCGACAACGCTCACGTAACGACGACCGAAGGCGCCTTTTACTTCAAACTTGATCACGCCTTCGATTTTCGCGAAGAGGGTGTGATCCTTACCCATGCCAACGCCGTAGCCAGCGTGGAATTGGGTGCCGCGCTGACGCACGATGATGTTGCCGGCCTTGATGACCTGGCCGCCATACATCTTCACGCCAAGGCGTTTGGCTTCTGAGTCGCGACCGTTACGGGTACTACCACCAGCTTTTTTGTGTGCCATGAGTTCAATTCTCCTAGTGAGGAATTAGGCTGTAATTAAGCCTGAATACCGGTGATTTTGATCTCGGTGAACCACTGGCGGTGGCCCATACGCTTCATGTGGTGCTTACGGCGACGGAACTTGATGATGCGGACTTTATCGTGACGACCTTGGGAGATCACTTCAGCCTTGACGGTTGCGCCAGCAACAACAGGTGCGCCGATGTTCACGTCGTCGCCGTTGGCGACCAACAGAACGCGGTCAAAAGTCACGGATTCGCCAGTGGCGACTTCCAGTTTTTCGATCTTCAGGTATTCACCTTCAGCGACCTTGTATTGCTTACCGCCGGTAACGATTACTGCGTACATGGTATTTCTCCGATAATCCTGCTCACCCAGCTCTTTATAAGAAGAGGTATTGGCTGGCATGGCTGCATGGGGCTGGAACGGCCCAAGTGCAATTGCGTAAGGCAGGTGCTGCCCAGGAAGTTCAGGGTGCGCGATTGTACGCAAGCCTTCGAAGTCATGCAAGGGGCCGTCCATCGCGCCTTGACAGGCCCGGACGTGGGTCCTAGCATGCCGCGCAACCCTTCTGGAGCACCTGTCGCTGATGCAACCCCAAGCTTTCTACCGCGCGGTGGCGGACGATTTTAGCGCCGTCGACGGCATCATCAAGAAGCAGCTGACTTCCCGAGTGCCGCTGGTATCGAAAATCGGCGATTACATCACGTCGGCCGGCGGCAAACGCCTGCGTCCTTTATTGGTGCTGCTGTGTGGCAAGGCCCTGGGTCGCGAAGGCGACGACATGCGCCTGCTGGCCGCCACCATCGAATTCCTGCACACCGCCACCCTGCTGCATGACGACGTGGTCGACATGTCCGGCATGCGCCGTGGCCGTTCCACCGCCAACGCCATGTGGGGCAACGCCCCGAGCGTACTGGTGGGCGACTTTCTGTACTCGCGCTCGTTCGAGATGATGGTCGAACTGGGCTCGATGCCGGTGATGAAGATCCTGTCCCAGGCCACGCGCATCATCGCCGAAGGCGAAGTGCTGCAACTGTCCAAGGTCCGCGACGCCAGCACCACCGAAGAAACCTACATGGAAGTCATCCGCGGCAAGACCGCGATGCTCTTCGAGGCTTCGACCCACAGTGCCGCGGCGCTGGCCGGTGCCACCGCCGAGCAGAGCGAAGCCCTGCGCACTTTCGGCGATCACCTGGGCGTGGCGTTCCAACTGGTCGACGACCTGCTCGACTACAAGGGCGACGCCGAAACCCTGGGCAAGAACGTCGGTGACGATCTGGCCGAAGGCAAGCCAACCCTGCCGCTGATCTACACCATGCGCGAAGGTACGCCAGAGCAAGCCGCCCTGGTACGCCAGGCGATCCAGAAAGGCGGGATCGAAGACCTGGAAAGCATCCGCATCGCCGTGGAAGCCTCCGGTTCACTGGAATACACCGCGCAACTGGCCCGTGATTACGTGGCCCGTGCGATCAAGTGCCTCGACGCGCTGCCGGCCAGCGAATACCGCGATGCACTGGTTGAGCTGAGCGAGTTCGCGGTCGCCCGCACGCACTGATCAACGCCGCATCATCAAAAAACCGCAGCCCCCCGTCGGAGCCTGCGGTTTTTTGTTGCCTGCCATCAGCGGCTAAAACCCTATACAATGTGCGACTTTTAGCGATCCCCTCTCCAAGGAGCCTTAGTGAGCACGTTGCCACCCTGCCCGAAATGCAATTCCGAATACACCTACGAAGACGGCACCCAACTGGTGTGCCCGGAGTGCGCCCACGAATGGTCTGCCGGCGGTGAAGCCGAAGTGGCGTCCGATGATGCCGTGAAGAAAGATTCGGTGGGTAACGTCCTGCAGGACGGCGACACCATCACCGTGATCAAGGACCTGAAGGTCAAGGGCACCTCGCTGGTGGTCAAGGTCGGCACCAAGGTCAAGAACATCCGCCTGTGCGATGGCGATCACGACATCGACTGCAAGATCGACGGCATCGGCCCGATGAAACTCAAATCCGAGTTCGTCAGAAAAGTCTGAGTCTGCTGTCTTCCATCCCGCGCCCGTCGTGGGATGGAGCTTCGCCCTCCCCCGCAATCCCCAACAAATCCTCGCAATAGCCAAACGCCAGCCGTTTTGACCTTACGCAATCTTTACCCGCAAAAAATCACAAACCGCCAATAGGCGCTTGCTATTTGACGAATAAGAATTATTCTCATTGAAACCCTTTCAATGGAGATGAGACCCATGACTTATTTGATCGACGCCTGGCTGGATCGCCCGCACCCGTACCTCAGGATCCTGCATCGGGAAACCGGTGAAGTCTGTGCCGTACTGGAAGAAGAAGCCCTGCACGAGTTGCAGGATCAAGGGGATCTGGACGTCAGCGGCCTGAGTTCCAGCGAGCCATTGGTGCTCAAGGAGCTGGTGCGCAATCTGTTCCTGTTCTGCTATGCCCGGGCCTTGCGCCCGACCAGTGAACTGCACAACAAGATCGAAGTATGAGAACGGCGGAGAAACCCTGCACAAGCCACGCTTGTGCAGGGTAACGGGATTACAGAACGTCGAGCAGCTCGACGTCGAACACCAGAACGCTGTGCGGCGGGATGCTGCCAACGCCTTGAGCGCCGTAAGCCAGTTCGCTCGGCACGTACAGACGCCATTTGCTGCCGGCATTCATCAGTTGCAGGGCTTCGGTCCAGCCAGCGATAACGCCGCCAACCGGGAATTCAGCCGGCTGGCCACGCTCGTAGGAGCTGTCGAACACAGTGCCGTCGATCAGCGTGCCGTGGTAGTGAGTACGCACGGTGTCTTCACGGGATGGCTTGGCGCCTTCACCTTGAGTCAGTACTTCGAACTGCAGGCCGGAAGCCAGGGTGGTGATGCCTTCTTTCTTGGCGTTTTCAGCCAGGAATGCCAGGCCTTCGCCAGCGGCGGCTTCAGCCTTGGCAGCGGCTTCGGCTTGCATGATCTCGCGGATCACCTTGAAGCTGGCGGACATGGCTTCCTGGCTTACACGGCTTTCCTTACCGGCGAATGCGTCGGTCAGGCCGGCCAGGATGGCGTCCAGGCTGACACCCGGTGGCGGGTTGTCGCGCAGCTGGTCACCCAGCTGACGGCCGATACCGTAGCTGACGCGGGTTTCGTCGGTGGACAGATTTACTTCGGACATGACACTGCTCCGCTGTGCGGACGGCCTCAGGACCTGCCGTGCGTACACAGCGCGTCCCGGCGCGCCCGGAACCAAAAGGGCGAGCAGACTAGCACAGATGTTCCGGCAGTGATCAGGCCCCAGCGCCTACAGCGCGGATCGCCAGGCCAGCGGCACCTTCAGGCTCTCTTCGCCACTGGCGCCAAGACCGCACATTTCATCGTGCACCGAGGTGTGTACCAGGTTGAACGGCAGCACCGGAAAGTTATGCAGTAGATCCCGGGCATGCTCGACCGAACGCAGCGTCAGCATTTTCCCTTGCGGGTCGCTCAGCGGGTACGCTGCGCCATGCATCCGGGCTTCAAGCAGATAGATCCCGCCTTCCATGGAGATCAGGTTCAGTTCGTCGACCTTTCTGGCGACGGCAAACGCATTCAACTCTTGCAGGTTCATGAACGCACCTCACGCGGTGACGAGCCTTGAGACCTACAGGGATATGCCTCGGCGGATCAAAGTACAAGCCACAAACGACACCGCCCGTCTGTTTCGCAACAGACGGGCGGTTTTGTTACAGCAGTCGTCAGCTCATCAGTGCTTGGTGAGCTTGTCCAGATAACCCATGGCAAACGCCGAGATCACGAAGGTCATGTGGATGATCACGTACCACATCAGGTGCTCGGGATCGACGTTCTTGGCATCCATGAAAATCCGCAGCAGATGGATCGAAGAGATTGCAACGATCGACGCCGCCACTTTCATCTTCAGCGACGAGGAGTCCATGGTGCCCAGCCAGCTGAGCTTTTCCTTGCCTTCATCGATGTTCAGCTCGGAGACGAAGTTCTCGTAGCCGGAAATCATCACCATCACCAGCAAGCCGCCGACCAGCGCCATGTCGATCAGCGACAGCAGCACCAGAATCAGCTCGGACTCGGCCATGGAGAAAACGTTGGGAATGACATGAAACACTTCCTGGAAGAATTTCAATGCCAGCGCCAGCAGCCCGAGGGACAGCCCGATGTAGATCGGCGCCAGCAGCCAGCGCGTGGCGTACATTGCATTTTCGATAAAGCGTTCCATTGACTCTCACACAAGAAGGGTTGAAATCGGCGGCGAGTATACCAGCCGCCCATGACAGCCAGAAACCGCCCGGAAATCCGCCACCTGCGTGTGTGTGTCAAAGTTTTTCTGCTAGTGTCCAAACCATTGACAGCCCAGCGACAGTGCACAGGAAGACGGGAAATGGATGTGCGATTGCCGATAACGACTGCCGGAATTTGCTTTGCCCTGTTGCTTGGCGGGTGTTCGCCCGGCGATGAAAAGCCTGCCGTCAGTCTTGAAGAAAAGACTGCGCAGTTCGAGCAGTCGCTGGACGCCATCACCGACCCCAAACTCAAGGACGCCGTGACCGAACTCGGCGGTTCGCTGCTGTTGCTCGAGCGCGCGCAACAGAAGCTCGACAACAAACCGTCCATTACCGAATACGGCGAAGACGCCCTCGGCGTGCTCAGGCACTACCCCACGCCACAGACGCTGGTCGATACCTTCATCAATGGCCTGTTCGTGCTGCACAAGGATTCCAGTTCCGATTACCTCACCGATCTGCAACCGGTGTTCCCCTTCAATCTCAACATCCCCGGCGGCTTTCTGTTCCCCCATGGCGTGGAGTGGCACTCGGTGACCCTGAGCAACAAACGGGTGATTGCCTATCAACCGGAATGGTCGGAAACCGATCCGGGCATTCAGCTCAGTCCTTCCAGTTCCAACGTCACCAACCCCGATGACCTGACTGTCACTTACCCTTTCATCGAAGGACTGAATGTCGACAAGAAGAACCTGCCGCGCCCGGTCAGCCTGCAAGGCCAGGTGGAAGTCATCGTCCCGAAACGCCTGCACAGTTTCAATCTGGATAAAAAGGACGTCGGCCAGACCCGCTCCGATGGCAACCTCAGCGTGACCTTGCTGAAACTGGACACACACTACGCCGAACTCGAGTTCAGCAACCAACTGCCGCTCGCCCCGGAAGTCGCCAATACCCGGCTCAATCCGTTGATCGTCCAGGCCCGCGACTCGACGGGCCAGTTTCTGGTGCGCGCCGGCGCCATCAATGAAAACCCCGAGCAGGTGGCGTTCTATCAAAAGCAGCTGGCCTACCTGCAACAGCAAAAATCCTGGAGCGAGACGCTGGAAAAAAAGCTGGACGATGAACAACAGGCCTTTGAACAGCAGCATCCGCGCCACTACAACAAGGTGTACTTCAACGGCCCGATCGACACCCTCGAAGTCAGCCTGCTGGATTTTTCCGAAGCAACCGTCACCCGCAAGGCGCTGGATCTGCCCGTGCGCGAATTCGATCCGCACACCACGGAAAAAACCGTGCAGCCGCTCGACCTGCCGATCACCGTCTACGATGACCTCGCGCCCGACTGGCTCAAGGGCGCGTCCCTGACTGAAGAACAGCTGAAAAGCGGCGTCCATATCCGCCAGTCGGTTGAAGAACCGAGCGCCGCGCGGATTGAGTTCGACCACCGCAAAACCTTCAACGATGAAATGCTCGGCGACGATTTCAGCCCCGGCGAAAGCCCGGTGACGTTCTTCACTGAAAAACACAATGGCAAACTCGACGAGCCGATCGAACTGCCGCCCGAGGCGTATCAGGTCGACCCGCTGCAGGCGACCATCACCTACGACCTGAACCTGTTCCCGGAAACCCCGGCGATTGCCGTCGGCTCGATGCCGTTGTTCCTGGCCACGGTGGACAAACAGGCTTATGAAGCCAAGGCCCTGCCTAAAGGTCTGGAAATCAGGAACAACGCGTTGGTGGTGGATTTGAAGCGATTCCCCGCCAACGAATGGCGATTCTTCGTCAAGGACGACAGCGGTCATTACCTGAAGCGGATTCTGTCGGTCAGCCACGACGCGAGCACGGAAGGGCCGGCGTTATTCGGCGTGCATTATTTCTACGGCCGTCCGACGCACGTTGAAACCTACCAGCGAACCGACCTCGCCACCGTGCAATACGGCTTTGAGGTCAAACTCGACAAGGCGCTGCGCCCTGATTGACGCTAATGGTCGGCGCTGATGACCTAGTGATCGAAAGTGCCGATGCTGCGTCCGCGTCCACCGTTGATCTGCCGCAACTGCGCCTGCAGATGCAACGACCAGATCTGTGGATCATTGGCCAATTCATAGCCGTGCATCGTCAGGCTTTCAACGATGGTGTCGAGAATCGACTCGGCGGCGATCGGTCCGTGGAACGGGCCCTGGGCCTTGATGGCGGAAGGTTGTTCACCGGCCATGCCGGCGGCGAAGAGCAACGTCCACATGCCGTTATCGCCGGCCAACGGCTTGATGGCGCATTCGATACGGGTCACGAGACCCAGGCACTGACGGGTGAGGCAGAGGTTGCGCGACATGGCGGCGACCCTCGGTAAAGCCGGTGTTCAGCCCTTGCTGAAGAGCTGTTTCGATCCAGTGATACTGTCGATGTCCTTGAGCAGAGAATAGAAGAAAAGTCCGCCGCGCAAGCCGCACAGAACCAGAAGGCGCCGAATGGTCATTGTGTGAATATTGACGCCAGAGTGATGGCACTTTTGCCGACGTTCGCGACAAAACAAAAAACGGGAACACTAGGCTCCCGTTTTTTGAAGGCTGCCTGGCTTACGCCGGTTTGGCCTCCGCCAGCGCTTCCTGCGCCAATTCCTTCTCGGCTTCTTTCAGATCCTCTTCGCTGATCATCTCGGCAATCACCCGCAGACGCTCCACTACCCGCGCGTTAACGCTGCCTTCCGGGAATTCGCCCTCTTCGTTCGGCTCACCGGCCGGCTCGCCCACCAGCAGGCTCAACGCTTCGTCGGCCTGACGCACCGCGTAAACGTGGAACTGCCCGGCACGCACCGCCGCCAGTACTTTTTCATCAAGCATCAGCGTGGCAACGTTGGCCTGGGGAATGATCGCGCCCTGCTCGCCCGTCAGCCCGCGCGCTTCGCAGAGACGGAAGAAGCCTTCGATCTTCTCGTTGACCCCGCCCACCGCCTGCACTTCGCCGAACTGGTTGATCGAACCGGTAATCGCGAAGCACTGCTTGAGCGGGGTTTTCGACAACGCCGAAATCAGCGTGCACGCCTCGCCCAGCGACGCACTGTCGCCATCGACGTAGCCGTAGGATTGCTCCAGCGCGATGCTCGCGGAAATCGCCAGCGGGAATTCCTGGGCGTAACGGCTGCCCAGATACCCGGTGAGGATCATCACGCCCTTGGAGTGGATTGGCTGACCGAGATTGACCTCGCGCTCGATGTCGACGATGCCGCTGCCGCCCGGGTACACCGTGGCGGAAATTCGCGCCGGCACGCCGAACGCCGAGTCGCCGACTTCGAGCACGGTCAGGCCGTTGCACTTTCCGACTGCGGCGCCGTCGGTGTCGATCAGGATGATCCCCGCCAGCATGTCGTCGAGAATCCGCGCCGACACCCGGCCGGTGCGGGTGGCCTTGGCCTTCAGGGCACGCTCGATGTGGCCGGCGTCGGTCATTTCATCGTTGGCCAGATGCCGGATGAAATCCGCCTCGCTGACCAACTGGAACAGATCGCCGATCCGCGCCGACAAACGCCCCTGGTGTTCGGCCAGACGCGCGCTGTAAGTTGCCAGGCGCGCCACCGCGTCGGCGGTCAACGGTGCCATGCCTTCTTCGGAAGTGCGGGTTTTAAGCAACTGGGCGAACTGCTCCAGGCTTTCGTCGACCATCGGGATGTCTTCGTCGAAGTCCACCAGAACACGGAACATCTCCTGGAAGTCCGGATCAAGGTCCTGCAGCGTGTAATACAGCTGACGCGCGCCAATGATGATCACTTTGACCTGCAACGGAATGTGCTGCGGGTTGAGCGTCACGGTGGCGAAACGGCCCATCTCGCCCAGCGGCGATTCCATCTTCAGCTTGCGCGATTGCAGAGCGCGCTTGAGCGCATCCCATACGAACGGCTCGCCGAGCATTTTTTCCGCTTCAAGAATCAGGAAACCACCGTTGGCGCGGTGCAACGCACCCGGACGCAACTGGCGATAGGTGGTGTAGAGCGCGCCCTGATCGGTGGTGTACTCGATGCGGCCGAACAGGTTTTCGTAGGTCGGATGCGGCTCGAAGACCACCGGCGCACCGCCGCTGGCCGGATGGCCGACCACCAGGCTCGGCGCATATTGCTCTTCCAGCAGTTTGCGCGCGACCGCATCGGTCTTGCTGTCATCGACCAGTTGCTCGACCACGGTTTTCAGCAGATAGACCTGCATCGCTTGCAGGTAACCGCAGACGGCCGCATTTTCCGCGTACTTTTCCGACAGCGGTGCGAGCAAGGGCTGCAAGGCCAGGGTGATGGTTTCTTCGTTGAGCTGACGCAGCTGGTTGCTCGACTCGCGCTTCCATTGCGGCAGGCTGGCGAGCTCTTCGTTCAGGCGCTCTTCGAGGCCGGAGATGTCGTCATGAAAACGCTCGCGTTCGGCCTCCGGCAACTGGGCGAACTCGGCTTCGTCCAGCGCCTTGCCTTCAAGCATCGGGGTGAAGGCGATGTTGCTGCTGTCGCGGTACAGGGCGACGTCTTTTTCAAGGGCCAGACGTTCGATGACGTCCAGCGCCTTGTCGTAGCGCTGGTTGAAGGCGCGGTCGATGGCGCTTTTTTTCTGCTGGTAGGACGGGTGCTCGAACACCGCAGGAAAGGTCGCCAGCAGGTTGTCGATGAGGCCGTTGATGTCGCCGATGAAAGCAGCGGCGCTGCCCGATGGCAGCTCCAAAGCGCGGGGTTCGCGCGGCTCATCGAAATTGTTGACGTAGACCCAGTCCGCCGGGGTCTGCAGGCGTTTGCCTTCGGCCTTCAGGTAGCGTTTGACGAACGAGAAACGGCCGGTGCCGGGCTCGCCCATGACAAATACGTTGTAACCGGGGCGTGGCATGGCCACACCGAACTGCAAGGCTTCGACCGCACGTTCCTGGCCGAGCACACCGCGAAAGGGCTCCAGATCATTGGTGGTAGTGAAGCTGAACTGTTCAGCGGAAAACGGACGGGTCAGCGCTTCGGGCGCTAGACGCAAGCTGGCAGCAACAGGATCAGGCATCGGGCTTCCTTAACAATCAGGCGGGGCAGATAGCGGCATTCTGGCGCTGCCCGAGCCCCACTGGCAAGGCGCGCCACACGACAAAGCATAGACAACCGCCCTGCACGCGGCGCCGCCTCGTGAAACCGGGGTTTATTCCAAATATTGTGCAAAAACTCACGGAACCCTCGGAACGTGCCTAAACTCCAAACTGCGCGGCTGGAACTAATACCGGCCCACTGGCTTCGTTTGGCTCTGAACGTAAGCTCGCCGAGCGGCGATCAGGCAAGGCGAAAACAGGCGAGGAAGCGGAGTGTAGGGTCCTACATGAGCATTCCGAGCCTGTTTTCAACGCAGCATGATCGTCGCGCAGGCAGCTTACGTTTAGAGCCGGCCAGAACCCTGTCCATTGGTATGCACACAAAGAGAACAAAGCTATGAAACGGATTCTTCTCGGTACTCTCTTCACCGCTGTATCCATCAACGCCATGGCGCAAGCTCCAGGCGGCCCGGATTGCGGTTGGGGCAACATGCTGTTCGAAGGTCAGCGTGGCACCCCGGCACACTTCCTGGCATCCACCACCAACGGCACCTCCGGCAACGCGACGTTCGGCATGACGTCCGGCACCAACGGCTGCTCCACCAACGCTTCGCTGACCTATGGCGGCAAATCCTGGTTTGCCATGAATGGCATGATGAACGAGCTGTCCGAAGACATGGCAAAAGGCAACGGCGAAGCGCTGACGACCTATGCCGTGGTACTGGGCGTGGCGCCGGAAGACCGTGCGCACTTCGCCGCCGTCACTCACGAGCACTTCCAGCAGATCTTCAGCAAGGCTGACGTGACCGCTGAAGACGTGCATACCAACACCCTGGCCGTTCTGAAGGCAGACCCACGTCTGGCCAAGTACGCGACTCAGGCTTAAGCTCGACCCACCCGCTTCCTTCGGGAAGCGGGTTTTATTTTTTCGGCCCGCCCTTCCCGGGCTTTGTTTCTTTTCGACTTAAGTTGCCATTTATGCTCAAACGCCTTGCCTGGCTGGCGCTGTGTGTCTGCGCCCCGCTGTCCGCCGCGCCTCACATCGACCCTCAACGTTTGCAGCAACTGGCCAACGACCGCTTCTGGATTTCCCTCGGTCATTACGAAACCGCCAAGCTCGGTGGCTGGCGCAGCTACGTCAGCGACAAAAAATTCTTCCTCGCCCCCGACGGCAACGAACACCCCGACCATGAACTGGCCGCCACCGTGCAGGCGTTGTACGCCCCGGCCAGTCTCGGTGAGCGACACGCACAGTGCGTTTACCCGGCACGCACCCGCTGGTTGAAAGATCAACTGAACCTGACCGACCTGCCGACGCCGGACTGCGCCGAATTCAAGAAATGGTTCAAGGACGTCTCGCCCCACAGCGCGGTGATGATTTTCCCGGCGGCCTACCTCAACAGCCCGTCGTCGATGTTCGGCCATACCCTGCTGCGCATCGACCAGGCCGACGTGCAGAGCGACAAGACTTCGCTGCTCAGTTACGCGATCAACTTCGGCGCCTACATCGAAGGTTCGGACAACAGCATTCTTTACGCCTGGAAAGGCCTGATGGGTGGTTATCCGGGACTGTTCGCACTCGTGCCTTATCAGGAAAAACTCTCGGAATACCGCAGCCTGGAAAACCGCGACCTGTGGGAGTACCGGCTCAATCTGACGCAAGCCGAAACCGCGCGCATGGTCGAGCATGTGTGGGAGCTGAAGCAGATCCAGTTCGACTATTTCTTCTTCGATGAAAACTGCTCCTATCGCCTGCTCGAACTGTTGCAGGTCGCGCGTCCGAGCCTGCGCCTGACCGAACAATTCCCGCTGACGGCGATCCCCACCGACACCGTCAAAGCGGTGAAGGAAGCTGGGCTGGTCGAGCACATCGAATATCGTCCGTCCCGCGAGCGCGAACTGCTCAGCCGTGCCGAGCCCCTGAGCGGCGAAGAACAGGACTGGGTGCTGAAAGTCAGCGCCGACCAGCAGCAACTTCAGGACTCGGCATTCAAGGCCCTGCCTCGGGCCCGGCAAGCGCTGATCGTCGACGCGGCGTATCGGCTGGAGCGCTACCGCGCCAACGGCCAGGAGCGTGATCCACAGCGAGCGCAACGCAGTTTCGAATTGCTGCGAGCGATCAACAAGAACCCGGCGCCGGAGCTGCAAATTCCTCAACCTGGCCTGCCCGAGGACGGCCATGAATCGCGCACCTGGCAGGCCGGTCTCGGCACCCGCGGTGACCGTGCATTCGGCGAGTACGGCTTGCGCATGGCCTATCACGATCTCAACGACAACGCCGAGAGCTTCCCCCTCGGCGCACAGATCGAAATCCTGCAAATGAAGCTGCGCCAGTACGAAGGCAATCACTGGCAATTCCAGCAACTGGATCTGGCGACCATCCGCTCACTGACACCGCGCAACGCGCTGTTGCAGCCATTGTCGTGGCAAGTCACCGGCGGTCTTGAACGTGTACCGGGCAAGCATGACGACGAGACGCTGGTCAGCCACGTCAACGGTGGCGGTGGCGGAACCTGGGCATTGGGCGACGATGTGCTGGGTTTTGCCCTCGGCACGGTGCGCGTTGAACACAACAATGATTTCGCCGAGTTCGTTTCCCCCGCAGGCGGTTTCAATACCGGCGTACTGTGGAAAAACCCGTTGGGCAATCTCAGCCTGGAGGCCAAAGGCGATTACTTCTTCAACGGTGAAGTGCGCCGTAGCCTGAGTCTGAACCAACAGTGGGAACTGTCGCGCAACCTCGGCCTGCGCCTGAGTGCGCAGCGCGAGTTCAGCCATCTGGCAACACCGGAGACCGAAGTGATGCTGGAAGTGAAGTGGTATCACTACTGAGGTTTTGATCTTTCTTTCACGCCCCATCGACGAATCCGCTTCTAGACTTTCCCTATCAGCCGTATGACGGCCCGGGAGAGTGTGATGTGGCGGTGTGCGGTGTTTGCGGGCGTGTTGCTGTTGCTGGGTGGCTGTCAGAGCACCCACGAAGACTTGATTGCCAAGGGTTATCCACCGGCGTTCGCCGACGGTTTCGATGACGGGTGCATCAGCGGTCGTCAGGCCGCCGGTTCGATCAGCGGCGAATTTCGCAAGAATGTGCCGCGTTATCTCAAGGACAAGCAATACGCCGAAGGCTGGAGCGACGGCTTCCGCCAGTGTCAGGCGATGCTGGAAAACAAGGACCGCGAACAGTATCGCAACGAACACTGGGACGAACGCGAGCGCGCCTGGCAGCAGGAGAAGGATCAGGGCGCCGCGCGGGCTTATCGTTCGCCGTAGGTCGCTTCCAGACATCCAGCGAAACCTTTTGCCTGCGACCATGGCCCAACGGCTATAACAGGAGCCCACCATGAGTCGCGCTTTCGTCAACGAAGACAATGCCGCTGCGCAAGCCGATCAGCCGGTCGAACGGCAGGTCAGCACACAGCCCAATTACGTCACGCCGCAAGGGTTTGCCCAGTTGCAGGCGAAAGTCGCCGAGCTGCAAAGCCTGCACGCCGAGCAGTCGGCCAAGGGCGAACAGGCTGACAAACAGCGGCTGGCCGATCTCGAACGGGATTTGCGATATTTCAATCAACGGGTCGCCAGCGCTCAGGTCGCACCGGCCCCGACATCTACCGACAAGGTGCAGATCGGCAGCTGGGTGACCTACGCCGACGAACACGACACCGAGCACCGGGTGCAATTGGTCGGTGAAGACCAGGCCGATGCGGCCAACGGCCTGATCAACTGGGCCTCACCGCTGGGCCGTGCGCTGCTTGGCGCGCGGCTCAACGATGAAGTGCTGTGGCAGCGCCCGGCAGGCGATCAACTGATCGAAGTGATCCGCATCGAGCGCTCTTGAACCCGGTTGCTTAAACCACGCCTTGGGCGAGCATCGCGTCGGCGACTTTGACGAAGCCGGCGATGTTCGCGCCTTTGACGTAGTTGATCCGGCCGTTTTCCTCGCCGTAGTGCACACAGGCGTGGTGGATCGACTGCATGATCCCGTGCAACTTGCTGTCCACTTCGCCCCCGGTCCACAGCAGGCGCATGGCGTTCTGCGACATTTCCAGCCCACTGACCGCTACGCCGCCGGCATTCGAGGCCTTGCCCGGCGCAAACAGAATCCCGGCCTCGATAAAGATATCCACAGCCTCGAGGGTGGTCGGCATGTTCGCGCCTTCGGCCACGCAGATGCAGCCGTTGCGCAGCAAAGTGCGGGCGGATTCGGCGTCAAGTTCGTTCTGGGTCGCGCATGGCAGCGCGATGTCGCACGGCAACGACCATGGCAACTGACCGGCGCGGAACTCCAGGCCGAAGGCGGACGCCAATTCGCTGATCCGCCCACGCTTGACGTTCTTCAGTTCCAGCAGCGCCAGCCACTGTTCTTCGCTCAGGCCCGCCTCGCAATACAGCGTGCCTTCGGAGTCGGACAGGGAAATCACCTTGCCGCCCAGATCCATCACTTTGCGAGCCGCGTATTGCGCGACGTTGCCGGAACCGGAGATCGCCACGCGCTTGCCTTCGACGCTCTGCTCGCGGCGCTTGAGCATTTCTTCAGCGAAATACACGCAACCGAAACCGGTGGCTTCCGGACGGATCAGGCTGCCGCCGTAGGTCATGCCCTTGCCGGTCAGCACGCTGGTGAACTGGTTGCTCAGGCGCTTGTACTGGCCGAACAGGAAACCGATTTCCCGAGCGCCGACACCGATATCACCGGCCGGCACGTCCACGTCGGCACCGATGTGCCGGTACAGCTCGCTCATGAATGCCTGGCAGAAACGCATGACTTCTGCGTCGCTCTTGCCCTTCGGATCGAAGTCCGAGCCACCCTTGCCGCCGCCCATGGGCAATGAGGTCAGGGAGTTCTTGAAGGTCTGTTCGAAGGCGAGGAATTTCAGTACGCCCATGTTCACCGAAGGATGGAAGCGCAAACCGCCCTTGTATGGGCCGATAGCGCTGTTCATCTGGATGCGGAAACCGCGATTGACCTGCACCTTGCCCTGATCGTCGACCCACGACACCCGGAACACCACCGCCCGCTCCGGCTCGCAGATGCGCTCCAGAATCCCCGAGGTCAGATAGTGCGGATTGGCTTCGAGAAACGGCCACAGGCTGCGCAGGACTTCTTCGACGGCCTGGTGGAATTCGGGTTGATCCGGATCGCGCTTTTTCAGACGGGCGAGGAAGGATTCGACGGATTCGATCATGGGAAAAGTCTCGGCAGATTTGTTGTCGTTGGAAGCGATTGAGCCGGACTGTAACAAACCACATGTACACAGCAACAGACAAAAATGTCGCATTTATGAAAACAAATAGTACACAAGGTATAAAACAGTCTGCATTGCAGGCAAAAAAAAGCGGAGCCCGAAGGCTCCGCTTTTTCATGCAACCAACCTGTGATCAGGCCAGTTTCTTGTGGCGTACCCGGTGTGGCTGGGCCGCTGCTTCGCCGAGGCGCTTTTTGCGATCGGCTTCGTACTCGGTGTAGTTGCCTTCGAAGAACACCGCTTGCGAGTCGTCTTCGTACGCCAGGATGTGAGTCGCGACGCGGTCAAGGAACCACCGATCGTGAGAGATCACAATGGCGGCGCCCGGGAAGTCCAGCAGGGCTTCTTCCAGGGAACGCAGGGTTTCAACGTCGAGGTCGTTGGACGGTTCGTCGAGCAGCAGGACGTTGCCGCCCTCCTTCAGAGTCAGCGCCAGGTGCAGACGACCGCGCTCACCACCGGACAGGTCCTTGACGAACTTCTGCTGATCGCCGCCCTTGAAGTTGAAGCGACCGACGTAGGTACGCGACGGGATCTCGTAGTTGCCGATGCGGATCTGGTCGGAACCGTCGGAGATCTGCTGGAACACGGTCTTGCTGCCGTCCAGGTCTTCGCGGCTCTGGTCAACACAGGCAAGCTGCACGGTTTCGCCGATCTCGATGCTGCCGGAGTCCGGGGTTTCCTTGCCCATCAGCATGCGGAACAGGGTCGACTTACCGGCACCGTTACCGCCGATCACGCCGACGATGGCGCCTTTGGGCATCGAGAACGACAGGTTGTCGATCAGTACGCGATCGCCGTAGCCCTTTGTGACGTTCTTGAATTCGATGACCTTGTCACCCAGGCGCGGACCGGCCGGGATGTAGATCTCGTTGGTTTCCGAACGCTTCTGGAATTCCTGCGACTGCATTTCTTCGAAGCGTTGCAGACGAGCCTTGGATTTCGACTGGCGGGCCTTGGCGCCTTTGCGCACCCACTCCAGCTCTTCCTTCATGGCTTTTTCGTGGGCCGATTGCTGCTTGGATTCCTGGGCCAGACGATCGGACTTGGCTTCCAGCCAACCCGAGTAGTTGCCTTCGTAAGGAATGCCCGCGCCGCGGTCGAGTTCCAGAATCCAGCCGGCAACGTTGTCCAGGAAGTAACGGTCGTGCGTGATCGCGACCACAGTGCCCGGGAAGTCGTGCAGGAAGTGTTCGAGCCAGGCAACGGAGTCGGCGTCCAGGTGGTTGGTCGGTTCGTCGAGCAGCAGCATGTCCGGGGCGGACAGCAGCAGACGGCACAGGGCCACACGACGTTTTTCACCACCGGACAGGTGTTCGACCTTGGCGTCCCAGGCCGGCAGACGCAGCGCATCGGCGGCGACTTCCAGCTGGCGCTCCAGGTTGTGACCGTCGCTGGCCTGCAGGATCGCTTCGAGCTTGGCCTGTTCGGCGGCCAGCTTGTCAAAGTCGGCGTCCGGGTCGGCGTAGGCGGCGTAGACCTCGTCCAGACGCGCTTGCGCATCCTTGATCACGCTGACCGCTTCCTCGACCACTTCACGCACGGTCTTGGTCGGATCCAGTTGCGGCTCTTGCGGCAGGTAACCGATGTTCAGTTCCGGCATCGGGCGCGCTTCGCCTTCGAACTCGGTGTCGACGCCGGCCATGATTTTCAGCAGCGTGGATTTACCCGAACCGTTGAGGCCGAGTACGCCGATCTTGGCGCCGGGGAAGAAAGACAGCGAAATGTTTTTCAGGATTTCCCGCTTCGGCGGAACAACTTTGCCCAGCCGATGCATGGTGAAGACGTATTGAGCCATGGAGAACCTTGGGTCAGTGACAGATGAATGATTGGAGCGCAGGCGATGCCCGGCCAGACCGATGCGCGTCGTTCACTTGATGGTCATCAATGCGTGCGCGCTGAAAAAGTCTGAGTCTAGGAGCTGGAACGCTCCCGCGTAACCGGCAAAGCTACCTTAATGACGGAAGGCAGTCCAGCCGAGTGGGGCTGGCACTTCGCCACAACTCAAGGCATGCTAGCCGCCTCTTGGGCGTCCGGCTTATAGTGCACGTCGCGCCAGTCCAGCCAGACCGCAGGATTACAGCTTGTCCAACGTCACTCCGCCAGCCTCTGTGAGCAGCACCCAACCGGCGCCCGGCTCGTCCCTGCGCGGAACCTTGAAAGGCGCGCTGGCGACGCTGGTGCTTTTGCTGCTGGCGCTGCTGTTCTGGCAACTGCTCGATCAACTGCGTGAAACCCAGAAAAACCAGCGTCAGTACACCATCGACTACACCGCCGACCTCGCCGCTCAGGTCAGCCTGAACATGGCGTTGAACGCGCAGATCGCCCTCAACCTGCTACCGATCGTCGAACAACCGCAGTCGGCCGACGAACAGCAGGCACTCCTGCGCAAACTTCAGAAATCACTGCCCGACCTGCGCAGCCTGGCCCTGCTCAGCCCGTCCGGAAAGATCCTCAGCGACAGCGCCGCCGACAGCCATGACGCCGATTACCTCAGCGATCTGGTGCGCCGCAGTCGCGCTCAGGCGCATTACTTCAGCAACGACGAAGACGGTTCGGTGGTGCATCTGCTGCTGCATCAGGCCAGTGGCAGCACTCGCGGTTACTGGGCGCTGCGGCTGACACCCACCTTCTTTAAAGCACTGACCAAACAAGGCGAAACAGGCATCCGTCCTCTGTGGCTGGTGGAAAACCGCATCAACCATCAGATCATCAGCCGCGACGAAGCGATGCCCGTCGGCAGCACCAGCGTCCTGACCCCGGACGATCTCGCCAACAGCGTGCTGACAGTGCCGCTGAGCAGCAGCGACTGGCAACTGCGTGGCCTGTTCGACCGCCAGCATGTGCTCGAACAACTGCTGCCGGCGTTCATCGGCAAATGCCTGTTGGGCCTGGCGCTGTCGCTGCTGCCGTTTATCGCCCTGCTCAACATGCGTCGCCGTCAGCGTCAGGTGCATGAGGGGCGTCGGCGTTATCAGGATATTTTCGAAGGCACCGGCGTGGCATTGTGCGTGCTGGATCTTTCGGGGCTCAAACAGGTTTTCGAAAGGGCCCAGATCCAGACCAGCGACCAGCTCAAGGCCTGGCTCGACCAGCCGGCACAGCGCCAGCAATTGCTCCACGAACTGCGGGTGACCGAGGTCAACCAGGTCGCGCTGCAACTGCTCAACGTCAACTCCTGCGACCACGCCTGGCAACTGTTGATCGACGGTCAGCCGCACAGTCAGTGCGCCATCGGCAATCAGGTGCTCGACGCCGTGCTCCAGCAGCAAAAGCAGCTGGAACTGGAAATCAGACTGCCGGACATCAATGGCCGCGACCAGCACCTGTGGCTGGTGCTGCGACTGCCCCAGGAACAGCACGACTACAAGGCCGTGATCCTGAGCATCAACGACATCACCAGCCGCAAACTGATCGAACTGTCGCTGCTGGAGCGCGAAGGTTTCTGGTCGGATGTGGTGCGCACCGTTCCGGATCATCTGTATGTGCAGGACGTGATCAGCCAGCGGATGATCTTCAGCAATCATCACCTCGGCCAGACCCTCGGTTACAACCGCACCGAACTGCATCAGATGGGCGAGTACTTCTGGGAAATTCTCCTGCACCCGGAAGACGCCGACTATTACCACCGCTCACGGCAGATGCAGCGTCACGCCGGTTACAGCCAGTTGTTGCAATGCCAGCTGCGCTTCCGTCATCGCGACGGCGAGTGGCGGCGCTTCGATATTCGCGAACAGGCGCTGGCCCGGGACAAGCACGATCAGGTCACGCGGATCATCGGCGTGGCCAAGGACATCACCGAGCAGATCGAAGCCAGCGAATCCCTGCGTGACAGCGAACAGCGCTACCGGATGCTCGCCGAAAGCATCAGCGACGTGATTTTCTCCACCGACAGCAAGCTCTCGCTGAACTACGTCAGCCCCTCGGTGCAAGCCGTGCTCGGTTATGACGCCGAGTGGATTTTCCAGAACGGCTGGCAGTCGACCATCGCCAACCCGCAGCAACTGAGCGGCATCTATCACCTGATGGATCGCGTCAGCAAAGCCCTGGGCAAACCCGAACAACTGGTGATTTTGCGCAGCCAGGTGCAGACCCAGCTGTTCCTGTTCGACTGCCTGCGCGCCGACGGCCGCAAGATCCCGATCGAACTGCGCCTGGTGCTGGTGTGGGACGAGCATGGCGCCTTCGAAGGCGTGCTCGGGGTCGGTCGCGACATCAGTCAGCAGCGCCGCGCCGAGAAAGACCTGCGCATGGCGGCCACGGTATTCGAACACTCGACCTCGGCAATCCTGATCACCGACCCGGCCGGTTACATCGTGCAGGCCAACGAGGCGTTCAGCCGGGTCAGCGGTTACGCGGTGGGTGAAGTGCTCGACCAGCTGCCGAACATGCTGACCGTCGACGAACAGCAGGACGCACACCTGCGCTACGTGCTCAAGCAGTTGCACCAGCACAGCACCTGGGAAGGTGAAGTCTGGCTCAAGCGCCGCAACGGCGAGCACTACCCGGCGTGGGTCGGCATCACCGCCGTGCTCGATGACGAGGGCGACCTGGCCAGTTACGTGTGTTTCTTCAGCGACATCAGCGAGCGCAAGGCCAGCGAGCAGCGGATTCACCGCCTCGCCTACTACGACGCCCTGACCCACCTGCCGAACCGCACGCTGTTCCAGGACCGTCTGCACACCGCGCTGCAATCGGCCGAACGGCAGAAGTCGTGGGTGGTGCTGATGTTCCTCGACCTCGACCGTTTCAAACCGATCAACGACTCCCTCGGCCACGCCGCCGGCGACCGCATGCTCAAGGACATGGCCACGCGCTTGCTGGCCTGCGTCGATGATGACGACACCGTGGCGCGGATGGGCGGCGACGAATTCACCCTGCTGCTGCAACACCGCTCCAGCCGCGAAATGGCGCTGAACCGTGCGATCCACGTGGCCGAACAGATTCTTGGCAGTCTGGTGCGACCGTTCGTGCTGGAGGGGCGCGAGTTCTTCGTCACCGCCAGCATCGGTATCGCCCTGAGCCCGCAGGACGGCAATGAACTCAGCCAGTTGATGAAAAACGCCGACACCGCGATGTACCACGCCAAGGAGCGCGGCAAGAACAACTTCCAGTTCTATCAGGCCGACATGAACGCCAGTGCGCTGGAACGTCTGGAACTGGAAAGCGACCTGCGCCACGCCCTGGAGCAGAATGAATTCGTGCTCTATTATCAGCCGCAGTTCAGCGGCGACGGCAAACGCCTGACCGGCACCGAAGCCCTGCTGCGCTGGCGTCATCCCCGTCGCGGGCTGGTGCCACCGGGGGATTTTATACCGGTGCTCGAGGAACTCGGGCTGGTGGTGGACGTCGGCGACTGGGTGATCAGCGAGGCTTGCCGTCAGCTCAAGACCTGGCACCAGAACCGTGTGCGCGTACCGAAGGTCTCGGTGAACATCTCGGCGCGGCAGTTCTCCGACGGCCAGCTCGGCACGCGGATCGCCACGATCCTGCGCGAGACCGGCCTGCCGCCGGCTTGCCTGGAGCTGGAACTGACGGAAAGTATCCTGATGCGCGAAGTCAGCGAGGCGATGCAGATTCTTGCCGGTCTGAAGAACCTCGGCCTGAGCATTGCAGTCGACGACTTCGGCACCGGCTACTCGTCGCTGAACTACCTCAAGCAATTCCCGATCGACGTGCTGAAGATCGACCGCACCTTCGTCGACGGCCTGCCGTCCGGCGAGCAGGACGCGCAGATCGCCCGGGCAATCATCGCCATGGCCCACAGCCTGAATCTGGCGGTAATCGCCGAGGGCGTGGAAACCCATGAGCAACTGGACTTCCTGCGCGAGCATGGCTGCGACGAGGTTCAGGGTTATCTGTTCGGGCGGCCGATGCCGGCGGGCCGGTTCGAAGCGCAGTTCAGCAATGATGCGCTGTTCATGTTCGACTGAAGATCGGCGGCGCGTTCTTCGCGAGCAAGCTCGTTTCCACAGGGATTGATGTCGATCACAAAATCGCGGGGCGGCCTCGGTTATTGTGCAAACCGGCTGGTCAGCGAAAAGGCCGGCACGGACGCCACACATCTGGTCATGAACGCCACTTGTCTGCGACATGATGTCGTTTCATATGCCATCCAAAACCCGTTGGGTTAGAATGCCCCCCTTTTCTGCCCCCGATCCTTGAGGACCGCCATGTTCAGCCGTGATTTGACTATTGCCAAGTACGACGCCGATCTTTTTGCCGCCATGGAGCAAGAAGCCCAGCGCCAGGAAGAACACATCGAGCTGATCGCTTCGGAGAACTACACCAGCCCAGCGGTGATGGAAGCTCAAGGCTCGGTACTGACCAACAAGTACGCCGAAGGCTACCCGGGCAAGCGCTACTACGGTGGTTGCGAGTACGTCGACGTTGTCGAGCAACTGGCTATCGACCGCGCCAAAGAGCTGTTCGGCGCCGACTACGCCAACGTTCAGCCGCACGCCGGTTCCCAGGCCAACGCCGCTGTTTACCTGGCCCTGCTGTCGGCCGGTGACACCATCCTGGGCATGAGCCTGGCTCACGGCGGTCACCTGACCCACGGCGCCAGCGTTTCCTCCTCCGGCAAGCTGTACAACGCCATCCAGTACGGCATCGACGCCAACGGTCTGATCGACTACGACGAAGTCGAGCGCCTGGCTGTTGAACACAAGCCGAAAATGATCGTGGCCGGTTTCTCTGCCTACTCGCAGATCCTCGACTTTCCGCGCTTCCGTGCCATCGCCGACAAGGTTGGCGCCTACCTGTTCGTCGACATGGCTCACGTGGCCGGTCTGGTCGCCGCTGGCGTCTACCCGAACCCGGTTCCGTTCGCTGACGTTGTGACCACCACCACCCACAAGACCCTGCGCGGTCCACGGGGTGGCCTGATCCTGGCTCGCGCCAACGCCGACATCGAGAAGAAGCTGAACTCCGCCGTATTCCCGGGTGCCCAGGGTGGCCCGCTGGAGCACGTGATCGCCGCCAAAGCGATCTGCTTCAAAGAAGCACTGCAGCCTGAGTTCAAGGCTTACCAGCAACAAGTGGTGAAAAACGCCCAGGCCATGGCCGGTGTGTTCATCGAGCGCGGTTTCGACGTGGTTTCCGGCGGTACTCAAAACCACCTGTTCCTGCTGTCGCTGATCAAGCAGGAAATCTCCGGTAAAGACGCCGACGCCGCTCTGGGCAAAGCGTTCATCACCGTGAACAAGAACTCCGTGCCAAACGACCCACGCTCCCCGTTCGTCACCTCCGGCCTGCGCTTCGGTACTCCGGCCGTGACCACTCGCGGCTTCAAAGAGGCAGAGTGCAAAGAGCTGGCTGGCTGGATCTGCGACATCCTGGCTGATCTGAACAACGAAGCGGTGATCGACGCCGTTCGTGAGAAAGTCAAAGCCATCTGCAAGAAACTGCCGGTATACGGCGCTTAATTGCGACGTTAAACCCGCAGCAAGAAAACCGGCCAAGTGATTGGCCGGTTTTTTTTCGCCCGGATTTTTTCAAACAGCTGAATCGCTCAAGAATGGGACTTGCCGCTCAACTGGTCAGACCGGTAATGCCAATTCGTCATTTTTCACTTGCGATCCGTAAAAAACAGCGCCTAGACTGCACCCGCACTGGACATACCGGTAAGACCACAATAATTAAGTCCTGAATCTGATGCGCCCCGCGCACGGCAGCCAGGACACCGACCAGGATTCCTCCCATGCTCAGATGGTGCTCGCGTTCAATCTTCCTCCAAGTGGTTCTCGGACTGATGCTCGGCATCGTCTGCGGGCTGACCCTTCCCGAATACTCGGCCCAGCTCAAACCGCTCGGCGACGGTTTCATCAAACTGATCAAGATGCTCATCGGCCTGATCGTGTTCTGCGTGGTGGTCAGCGGCATCAGCGGCGCGGGCGATCTGAAGAAGGTCGGGCGCATCGGCCTCAAGTCGGTGATCTACTTCGAAGTGCTGACCACCATCGCCCTGGTGATCGGTCTCGTGTTCGCCTTCACCACCGGAATCGGCAGCGGCGCCAACATCCATCTGGAGCAACTGTCCGCCGCCGACATGGGCGACATCGCCGAACGCGGCCAGCATATGCACACCACCACTCAGTTCCTGATGGATCTGATCCCGACCTCGGTACTCGGCGCCTTCGCCGATAACAATATCCTCCAGGTGCTGCTGTTCTCGGTGCTGTTCGGCAGCGCGTTGAATCTGGTGGGCGAAGCCGCTTCCGGGATCTCGCGGCTGATCAACGAGCTCAGCCACGTGATCTTCCGGATCATGGGCATGATCGTGCGTCTGGCACCGATCGGCGTGTTCGGCGCCATCGCCTTCACCACCAGCAAATACGGCCTGGATTCGCTGCAACATCTGGGCAGCCTCGTCGGCTTGTTCTACCTGACCTGCATCGCCTTCGTCGCGCTGATTCTCGGTCTGGTAATGCGCCTCTCCGGCCTGCGCATGTGGCCGCTGCTCAAGTACCTGCGTGAAGAACTGCTGATCGTCATGGGCACTGCATCCTCCGATGCCGTGCTGCCGCAGATCATGCGCAAGCTGGAACATCTGGGCATCGGCAGCTCGACCGTCGGGCTGGTGATTCCTACCGGTTACTCGTTCAACCTCGACGGTTTTTCGATCTACCTGACCCTGGCCATTGTGTTCATTGCCAACGCCACCGGCACGCCACTGGCCATGACCGATCTGCTGACGATTTTGCTGGTATCGCTGATTACCTCCAAAGGTGCCCACGGCATTCCGGGGTCGGCGCTGGTGATTCTCGCGGCCACGCTGACGGCCATCCCGGCGATTCCGGTGGTCGGTCTGGTGCTGGTGCTGGCGGTGGACTGGTTCATGGGCATCGGCCGGGCACTGACCAATCTGATCGGCAACTGCGTTGCCACCGTGGCCATCGCCCGTTGGGAAAAGGACATCGACGTGCAACGGGCGAACAAGGTGCTCAACGGCGAGCAGGGCTATAACTTTCAGCCGAGAAAAACCGTCGCTCAAGCGGCGGCCAAAGAATTCTGAATGACCGCCGTGCCTGCGCCAATGCAGGCACGGCACATGGAGCGAACCCATGATTACTTCATCAACCGTCGTCAACTCAGTGGTAGAAAAACTTCGGGCTGCGCTGGCCCGTGGTCAGTGGCGCTCCGGCGAGATGCTGCCGGGTCAGCGCGAACTGGCCGAACAACTGGGCATCAGCCGCCCGAGCCTGCGTGAAGCGGTGATCGTGCTGGAAACCCTCGGCCTGGTGCGCTCGATGCCCGGCAAAGGCGTGGTGGTGCTCGACGCCCAGGCCAGTGACAGTCAGAGCCACGACAGCGCAGTGGCCGGCGCCAGCCTCGAAGACGTGCTGCAACTGCGCTACACCCTCGAACCGTTCATCGTCGGGCTGGTGGCGCAGTCGATCAGCAGCAAGGAAGTCGGCCAGCTGCGCCTGACCCTGATGGACATGCGCGAAGCCCTCGAAGCGGGCGACAGCGAGGCCGGGGTCAGCGCCTACATCGCGTTCCACGAGGAGCTGTTCACCCTGACCTCGAATCCGATTTTCCAGAGTGTGGTGCAACAGACCAGCAACGCCCTCAAGCAAAGCGCCGAGGTGCTGCGCAATTCGCCGGAGCACCTGGCCGAACGCCTTGAAGAAAACGAAGCCGTGGTGCGCGCGATCCGCAGCAAGAACAGCGCCCAGGCCAGTGCCGAAATGCGTCGGCACATCCTGCGTGAAGGCCAGCGGATGGGCATCGAGCTGAATATTCCGGATGACAACCTGAGCCACTGAAACGCCTCACACTGGAGACCGGCCATGAACAGTCTTGCCACGCCGTCGCACCCTCGCCCGATCTCGACGGCCCTGCCCTTCTCCCGCCTGCACGCGCCGGTGGAGGATCTGTATCCGCGCCTGTTCGACGCAATCCTCGAACAGCGCATCGATGCTGCCAGCCGTTTCACCGAAGAAAGTCTCAAGCAGATGTTCGGCGTCAGCCGCGCCGATGTGCGTCGGGTGCTGACCCAACTGTCCCACGAACAGATCATCGTACTGCGGGCCAACCATCGACCACGAGTGGCCGCGCCGGATACCGAGCAGATACGTCAGGCCCTGCACGCCCGGCGCCTGGCCGAGAACACGCTGGTGCGACTGGCTTGTCAGCATGTGCAGGTTGAAGATCTGAAGCGCCTGCGAGCGTTGATCGAACGGGAGCGTCAGGCTGTGGATAAAGATCGGCGCGGGGCGGCGATTCGCTTGTCCGGGGAGTTTCATTTGCAGGTAGCGAAAATGGCGCGGAATGCACCGTTGGCGCATTTTCTCGGCACGTTGGTGCCGCTGACCTCACTGGCGATTGCGCGATGCACAGAAACCACGCACAGCTGTTGCGGCTGGCAGGATCACGCCCGGATCGTCGAGGCGATCGAGCGTGATGACGCCGTCGAGGCGGTGTCGCTGATGAACCGTCATCTGGATCACCTGGAGCAGACGATTCTCAGCGGTTCCACGCACTGAAAGCGCGGCGGACTCAGTTCGCCGCCACCCTGGTAAACCCCGCCCGGATTTTCTCTTCCGGCAAATCGTCGGCGATAAACACGATCACGCTTTCCCGCGCCTCGCCTTCCGCCCACTCGGTGTCCCAGTCGAAGCCATAGAGTTTCAGCACGCCCTGGAACACCAGCCGCCGATCTTCGCCCGCGATGTTCAACACGCCTTTGTAGCGCAGCAATTGCTTGCCGTGCTCTTCCAGCAATTCATTCATGAACTCGCTGAGCTGATCGATATCCAGCGGCTGGTCGGTACGCAGCACCAGACTGGAAATCCGGTCGATGGATGGCGCCTTGCTCACCGGCCGCAGACTCACCCCGCCACCGAGATCGGCGTTCAGGTTGAAACCGCGCACATCGAGCAATTCAGCCAGATCGATATTGCCGTGTTCGACCACGCGGATCGGTGCACGGCGGTTGATGCGGGTCAGGCGCTCGCTGAGCGCCGTGAACGCAGCCTCGTCCACCAGATCGGTCTTGCTCACCAGCAGGCGGTCGGCAAAACCGATCTGCGCCTGGGCGATGGTCTGGGTCAGGTGCTGTTCGGCGTGGGCCGCGTCGACGAGGGTGATGATGCCGTCGAGCAGGTAACGCTCGCGCAGTTCTTCGTCGATGAAAAAGGTCTGCGCCACCGGGGCCGGGTCGGCCAGGCCGGTGCATTCGATGACCAGTCGATCGAAAGCGATTTCGCCGCTGTCCAGCCGTTCGAGCAGCAGATACAGGGCCTTGGTCAGGTCGGTGTGAATGGTGCAGCAGACGCAGCCGTTGGCCAGGGTCATGACTTGCACCGGCTCGTCGCCCAGCAATTGGGTATCGATACCGGCGTCGCTGAATTCGTTTTCGATCACGGCGATTTTCAGGCCGTGCTCGGCTTTCAACAGATGGCGCAGCAAGGTGGTCTTGCCGGCGCCGAGGAAACCGCTGAGCACCGTTACAGGTATTGGAGAAGACAACATCGATCCCCTTCGCAAAATTGATGAACAACACAAAACAAATGTGGGAGCGGGCTTGCTCGCGAAGGGGTCGTGTCAGTCGACATCATTGCTCAATGACACACCGCTTTCGCGAGCAAGCCCGCTCCCACAGCTGGGGACTGCATCAACCGAAGGCTGTCAGATCAACAGCACTTCGGCCCACCCTTGCCACCGTAACGGGCTTCCTGACGTTCGCGAAAGAACATCTCGTAGCTCATCACCGGTTTGTCCGGGTGCTTGGTCTGCATATGCTCGACGTAGGTGTCGTAGTCGGGCATGCCGACCATCAGGCGCGCGGCCTGACCGAGGTATTTACCGAGGCGACTCAGGTCATTGAACATGCTGCAATCCTCTGGTTACGCGTCCGGCAGGGCCTGGAATGGCGATTCTTTGTCCGTACGCTCTTTTTTGCCCCAGGCGGCGATGCCGACCTTGAGCGCATAGAACAGGATGCTGAATACCACGAACAGGAACAGCGCGGTCAATGTGGCGTTGGTGTAGGCGTTGAAGATCACGTGCTGCATCTGCTCGACGTTCTTGGCCGGAGCGAGCACCTGACCCGCGGCCAGTGCGTCGTTGTATTTCTTGGCCAGCGACAGGAAGCCGATCGCCGGATTGGCGTCGAACAGCTTGATGAAGCCTGCGGTCGTGGTGCAGATCAGCAGCCAGGTGGCCGGCAACAGGGTGACCCAGATGTAGCGCTGGCGCTTCATCTTGATCAGGACCACGGTGCCGAGCATCAGTGCGATACCGGCCAGCATCTGGTTGGAGATGCCGAACAGCGGCCACAGGGTGTTGATACCACCCAGCGGATCGATCACGCCCTGATACAGCAACCAGCCCCACATCGCCACACAACCGGCGGTAGCGATCAGGTTGGCGGTCCAGGATTCGGTACGTTTCAGTGCCGGTACGAAGGAGCCGAGCAGGTCCTGCAGCATGAAGCGCCCGGCACGGGTGCCGGCGTCCACAGCGGTCAGGATGAACAGCGCCTCGAACAGGATCGCGAAGTGGTACCAGAACGCCATGGTGTTTTCACCCGGCAGGACGCTGTGCAGGATCTGCGCGATACCGACCGCCAGGGTCGGCGCACCACCGGCACGGGCCAGGATGGTGGTTTCGCCGATGTCATGCGCCACGGCTTGCAAGGCTTCCGGGGTAATGGCAAAGCCCCAGTTGCTGACCGCGGTTGCCACAGCCACCACATCACCGCCGACCACGGCGGCCGGGCTGTTCATGGCGAAGTACACGCCTGGCTCGATCACTGAGGCCGCGACCATGGCCATGATGGCCACGAACGATTCCATCAGCATGCCGCCGTAACCGATGTAACGGGCGTTGGTTTCGTTATCCAGCAGCTTCGGCGTTGTCCCCGAGGAGATCAGCGCGTGGAAGCCCGATACCGCACCGCAGGCGATGGTGATGAACAGGAACGGGAACAGACCGCCCTTCCACACCGGGCCGGTGCCGTCGACGAACTGGGTCAGGGCCGGCATTTTCAGCTCGGGCATGGTCACCAGGATGCCGATCGCCAGAGCGACGATGGTACCGATCTTGAGGAAGGTGGAGAGGTAGTCACGCGGTGCAAGGATCAGCCACACCGGGAGCACGGCGGCGACAAAGCCATAACCGATCAACATCCAGGTGATTTGCACACCGGTGAAGCTGAAGGCTTTGGCCCAGACCGGATCGGCGGCAATCTGCCCGCCCAGCCAGATCGAACCGAGCAGCAGCAACACGCCGATGACCGAGATCTCGCCGATGCGGCCCGGACGGATGTAGCGCATGTAGATGCCCATGAACATCGCGATCGGGATGGTCGCCATCACGGTGAAGATGCCCCACGGGCTTTCAGCCAGGGCTTTGACCACGATCAGCGCCAGCACCGCGAGGATGATGATCATGATCAGGAAGCAGCCGAACAGCGCGATGGTGCCGGGGATGCGGCCCATTTCTTCACGCACCATGTCGCCCAGGGAACGGCCGTTGCGGCGGGTGGACATGAACAGGACCATGAAGTCCTGCACCGCGCCCGCCAGCACCACGCCGGCGATCAGCCACAGCGTACCGGGCAGATAGCCCATCTGCGCCGCCAGCACCGGACCGACCAGCGGCCCCGCGCCGGCAATAGCCGCGAAGTGGTGACCGAAGAGAATGTGTTTGTTGGTCGGAACGTAGTCCAGACCGTCGTTGTTGAGCACGGCGGGGGTGGCCCGACGCGGATCGAGTTGCATCACATTATTAGCGATGAACAGACTGTAGTAACGGTACGCAACCAGATAGATGGCCACGGCGGCGACCACAATCCACAAGGCGTTGATCGCCTCGCCTCGGCGCAATGCCACTACGCCAAGGGCGCACGCTCCTACGATTGCCAGCAGCAGCCAGGGTAAGTGGCGTAGCAGGCTATTATTATTTTTCATTTTATTATTCCAGCCAGGGTGGACAAGAAAGACAGCCACCCCGAGTTTAGCGCTGTTGGCGGCAAAGGCCATACCCCGACATTGGTCTAGACAGTCCATTCGTTGGCATCACCCCGCCGGTCGGGTCTATAGTCAGCTGACCTTCCTGAGGATTGCGCCATGAGCGAGCACCCGTCCGAGCGTCGCCGCTTCAAACGTATCGCGTTCGATGCCAGAACCGAATTGAGCCAGGGCGAATACATCTGGCCGGTGAAGCTGATCGACCTCTCGCTCAAGGGGCTGCTGATCGAGCGGCCCGAGCCCTGGCTGGGCAATCCCGAGCAGGACTTTTTCGTCGACATTCATCTGAGCGAAGACGTGCACATCGAGATGGATGTGCAACTGGCTCATGAAGATCACGGCCAGCTCGGTTTCGTGTGCCGGCACATCAGCCTGGAGTCGATTCAGCGCCTGCGTCGCTTGATCGAACTCAATCTGGCCGACGAAACCGAACTGGAACGCGAGCTCGGGGCGCTGATCGACGTCTGATCACTCGAACAACGAGTCCAGCGCCTGCTCCAGTCGTGTCACCGCAATGATCTGCAAGCCTGGCGGGGCTTCCTTCGGCGCATTGCCCTTGGGCACGATTGCGCGCTTGAAGCCGTGCTTGGCGGCTTCCTTCAAACGCTCCTGGCCGCTTGGCACCGGGCGCACTTCGCCAGACAGACCGACTTCGCCGAACACCAGCAAGTCATGGGGCAAAGGACGGTTGCGCAGGCTCGACATGACGGCGGCCATCAACGCCAGGTCGGACGCGGTTTCCAGCACCTTCACCCCGCCGACCACGTTGAGGAACACGTCCTGATCGTGAGTCGGAATGCCGCCATGACGGTGCAGCACCGCCAGCAACATCGCCAGACGATTCTGATCCAGACCCAGCGTGACCCGGCGCGGATTGGCCAAGTGACTGTCGTCCACCAGCGCCTGGACTTCCACCAGCATCGGCCGAGTGCCTTCCCACGTCGCCATCACCACACTGCCCGGGACTTCTTCCTGAGCGCGGGTGAGAAAAATCGCCGAAGGGTTGGAGACTTCCTTCAAGCCCTTGTCGGTCATGCCGAACACGCCCAGCTCGTTGACCGCGCCGAAACGGTTTTTCACCGCTCGCAGCAAACGCAACCGGCCATCGGACTCGCCTTCGAAATACAGCACGGTATCGACCATGTGCTCCAGAACCCGCGGCCCTGCGAGCGCGCCTTCCTTGGTCACGTGGCCGACCAGGAAAATCGCCGTGCCGCTTTGCTTGGCGTAACGCACCAGCAACGCCGCACTTTCGCGTACCTGGGACACGCCGCCCGGTGCCGATTGCAGTTGTTCGGTGAAAATCGTCTGGATCGAGTCGATCACCATCACCTTGGGTTTTTCCTGACGGGCGGTGGCAATGATGGTTTCGATACAGGTTTCGGTCATGACCCGCAATTGATCCTGCGGCAGGCCCAGACGACGTGCACGCATGGCGACCTGTTGCTGGGACTCTTCGCCAGTGACGTACAACGCCGGCATGGTCTTGGCGAGGTTGCACAGGGTCTGCAACAGAATCGTCGATTTGCCGATGCCGGGGTCGCCACCGATCAGTACCACCGAGCCGTCCACCAGACCACCGCCGAGCACTCGGTCCAGTTCGCCGGAGGCTGTGGAGAAACGTGGAATCTCTTCGATGCTGACTTCGGCCAGGGTCTTGATCTGTGCCTGCTGTCCGGCCCAGCCAGTGCGCCCGCTCGGGGCGGCGGCACCGCCGCTCTCGACCATGGTTTCGGTCAGGGTGTTCCAGGCGCCGCATTCGCCGCATTGCCCGGCCCACTTGGGAAAGGTTGCGCCGCACTCGGTGCAGCCGTACATGCGCTTGGCCTTGGCCATCTGAACCCCCGGCAAAAACCGCGATGATAACGCAGCCATCGTCGATCAGCGCGCCGCGCCGGGACGGATTTCTCCGCTGGCCGGACGCGCGGCGCTGCTGCCGGTCAATCCCCGACAGTTGCCGGGGCTTGAGAGGGCCGCTGTCAGTCGACCAGTTTGGCCGCCAGGACCTTGACCCGATCCAGGTCACCCTTGGCCACTTTGGTCACACCGGCGCCGTATTCCGGATCCGCCTTATAGAGGAAGGACAGCATGATGTGCTTGCTCTCGTCATCGGCGCCGGCCAGCGAACCGCCGAAGCTCTCGATCAGATCCTGGCGCTCCTTCTTGCTGAACGAGCGATACAGATCACCGGCCTGCTTGAAGTTCTGCTCGCGCTGGATCTTCGCCTGTTGCGTACTGCCCTGCAGTGCGGTCTGGCTGTATCGCGCACCCGGCGTCTCTTCACGCGGTTGCAGACGGCTTGGCTGATAGTTGACCCCCGAGGTGCTCGCACCGGCATTCATCGCGCCATCCTGATTGCCATTATTTACGGCGGTTTTGGCGGCATTGATCGGCAATTGCAGTGCGTTGGCGCCGAGTCGATACATTTGCGTATCGGCATAGGCAAATATCCGGCCTTGCAGCAGACGGTCTTCCGAGGGCTCGATGCCCGGAACAACATTTGAGGGAGCCATGGCCACTTGTTCGGTTTCCTGGAAGACATTCGCAGGATTGCGATTCAAGACCATTTGTCCAACTTTTCGCTCTGGAATACCTGGCCAGATCTTGGTTGCATCAAGAGGATCGAAATCAAACTTGGACAAGTCTTGCGAATTCAAGACCTGAATGTACAAGTCCCACTTTGGAAAGTTGCCATTGTAAATATTTGTTACCAAGTCATTGGTCATATGACTGTAGTCACGGCCCTGAACTTGCACGACCTGTTTTGGATCGAGATTTTTTATCCCCTGCAAACTTTTCCAATGAAACTTCACATAGTGGATTTCGCCTTTGGCATTGACCAACTTATAGGCATGCACACTATTACCGTCCATCTCCCGATAACTGGCCGGAGTTCCCGAGTTGGAATACAACTCGGTCAATGTGCGGGTAGCTTCCGGTACATGGGAGAAGAAGTCGAAGCGACGTGAATCATCGTCGAGGTTGGTACGTGGATCGGGCTTGAAGGCATGCACCATGTCCGGGAACTTGATCGCATCGCGGATGAAGAACGTCGGGAAGTTGTTGCCCACCAGATCCCAGTTGCCATCGGCGGTGTAGAACTTGGTCGCGAAACCCCGTGGGTCACGCAGGGTTTCCGGAGAGTGATTGCCGTGAACGACCGCCGAGAAACGCACGAACACCGGCGTGACCTGGCCGACAGCGAATACCTTGGCCTTGCTCAGATCGCTCAGATCGTTGGTCGCGGTGAACGTGCCATGGGCACCGGTGCCTCGGGCATGCACGACGCGTTCGGGAATGCGTTCGCGGTCGAAGCGTTGCAGCTTCTGGATCAGTTGCACGTCCTGCAACAGCACCGGACCGTTGGCGCCGGCGGTCTGCGAGTTCTGGTTGTCGCCAACCGCGGCACCGTTATCCCGGGTCAAGGGCGCCGCATTCGCAGAAAGGGTCAGTAGGCCGGCAGTCAATAAACCGAAGGTACGACGAAGGGGAAAGCCCCCCAGGCCAGGCATGGAATTCATTTCAGGCTCCTCTGTTTTTTTGAGGCGCATCCAGGTGCGCCAGACAGAGGCTAGAAGCTCGGCTTGCCAAACATAAATAGAAAGTTCGTAACGCGATGATTGATCATTTTTTCTTGAAGATCAGCACGTTGCAGCGTATTGCGCGCGCGATTAGTGGCACTTTGCAAACTAATTGCGAAATGGTGTGTCGATAAAAGCGGGCTTTGTAAGAAGGTGTTTCGCGCAGGACGCGTTATGCTGATTTACACTGCGTACACCAAACTCATCTGTAACAAGGAAATAACTATGGGCGTGCTCAGCGAGTTCAAGGCCTTCGCGGTCAAAGGCAATGTGGTCGACATGGCCGTCGGTATCATCATCGGCGCGGCCTTCGGCAAGATCGTTTCATCGTTTGTCGGCGATGTGATCATGCCACCCATCGGCCTGCTGATCGGCGGCGTGGATTTCAGTGACCTGGCCATCACACTCAAGGCTGCCCAGGGCGATGCGCCTGCCGTGATGCTGGCGTATGGCAAGTTCATCCAGAGTGTTCTGGACTTCGTGATCGTCGCCTTCGCGATCTTCATGGGCGTCAAAGCCATCAACCGCCTGAAGCGCGAAGAAGCTGTAGCCCCTACCCTGCCGCCGGTACCGACCAAAGAGGAAGAATTGCTGGGTGAGATCCGCGATTTGCTCAAGGCCCAGAACAACCAGCCTTGAAGACTGAAACGGCGCCTTAGGGCGCCGTTTCCTTACCAGTAGTTTTCCACCGCCACCTGTCCCGGTCGCCGGGTCAGACTCAGGGCCATGCCGCGTTGCTTGAGCAAGGCCCGGGTGTCATCGATCATCTGCGGATTGCCGCAGAGCATGACCCGGGAATGCGCCGGCGTCAGCTCCACACCGGCCATCTTTTCCAGTTCGCCATTTTCGATCAACGTAGTGATGCGACCGTTGAGGGCGCCGGCATACGGCTCACGCGTGACCACCGGAATAAACTGGAACTTGTGGGCGTATTCCGCGAGGTAGTCGCGCTGTGTCAGTTCCGCGATCAGTTGTTGATAAGCCAGTTCCCGGGCCTCTCGCACGCTGTAGACCAATATGATTCGCTCAAATTTCTCCCAGACTTCGAAGTCCTGCAGGATCGACAGAAACGGCGCCACGCCCGTGCCTGTGGATAACAGCCAGAGATCGCGGCCATCAATGAATCGGTCCAGCGTCAGATAGCCAAAGGCCTGGCGCTCTATCAGCAAGGTATCCCCCGCCTTCAGCCGGCTCAGTTCGCTGGTGAACTCGCCGCCCGGCACCACGATGGAAAAAAACTCGAGAAATTCGTCGAACGGCGAAGATACCATCGAGTAGGCGCGCCACACCGTACTGCCGTCCTCACGCGTAACGCCAAGCCGAGCGAATTGCCCGGCGCGGAAGCGGAAACCGGCATCCCGCGTGGTGCGCAGGGTGAACAGACTGGGGGTCAGCGGCTGTACATCGAGCAATGTCTGGCGGCTGAATTTTTCACTGCTGGCAGTCATTGGGTTACTCCATCAACAATGACTCAAGTGTTACCCATTAATCTTCAGTGGAACACCGACAATTTGTAATGACATTTCAAAGTGCCATCATCTAAAAGCCAGCAGCGGACATCGATTATAGAGGCCGAAGCGATGCAACCCTTTAAATGATTCCCTGCATATAAAAACTCATTATTCATATTCCAGTTTCTGCCACCGTCCAAGAACAAAAAAATCCAACAGCTTTGTAGGAATCCTCCTACACTTCCACCCGTGCTGGTTCCTTGGATCCAATTTGCCCCCCCGCGGAAATGAAACACTGGAGAACAACCTAAAATGGAAAGGTGGAAGGAGTATCAAATAGAACAGCTTACGCGCGCGAAGAATATTGAAAACGCATTCCCGATCTTGAAAAACTTTGCCAACAACATCGGTTTTCAATTCTGCGGTATTACCGTCTCGCGGCCTGACTCCCAGTCATTCAAACCGTTTTATATCAATAACTTCACAGAGGCGTGGAACGACGAATACGAAAAACATTGCTGTGAAAACGACCCGATTACAGCTTTTTGCCATCATTCAATGTTGCCGTTTCTCTGGACCAGGAAAGCATTTTCCAAGGCACCGACAATGTGGAGTGCGCTTCAGAATCACGGGATGGAACATGGCTGGTCACAGTCGTATCTCGACGAAGAGAACGACCTGTGCTGCACCATCAGTCTGGCACGACCCCATTGCGAAATCTCTGCATTGGAGCTCTACGAACAATACGGTGTGATGCACTTCATCACGCAGCACTTGAGTGGAATGATCGTCCACGCCCTCCCGCCGGCACAGGCCAAATCACCGCCCGTACGACTGTCTACCCGGGAGCTCGAAATCGTAAGGCTGTGCGCATTGGGCAAGACAGCCTGGGAAATCGGCCAGATTCTGAATGTGGCCGAACGAACCGTGAACTATCACATCAAAAACCTGATCGTTAAGTTCAACGCCTGCAACAAGGTGTCAGCCGTCATCGCCGCCACCAGGGCCGGGTTTATTCCCACTCACCCGTACTGAAATCAGGCGAGTATTGCCAACAAAAAAAACGTACCATTTGCAACCTTCCTGAGTGATGACGCGATCTTTTGCGCCGCTGTCCACTCGGACGGTTCCGCCGCACTCCCCCTGGGCCGCGGGACACCCGTCGATTACCCAGAGTCCCCGCCCCATGCCTTTGCTCGATACGCCCTTCGCCCAGCTCGATCTGATCCGCCAGCCCGAACAGCAGAACGAACCGCTGCAAGCCTTCGACGCAGCCGACGAATATCTGCTCAATCATCTGGCCGAACAGAACCTGTCGGCGCAGACTCGGGTTCTGGTGCTCAACGACAGTTTCGGCGCGCTGGCCATCAGCCTCTCGGGCAAACTGCAGGTCAGCACCAGCGGTGATTCGTTCCTGGCGTTTCAGGGGCTGGAAAAAAACCTGCTGCGCAACGGCCAGGCGTTCGATGCTGTGCGCGGTATTCCCGCCAGCGCGCCATTGATCGGGCCGTTCGACCAGGTGCTGATTCGCGTCCCGAAAACTCTGGCGCTGCTGGAAGAACAACTGATTCGCCTGCAAGGCCAATTGGCACCGGGCGCTCAGGTAGTGGCAGCGGCGATGGTCAAGCATTTGCCCCGCGCCGCCGGTGATCTGCTGGAACGCTACATCGGGCCGGTTCAGGCTTCGCTGGCGGTGAAGAAGGCCCGACTGCTGATCGCCACGCCCGAGGCCAAGGCACCGACCGTCTCGCCCTACCCGACCCGCTATCACCTCGACGAGCCGGCCATCGAACTGCTCAACCACGCCAACGTTTTCTGCCGTGAAGGGCTGGACATCGGCACCCGTGCCTTCCTTCCGCACCTGCCGAAAAACCTCGGCTCGGCACGAGTCGCCGACCTTGGCTGCGGTAACGGCGTACTGGCCATCGCCAGCGCCCTGCAAAATCCTGAAGCGCATTACACGCTGGTGGACGAATCGTTCATGGCCGTGCAATCGGCAGCCGAGAACTGGCGCGCGGCGTTCGGTGAACGTGACGTGATCGTACGCGCCGGCGACGGTCTGGCCGGCCAGGAGGCGCAATCGCTGGACGTAGTCCTGTGCAACCCGCCATTCCACCAGCAACAGGTGGTCGGCGATTTCCTTGCCTGGCGCATGTTCCAGCAGGCCCGCGAAGCGCTG
The DNA here is from genome assembly GCF_949767575.1 of Pseudomonas sp. IT-P2. Classification (NCBI taxonomy): domain Bacteria; kingdom Pseudomonadati; phylum Pseudomonadota; class Gammaproteobacteria; order Pseudomonadales; family Pseudomonadaceae; genus Pseudomonas; species Pseudomonas sp. IT-P2. The sequence goes on along the minus strand of NZ_CATKQA010000047.1, from coordinate 197,820 downwards.
GTCGTTGGCGGTGCGCTGTACATCGTCGGCAACCGTCACCTGGGTTATCACAGCAAACTGGCGCGACTGTTTCGGGGTGTCGAGCAAGTCGCCGCGACTCCGAAATTCGTGATCCTCAAGGCGCGCAAATAATCCGGGCAAAAAAACCCTCCGGTCGGAGGGTCGAAAATCCGTGCCGCAAGGCAGCGGGATGGGAAGTCTCAGTGCGTGGTCAGGCCTGCTGCATTCATGAACATACGCATCAGGCTGGCGACGATGAACAGAGCACCGACGCTGCCGACCCAGATCATGGCCAACCAGCCGAGCCGCTGCCACAGCGGCTTTTTTTCGGCTTGTTCAATGTCGTGCAGGGAATGTTTGCCGGTCATGCTTGCATCCTCCGGTTGCGGGAGATGGCGCCGCGGTCGGCGCCATCGTGATCACCATTAGTGATAACCGTCTTCGTGGGTGACCTTGCCGCGGAACACGTAGTAGCTCCAGAAGGTGTAACCCAGGATGAACGGGATGATGAACAGCGTACCCACCAGCATGAAGCCCTGGCTTTGCGGCGGCGCGGCGGCGTCCCAGATCGAGATCGACGGCGGCACGATGTTCGGCCACAGGCTGATGCCCAGACCGCTGTAGCCGAGGAAGATCAGCACCAGGGTCAGCAGGAACGGCATGTAGTTGGCGTTTCGCGCCACCGCACGGATCAGTGCGTACAGCGTCACCAACACCAGAATCGGCACCGGCAGGAACCAGAACAGATTGGGCAGGCTGAACCAGCGCTCGGCGATTTCCGGGTGAGAGAGCGGCGTCCACAGGCTGACGATGCCGATCACCGCCAGCAACACGAAGGCCAGCGGGCGCGCCAGGTCATGCATCTGCTCCTGAAGCTTGCCTTCGGTCTTCATGATCAGCCAGGTGCAACCGAGCAGCGCATACGCCACAACAAGCGCGGCGCCGCAGAACAGCGTGAACGGCGTCAGCCAGTCCAGTGAACCGCCGGCATATTGCCGGTTGACCACCGGCAGACCATCGATGAACGCGCCAAGCGCCACGCCCTGAAAGAACGTCGCCGCCACCGAACCACCGATGAACGCCTTGTCCCACAGGTGACGCTTGTCGTCCTTGGCCTTGAAGCGGAACTCAAACGCCACGCCACGGAAGATCAGCCCGATCAGCATGAAGATCAGCGGCAGATACAGCGCCGACAGCACCACCGAATAGGCCAGCGGGAATGCGCCGAACAACGCAGCGCCCCCCAGTACCAGCCAGGTTTCATTGCCGTCCCACACCGGGGCGACGGTGTTCATCATCACGTCGCGGTCGGTCTTGCCGGGGATGAACGGGAAGAGAATCCCGATCCCCAGGTCGAAACCGTCCATCACCACGTACATCATGATCCCGAAGATGATGATCACGGCCCAGATCAGCGGAAGATCAATACCCATGACTCAAATCTCCTTGGTCAGGCTGCGGTCGTGTTCGGCGCCGTCGTCGTCGGCAGCGGACAACGGACGTGCCGGTGTGCGTTTCTGGCCAGGACCACCGTCGTTGGTTTCCTTGCCTTCGTCGGTCTTCGGCCCTTTGCGCACCAGGCGCATCATGTAGCCCAGCCCCGCACCGAACAGCGCGAAATACACCACCACGAACATGATCAGCGTGATGCTCATCTGCATGAAACTGTGGTTTGAAGACGCATCGGCCGTGCGCATCAGCCCGTAGACCACCCATGGCTGACGACCGATTTCAGTGGTGAACCAGCCCGCCAGGATCGCGATCAGGCCGGACGGCCCCATCCACAGCGCCAGGTACAGGAACGGCCGCGAGGTGTAGAGCGAGTCACGCTTGCGCAGCCACAAACTCCACAGACCGGTGAAGATCATCAGGAAGCCGAGACCGACCATGATCCGGAACGACCAGAACACGATGGTCGAATTCGGCCGGTCTTCTGGCGGGAACTCCTTGAGCGCCGGGACTTGCTTGTCCAGCGAGTGGGTCAGGATCAGGCTGCCGAGGTATGGAATCTCGACAGCAAACTTGGTCTTTTCTTCCTTCATGTCCGGCCAGCCGAACAGGATCAGCGGTGTCGCTTCGTCGCCGACGTTTTCCCAGTGACCCTCGATCGCGGCGATCTTCGCCGGTTGGTGTTCAAGGGTATTGAGGCCATGGAAGTCGCCGATGACTGCCTGGATCGGCGCAACGATCAGCGCCATCCACATCGCCATCGACAGCATGGTGCGGATCGCCGGGTTGTCCTTGCCGCGCAGCAGGTGCCAGGCCGCCGACGAGCCGACGAAGAAGGCCGTTGCGACGAACGCTGCCGTCGCCATGTGCATCAGGCGATAGGGGAATGACGGGTTGAAGATGATTGCCAGCCAGTCGGTTGGAATGACCTGACCGTTGACGATCTCGAAGCCCTGCGGGGTCTGCATCCAACTGTTGGAGGCGAGAATCCAGAACGTGGAAATCAGTGTGCCGATGGCCACCATCACCGTGGAGAAAAAGTGCAGGCCGCGCCCGACCTTGTTCCAGCCGAACAGCATCACCCCCAGGAAACCGGCTTCGAGGAAGAACGCCGTGAGCACTTCATACGTCAGCAACGGGCCGGTGACTGAACCGGCGAAGTCCGAGAAGCGGCTCCAGTTGGTGCCGAACTGGTAGGCCATGACCAGCCCCGAGACCACGCCCATGCCGAAGTTGACGGCAAAGATCTTCGACCAGAAATGGTAGAGGTCACGGTAAGTGTCGTTGCCGGTTTTCAGCCACAGGCCTTCCAGCACCGCGAGATAACTCGCAAGACCGATGGTGATCGCCGGGAACAGGATGTGGAACGAGATGGTGAACGCGAACTGAATTCGGGCGAGATCCAGGGCCTCTAAACCGAACATAAGCTTTCCTCTATCAGATAACGGTTCCAGGACTGGCGGCCTTGAACCACTGCCCCCACGGGTATGGAGTGCGGCGAACTCGAATTCGTTCTTCTTTTTACAGGCATCGCGACGCAGGGAGTCTGCCGACGGGTCCGGGATCAGTTCCGCGATGGGTCTTGATCTGGATCAATCAACGTTGAAAGAGTAGTCCCATTTCCGACGGAGAACCGCGTGGTCTTTTGCCGCGTGACAAGTTGCCTCACAGACCTGGCAACGCTCTGAAATACGTCCGTGGCCGGAGCTCGCGCCACGACGGGGAAAAATCGATGTCTGGCTAACTAAATTTTCTGTCATAGCAACTTCCTGTTACAGACTGGTGATAATCTCGCGGTTCCCCTCGATCAAGACCGGCCCGCAAATGCCCAGCCAAGAGCCCTTGCTGTTACGTCACCACCGTCCCTTCGTTGCGTTCTGGTTGGCCCGGATCTTCACCGCCAGCGGTTTTCAGATGCTCACCGTGGCGATCGGCTGGAACCTCTATCAACTGACCGGCAATGTGCTCGACCTGGGTCTGGTCGGGTTGGTGGAATTCGCGCCACGTGTATTGTTCATGCTGCACACCGGCCACGTTGCCGATCGCTACGACCGGCGCAAGGTCGCGGCGATCTGCCAGTCGTTGCAGGCCTTGATCGCCCTGGCACTGGCCATCGGCAGCGTCACTGACCATGTCACCCGGGAAATGATCTTTATCCTGGCGTTCCTGCTGGGCGCCGCACGATCGTTCGAAATGCCGACCACCCAGGCGCTGCTGCCGAGCATCGTGCCCAGCACGCTGTTCCCACGGGCGGTTGCCGCTGCGCAATCGGCGCAGCAATCGGCCACCATCGTCGCCCCGGCACTCGGCGGTCTGCTCTATGCCTTCGGTAGCGTGTGGGTCTATGGCCCGACGGTCATTCTGTATGTCATCGCCTGCACGCTGATGCTCAACCTGCCCGCGCGGCAAACACCGCTGAACAAAGGCAAGGCGACGCTGGATTCGTTGCTGGCCGGAATTCGCTTCATTCGCAGCCGTCCAGACATTCTCGGGGCGATTTCGCTGGATCTGTTCGCCGTGCTGCTCGGCGGCGCCACCGCGTTGCTGCCGGTGTTCGCCAGGGACATTCTGCTGACCGGGCCGTGGGGGCTCGGGTTGCTGCGCTCGGCGCCGGCGGTCGGGGCGTTGATGATGTCGCTGTTCCTGGCGCGGTTTGCCGTTGAGCGAAACGTCGGTCGGGTGATGTTCACTGCCGTCGGCGTGTTCGGTGTTGCCACTATCGCCTTCGGTCTGTCGACCTCGTTCTGGTTCTCCCTGGCGGTGCTGGTGGTGCTCGGCGCGGCGGACATGATCAGCATGGTGATCCGCGCCTCGTTCGTGCAACTGGAAACCCCGGACGAAATGCGCGGCAGGGTCAGCGCGGTGAACGGCCTGTTTATCGGTGCCTCCAACCAGCTGGGCGAATTCGAATCCGGCCTCACCGCCCACTGGTTCGGCACCGTGCCGGCGGTGGTGATGGGCGGGGTCGGCACGCTGGTGGTGACCGGAACCTGGATCAAACTGTTCCCGACCCTGGCCAACCGCGACCGGATGCATGTGCCGGTGGAAGAGGTGAAGGCCTGAACTTCTCAGGCCAGCAACTCCCCCGCCACCTTCGCTCTGACGGCCTTGCCCGCCAGTTGCTCGACCAGCGTCAGGGCAAATGCCAGCGCGGCGCCGGAGCCTTGGGCGGTGATGCAATTGCCGTCGACCACCACCGGTTGATCAACAAAGGTGCAACCGGAAAGGTTATGACTGCTGACGGGCAGGCAGGTCATCCGGCGTTGGCGTAATACACCGAAGCTTTGCAGGGCGACGGCCGGGGCTTCGGCGATGGCGGCGAACAGTCGTCCGGCACTGGCCTGATCCTTTAGCAGTTGTTGAAGAGGCTGGTGCGCGGCAAGGTGTTGCGCGCCGACAGCGCCACCGGGCAGGACAATCAGGTCGAAGGTCTGGGCCAGCACATCAATGAGCATGCCGTCGGCGGTCAGTCGAGTGCCTCGGGCGCAGGTCAGCATGCGCCGGCCCTCGATGCTGGCCGCCACCACTTCGACGCCGGCGCGACGCAGCACGTCGATCAGGGTCACGCATTGCAGATCATCGATGCCCTCGGCGAGGGTAATCAGGGCTCTAAAGGTCATGGGCGCCATCCGCTGGGTGATCCTTAAAGCGTAGTCAGCTTTGCCCTGCCCTGTTCGGCGACAGCCGTTACTTGATGTAAAGCTGGGTCGACATCGTATTGCGCGGGGCGTTGATCGACGTGTTGCTGAAGGTAAAGGTGCCTTCCTGTCGGGTCGCCAGATCGAAGGTGTACAGCGAACCGACGGTTTTCGCGCCTGGCGTGCATTCGGTCAGGTTGCCGTTATCGAAAGCACAGACCGGGCTTCGGGTGCCGTTCACTTCAAAGCCGTCCAGCGCTGCCTGAGGCTGGCTCTGGCCGTAACCGATTTCCAGCACATAGACCTTGATGCCCGGCGCGCTGTGATCGCAACGGGTTTGCACCTGGCCATCGGTAATGTCTTCGAGCCCGCAGGACGACGACTGAACCTTGATGACTTTCACCTCGCTCAATGGCGGTGCCGACGCCGCAAGTGCCGTCGGTACAACGGCCAGCAGCAAGGCCATCAGTCCAGCGGTCTTCATCCAACCCTTGTTCATGCGATCCATCCCCGAAAAAACAGCGCGCAGTATGGCGTACTTGGCCGTGGTGCAAAACTTCGCCGACGATCGACACCAACATCCGCCATCTTCCTCACGCTGCTGGTATGATGCGCGGCTTTTTCCGGCCCACCACAATTTTCCAGGCGCTTGCGACGGTCTGTGCTTTGCTGTTGAGGTCGATACATTCACGGCGCCACGCGCGCCACGGGGAGCAGACATGCTGGAAAGGCTGTTTCAACTCAAGGCACACAACACCAACGTGCGAACCGAGATTCTGGCGGGCGTCACGACCTTCCTGGCCATGGCCTACATTCTGTTCGTCAACCCGAGCATCCTCGGCGAGACCGGCATGGACAAAGGTGCGGTGTTCGTCGCCACGTGTCTGGCAGCCGCCATCGGCTCCACGGTCATGGGCCTGATCGCCAACTACCCGATCGCCCTCGCGCCGGGCATGGGGCTGAACGCCTTTTTTACCTACACCGTCGTGCTGCACATGGGCCACACCTGGCAAGTGGCGCTGGGCGCGGTGTTCATTTCGGCCGTGTGCTTCTTCCTGCTGTCGATCTTCCGCATCCGTGAATGGATCATCAACAGCATCCCGCTGCCACTGCGCTCGGCGATTGCCGCCGGTATCGGCCTGTTCCTGGCGCTGATCGCCCTGCACAACGCCGGCATCGTGGTCAGTAACCAGGCGACCATGGTCGGCCTCGGCGACCTGAAACAACCGGCTCCGATCCTCGCCACCCTCGGTTTCGCGCTGATCGTCGCCCTTGAGGCCCTGAAAGTACGCGGCGCGGTGCTGATTGGCATTCTCGCGGTGACCATCGTTTCCATCGTGATGGGCTTCACCCCGTTCGGCGGCGTGACCTCGATGCCACCTTCGCTGGCCCCGACCTTCCTGCAACTGGACATCAAGGGCGCACTGGACATCGGTCTGGTCAGCGTGATCTTCGCCTTCCTGTTCGTCGACCTGTTCGACAACTCCGGCACCCTGATCGGCGTCGCCAAGCGCGCCGGCCTGATGGGCAAGGACGGCCACATGCCGAAAATGGGCCGTGCACTGATCGCTGACAGCACCGCGGCCATGGCCGGTTCGCTGCTGGGCACCTCGACCACCACCAGCTACATCGAATCTGCCGCAGGCGTGAGCGCCGGCGGCCGCACCGGCCTGACCGCCATCGTCGTCGCGATCCTGTTCCTGCTGGCGTTGTTCTTCTCGCCACTGGCCTCCAGCGTACCGGCCTTCGCCACCGCACCAGCGCTGCTGTTCGTCGCCGTGCTGATGACTTCCGGTCTGGCGGAAATAGACTGGGACGACATCACCGTCGCCGCGCCGGTCGTGGTCACCGCTCTGGCAATGCCTTTCACCTATTCCATCGCCAACGGCATCGCCTTCGGCTTCATCGCCTGGACTGCGATCAAACTGCTGTCCGGCCGTGCCCGTGAGCTGAACCCGGCGCTGGTGATCCTGTCGATTCTGTTCGTGATCAAGCTGGGTTGGTTCAACGCATGACTTTTGATTCCCAGGCCTACGCCGCACAACTCGAAGACAAGGTCACGCGCCTGCGTGACCTGCTGGCCCCGTTCGATGCACCGGAGCCGACGGTGTTCGACTCGCCGTTGCAGAATTTCCGCCTGCGCGCCGAATTCCGCCTGTGGCGCGAGGCCGGTGAGCGGCATTACGCGATGTTTTCCCAGGACGACAAACGCACGCCGATCCTGATCGAAGAGTTCCCGATCGCCAGCCTGCGCATCAACCAGTTGATGCCGCAATTGAAAGCGGCCTGGCAGGCCAGCGCGGCGCTGAGCCACAAGCTGTTTCAGGTGGAGTTTCTGACCACCCTGGCCGGCGACGCGATGATCACCCTGTGCTATCACCGCCCGCTGGACGAGCACTGGCATACAGCGGCCACCAAACTGGCGGCTGATCTGGGCGTCAGCATCATCGGCCGTTCCAAGGGCAAGCGCGAAGTACTCGGCCTCGATTACGTGGTCGAGAAACTCGACGTCGGTGGTCGCACGTTCAGCTACCGCCAGCCGGAAGGCGCGTTCACCCAGCCTAACGGCACCGTGAACCAGAAGATGCTCAACTGGGCATACGAAGCACTGGGTGATCGCAGCGACGATCTGCTGGAGCTGTATTGCGGCAACGGCAACTTCACCCTGCCACTGGCGACCCGCGTGCGCAAAGTGCTGGCCACCGAAATCAGCAAGACTTCGGTCAACGCCGCACTGAGCAACCTGGCCGAAAATGCTGTGGATAACGTCACGCTGGTGCGCCTGTCCGCCGAAGAGCTGACTGAAGCACTGAACGAAGTTCGCCCGTTCCGTCGCCTGCACGGTATCGACCTGAAAAGCTACGAGTTCGGCAGCGTGTTCGTCGACCCGCCACGGGCCGGCATGGACCCGGACACCTGCGAACTGACCCGGCGCTTCGACAACATCCTGTACATCTCCTGCAACCCGGAAACGCTGGCAGCCAACATCGCCCAACTGCACGACACGCACCGCATCACCCGCTGCGCGCTGTTCGACCAGTTCCCTTGGACTCACCACATGGAATCCGGCGTGCTATTGACCCGGCGTTGATCGCACTGCCAGATACAAGAAAGCCGTCCTGACCGACGGCTTTTTTGTGCCTGTTCATGGCACGGGATCGATCTTGCGCGGGCGCCCGCCCTTCCTGCCGTTGGCCCGGGCAGCTTCGGCTTTCGCGGTGCTGCTCTGGCGGCCATTGCGAGAGGCGATCACCGAGGCAGCCATGGCCATCAAAGGTTGACTGGCCGAGATCATGCCGGCGATGGAAACCTGCAGATCCTTGCCGTCGTGGCAGAGCGCTGTGCCGGCAAAGCCAACGTTCAATCCAGTGAAGTCTTCCGGTTCGAAATCATCGAATTCGCGGTAGAGATTCACTGGGAGCAGCACGCCGCTGTCGTCCTCGAAGTGAATCACCAGGCAGGGTTTCTGAAAGGCCACCGACACGGCTTGAAGGCTGCTGCGTCGGCGCAGCCCTCCCCGCTCAACAGCTTCATCGAGACGCTTTTCTGTTACCGGTCGATCAGCATGCAAACCGGCTTTTACTGTTTTCATAGTTCGATCTCCACACCTTCCCGAGCACCAACCAGGGCCAGCAGGGTTTTGTTTTCTTCTGGTTCGTAATACGCCGATCCGATTCTGAAGGTTGCTCCGGTGACTGCGCGCATGACGGCCACTTCGTTCGAGTCCCCGTCCCACCATTGATTATCGAGACACGCCGTCTGCAATCGAGTCCACCAGATTCGACGGGCCCGCCGCAGATGAACAGTTTCACGCAGCGATTGACGCAGCCCCTCGAGCACTGCAATCGGTGGCCGACGCGACAGGGGCACCACATCCCATAACTCCACGCCGTTGTGCCAGAAGCTGAATTTGAAACGGGCACTCCATGCACCTGAATCAACGTGCGCATGGGGCGGACAATGTTCGTCTCGCAGCATGATCACCACCGACAATCCCTTGTAACTGCACACTTTCATGCTAACCCATCCGTTAGGTTAAAGAATTTCGAAAACTGCCATTCCCTGACAATTCCGACCATCGGCATTGCTGCCTCAAATGGTCATTACGTTTTCGAGCCTAGTGCGGGATTCAGGAAAGCCCCGCGCAAAATGGTAAGCAGTTCTTTCGCAGCGGCCACGCATTTGCTACATACGAAGACTCATTCCCCGGTGTAATCAATCATGCAACGACACTTCGACGATCTTCAGCTGGGCAGCATCGAGCTGTTTTGCCTGGCCGCCGAGTGCGGCAGTTTCACCGGCGCGGCGCAGGCGGCTTCGGTGACGCCGGCAGCGGTGAGCCGCTCGGTATCCCGCATGGAGGAACGGCTGGGCGTACGGTTGTTTGCGCGCACTACCCGCAGCGTGAAACTGACCGACAGCGGCCGTCGCTACTACGAAGAATGCAGCCAGGCGCTGGCGCAACTGGTCGAGGCGCAACGGGAAGTCATGGGCCAGCAGCAGGAACCGTCCGGCACCCTGCGTATCAGTATTCCTACAACCTACGCCCATCACCGGATCCTGCCGCTGTTGCCCGCGTTTCGTGCGCGCTTCCCGCAGGTGAAGGTCGACATGCACATCAGCAACCGCAACATCGACTTCGTCGGCGAGGGTTACGACATGGCGATCCGCGTGCGGGCAATCCCCGACTCCGGCCTGATCGCCCGCCATCTGGAGGACGCAGCGCTGGTGATGGTCGCCAGCCCCGACTACCTCAAACGCGCCGGCACGCCGCAGACCCTCGAAGACCTCGAACAACACGAGTGTATTCAGTACGAATTGCCCAGCAGCGGGCGGCGGATCACTTGGCTGTTCTATGAGGAAGACGCGCCACGGGAAATCCTCGCCGAGGGCAACTTCTGCTGCTCCGATGACGTGCTCGGTGGCGTGACCCTGGCCAAACATGGCGCCGGGTTGTTCCAGACCTATCGCTTCATTGTCGAAAAGGAACTGGCCGACGGCTCGTTGGTGGAAGTGCTCCAGCCCTACAGCGGACGCTCGCGACCGTTCACCTTGCTGTACCCGCAAAATCGCCACATGCCGCTGCGCGTCAGGGCTTTCATTGATTTTCTGGTCGAGCAGTTGCCGCATTGATTTCACCTGTGTGCGATCACCGCACACAAAACCGGGCTGCCGATGCAGAGCAATTGATTAAAGTAACCATCTAGTACAATTTAACTCCACAGGTCGAAACCCTCGGCCCAAGCCAAAAACAATAAGTGGAGTTTGCCCCCATGCCCCCTATCGTTCTGGTGCTCAACGGCCCGAACCTGAACCTGCTCGGCACCCGTGAACCGGCGACCTACGGTCACGAAACCCTGGCCGACATCTCTGCCCTGTGCGGGCGCGCCGCCGAAGAGTTCGGCCTGGCCGTGGAGTTTCGCCAGACTAACCACGAGGGCGAATTGCTCGACTGGATTCACGGCGCCCGTCAGCGCTGCGCCGGCATCGTGATCAATCCGGCCGCCTGGACTCACACGTCGGTCGCGATCCGCGACGCTCTGGTCGCCAGCGAATTGCCGGTGATCGAAGTACACCTGTCCAACGTCCACGCCCGCGAGCCGTTCCGTCATCACTCGTTCGTCTCGGCCATCGCCACCGCCGTGATGTGCGGCTTCGGCAGCCACGGCTATCGCCTGGCCCTGGAACATTTCAGCCAGCGGCTGAAGGGGCGAACCGCATGAACCGCAACAACGTGATACTCGCCGGGCTGATCGGCGCCGGCATTCAGGCTTCCCGCACTCCGGCGCTGCATGAACACGAAGGCGACGAACAGGGCCTGCGCTACTTGTACCGGCTGATCGACCTCGATCAACTGCAACTGGACAGCAGCGCCCTGCCCGATCTGTTGCAGGCCGCCGAACGCATGAATTACACCGGCCTGAACATCACCTTCCCGTGCAAGCAGGCAATCATCCCGCTGCTCGATGAATTGTCTCCGGAAGCCCGAGGCATCGGCGCCGTGAACACAGTGGTGCTGAAGGACGGCAAACGCGTCGGCCACAACACCGATTGCCTGGGTTTTGCCGAAGGTTTTCGTCGCGGCCTGCCAGACGTTGCCCGCGAGCGCGTAGTCCAGATGGGCGCCGGCGGTGCAGGCGCGGCCGTTGCCCACGCCTTGTTGAGCGAAGGCGTACAGCAGCTGAGCATCTTTGATGTGGATGTCGAGCGCGCCGAAAGCCTGGCCAACAACCTCAATCAGCATTTCGGTGCCGGTCGGGCCGTGGCCGGACATGATCTGGGGAGCACGCTGAGTCAGGCCGATGGTCTGGTAAACACTACGCCGATGGGTATGGCCAAATTGCCCGGCATGCCCGTGCCGGCGGCGCTGCTGCGGCCCGAGTTGTGGGTGGCGGAGATTGTGTATTTCCCGCTGGAAACCGAACTCCTGCGCAACGCCCGCGCCCTGGGTTGCCGAACCCTGGATGGCGGCAACATGGCGGTGTTTCAGGCAGTGAAGGCGTTTGAGCTGTTCAGCGGCAAGGTGCCGGATGCGCAGCGAATGCTCGCGCATTTTCAAAGCATGAATGGATAAAACAGTGAGGGGGCCTGGCCCCCTCGACTTCGGTCACGCCTGCAAGTAGCGCAGCACCGACTCGCAAATCATCTCGCGATGACGTTGCTTGATGCTTTCGTCCGGCAGGTCGATCTGGAAGATCTCTCCGAAGGTATGGCGGTTCGATACGCGATAGAAGCAGAACGAACTGATCAACAGATGCACGTCCAGCGCGTCGAGCCCGGCGCGGAACACGCCTTCTTCAGCACCGCGACGCAGAATCTCGCCCAGGGAATCGAGGATGGTGTTGTTCATCGCCTTGATCGCGTCGGAACGCTTCACATACTCGGCGTTGTGGATGTTTTCGATGCTGACGATCCGCACGAAATCGACGTTGCGATCGTGGTGATCGAAAGTGAATTCCACCAGACGCCGGATCGCTTCCACCGGCGGCAATTCAGCCAGGTGCAGGCGGTTTTCAGTGCTGCGGATATCGCCGTAGAGCTTCTCCAGCACCTCGACGTACAACTGCTCCTTGCTGCCGAAGTAGTAATAGATCATGCGTTTGGAGGTGTGGATACGCTCGGCGATCGCATCGACGCGAGCACCGGACAGCCCCTGCTGGACGAACTCGACGATCGCCTCCTGCAGGATATTCTCGCGGGTCTTTTCCGGGTTGTTCTTGCGACTCTTGCGCGGCTCTACCGCGGGTAGAACGGGAGCTGCGGGAAGTTCTGAAGTCATTGTCATTGCGGGCTCACGGCCATCACTGCACAGGCTGGCGATTATGGGCCGCGCGACCCAGTGAAGGAAGCCGCGCGACCGGTGTTTAATCCCGCGTTTACGAATTTCCTACAACTTCGCCTGGCGAACCGCGCCACTGCGTGATTTGGCCATCGCCGCCAGCCGCACCGCGACGTTGGCCGCGCCATAACCGGCGTATCCGTTCTTGCGCTGGATGATCTCGAAGAAGAAGCGCCCCTCGAACGGCTCGGTATAGACGTGAAACAACTCGCCGCCCTGCGCATCGCGGTCGTACAGCACGTTGTAGTACGCCAGCTCGCTGAGAAACTCGTCATCGAAATCGAAGCGCGCCGCCAGGTCGTCGTAATAGTTCAGCGGGATGTCCAGCAGCGGCACGCCCGCCTCTTTCGCCCGGCTGACTTCGGCGAAGATATCGTCGCAATCGAAGGCGATGTGATGCACCCCGGAACCGCGATAACTCGACAGCGCGTGTGAGATCGCGGTGTTGCGGTTCTCGGAAATGTTCAGCGGCAGACGGATCGAACTGTCGCGACTGCGCAGGGCGCGGCTCTTCACCAGCCCGTACGGATCCGGCAGCACCACTTCGTCATCAGCCTCGAAATCCAGCAGGCTCTTGTAGAACAACACCCAACTGTCGAGGCTGTCCGCCGGCAGCGCCATGGCCATGTGATCGATGCGCTTGAGACCACCGCCCGCCACTGCATTTGGCAGCAGATTGAAGTCGGTGCCGTAGACATCCGCCTCCTGATCCACCAGATAAATCAGGCTGCCATCCGGCGCACGCACCGCCGCCAGTTCCAGTTCATTGGGGCCGACCAGTCCGCGATACGGCTGACCTTTATAGGCAACGGCCCGGGCCAGCGCGCTGGCGCTGTCCTTGACCCGCAAGGCGGTGGCGCACAGCGACGGGCCGTGGGCCTCGAAAAAACTGTGGCCGAACGAATAGGGTTCAGAGTTGAGGATCAGGTTGATATCACCCTGACGCAACAGGCTGACACTCTTGGAGCGATGCTGGCCGGCCTTGACGAAACCCAGCCGTTCCAGCCAGTTCGACAGCTTGGCGCCCAGGCTTTCATCCACGGCGAACTCAAGAAACTCGATGCCGTTGTATTCGCTGGCCTTCGGCGTTTCGAAGAGGATGTCGCGGTTATCCACAGGACGGATTTCCTGCTCCAGACGCTGGCGGGTTTTCTCCTCCAGATACAGCAGCGAACGCAGACCGTCAGCGGCATTGGCCCGAGGCGGCGCGGCGCGGAAGCCGTCGTTGAAGATTTCCAGCGACAGCGGCCCGGTGTAGCCGCTCTGGATGATCGGCGCGAGGAAGCCCGGCAGATCGAATTCGCCCTGCCCCGGGAAGCAGCGGAAATGCCGGCTCCACTCCAGCACGTCCATCGCCAGGATCGGCGCGTCGGCCATCTGTACGAAGAAAATCTTGTCGCCGGGAATCTCGGCAATCGCCCGTGGATCGCCCTTGAGCGACAAGGTGTGGAAGCTGTCGAGCAACACGCCGAGGGCCGGGTGATCGGCCTGACGCACGATGTCCCAGACCTGTTGATAAGTATTGACGTGACGGCCCCAGGCCAGCGCTTCATAACCGATGCGCAGGCCACGGGCACCAGCGCGCTCGGCCAGCAGGCGCAGGTCGTCGATGAGGATCTGTTGATCGCCGAGGCTGTCGGGGGAGGCGTTGCTGCAGACCAGCACCAGGTCGGTGCCCAGTTCCTGCATCAGGTCGAACTTGCGCTCGGCCCGTTCCAGGTTGCGCTCCAGACGATCACGGCGGCAGCCTTCGAAATCGCGGAACGGCTGAAACAGGGTGATGGCAATCCCGAGGTCGGCGCACATCTGCCGGATTTCCCGGGGGCTGCCGTCGTAATACAGAAGATCGTTCTCGAAAATCTCCACCCCGTCGAACCCGGCGGCGGCAATGGCTTCGAGTTTTTCCGGCAGGGTTCCGCTCAAGGAGACGGTGGCAATGGATCGCTGCATGTTTCAACTCCCGGTGGAGACGTCGGCTACGAAAATTGCGCCGCTTTTATAGGGTGAGCGAATTATTGGTCCCGGTTTTTCATTGAGCAATTTAAACTGTACTACCCGGTTAGTTTTGCGTGCGATTATCGAACAGAATGCCGGTTTGGCGAATTGACGATTTTTCGTCCACTGCCCAACATCCGTCTCACCTTGAGTCCGGAACTGAACCACCGGTCGCAGCGTGCACAAGAAAAGCACACCAAATAACAAATCCAAAAACGGGTGGAACACATGATTCCTTCACAGACTTCCCGCATGGCTCCGGCCATGAGCACTGCCACGGGTGGCATCGGCGACAAGATCCGCGGCGCCATGGCCGTCGGCAAGACCCGTTGGGGCATGCTGGCGCTGGTGTTTTTCGCCACCACCCTCAATTACATCGACCGCGCCGCCCTCGGCGTCATGCAGCCGATCCTCGCCAAGGAAATGAGCTGGACGGCGATGGACTACGCCAACATCAACTTCTGGTTTCAGGTCGGCTACGCGATCGGTTTCGTGCTGCAAGGACGGCTGATCGATCGGGTCGGCGTCAAGCGCGTGTTCTTCTGCGCGGTGCTGCTCTGGAGCCTGGCCACCGGCGCCCACGGTCTGGCGACCTCGGCGGTGGGCTTCATGGTCTGCCGATTCATCCTCGGTCTGACTGAAGCGGCGAACTACCCGGCCTGCGTGAAGACCACGCGCCTGTGGTTCCCGGCCGGCGAGCGCGCCGTGGCCACCGGCATCTTCAACGCCGGCACCAACGTCGGCGCGATGTTCACCCCGATGCTGCTGCCGCTGATCCTTCACGTGTGGGGCTGGCAGGCCGCATTCCTGTGCATGTCGGCACTCGGCGGGATCTGGCTGCTGTTCTGGGGCCTGAAGTATTTCAACCCGGAAGATCACCCAAACGTTAAGCAGTCAGAGCTGGAATACATCCAGAAAGAAGTCGAACCGGAACAGGCCCGCGTGCCGTTCTCGAAAATCCTGCGGATGCGCGGCACCTGGGCCTTCGCCCTCGCCTACTCGCTGACCGCGCCGGTGTTCTGGTTCTACCTGTACTGGCTGCCGCCGTTTCTCAATCAGCAATACAACCTGGGCATCAACGTCACCCAGATGGGCATTCCGCTGATCATCATCTACGTGACCGCTGACTTCGGCAGCGTGGGCGGCGGGATTCTGTCTTCGTTCCTGATCGGTCGCGGCATGAACTCGATCAAGGCGCGGCTGCTGTCGATGTTCCTGTTCGCCTGCTGCATCATCGGCGTGGTCATGGCCGCCGGTTCCGCCAACCTGTGGATTGCCGTCGCTGCCATCTCCCTGGCCATCGGCGCGCACCAGGCCTGGACCGCCAACATCTGGAGCCTGGTGATGGACTACACGCCCAAGCACATGATGAGCACGGTGTTCGGTTTCGGCGGCATGTGCGCAGCGATTGGCGGGATGTTCATGACCCAGATCGTCGGCCACATCCTGACCGTCACCAACAACAACTACACCGTGTTGTTCACTCTGATCCCCGCGATGTACTTCATTGCCCTGACCTGGATGTACTTCATGGCACCGCGCAAGATTCCTACCGTCACTGAGTAGCCTTCCAATACTGAATAACCTTCCTGCACCGACCGGCCTGATTTCAGGCCGGTTTTGCTTTCAGCGCCGGCTCTGCTGCCACGCTGCCGCCAGTCCGCTGCAACAGATCACCGCAATCCCGATCACCGTCATCAGGGTCGGCGTGTGAGCAAACAGCAACCAGCCCAGCAACCCCGCAAACACGATCTGGCAATAACCGAACGGCGCCAGCAACGCCGGCGCGGCATGGCGGAATGCCTGGGTCAGAAACAGGTGCGCGGTCATTCCGCAACTGCCCAGCGCCAGCATCAACAGCGCATGGCCCAGGCTCGGCACCTGCCAGAAGAACGGCACCAGCGCACTCATCACCAGCGTGTTGCACAACCCGGCGAAAAAGTTGCTGGTGGTCGGGCTGTCGACTTCGGCGAGCTTGCGGGTGAGCAGCTGATAGAAGCAGAAAAACAGCGCCGAACAGAATGGCAGGAGAATCGCCGGAGTAAACAGGTCACCGCCCGGATGGACGATGATCAGCACCCCGATGAACCCGCACACCACCGCGATCCACTGACCGCGCGTCACCCGCTCCTTGAGCAGCGGCACCGACAGCGCCGTCACCAGCACCGGCGCAAGAAAGTTGACCGCCGTGGCCTCGGCCAGCGGGATGTACAGCAACGCCGTGGTGAAAAACAGGCTGGTCCCCAACAGGCACAACGCCCGCGCCAATTGCCACAACGGGCGTTTTGTACGCAGCACGCGCAGCCCGGACTGCGGCAGGAAAATCCCCGCCATCAGCAGCGTGTGCACCAGATACCGCGCCCACACCACCATGACGATCGGATAAAAACCCGAAAGGTATTTCGACAGCGCGTCGTGGCTGGAGAACAGGAAGGTTGCCACGACAATCAGCAAGATCCCCTTGAAGGGTTGGTTGACGCCGGAAAGCGGAGTGCTGACGGTCATGGGCTCTCTCTGAATGAAAAATAAACGGTGACGAGGACGCGTGCGCCCTCGCCCCTTGAAGCAGACTTAAAGCCGGGCCAACAATTCCCGTGTCCGGTCGATCGCCATTTGCGCCCGCTGCAAGCCACTCACGCCTTGCTCCAGCAATTTGACCGTGGGAATTTCCAGACTCAGGGGAAGGTTAGCCGGAAGACTGCGCAACAAGCCGCTCAAGTCACAATCACCCTCGCCGGGAAACCGTCGTTCATTGCGGGCCTGACGCAAGATCTCGGCCATGTCCGTCGGCCTCGGCCCGGCAACATCGCACAACTGTGCATAGCGCAGCCGTGAGGGCGGCACGCCATCCAGATCTTCCAGCCGCGATCCGGAACGGTCGAAGTGAAACGCATCGACCAGCACCGCACCGTTTTCGCGCCCGGCCTTGGCGACGATGCGCAACGCCTGCTCAAGATTGCGTGCATCGGTCCAGGGCATGAACTCCAGATGCGGATGCAAACCGTAGCGCGCCGCCAGATCGCAGAGTGCCGCAAAATTATCGGTGAGCCGCTGTTCGTCAGGATCGTTACCGGCGACCAACAACTCACTGGCACCGAACTGCGCGCCAACGCTGAGCAGTGGCTCGAAATCCGCGACCACTGTCTGCGGCTTCAATCGAAGGATTTCCACGTCAAGCACGCCGATTCCGGTGTCACGCAAACGCGCCAGTGTCTGACGCCGCAAATCGCCATCGGCTACCAACGGAAAGTGATATTCCTCGGGCGTCGCCGGCTCCAGACGCAGGCCGACATGACTGTATCCGGCACGGGCCGCGACCTCGACCATCTCGGGTGGCGACAACTCCAGCACGGTCAGGCTGGCCAGGGACAGAATTCGTTCGCTCATATTCAGGACTCGATCTGCGCAGGTTCAGTGGCGCGACCGCTGGCCGCCGCTTCACGGATAGCCTCGACCAGCGCCAGGGTGCAGGCGGCGTCGGCGGCACTCACCAACGGTTCGACTTCCCGTCGTACGACGCGGACGAAATGCTGCAACTGCAACCGCAGGGCTTCGTCCGGTGTGAACGGTTCATCAACGGACAGCAACGGCTCATGCCAACCGGCATCCACCTGATCGGCGCGGTAATGCCAGCGCTTGAGTTGCGGAATGCTCAAGGCTCCTGCCGTTCCCGCCAGTAAATAACACGGCTGATCCGCCTGACGTGGATAGACCGGGTTCTCCCCAGAGTTCAACTCCCAGCTCCACGGCGCCGCCACCGCATCGGAACCGGTCAGCGTACCCAGCGCTCCGCCATCGAATTGCAGCAGAATCGCCGCGCTGTCTTCATTGGCGAAACTGCGCACCGAATGGTCGGTGATCGCCTGCACCGAACGCACTTCACCGCATAGATGACGCAGCAGATCGAGGTCGTGAATCAGATTGGTCAACAGCATTCCGGCACCTGCCTCGCGCCGCCACACCGTTTCGAAATACTGGTCGGGCTTGCGCAGCTGGAACAACGCAGTCACCAGCGTCAGCCGTCCCAACGCCCCACCCTTGACCAGCTCATGAGCACGCACGATCAATGGATTGTGCCGCCGATGATGGCCGACCAGCACCGGTACGCCGCTGCGCTCCACCGCTGCCACCAATTCCCGCGCCTCATTCAGATGCACGCCCACCGGTTTTTCCAGCAACACCGGAACGCCTGCAGCCAGGCAATCCAGCGCGGTGCTGACGTGCTGATTATTCGGATTGGCGACGATCACTGCGTCTGGCCGGTTCTGCTCCAGCATCTGACGGTGATCGGCGAAATACGCCACACCCCACTCTGCCGCCAGGGCCCGTGCCTGAGGGCCGGGATCGGCCACGGCGCATACCGTGGCCTCAGTGAGATTCTTCAGGTGCCGGTAATGTTGCTGGCCCATGTTGCCGGCGCCGATCAGGGCGATTCGAAGGGGCGGGTTCAAGGTGCGATCCTCTTGTGATTGTTGTAGGAAAACTCACTCCATCAACAATTTAGAACCCGGTTCCAGATTCTCACACCTACTCGGTTGAAAAGTGGGCGAACAGCGCACAGCTTTGCTTAAACGAACAACTCCGAGGCCAGGCTCGCCGCCGACAGCTCCTCGGTAAACGTCAGCAGCAACGGCGCCAGTTCATGCAATCGCGCCGCCGACATCCGTGCGCTTGGCCCGGCGATGCTGAGCACGCCAATCACCCGGCCATCGGCGGGATGTTTCACCACGGCAGCAATCGCCGAAGTGCCGACCGCCGAGCTTTCTTCCACACAGGCATAGCCCTGTTCCCGGGCCACGCGCAGGCGTTCGAGCAGTTCAATATTGGAGCGCGGCGCATTGGGCCCGATATCCGCCGGCACCTCCGCGCCCTGGCGCTCGACCAGCGACAACGCCTCGGCGTCGCTCATGCACGCCAGCCACGCATGGCCCGATGCGGTGTAGAACAGCGGCGCGTCGCGGCCCATGTCCGGGTCGTAACGCAGACCGCTACGAGCGCCCTGGGCCTTGGCGATCCAGGTCTGACGCTCGCCGTCGATCACCCCGAGGCGTACCAACTCACCGGTTTCCTGGGCCAGGCGATCAAGCACCGGCTGCACAATGTCGGCACCGCTGCTCGACAGATATTGAAAGCCCATCGCCACCAGTTTGGTCGACAGGTGATAACGCAACGTCTCCGGGTTCTGCCGCACATAACCCAAGCGGATCAGCTCGGCGAGCAGGCGGTGCGTCGCGCTCTTCGGAATGTCCAGTTGCTCGGCCAGGGTCTGCATCGGCAGCCCGCGCGGATCACTGGTGAGGCTTTCCAGCACGCTGAAAACCCGTTCGATTTGACTGCCGGCCATGATGCGCTCTCGGTGAAATTTCGCCGATTCTAGAAGACATCCCGAGGAATGCGAAATCTGGAACCCGGCGTCCGATAACCGCCCACTTTGCGCGTCAGTCGGTTGATCTGCTTCGCCAGCACTGGTTATTTTCTGGAACCTGATTCTAAAAATAATTGATTGCTGGAGCGTTTCCTGATGCCTGCCCTTCCCGATATCCACTGCGACGTTCTGGTGGTCGGCTCCGGCGCCGCCGGTTTGTCGGCCGCCGTCACCGCCGCCTGGCATGGCTTGAAGGTCATCGTGGTGGAAAAGGATCCGGTGTTCGGCGGCGCCACCGCGTGGTCCGGCGGCTGGGCGTGGGTGCCGTGCAATCCGCTGGCCCGGCGCGCCGGGATCGTGGAAGACGTGGAATTGCCGCGCACCTATCTGCGCCACGAACTCGGCGAGCACTACGACCCGGCCATGATCGACGCCTTCCTTGAAGCCGGCCCGCGCATGGTGGCGTTCTTCGAACAACACACCGCCCTGCAATTCGCCGACGGCAACGCCATCGCCGACATCCACGGCGAAACACCGGGCGCCGGCACCGGCGGACGCTCGGTGATTGCCGCTCCCTACGACGGACGAAAGGTCGGGCGCCTGCTCAAGCGTCTTCGCACAACGATGCGGGAAACATCGTTCATGGGCATGCCGATCATGGCCGGCGCGGACCTGTCGGCGTTTCTCAATCTGACTCGCTCGTTGTCGGCGGTCTGGCACGTGACCCGGCGTTTCACTCGCCACCTGCTGGACCTGGCGCTGCACGGCCGAGCGATGCAACTGGTCAACGGCGTGGCGCTGGTGGCGCGGCTGGCGAAATCCGCCGAAGACCTCGGCGTGCTGCTGTGGGAATCGGCGCCAGTGACGGAACTGCTGCGCGACGAATCACGCATCACCGGCGCTCGCGTGCACACCGCGAAAGGCCCGGTCACTGTCCATGCGCGCAAGGGCGTGGTGCTCGCGGCCGGCGGATTTGCCAACGACATCGAGCGGCGCAAGGCCTTGTTCCCGCGCACGCCCACCGGTCACGAACATTGGGCACTGCCTCCGCTGGCAGTCAATGGCGACGGTCTGCGACTGGGCGAAACCGCTGGGGGCCGGGTCAACACCGATGTGGCCTCGCCCGTGGCGTGGGCGCCGGTCTCGCAGGTGCCACATTCCGACGGCAGCATCGGCCATTTCCCACACATCATCGAGCGCGGCAAACCGGGCGTCATCGGCGTGCTGCGCAACGGCCAGCGCTTCGTCAACGAAGCCAACGGCTATTACGACTATGTCAGCGCCATGGTCGCCGCGGCCCCTGAAGGCGAAGAAGTCGCGTCCTGGCTGATCTGCACCCGCGCGTTCCAGCGGCGTTACGGGCTAGGCATGTCTCGGCCGTTTCCGGTGCCGGTGTCAGGTTTTATCCGCAGCGGCTATCTGAAAACCGGCGATACCCTTGAGGAATTGGCCACTGCATGCGGCATCGATCCGAACGGATTACGCGCCACTCTCCATGAATACAACGACCATGCCCGGCACGGCGAAGACCCGCTGTTCGGTCGCGGCTCGACCCCGTACAACCGCAAACAGGGCGATCCCGCGCAACAGCCCAACCCGTGCGTGGCGCCCATCGAACAAGGCCCGTTCTACGCGGTGAAGGTGCAGCCGGGCTGCTTCGGCACCTTCGCCGGGCTCAAGGTCAATCCGCATGCGCAAGTGCTCGACGCCGCAGACCGGCCCATCGCCGGGCTCTACGCGGCGGGTGGCGACATGGCCAGCATCATGGGCGGGCATTATCCGGCGGGCGGGATCAACCTCGGCCCGGCCCTGACTTTCGGTTACATCGCCGCCCGGCACATGGCGGGCGTCACGGCTTTCGAACAGGAGATCGACCATGCAGCACATCGTTAACAGACAAGGACTGAACCTGCCGAAACTCGGCCTCGGCACCTGGCCGATGCTCGGCGACGAATGCACCCGCGCCGTGGAGCAAGCGCTGGAACTCGGTTACCGACACATCGACACGGCAGCGGCCTACAACAACGAAGACGCAGTCGGACAGGCGCTGGCAAATACGCCGACACCCCGCGAGCAGATCCACGTCACCACCAAGGTCTGGTGGGACCAGTTGCAACCGAACGCCATGCGTCAATCGCTGGATCGCAGCCTCAAGGCCTTGCGCAGCGAGTACGTCGACCTGTTCATGATCCATTGGCCGAGCACTGACTGGGACCTGCCGCGCACCCTTGAAACCCTCGCATCCTTCAAGGAACAGGGGCTGGCTCGCAACATCGGCGTGGCGAATTTTCCGCTGCCGCTGCTGCGCAAAGTCGTCGAGGAATACGGTATTCCTCTGTCAGCCATTCAGGTCGAGTACCACGTCCTGCTCGGACAAAACGCCCTGCTCGACTACGCCCGTCAACACGATCTGGCGCTGACGGCCTACACGCCGCTGGCGCGTAATAAAGTCTCGGAGATTCCACAGATTCAGCAGATCGCTGAAAAACACGGCGTGCTGCCCACTCAAGTGGCGCTGAAGTGGCTGCTGGATCAGGACAACGTCGCGGCGATTCCCAAGGCCAGCAGCAAGACCAATCAACTGGCCAACCTGGCCTCGCTGAATGTCAAACTGGATGACGACGACCGGGCGCTGATCGCCGCGCTGCCCAAGCGCGAACGTCAGGTCAGCCCGGACTTCGCGCCGGTGTGGGATGCCTTCGACCGCTGACACCCGACCCGGCGAAAGAAATCCGCCGGCGAATTGAATTCCCGGCGCTCGCGCTCGTCAATAACAGGCCCGACCTCGTCACCCCGAGGCCGGGCCTTTGTGCGTGTGTACGAATAGACGGACGACCGGACTGGCGCCACACTCACACACCAGCAACACTCATCACCACCTACAGATAGAGGATTCCCACATGCTATGGAAAAAAGGCCGACGCAGTGACAACGTCGTCGATGCCCGTGGCGATGATATGGGCGGTGGTGGCGGCATGCGCTTCGGCGGTGGCAAGGGGCTGAGCCTCGGGGCGATCCTGCTGATCGTCGGCATCGGCTGGATCACCGGACAGGACCCGCTGCAGATCCTGGGCCAGCTCACCGGGCAGATGACCGAACAATCGGCCCCCACTTCGCAAACCCGTCAGGCACCGCCGGCCAACGATGAACAGGCCGAATTCGTGCGCTCGATCCTCGGCGACACCGAAGACACTTGGGGCGCGATCTTCCAGCAGGCCGGCCGGCAATATAAGGACCCGACCCTGGTGCTGTTCAGCAACCGGGTCAACTCCGCTTGCGGTCTGGCGACCTCGGCCACCGGCCCGTTCTATTGCCCGGCAGACCAGAAGGTCTATCTGGACATGGCGTTCTTCCAGGAAATGGCCCAACGCTTCAAGGCCGCCGGCGACTTCGCCCAGGCCTACGTGATCGCTCACGAAGTCGGACACCATGTGCAGACGCTTCTCGGCGTCTCGGCGAAAATTCAGACAGCCCGCCAGCAAGGCCGGCAGATGGAAGGCGACGGCGGCCTGCTGGTGCGTCAGGAACTGCAAGCCGATTGTCTGGCCGGGGTCTGGGCCTACAACGCGCAGAAGCGTCTGAACTGGCTGGAACCGGGCGATATCGAAGAAGCCTTGAACGCGGCGAACGCCATCGGTGATGATCGCCTGCAACAACAGGGTCAGGGCCGTGTGGTGCCGGACTCGTTTACCCACGGTACGTCGGCGCAAAGGGTGCGCTGGTTCAAAACCGGATTCGCCCAGGGCCAGGTCGGCCAGTGCGATACCTTTGCGGCGAAAAACCTGTAAATGCATAAATGGCTGTTGGCTTTACTGTTCATCGGCGGCACCGTCCAAGCGGCCGGCGTCGACGCAATCAGTCCCGGGCGCCTGCAATTGCAGGCCGGCGAAATGGCGGTGGGCATCGGCCCGGCGCCGGCGAAAATCGAGCGCGTGCTGATCGTCATTCATGGCCGTCTGCGCAACGCCGAGACCTATCGCAAAAGCGGCGAAGTCGCGGCGGAACTGGCCGGGCAAACCGCCAACACCCTGGTGATCGCCCCGCAGTTTCTCAACGAAAGCGATGTGGCGCTCTACTCGTTACCCGCCAGCGTGCTGCGCTGGCAAGGCAACGACTGGATGGGCGGCGGGTTATCCACAGGGCCGAGCCCGCTGAGTTCCTACGCCGCACTGGACGAAATCGTCGGGCGGCTGAGCGATCGCAAGCAGTTTCCGGACGTGAAGCAGATCGTGATCTTCGGCCACTCCGGCGGCGCTCAGGTGGTGCAGCGTTATGCGCTGCTGGCCCAGGAACAACCGGCGCTCAAGACCGAAGGCATTCGCTTGCGTTACGTGGTGGCCAACCCGTCGTCGTACGCCTATTTCAATGAGCAACGCCCGGTGGCCTTCGATCATGCCAAGTGTCCGGGTTTCAACCGCTGGAAGTACGGTCTGGTGGACCCGCCGATCTACGCGGGTGGGCAAACGCCCGCGCAGCTTGAAGGCCGTTACGTCAAACGCGAGGTGATTTATCTGCTGGGTCAGCAGGACACCGACCCGCAACACCCGGCGCTGGACAAGAGCTGCGCCGCCAAAGCCCAGGGGGCTTATCGACTGGAGCGCGGGAAGCTGTTTTTCGGTTACTTGCTGCGTCGTCACCCTGAAGGGGTGAATCAGCGCCTGATCGAAGTACCCGGCGTCGGGCATAACGGCGACGGCATGCTGACCTCGCCGGAAGGCCAGAAAGCACTATTCGAGCAATAAAAAACGGGGGCCCAAGCCCCCGTTTTTTTAGGCGAACAGCATTCGCCGCAACTCGACACAATCCTTCGCATGCCAGTCGGTCAGCTCCGGCCACGGATTATCCGGCAGGTTCACCAGCACCGTGTGGGTGCCCGCCGCCCGGCCGCAATCAAGATCAAACCGGTAATCACCGACCATCACCATCTCGCTCGCCGGCACTTGCCAGGCCTCGGCCAGTTTCAGCAAACCGCCCGGATGCGGTTTTGGCTGTGCTTCATCGCGGCCCAGCACATCCTCCACCGCGAAGCAGTCAGCCAGGCCGATGGCCTCCAGCGTCACGTGGGCCAGCTCCCGCGCATTGCGGGTCAGGATGCCGAGGCGATAGCCCCGGGCGTGCAGGTCGCGCACCAGCTCCACCGCCCCGACCGCCGGGGTCGAACCGAGCGCCAGATCGCGCTCATGCTCCAGCAACCAAGCGTGTTTCGCCGCCGCTTCCTCGGCGGGCAATGCCGCGAGGTGGGTGAGGATGTCGTCCTCCGGCGGGATCGACAGCGCCACGCGGATCGCCGCGAAGTCGTGCACGGCGACGGTCAGGGTGCCGTCCATGTCGAACACCCAGTGCCGCACGTCCGCCAGACTCATGCCCAGTCCTTGCGATGACGGATCAGGCCTTCCTGGGTCACCGACGCCACCAGTTGCCCGGCGCGGTTGAACACGCTGCCACGGGAGAACCCGCGAGAGTTGCCGGCCCACGGACTGTCCATGGCGTAAAGCAACCAGTCATCGGCGCGCAAGTCATTGTGGAACCACAGCGCGTGGTCGAGGCTGGCGACCTGCATGTCTTTCTGCCAGACCGATTTGCCGTGCGGCAGCATCGAGGTGGTCAGCAGACCGAAGTCCGAGGCGTAGGCCAGCAGGTATTTGTGCAGTGCCGGGATATCGGCCAACGCACCGTCGGCGCGGAACCACACGTACTTGATCGGATCCGCCGGTTGCGGGTTGTACGGGTCTTTTTCAGTGACCGGGCGCACTTCGATCGGCTTCGGGCACAGCAGCTTTTCGCGCATGTGTTCCGGGATCAGGTGCGCGCGTTGCTGGGTCAGTTCCAGCTCCGACGGCAGGTTTTCGGGGCCGACCACTTGCGGCATCTGGCTCTGGTGCTCGAAGCCTTCTTCGTCGTACTGGAACGAAGCGCTGCAGGTGAAAATCGGGTGGCCCTTCTGGATCGCGGTCACGCGGCGGGTGCTGAAACTGCCGCCGTCGCGCACGCGGTCAACCGAGTAGACCACCGGCAACTTGGCATCGCCCGGACGCAGGAAATAACCGTGCATCGAATGCACATGGCGCGCTTCTTCAACGGTCTGACTGGCCGCCGACAACGACTGGCCCAATACCTGGCCGCCGAACAACTGGCGAAAGCCCAGATCCTGACTGCGACCACGGAACAGGTTTTCCTCGATCGGTTCGAGGGTCAGCAGATCCACCAGATCTTCCAACACTTGGCTCATTCAGACTCTCCTCACACAACGCTATGCCGCGCAGCCCTGGCTGCGGCGGCCAATTCAGATTCTGGCGCGAGCCACTGATCGCGCCATTGTAAACGTCCGTGTCGGCTTAGCCATGCAAGGTCTGCAGCCATTGCTCCCGGGTGATGCGGTACAACACATGTCGACTTAACGGATGGTCGACCGCCAGTTTCGGGTGATCGAAATCGTCGGCTGGATCGTGATGCATGCCGATCGCCTGCATCACTTTTTCCGACGGCAGATTGCTCTGCGCGGTGAAGGACACGATCTCCTTCAGGGACAAACGGTCGAAACCGCAGCGCAGTGCAGTCCACGCCGCTTCGCTGGCATAACCCAGGCCCCAATGTTCCTTCGCCAGGCGCCAGCCGATTTCCACCGCCGGGGTGAACGGCGCATCGAAGCCGACCACGCCGAGCCCGGTAAAACCGATGAACTCCCCAGTGTCCTTGCGCTCCAGCGCCCACAGGCCGTACCCGTGTTCGGCGAAATGCCCGCGCACCCGGCCGATCAGCGCGGCGCTTTCCAGCCGGCTCAAGGGCGCGGGGAAGTAGCGCATCACCTGCGGATCGGCGCACATCGCCGCGAATGCCGGCAAATCCTCGTCCTGCCATTGGCGCATCAGCAGCCTTGCGCTTTGCAGCTCCAGTATCGGTTCCATCCCGCCCCTCCGCTTGATGCCGTCAGTCTACATCGCTGTTAGGCTTTGCACTCTTTCCTGCAGCCTTTATGAATAGTCCACCATGCCGTTGCCGCTGATCTACCACGAAGACTACAGCCCGGAATTTCCGGCGGATCACCGCTTCCCCATGGACAAGTTCCGCCTGCTGCGCGATCACCTGGTGGACAGCGGCCTGACCCGCGACGAAGACCTGCTGCGCCCCGAGCTGTGCCCTGCCGACATTCTCGCCCTGGCCCATGACCGCGGTTATATCGAACGCTACATGAGCGGCGAGTTGTCCCGCGAAGACCAGCGGCGCCTCGGTCTGCCGTGGAACGAAGCCCTGGCGCGACGCACCGTGCGGGCGGTCGGCGGTTCGATTCTGGCAGCGGAAAAAGCGCTGGAACATGGCCTGGCCTGTCACCTGGCCGGCGGCACCCATCACGCCCACTACGACTACCCCGCCGGCTTCTGCATCTTCAATGACCTGGCGATCATCAGCCACTACCTGCTGCAAAGCGGCCGAGTGAACCGGGTGCTGATCTTCGACTGCGACGTGCATCAGGGCGACGGCACTGCGCGGATTCTGCACAACACCCCGGAAGCGATCACCGTTTCCCTGCACTGCGAAAAGAACTTTCCTGCACGCAAGGCCGAAAGCGACTGGGACATTCCACTGCCCAACGGCATGGGCGATGCCGATTACCTGAAAGTGGTCGACGACGCGCTCAACTATCTGCTGCCGCTGTATCAGCCGGATCTGGTGCTGTACGACGCCGGTGTCGACGTGCACAAGGACGACGCCCTCGGTTATCTGCAACTGACCGACGAAGGCGTCGCCGCCCGCGACGAAAGCGTGATGCGCCACTGCCTGGGCCGCGACATCCCGGTGGTCGGGGTGATCGGCGGCGGTTACAGCAAGGATCGCCACGCCCTGGCCCGCCGCCACGGCATCCTGCATCACAGTGCGCAGCGCGTCTGGCAGTCATCCGGTTGTCATTGAGTTGTGCTGCGTTACCCACAATGGCTGTGGAACGGCCTGTGGATAACCTGAGCGAAAGGGACTACAGCCCACGATGAACATGGCTTGCAGCGCACTGGTTGTTTTTTGATCAGGTCTGACGATGGCCGCTGCTGCTAGAATGCGCGGCTTATTCCGCCACGCTATTGCCGCTGCCATGACCCAGACTTCCGCCGCCCTTCCCGCTCACGTCGCCATCATCGGCGGTGGCCCCGCCGGCCTGATGGCCGCCGAAGTGCTGAGCCAGGCCGGAGTTCGCGTCGATCTGTACGACGGAATGCCCTCGGTAGGCCGCAAGTTCCTGCTGGCCGGGGTCGGCGGCATGAACATCACCCATTCCGAAGCCTGGCCGGCCTTCCTCTCGCGCTACGCCGAACGCGCCCCGAACATCGCCCCGCTGCTACGCGCGTTCGACGCCGACGCACTGTGCCGCTGGATTCACGAGCTGGGCATCGAAACCTTTATCGGCAGCTCCGGCCGGGTGTTCCCCACCGACATGAAAGCCGCGCCATTGCTGCGCGCCTGGCTCAAGCGCCTGCGCGACAGCGGCGTGGTTATCCACACCCGCCACCGCTGGCTCGGCTGGGACGAAAACGGCGCACTGCGCATCGACAGCCCGGAAGGCGAGAAAACCCTCACCCCCGACGCCACCCTGCTCGCCCTCGGCGGCGGCAGCTGGTCGCGACTGGGCTCCGACGGCGCGTGGATGCTGCCGCTGGAGCAACGCGGTGTAGGACTGGCGCCGTTGCAGCCGAGCAATTGCGGCTTCGAGGTGCAGGCCTGGAGCGAATTGATGGTCAGCAAATTCGCCGGCGCGCCGCTGAAAAATATCGCCATTGGTTTGAATGACGACGTTCCGCGTTTGGGTGAATGCGTGATTACCGCAACCGGCATCGAGGGCAGTTTGATCTACGCGCTGTCGGCGCCGATTCGTGAGGCGATCAATGTGCACGGTGCGGCGACCATTCACATCGACCTGCTGCCCGGCCGTCCTGTGGATAAATTGCAGGCGGCACTGAGCAAACCACGGGGTTCGCGCTCGATGGCCAAGCATCTGCACAGTCAGGTCGGGATTGATGGGTTGAAAGCGGCGCTGTTGCGTGAACTCACTGATGCGGCGACGTTTGCCGATCCGGCGCGGCTGGCCCGGGCGATCAAGGCTTTGCCGCTGACGCTGGTGAAAACCCGACCACTGGATGAAGCGATCAGCAGTGCCGGTGGCGTGACGTTTGAGGCGATGGATGAGCGGATGATGCTCAAGGCGTTGCCGGGGGTGTTTTGTGCGGGGGAAATGCTGGATTGGGAAGCGCCGACTGGGGGTTATCTACTGACGGCGTGTTTTGCCAGCGGCCGGGCGGCCGGAGCTGGAATGCTGAAGTGGCTCAACAACAGCGGCAAGCTACAAGCCAAAAGCTAACGACAAACCGCCCTTAACTCGTAGCTTGCAGCTTGAAACTCGCCGCTGCCCTTATGGCTTACGCTTACGCGGCCCGGTATTGAACACCGGCACCTTGCGCACAGGCTTGATCGAAGGCTCCGGCGCCTGAGTCTCGCCGCTGTCCACCCACTTGCCCAGATTGCGCTTGCCACCGCCACCACCGGAAGCCTTGGGCTTTTTCGGTTTCTTCGGCTTCTTGATCACCTGACCACTGGCATCGGTATCCGGCACGCGGTGCTCGGGCACGAAGTCCGGCTCAACCTCACGCTTCAACGTGCTGCGGGTCAGCATTTCAATCGCCGACAACATGTTCACTTCATCGGCGCACACCAGCGAAATCGCCTCACCGGTCGAACCCGCGCGGCCAGTCCGGCCGATACGGTGAATGTAATCCTCGGCAACGATCGGCAGATCGAAGTTGACCACCAATGGCAGGTCTTCGATATCCAGACCACGGGCCGCCACGTCGGTGGCCACCAGAATCTGTACTTCGCTCAACTTGAAACGGTCCAGCGCCCGCTGCCGGGTCGCTTGCGGCTTGTCGCCGTGGATGCCGTCGGCGTTCACGCCCAGGCCCTGGAGCTTCTCGACCAGCGCGTCCACACCATTACGGGTCTTGGCGAACACCAGCACCTGCTTCCACTTGTTCTTGCGCATCAGGTGCACGAACAGTTCCGGCTTGCGCTTCTTGTCCACCGTCACCACCCACTGCTTGACGGTGTTGGCGGCGACGTTGCGCGGGCTGACTTCGATGCTCTGAGGATCGTTGAGCATCTGCCCGGCCAGCAGGCGGATGTCATCGGAGAAGGTCGCGGAGAACAGCAGCGTCTGACGTTTCTTCGGCAGCGCGCGGTAAATGTTCGCCAGCTCTTCTGAAAAACCCAGGTCGAGCATGCGGTCGGCTTCGTCCAGCACCAGAGTTTGCAGCTGATTGAACTTCAGCGCGTTCTGGCGGAACAGGTCGAGCAGACGGCCCGGGGTCGCGACCAGCAGATCGACGCCGCCGCGCAGCTTCATCATCTGCGGGTTGATGCTGACGCCGCCGTACACCGCGTAAGTGCGCAATGGCAGGTTTTCGGCGTACTGGCGCACGGCCTCGTGGACTTGCTCGGCCAGCTCGCGGGTCGGCACCAGAATCAGCGCACGCACCGAGTTGGCGGTGACTTTCGGCCCTTCCATCGCCAGCAGTTGCAGCAGCGGCAAAGCGAAACCGGCGGTCTTGCCGGTGCCGGTCTGGGCCGCAGCCATCAGGTCGCGACCGGCCAGCACGGCCGGAATGGCCTGCGCCTGCACCGGCGTCGGGGTCTGGTAGCCGAGCTTCTCAAGGGAGCGCAGCAAGGGTTCGATCAGGCCAAGGGTGGCGAAAGTCATGGGAGTACCGTAGGAAAAATCAGAGCAGATTGTGCAAAACGAGTATGCGATGGCGCGCAGTTTACCCTAATTCGCACGCTGCTCCGTCGCTATGACCTTCGCTGCGGCAGCCGGCTCGCTGACCACCGGCGACCGCGCCGGACGCCGCCACTGCGGCAGACTGATCAGCACCACCGCACCGATGATCACCAGCATTGCCAGCGCTTCTTCGATGCCGATGGTCTCGCCGACAAACACGATCCCCAGCAACACCGCCACCGCCGGGTTGACGTAGGCATAACTGGTGGCTGCCGCCGGACGAACGTTTTTCAACAGATACATGTAAGCGTTGAACGCGATGATCGAGCCGAAGAAGATCAGGTACGCCAGCGCCAGCCAGCCTTCCAGCGGCGGCATGGCCTGCAGGTGTTCACCGCTGGCCGCGCTGCCGATCAGCAGCACGACGCCACCGACCAGCATTTCCACGGCACTGGCCATTGCGCCCTGAGGCAGCGGCAAGTGTTTGCTCCACACCGAACCGAACGCCCAGCTCGCTGCCGCGAAAATCAGCAACGCCGCGCCCAGTGGACTCGATTGCAGGTTGGAGCCCATGTTGAGCATCGCGATACCGATAATCCCCATCACCACCCCGGCCCACTCCAGGCGAGTGTTGCGCGCGCCCCAGAGATAACCGCAGAGCAAGGTAAACAGCGGCACCGTCGCCACCGCCAACGCGGCAACACCCGACGCCACGCCGCTGTGCTCGGCCAAAGTCACCGCGCCGTTGCCGAAACTGAGCAGCAGAATCCCGATGATCCCCGCCGCCTTCCACTGCGCCCAGGTCGGCGCCGGTGCCCCGCGCCAGCGCAGGAACGCGTACATCAGAGTGCCGGCAATCACGAAGCGCACGCCACCGAGCATCAGCGGCGGCCAGTACTCGACGCCGATGCGGATCACCAGATAGGTCGATCCCCAAATCACGTACAACGCAAAAAACGCAGCGATCAAGGGCAGGGAAAAACGGCGCAAGGCAGACATGGGCAGCTCGAAAGTCAGACTCAGGGAATGGGTTATTCTAGAAAGGCCAACCGCTAAAAATAAGTTACAAATCCTGTTTATAGCGCCGGTACACTTTTGAAAACACGGAGATCGACGGCCAAAACCGCGATTTCGAAAGTCTGGCATTTTCAGGAGTCCGACCTTGGACAAATACGACCGCATGCTGCTCAGCGCCCTGCTCGAAAACGGTCGCGCGTCCTACGCCGACCTCGCCCGCAAAGTGAACCTCTCCGCCCCCGCCGTCGCCGAGCGCGTGGCCAAACTCGAGGCCAGCGGCGTCATCACCGGCTACTCGGCCAAAGTCGACATGGCCAAACTCGGCCTGCCGATCCAGTGCGTCATCGAACTGCGCCTGAACCAGCACGGCAACCCGAAGGTGTACGACGAACTGATCAGAATTCCGCAACTCACCGAATGCCACCGCGTCACCGGCGACCCGTGCGTGATCATGCAGGCAGCCGTGGGCTCGATGACCGAGCTGGAAGAGCTGATCAACCGGGTGGCGAAATTCGGGTTCAGCAAGACGTCGATCGTGTTATCGAGTGCGATAGAGAAGCGGGTGCCGTTGGGGCATATCGAAGGCAACGGCAAGTAACCTTCCCGTCCCGCTCGAGAGCTGGGACGCGGAGCGTCCCGGGCTGCATTCCCACGCGGAGCGTGGGAACGATCAAACGATCAACCGGGGCCGGAATTCAGCGATAGCGCTGCAAGTGCTCACCGACCTTGGCGGCCGGGACTTTCTGCAATTTGCACAGCAAGTCGTGCGATAGCTCGCGCACCCCATGCTTGCGCCGCAACTCATCCGCCAGATGCGCCAGCAAATTCGCCGCCATCTCCGCATCCGCCATCGCCCTGTGCGCCTGGCCGGTATGCGGCAACTGGGCGAAGGTGGTGAGCGTACCGAGCTTGTGGTTCGGCGCTGCCGGCATCAAACGGCGGGCCAGCAGCAGCGAGCAGGCAAAGTTCTGCAAACGGGTGCGTTTGATCCGGCCCAGTTCGAAGTCCCAGAACTTCTGGTCGAAGGCTGCGTTGTGTGCCAGCAGGGGCGTGCAGCCGACGAATTCGTTGACTTCGTTCATCACCTGTTCGGCCGAAGGCGCGGTGCGCAGCATGGCGTTGCTGATGCCGGTGAGTTGTTCGATGAAGGCCGGGACGCGGACGCCGGCGTTCATCAGGCTCTGGTAACGCTCAACGATGCGGCCGTTTTCCAGCATGACCACGGCGATTTCCGTGGCCCGGCAGCTGCTGCTCGGCGAGATGCCGGTGGTTTCAAAGTCGATGACTGCAATGCGTTCCAAACCGGGTTCAACTCCGTTCAATTCTTGAGCAACAGTGCGCCTTCGATCGGCACATAACGGCTGGCGGCGCGGATCAGCGAGTTGGCGGTCAGGCCGGGAACGCCGTAGGCCACCGCTTGCACGCCGTGTTTGTTGATGATGCGTTCGAGCAGCATGTCGAAATCGCCATCACCGGAGGCCAGGACGATTTCGTCGACGTGGTCGGCGGCGTCCATGATGTCGAGGGTGATGCCCACGTCCCAGTCGCCCTTGGCCGAGCCGTCGCTGCGCTGGATGTAGGGTTTGAGTTTCACGGTGAAACCGAGGTTGCGCAGGATCTGCTGGAACTGCTGCTGTTTGCTGTCGCCCCGGTCGATCGCATAGGCGTAGGCCTCGACGATCTGCCCGTGCTGGCTGACATCCGCCCACAGCGCCGCGTAATTGAAGTGGCAACCATAGGCCTGACGCACGGTGTAGTAGAGGTTCTGCACATCGGCGAACACTGCGATTTTTTTCACCGGAGTTCCTGTGAGCGCTGACGCGCATGAGCCGGATCAGGCACCAGGCCCGAAAAAGGCGCTCAGTATGCCAGCCCGAAGGAAGGTTCCGCGAATAATCGGCCCGGGGCGCTCAGGCGCCCCGGACGAATGGTGAATCAGACGAAGGAATCGTCGTCATCGAAGAACGATGAGTTGTCTTCGCTGTAGTCAGTGTCGGTAAAGCCGCCCTGGTCATTACCGTAGGAGTCGTTGTTGGCCATGCGCTGGTCATCGCCCCAGCCGTTGTTGCTCTGGTCGTTGACCTGAGCCGGCTCTTCCTTGATGACTTCGACGATTTCTTCCGGCTGCTGGTTGTGATGGAACAGGCTGCTGATGCCTTGCGCCAGCATCACGCCACCGGCCACACCGGCCGCCGTTTTCAGGGCGCCGCCGAGGAAGCTGCTGCCGGCTGCCGGGGCCGCTTGTTGCTGGCCATAACCCGGTGGTGGCGCGCCGAAGTTCTGTTGTGGCGCGGGCGCACCGAAGTTCTGCTGCGGTGCCGGCTCACGCCAGCCGCCGGTGGACGCCGGGGCGCTCTGGGTCGGCGCCGGGCGCGAGCTGCTGCCACCGAAGATGCTCGACAGGAAGCCACCACCGCTGGAGGCCGGCGGCGCGCTCTGCGCCTTGGCCGATTGCAGTTCGGCCTGCAATTGCTTGACCTGTTGAGTCAGTTGTTTGTTCTGTTCGTCGAGGCTCTTGAGGGCAGCCTCCTGCACCAGAATCGCCTGGGTCATGAAATAACCTGCGGCCGGCTGGCGCGTCAGGTGTTCCTTGATCCGCGCCTCGGCCTGGGCGTCGCGCGGGGCTGCCTCCGTTTCGGCCTGTTGCAGCCGGGAAAACAGTCCATCGATCAGGGTTTGTTCTTCGCTGTTCATGGCGACCTCGTAGATTGCCGGGGATAACGTTGCCCTCCTCCACGTCGGAGCAGGCGCACCTCTGTAATGGAGGCAGCAACAGAATGTTTCAATGACCTTTACCGAACGTTTACGTTTGCGCAGCGAAACGGATCATCGGTTAAAGTGGGCCACTGTTTTTGACCTGCGATACCGACTGATGAATGCCTTCGATGTGCTGCGCGACTCCCTGTATTTCTTCAAACGCAATCTGGGCCGGATCGTCCAGTTGTGCCTGCCGCTGGTGATTGTCGAAGCCGTGCTGCAACAGGTGGTCGACCATGCCAGCGACCCGGACGGTTACTCGGCCATCAGCGTGATCGTCGGCCTGCTGGTCTATCCGCTGTACACCGCAGCGCTGATTCTGTTTCTCGATGCCCGCACCCGCGGCGAATCCCCACAAACCCGCGATCTGCTGGCGATGGCCGCTCGTCTGTGGCCGCGCTTTGCCCTGCTGACTGCGCTGAACACGCTGTTGATTCTGCTCGGGCTGTCGCTGTATTTCCTGCCGGGCCTGTGGCTGATGGTCACTCTGGCCTTCGGTGAGTACCTGCTGGTGCTGCGCGGTTACGGTCCGTTGCAGGCGATGAAGGAAAGCCTGCGCCTGAGCCGCGGGCATTTTCTGCGGATTCTGGCGTGCATCCTGTGTGTGATGGGGCCGCTGTGGCTGCTCAAGGGCCTGACCCTGCAGGTCTATCCCGATCCGCAGAATCCGTTGATTGCAGTGCTGATCGACAGCGGTCACAGCTTCCTGCAACTGTTCACCAGCGTGGTGCTGTTCCGCCTGTTCATGCTGATCAGCGAATTGCCCGACAAACGTGACGGATTAGTCTGACTGCACCGAGCTTGGGCTGATCGATGGGTCTCGGGTATGCTCGGGACCACTTCCGTATCGCTATAAGCCGAGCCATGACCCGTCTACTGCGCTACATCCTGTTGCCCGTACTGCTCGCCCTCGCCCTGATCGGCACGCTGATCTACAGCCTGACCTGGCGCCCCGATGCCCGGGAAACCCTGCCGGTCAGCTGCACCGGGCAACCGCCGACGCTGGTGCCCGGCCAGGCCCTGAAAGTCATGACCTGGAACGTGCAATACCTGGCCGGCAAGCGTTACGTGTTCTGGAATGACCTGGCGCAAGGCGACGACGAAGCCCCGACCCCGGAAGACATGGCGTTCAGCCTCGATGAAGTGGCGCGGGTGATCCGCGACGAACAGCCCGACGTGGTGCTGTTGCAGGAACTGGATGACGGCGCCAAGGCCAGCGACTATCAGAACCAGCTCAAACTGTTGCAGGAACGCCTGACCGACCTCTACCCGTGCAGCGCCCACGCCTTTGACTGGAAGGCCGATTTCGTCCCGGATCCGCACATTTTCGGCAGCGTCGGCCGGCAACTCGCGACCCTCAGCCGCTACCGCATTGAACACGCCGAGCGCCTGCAATTGCCGGTGCAGCCGGCGAACCTCATCAGCCGTCAGTTCCAGCCGAAAGATGCGCTGCTCGCCACCACTTTGCCGCTCAGCGATGGCGGGCAACTGGTGGTGTTCAACACCCATCTGGATCGCGCCACCCAACCGGACGACACCTTGCAGGCGCAGGTGACAGCGGTGGCCAAGGTCCTCGACAAACACGAAAGCCACGGCACGCCGTGGCTGATCGGCGGCGACTTCAATCTGCTGCCGCTCGGCCAGTACCGGCGCCTGCCCACCGAGCAGCGCACGCCGTACACCGCCGACAGTGCGCTGCATGTGCTGTGGGACAAGTACCCGATGATCCCGACCAACAACGAAGCCAGCGGCATCGACCGCGCCAAGTGGCTGACCCATTACCCCAACGACCCCGGCCTCAACGGCCCGGACCGCACGGTCGATTACCTGTTCTACAGCCCGAAGATCAAACGGGTTGAAGCCACGGTGCGGCAGGACGATACCTTGCGCATTTCCGATCATTTGCCGGTGATTGCCAAGTTCCTCCTGCCGCCCAACTGACCTCAATGAGTCTCTTCGAGATCATCGTGCAACAGCCCGAAGATCTGCCGTTTCATGTCGATGAATGAGCGCTCCATCACCATGTCCAGCGTGCGTGGGCGCTCGATCGGCACATCGAGAATCTGCTTGATCCGCCCCGGCCTGGCGCCCATCACGTACACCCGGTCGCCAAGCAGGATCGCCTCGTCGATGTCGTGGGTGACGAACAGCACGGTTTTCTTGCTGTTGCCCCACACCCGTAATAACAGCTGCTGCATTTGCAGGCGGGTCTGGCTGTCGAGGGCGCCGAAGGGTTCGTCCATCAGCAGGATCTGCGGGTCGTTGGCCAATGCCCGGGCAATCGCCACCCGTTGCATCATGCCGCCGGACAACTGCTTGGCGTAGTTGTCGGCAAATCCCGACAGGCCGACTTCGTGCACATAGTGATCGACAATTTCCTTGCGCCGCGCCGCCGGCATGCCCCGGCGCTTGAGGCCGAACTCGACGTTCTGCCGCACGGTCAGCCACGGGAACAGCGTGTAGCTCTGGAACACCATCCCGCGATCCGCGCCGGGGCCCTGCACTTGCTGGCCGCCGACGTAGATTTCGCCAGAGGTCGGCTCGGCCAGGCCGGCAGTGAGGTACAACAGGCTCGACTTGCCGCAACCCGACGGCCCGACCAGTACCGCGAACTGCTGATCCGGCACTTCGAACGACACTTCTTCCAGCGCAGTGAATGTACCGCCGCCGGGTTTGCTGTAGCGCAGGCTGACCTTGTCCACCTGCAACCTTGGCGCGGCGTGTGCCGGTGCGGCGACCGGCTCGATGAAACGACGGTTGGCAGCGGTTACTGAGCCCATGCGGCAATCCTCAAACGCAAGAAGCGGAACAGTTGATCGGTGACCAGGCCGAGCAGGCCGATGATCGCGATGGCGAGAAAAATCACATCGACCTGAAAGCCGCGCATGGCCTTGAGGCTCAAGTAACCGAGGCCGCTCGATGCGGCGACCAGTTCGGCGACCACCAGATAGGTCCAGGCCCACCCCATGGTCACCCGCAAGGTGTCGAGCACGCCGGGCAACGACGCCGGGGCGATCACGTGCAGCACCGCGTCACGCCGGGTGGAGCCGAGAGTGTAGGAGGCGTTGATCAAGTCTTTGGAGATGCCTTTGGACACGTCGGCGATCATCACCAGTTGCTGGAAGAACACACCGAAAATGATCACCGACACCCGCTGCTCCAGACCGATACCGATCCAGAGGATGAACAGCGGCACGAACGAGGTCACCGGCAGGTAGCGAATGAAATTGACCAGCGGTTCGAGGAACGCCTGAACGATGCGAAAGCTGCCCATCAGCAAGCCCAGCGGCACCGCCACCAGCGACGAAACAATGAAACCGACCATCACCACTTCGACACTGGCCCACACATGCTGGCCGAGGGTGCCGTCGCGGCTCAGGCGCACGGCGGCTTCGACCACTGCGCCGGGCGTCGGCAGGAACATCCCCGGCACGATGCCGCCATAAGACAACCCGGCCCACAGGCCGACCAGCAACACCCAGGCCAGACCGCTGGCGCTCCACACCACCGGCACCGGCAACCCGGTCTTCGGCGTGATACAGCGGCTCAGCCATGAATTGCGCTTGAACATGAGCAGTCTCCTAGAGCGGGCTGACGAAACGGTTATCCACCAGATCGTCATTGCTGACGTTGTAGGGCTTGCCCTGCAATTCACTGGCGGTTTCGTTGGCCAGTTTGATCAGCGGTGCGCTGTCACCCGGCTTGCCCGGCGAGCCAAGGAGTTTTTCGCTCATGGCCTGATCGTAGAAGCGCACGCCTTGCGCAGCGGCGGCCAGTTCCTTCGGATCAGACAGGTAACCACCGACGCCCTTGGCCATGATTTCGTAGGCTTTCTGTGGATGGTCCTTGGTGTACTGCACCGCTTTGTAGAGACCGGCGACCAGCGCCTTGACGTCTTCCGGCTGCTTCTCGATCACCGTGCAGTTGAGCGCCACCACATCGACGATCACCCCCGGCGTACTGCTGCTGTCGATCAGCACCTTGCCCTGCTGCTTGTCACGCACCATCGACAGGTGCGGCTCCCAGGTCACGGCGGCCGGCACGCGACCGGCGATGAACGCGGTGGCGGCATCGTCGGCGGTCATGTTCTGCACGGTGATATCGCTCATGCTCATGCCGTTCTTTTTCAGCAGGTACGAGAGCCAGAACTGCGAGGTCGACCCTTCGTTGACGGCCACGGCCTGGCCCTTGAGTTCCTGCAGGCTCTTCACGTTTTTACCGACCAGCACACCGTCGCCGCCATGGCTGTCATCCAGCGCGGCCACGGCCTTGAAGCAGAACTGCGGGCGGTACTTGAGCACTTCATCGATGGTCGAGGCCGAGCCGGACAATTGCCCGGACGCCTGGGCGGCCATGTACATCGACGCTTCTTCGACCACCGGCAATTCGACGGTCAGGCCGTTTTCCTTGAAGTAGCCCAGATCCTGAGCCAGATACAGGGTGCCGTAACCGACCCACGTGGTGTGGCCGATCGACAAGGTGCCAGCCTGAGCGGCGGTGACGCAAAGGGC
Organism: Pseudomonas sp. IT-P2; assembly: GCF_949767575.1. Lineage (NCBI taxonomy): Bacteria > Pseudomonadati > Pseudomonadota > Gammaproteobacteria > Pseudomonadales > Pseudomonadaceae > Pseudomonas > Pseudomonas sp. IT-P2. The sequence continues at coordinate 158,996 of NZ_CATKQA010000047.1, read as the reverse complement.
GGAAATCGCCAGAGGACCTGCAAGACGGGTAAACAAGGACTTGTTCATGGAGCACTCCCAACGCTGTTGATTTAGTTGTCATGGGCAGTACAGCCAGCCGTGGTCTCGCGGTTGCACGCTGCGGTCTCTGCTGGACTCTGGCGGGCAATGCCTTGGCTGGCGAAATCGATGTTGACCCAGGCTTGGCCTCAGGAAAACGAGGAAATAGTTAGACGCGAACGATGAAAAAACTGGGTAGTGCGCACCGCGAAAGGGCGCGTCGGGCGGGGGTGCCCGAGGTGGGTGCAGATGGGAAAAAGTCTGGCGGAGATCGTTCCCACGCTCTGCGTGGGAATGCAGCCCGGGACGCTCTGCGTCCCATTCGAGAGCTGGAACGCGGAGCGTCCCTTGAGGCATTCCCACGCAGACGGTTCGACGCCTCGACGTGGGAACGATCAGGACACGGAACGAGCGATCGGGGGAGTTAGAGCCGGCCGTATTCCTGCGCCGTACGATCCAGCGCTTTCAACGTCTTACCCACCAGCTCGTCAATCTCTTCACGACTGGCAATCAACGCCGGCGCCATGATCATCCGCCCCAGTGTCGAGCGAATGATCACCCCCTCCTCAAAACCAATCGTGCGGCAGCGCCAGGCGATGTCGTTCTCATTGGCAAAGCGCTTGCGCGTGGCCTTGTCTTCGGCCAGTTGCAACGCCGCAACCATGCCCGTGCCCTGGATATCGCCCACCAACGGGTGATTGCCGAACACCTCGCGCAGGCACTGTTGCAGGTACGGCCCGATGTCATCCTTGACCCGCGTCACCACGCCTTCATCGCGCAATGCCTTGAGGTTGGCAATCGCCACAGCCGCCGCCACCGGGTGCCCGGAATAGGTCAGACCATGGGCGAACACACCGCCCTGCTCCACCAGCACGTCGGCCATTTTCTTCGACAGGATCAGGCCACCCATCGGGATGTAACCGGAGGTCAAACCCTTGGCGATGGACAGGGTGTCCGGCTCGAAACCGAAGTATTCGTGGGCGAACCATTCGCCGGTGCGACCAAAGCCTCCAATCACCTCGTCGGCGCACAACAGCACGTCGTATTGGCGGCAGATGCGCTGGATTTCCGGCCAGTAGCTTTCCGGCGGGAAGATCATCCCGCCCGCGCCCTGGAACGGTTCGGCGATGAATCCGGCGACCTTGTCGGCGCCCAGTTCGAGGATCTTCGCTTCCAGTTGCTGCGCCGCCCGCAGGCCGAATTCAGCCGGGGTCAGGTTGCCTTCGTGGGCGAAGAAGTACGGCTCGTCGATGTGCGCGATGTCGGGAATCATCCCGCCCATTTCATGCATGAACTTCATGCCGCCAAGGGCCGTCGCGGCCAGGGTCGAACCGTGGTAACCGTTCCAGCGGCCGATCATGATTTTCTTCTCGGGCTTGCCCAGCACCTGCCAGTAACGGCGGACGGTACGGATCAGCACCTCGTTGGCCTCGGAGCCGGAGTTGGTGTAGATCGCGTGGCTGTAGTGGCCCGGCAGCAGGCTGAACAGCAACTCGGAGAGCTCGATCACCTGCGGGTGGGTGGTGTGGAAAAACATGTTGTAGTACGGCAACTGCTCCAGTTGCCGACTCGCCGCGGCGTTCAGATCCTTGCGCCCGTAACCGAGGTTGGTGCACCACAGCCCGGACATGCCGTCGAGGTAACGCCGACCGTCGTTGTCCCACAGGTGCAGGCGTTCCCCGCGCACCATCACCCGTGGGCCTTCGTCGTTGAGGGCCTTCTGGTCGACGAATGCATGAATGTGGTGCGCTGCATCGGCGGCCTGGTAGTCGCGGGTTTCACGTGAGGTGGTCATCGCCGGATCTCCTTTCTTGTTGTGAGCGGCTGTCATGAGCGCAGTTGAAACCAGGTGGTTTTCAACTGGGTGTATTTGTCGAACGAGTGCAGCGACAGATCGCGGCCGAAACCGGATTGTCTGCCGCCGCCGAACGGCACGGTCACGTCCAGCGCATCGACGCTGTTGACCGACACCGTACCGGCTCGCAATTGCCGCGCCACCCGGTGCGCGCGGTGCAGATCATCGGTCCACAGCGACGCCGCCAGACCGTAGACGCTGTCGTTGGCCAGTCGCAAGGCGTGGGCCTCGTCATCGAACGGCATCACCGCCAGCACCGGGCCGAACACTTCTTCACGAAACAGGGTCATGTGCGGCTGCACGTCGGTGAAAATCGTCGGCTGAACGAAGTTGTCCGAGCCGTTGAAACTCAATTGACGGCCGCCACAGACGCGGGTCGCGCCTTCGCGTTCGGCCTGATGGATGAAGCGCAGAACGCTTTCGGTCTGACGGGTGTCGACAATCGCCCCGGCCGCACTCGCCGGGTCCAGCGGATCGCCCGGCTGCCAGCGTTCGGCCTGGGCCTTCAGTCGTTCGACGAACTCATCATGAATCGAGCGCTCCACCAGCAACCGCGAGTTGGCCGAGCAGACTTCGCCCTGATTGAAGAAGATCCCGAACGCGGCTTTCTGCGCCGCCAGATCCAGATCCTTGCAGTCGGCGAACACCAGATTGGCGCTCTTGCCGCCGCACTCCAGCCACACCTGTTTGAGGTTCGACTGCGCGGAGTACTGCATGAAATATTTGCCGACCTGCGTCGAGCCGGTGAACACCAGACAATCGACATCCGGGTGCAGGCCCAAGGCTTTGCCGGCCTGTTCGCCGAGCCCCGGCAGCACGTTCAGCACACCGGCCGGCAGCCCGGCTTCCAGCGCCAGCTCGGCCAGACGCAACGCGGAAAACGGCGATTGTTCGGCGGGTTTGAGAATCACCGAATTGCCCGCCGCCAGCGCCGGGGCGAGTTTCCACGCGGCCATGTCCAGCGGGAAGTTCCACGGCACCACAGCCGCGACCACGCCCAGCGCTTCGCGGGTGATGGTCGCCAGCACGTTCGAGGCGCTCGGCGCGACCTGATCGTAGAGCTTGTCGAGGCTTTCGGCGTACCAGCGGAACACCCCGGCGGCGCCCGGCACGTCGATGTTGTAAGCGTCCATCACCGGTTTGCCCATGTTCAGCGAATCGAGCAGCGCCAGTTCTTCGCGATTGGCCAGAATCAGATCCGCCAGCCGCAGCAGCACTTGCTTGCGCTCAGTCGGTGAACGCCCGGCCCAGGTGCCGGCCTCGAACACCTGTCGCGCATTCTGCACCGCCGCGTCAACATCCTCTTCACCACACGCGGCGACGTTTGCCAGCAGCTGGCCGGTGGCCGGGTTGATCGCGGCAAAGGTCTGCCCCGACTGCGCCGCACGCAGTTTGCCGTCGATCACGGCCTGGTACGGATAGCTCAATTCAGCGGCCTTGCGCTGCCAGTCTGCAAGCTCGAACACGGTGGTTGCTCCTTGGACTTTTATTCTTTTGAGAACAGTGCGGGGTCGATAGTCGCTCAGGCCCGTGCGCGCTAAAACCAGTAAAAATGTCTTCGCAGACAATAAAAAAGGTAACCAGCCGATGGCCCCTTCGCGCGCGTATGGGGCTATTGTTCAGGGACAAAAAAACCGCCGACAGAACGGAGGCCGGCGGCTTACAAATTGCTTGGATGTGAAATCCGTTCGCTTTGAGGTTCACCGTGGCCGCTTACAACCTGCGTCAGTTGAAATACTTCATCACCACCGTCGAATGCGGCAGCGTCGCCGAAGCGTCGCGCAAGCTGTACATCGCGCAACCGGCGATTTCCACAGCGATCAAGGGGCTGGAAGACAGCTTCGGCGTGCAACTGCTGATCCGCCATCACGCCCAGGGCGTGTCCCTGACGCCGAGCGGTGCGCGGTTCTTCCGCAAGGCTCAGGAACTGCTGCGCATGGCCAAGGAGTTCGAACAGAACGCCCTCGCCGACAACGACGTGGTGGCCGGGCAGATCGATATCGGCTGTTTTGAAACGGTGGCACCGCTGTACCTGCCGCAACTGATTGCCGGCTTCTCGGCGCTGTATCCGGGGGTGAAGATCCGCATCCGCGATGGCGAACAACAGGAACTGGTGCAAGGCCTGACCTCGGGCACCTTCGATCTGGCAATCCTGTACAAGCACGACCTCGACGCCACCATCGAAACCGAACCGCTGATGCCGGCCCAACGACCTTACGCCCTGCTCCCGGCCGATCACCGCTTCGCCCAGCTCAAGCAGGTTTCGCTGCGCGACTTGTGCCTGGAACCGATGATCCTGCTCGACGTACAACCGAGCCGCACCTACTTCGTCAGCCTGTTCGAAGAACTCGGCCTGTCGCCACGCATCGAGTTCAGTTCGCCATCAATCGAAATGGTGCGCGGCATGGTCGGCCAAGGTTTCGGCTTCTCGATCCTGGTCACCCGCCCGCATTCGGAATGCACCTACGACGGCAAGAAAGTCGTGTGCGTGGACATCGTCGAAAACGTCACCGGGTCAGGCCTGGTGGCGGCGTGGCTCAAACGCGGACAACTGACCAAACCGGCGCAGCTGTTTGCCGATTATTGTCGGGAGCAGCTGACGGCGAAGGCCAGCCGATGAAAATCAAAAGATCGCAGGCTGCGATCTTTTGATACCAGCTTTATAAAACTCAGGCTGTCGCCGGAAAGCCGATGCCAACCCCCAAAAAACCTATTGATCGTTTTCCGTACCGAGTTGAGGGTCAATTTCAACGAAGTTCCGACGCAAGTAACCTTCCATGGCAATGTCTTCAATCGCCCACTCACCATGCCCGAGGTTGCCGACCAGGTCGCGGCGTTGCAGGCGCTTCAAGGCAGTCTGAACCGTCGCCGCGCTGGGCACGTGGCCACCGGGCATCTCGCTGCCAATCCACTCGCGTCCTTCGGTAGAAAAAATGGGAAGCCCCCTCACCAGCCCGATAAGTACAGTGAAATCCAGAGGAGCCATCTCCAGAATCAGGTTCTCGAAGTTGCCTTCGTCCGTCATGGTGCCCCAGGCTCGATGATCTGCATCTCGCACGCTGAGCCCCTCAGTGAGACACAGCAGAAATACATCGCGAATGTACTTGGGCATGTATCCCCGGGCAGCAAAACGCTCGAAAGCGGCGTTTACCTCCCACTCCCTTCCGGTGATTTCCTGGAACCGCTGGCCCAGATGCTGGACAAATTCCAGGCCAAGATTAGGAAACTGGATCTCGTGGCTGAACTGATAGAACGGTGCTTTGGTACGACGAAACATTCGATGCAGGCCATCCTGGGAGGAACCTGTAAACACTGCAAAGACTTCACCGTGCGCGTGCTGCAGTAGCGAACGGAGCGTAGCAGTCAAGTCTTCGAATTCTTTCCGGCTCGCCAGATGCTGAACCTCATCGATGATCAGCAGCGCCTTGCCGTTACCGAGTATCCGGAAGCGCTCGAAGAGCTCGATCAGGTTCAGTCCGCCCTCCTTCGCCAGCTCGGCCTTCACTGTTACGCCGTCGGTACTGGCGCCGGCCTCCACCGACTGGACCAGAGACCCCGGTCGCATGAGCTTCAGCCAGTTGCGTCGCAAGAACCCTGTACCGTGGATGGCCTCATACAACGCACCCGCGATCACCCGCTCAGGATGCGCCTTGTCAAACCACAGGTCTGCTGTTGCAACAATAAAGCCGTGTGCCTTGGCAATCGGTATCAGATCGTTGATCAGAAAGGTGGTTTTGCCCTTGCGCCGAGGCGCGAATATCGTCGCGGCGTTCTGCAGGCGTGACTCGAAAGTGACCAGGATTCCTTCAGCCAGGTTGGTGCGAGGGAAGAGCAGCGAGTCCTTGGTTTCCGGAGTCATTATGAGCCTTTATGTCAAAATACATAATTTATGAATAAAGAAATAATTACGCATAATTGAGGAAGATGGAAGGCCTACCTGAATGCCGTCTGTTACGTACCCCGTGGTTTTGCCCGAGCAGTGGCTTCAGCCACCAATGGATCATCCGGCCAATAGTGCTTCGGATACCGCCCCTTCAGATCCTTCTTCACTTCGGCATAGGTGCTGCGCCAGAAGTTGGCCAGATCCTGCGTCACCTGCACCGGGCGCCGTGCGGGCGACAGCAGGTGCAGTTTGACCACTTGCCGGCCGCCGGCGATGCGTGGTGTGTCGGCGAGGCCGAACAGCTCCTGTAAGCGCACCGCGAGAATCGGCGGTTGCTCGCTGTAGTCGAGTCGAATCGACGAGCCCGACGGCACGCTCAGGTGATGCGGCGCCTGCTCGTCGAGCTGTTGCGGCAGCGGCCACGGCAGCAGATTGCGCACGATGCTCGACAGGTCGAGGTTGGCGAAATGGCTGAGGCGCGAGACCTTGCCCAGATAAGGCATCAGCCAGTCTTCGAGGGTTTTCAGCAGTGTGGCGTCGCTGACATCCGGCCATTGGCTGTCGCCCTTGGCGTCCAGGTCGAGCTGGCGCAGCAACGCGACTCGCGCCTGCCACTGGCGCAGTTCCGGAGTCCACGGCAGCAGCTCGAGACCTTTGCGCCGCACCAGATTGACCAGCGCCTGACTGCGGGCGTTTTCGTCGAGGCCGGTCAGTGGTTCGCGGCTGAGGATCAGTTCGCCCACCTTGCGCTGACGCTCGGCGCGCAATACGCCTTCGCGTTCGTCCCAGTCCAGTTGATCGACGTTGTGCACTTGTTCGGCGAGCACCGAATCGAACAGCGCCGGATCGAAATCCGCCGCCAGATAAATCCGCTCTTCACGCTGGCCTTGGCGGCTGCCGAGGTCGGCGATCACGATCCACGGTTCCTTCATCAGGCTGTCGGCTTCGGCGAACAGCGCCGCGCGGCCGTTGGCCAGACGATATTCGGCGCCACCGGCCCGTCGCTGCTGGGCGACGCGATCCGGGTAGGCCAGCGCCAGCAAGGCGCCGAGCCAGCGTGGGTGATCCGGATCGGCGACCGGCTCGCTCGGTTGCCCACGCAGGTAGCCGCGATATTGCCGCGCCAGTTGCCGGGCACGCTGCACGCCGCCCTGGGCACCGCGCGCCGCGCGCTCTTCGCCGGACAGCAGCACCAGACGACTGTGCAGATCCGCCCCGGCGCCGCGCAAAATGTCCCGCTCGCCGAGCAACGCGGCGACGTCGCATGCCATGTTCGCCAGACCCAGTGCCTGACCGCGCAAAAGCAAATGAGCGATGCGCGGATGGGCCGGCAATTCGGCCATGGCCTGACCGTGGCGGTTGAGGCTTTCACCGTCCAGTGCACCGAGGCGCTGCAACAGGTCTTGAGCCTGTGCATAAGCGGCGGCCGGTGGCACGTCCAGCCAGATCAGATCACTCGGCGCCACGCCCCAGCGACCGAGTTGCAAGGCCAGCCCGGCGAGATCCGCCGAGAGGATTTCCGCGCTGCCATAAGCCGCCAGTTGCTCATGCTGGTCCTGCGACCACAGGCGATAACACACGCCCGGTTCCAGACGCCCGGCCCGGCCCGCGCGCTGAGTGGCGCTGGCTTTGGAGATGCGCTGTGTGTCGAGGCGAGTCATGCCGCTGCCCGGATCGAAACGCGGCACCCGCGCCAGCCCGGCGTCGATCACCACGCGCACGCCGTTGATGGTCAGGCTGGTCTCGGCGATGTTGGTGGCCAGCACCACTTTGCGCTGGCCCGCCGGGGCCGGGTCGATGGCGGCGCGTTGTGCATTCAGGTCGAGTTCGCCGTGCAACGGGCAGAGCAAGACGTCGCTGCGCTCACCGATGGCGTCCGCCAGTTGCTGATGAACCCGCCGGATTTCCGCCTGCCCCGGCAGAAACACCAACAGGCTGCCGGTTTCATCGTGCAGCGCTTCGAGCACCGTTTGCGTGACGCGTTGATCAATGTACTCGCCGGGCTGGAACGGTCGGCCCCAGCGCATCGTCACCGGGAACATCCGGCCTTCGCTGCGCAGGATCGGTGCGTCGTCGAGCAAGCCGGCCAGACGTTCGCCTTCGAGGGTGGCGGACATCAGCAGAATCTTCAGCGGTTGTTCAGCTCGAAACAGCTCGCGACCGTTCAGACTGAGGGCCAGCGCCAGATCGGCGTCGAGGCTGCGTTCGTGAAATTCGTCGAAGATCAGCAGGCCCACGCCTTCCAGCGCCGGGTCGTCCTGCAAGCGCCGGGTGAGGATGCCTTCGGTGACCACCTCGATGCGGGTGTTGGGGCCGACTTTGCTGTCGAGGCGGATGCGATAACCGACGGTTTCACCAACCTTCTCGCCCAGCTCGCTGGCCAACCGTTCTGCGGCTGCGCGGGCGGCCAGCCGACGCGGTTCGAGCATGAGAATGGTCTGCCCGTTCAGCCACGCTTCATTGAGCAGGGCCAAGGGCACGCGGGTGGTTTTACCGGCGCCGGGCGGTGCTTCGAGCACGGCTTCGTGACGTGTCGCGAGGGCTTCACGCAGGGCGGGTAAAACGTCATCGATCGGCAACGAATTCATACTGGCTCCAAAACAGAGCGGCGAGTATAACGGCGAACTGCCAGGCGTTCGTCAGGGTCTTAACTTCACACGATGACGCTTCGTTAACAGATGACTCAGGAGATTCCCATGCGCTTACCTTTTCGCCTGATCGGCGGTGTACTGGTTGCCACCCTGCTCACTCAGATCACCGCGTGCGGTTCGATTTTCTACCCAGACCGGCGCGGCCAGATCGACGGCAAGATCGACCCGGCGATTGCCGTGCTCGATGCCGTGGGCCTGCTGTTCTATATCCTTCCCGGCGTGATCGCGTTTGCCGTGGACTTCGCCACCGGCGCGATCTACTTCGAACCGGGCCACACGGCGCAGGTCGATCCGGCCAAGCTCAAGCAAGCCATCGGCCCGGACGGTCAGGTCGATAACTTGAAGTTGCAGGCTATTCTCGAAACGGAGCTGGGCCGCAATCTGCCGCTGGACGACCCGCGCCTGATCCAGCACAAGGGCAGCACCCAGCAACTGGCGATGTTCGGCCTGCAACCTGCCGCATAAGGAATTGACGCACCCATGACCACAAGCACCGAACACGCCCGCCTGCTGCGGCTGGCGACCCGCGCCTCGGTGGCGGTGGCCTGTACGCTGATTATCGCCAAAGCCATCGCCTGGTGGCTGAGCGGTTCGGTGAGCATGCTCGCCGGCCTCACCGACTCGGCCCTCGATGGCGTCACTTCGTTGCTCAATCTGCTGGCGGTGCATTACGCGCTGCGTCCGGCGGACGACGATCACCGTTATGGCCACGGCAAGGCCGAGTCGCTGGCGGGCATGGCGCAGGCGCTGTTCATTGGCGGCAGTGCGGTGCTGATCGCGTTTCAGGCTTATGAGCGCCTGAAACATCCCGAGCCACTCGGCGCGCCGTGGCTGAGCATTGGTGTGATCGTATTTTCCCTGCTGCTGACTGTCGCACTGTTGATGCTGCAGCATCGGGTCATCAAGCAGACCGGCTCCAACGCCGTGCGGGCGGACTCGCTGCATTACCGTTCGGACCTGTTGCTTAACGGCAGCATTCTGATTGCGCTGGTGTTGGCCGGTTTGGGTTTCGATCAGCTGGATGCGTGGTTCGGTCTGGGGATCGCTGCCTACATCTTATGGAGCGCAATCCAGATCGCCCGGGAAAGTTTTTCGGTGCTGATGGATGAAGAGCTGCCGGCGGATGTCAGTCAGCACATGCTCGAACTGGCGTGCGGTGTACCGGGGGTATTGGGCGCGCATGATTTGCGCACGCGGATTTCCGGCAATCACTGGTTCGTGCAATTGCACCTGGAATTGCCGGGGGAGCTGACGCTGTCAGTTGCTCACGGCATCAGCGATCAGGCGGCGGATGCCATTCACAAAGCCTACCCACGGGCAGAAGTGCTGGTGCACGCCGACCCGCAGGAAGTGGTCAAAGCCGCCCGGGCTCAGTAGTTGACCTGATAACCGCGACTGCTCAGGCAATTGCCCTGGGCCTGGCGGTAGGCCTGCACCACTTCGGGTGCCGGTTGGTAAGTCGCGGTGCGCGGATTGAAGCCGCTCTGCTGCACCGCGTACTGATAGCACTCATAGCCGTCGCGCTGAACCTGCTCCGGTGACTGGCCGTTGGCCGGATACGCCTCCACGTCATAACCATTGCCGGTCGGCTGCGTTGGCTGCTGCGCCGGCGGTTCGACCACCACGTAATCCTGGGTCGCTTCCTGATAGGCGTAGTACGAGCCGGCGGCAAGGAACAGCAGCGAGCCGCCGATCCACACTTCCCGAGCGTAATCCGGCAGGTACTGGATGCGAATCCCGCGCGGCGGCTGAACCACGATGTAGCGCGGGCCTTGCGGGCGATACCAGTAGCCGCCGGAGTAGAAATAGTCCTGGCCGCGATACGGCACGCGGTAATCCCGATCCGGGAAACGGTCGATCACATGACCCGGCCGGTATTGCGGACCGGGGCCCCAGCCGTTGCCATGCCCATCGGGTCGACCCGGCCAGCGGTTGTCGTTGGGGCGGTTGCCGGTCTGCCAGTTCTGGTGATAACCGTTCTGCGGGCGCTCGTCGCGGTAGTAACCCTGACGCGGTTCCTGGGTCTGGCGCACGGTGTCGGGGCGCGGCTGGATCGGCAGATCGTTGGCCGGCAATTGCGGCGGCGGTGGCGGCTGGCGCACCGGGTTGGGGTTGTACGCCGGACGTGGCTGGTTCTGGTTCTGCCACTGGCCGTGGTTCTGCTGACCGTTGTGCTCGAACTGGCGGCTATTGTCGCCACGAATGATGTCGTTGTTCTGCCGCTGCGGACTGTTCTGGCCGCGCTGCTGATCACCGCCGCCATGCCCCTGATTGTTGCCCTGATGCTCCGGCCCGCGTCCGCCGCCGTCGGGGCCGCGATTCTGCGGCTCATCCGCCAGCGCTTGCGCACCGACACTCACACACAGCAAACCAACACTGGCCAGACGCCAGATGCGCGACTTCATGGAATTCCTCACTGCGGACTTGAGCCTGAAATTAAGAGGGCGTGTAGCTAAGACCGGAGATGGACACACCGGGTTCTGCTACAGGTTATCAGTCACGTCATTTATTTATTGAGCGAGATGGGCCAAATCGCGGGCAAGAAAAAAGGGAGACCCGTCGGCCTCCCTTCTAGAGAACTTCGTCCTGGCTCGACGCTTTTGACGTCGGCTCACCTCACGCCGTCTTCTGGACAGTGTGCAGCTCGGGGGCCGGCACAACCCCGGTGGGGGTGGCGGCCGCGGCGGGCCGGATTGGGCGGGCCGCAGTGGACTGTGTTACCGAGCAGTGATTCTGGTGATAAGAATAGGCCCGGCGCTGCGACAGATGATTGCGAAGATTGCTCAAATAAACATCACTTGCGCAATTTTTAACCCTGGATAGATAATCCGCCGCAATAGTTAAGACAAAGGACCGTTTGATGAGCAAACTCGACCGTTACGACCTGAGTATTTTGGCGGAATTGCAGCGCGACGCCCGCATCTCCAACCAGGAACTGGCCGAGCGCATCGGTCTGTCGCCCTCCCCGTGCTCGCGCCGGGTCAAGCAACTGGAGGATGACGGCTACATCTCCCGTCAAGTCGCCCTGCTCGATCGCAAGATGCTCGGCCTGAGCCTGACCGCCTACGTGCTGATCGGCATGGACCGCCACACGCCGGAGCGTTTCGAGAACTTCGAAGCCGCAATCCGCACCTTGCCGCAAGTGCTGGAATGCAGCCTGGTGACTGGCGTGGATGCCGACTACCAACTGAAAGTGGTGGTGCCGGACATGGATCACTATCAGAAGCTGCTGCTGGGGCATCTGACCCGGATCGAAGGCGTAACCAGCGTGCGCTCGAGTTTTGTGCTGAATCAGGTGCTCAACAGCACCGAACTGCCGCTGACTCATCTGCGCAGCTGAAATCGACGAATGACTGCGGCACACCGACGCAGGTCAATGCTGCGTCGTTCACCGCTGGCGTATACTCCCGGCCGCCCTTTCAGCCGCGCAGCGCCGGAGATGCCCGATGGATCCAGCAGTATTTGAAGAGTGGATGATGACTGGCCTTGTCAGCATCCTGATCATTTTCATGGGTTTCATCGTCTGGGATCTGGCGAAGAAGTCCAAGGCCGGGCGCTTCGGCTCGTTCATTCTGTTCTTCGTGCTGGGCCTGGGCGTGGCCGCGTTCATCATCAAGAGCGTGGTGATCGGCCTGATCGAATCCGGCGCCTTATAAACGCGCCGGCACTTCTTTCCACTGGCCCTGATCGAGCCCTTCGATCGTCCAGTCACCAATCCTGACCCGCACCAGCCGCAACGTCGGCAGCCCCACCGCCGCTGTCATCCGCCGCACCTGGCGGTTGCGCCCTTCGCGAATCACCAGCTCCAGCCAGGTTGTCGGAATCGTTGCGCGAAAGCGTACCGGCGGATTGCGCGGCCACAGCTCGGGCTCATCCAGTTGCCGCGCTTGCGCGGGCAAGGTCATGCCGTCATTCAGCTCGACGCCGTCACGCAGACGCTGCAACTGCTCGGCTGTCGGCACGCCTTCGACCTGCACCCAATAGGTTTTCGCCAGCTTGTGCTTGGGGTCGGCGATCCGCGCCTGCAACTGGCCGTCGTTGGTCAGCAGCAGTAAACCTTCGCTGTCGCGGTCCAGCCGCCCGGCCGGGTAGATGCCCGGAATGTCGATGTAATCCTTGAGCGTCGCCCGCCCTTCACCGTCGCTGAATTGCGTCAGCACATCGAACGGTTTGTTGAACAGGATCAGCTTCGGCTCGGCCGGTGGTGCCTTGGCGACACGGCGCGGGGCTGAAGAGGATGGCTTCACGCCGGGGCGGCGAGAAGGTGGACGTTGGGGACGGGACATGGGCAAAACAACATCTGGCGATCTGGGCTGACAATGCTAGTGCCCCGACCGCCAAATGACCACGACAAACCTTTAGCGGAACGGCGGCTCGTCGAAGCTGCGCAGTTTGCGCGAGTGCAGCGAATTGAGTTCGGTGCGCAGCAGATCCACCGCTTCGATGCCGATCTTCAAGTGCTGACTGACCGCACGTTCGTAAAACGCGTTGGCCGAACCCGGCAGCTTGATTTCACTGTGCAGCGGTTTGTCCGAAACGCACAGCAACGTGCCGTACGGCACTCGCAGGCGATAACCCTGGGCGGCGATGGTGCCGCTTTCCATGTCCACCGCCACGGCGCGGGACAGGTTGATCAGCGGTCGCTCCTGGGCCCAACGCAGTTCCCAGTTACGGTCGTCGTAGGTCAGCACGGTGCCGGTGCGCAGGCGCTTCTTCAGCTCTTCGCCCTTCTCGCCGGTGATATTGGCTGCCGCTTGTTGCAGCGCCAGTTGCACTTCGGCCAGCGCCGGAATCGGAATATTCGGTGGCACCACCCGGTCGAGAATCCCGTCGCGACGCATATAAGCGTGAGCCAGCACGTAGTCGCCGATGGTCTGCGACTGACGCAGGCCGCCGCAGTGACCGATCATCAGCCAGCAATGCGGACGCAACACGGCCAGGTGGTCAGTGATGTTCTTGGCGTTGGACGGGCCGACGCCGATGTTCACCAGGGTCACGCCGTGGCCATCGCTGGCGATCAGGTGATAGGCCGGCATCTGGTAGCGGTGCCAGACCACGCCGGCGGCAATCGCCGAGGCTTCGCCGTGATCCATGCCTTTTTCGATGATCACGTTGCCCGGCAGCACCATGCGCACGAAGCGCGGGTCGCGGCGCAGTTGCTCCAGACCATGGACGATGAACTGGTCGACATAACGGTGGTAGTTGGTCAGCAGAATCCACGGCTGCACATGGCGCCAGTCGCTGCCGGTGTAATGCACCAGACGACGCAGCGAGAAGTCGACGCGGGCCGCATCGAACAGCGCCAATGGCAGTGGATCGGTGTTTTCCCAGTCGTAGAGGCCGTCGGCGATGCCATCGGTGGCGGCGGACAGGTCAGTACTCGGGAACACTCGCGCCAGCACGGCGGCAGTGACACCGGAGCCGGCCAGTTCATCGCCCTGCTCGACCACGTACGGGTACGGAATGTTCTGCCCGCTGACTCCGACTTCGACAGTCACGGTGAAGTCGTGCATCAGCGGCGTGAGCTGCTCGAGCAGGTATTTGCGAAACGCCTTCGGATGGGTAACGGTCACGCTGTAGGTGCCCGGCAACTGCACCTTGGCGTAGGCGCGGGTGGTCTGCGGGACTTCACCCTGGCAGTGGTAGGTCAGACGCAGTTCGGGATAACGGAACAGGGCACGTTGCTCGGCGTCGGGCTCGACGCGATCCTTGAGATAACGCTTGAGCGCCGAGTTCAGCGCCGTGGTGGCCCGCTCATGCAGCTCGGCCAGACGATCCACGGCCTGTTCGGCGGTTTGAACGACAATAAACGCTTCGGTCACGATCAGCTTCCTGTGTTCTGACTTGCAGAGCTTCATCTTGCCTGCATCGTGGCGTCACGGAAACAGTGGCGTTGTGGCTTTGTCGCGATCCCCCTTCAGAAACCTTGCGGTGTCGAGCGAGCGACGATTGCCTCGACATCCAGCCCACGCGGTAAAGCGCCGTAGGCCCGACCGCCACCGCTCAGGCGACTGGCGATAAAAGCATCGCTGACCGCCGAATTCCCGGCCTCCAGCAGCAGCTTGGCTTGCAGTCCCAAAGCGATGTCTTCGGTCAATTGCCGAGCGCGGTACTGAATGTCGCTTGTGTCCTTGAACTGCGCCTGCAATTGCTGGATGTGCGTGGCCAGTCGCTTGTCGCCATGGCCGTCGCCCAACTCGCTGAACAACACGTCAAGCACACCCGGCTCTTTCGACAAGGCGCGCAACACATCGAGGCATTGCACGTTGCCAGAGCCTTCCCACGTCGAGTTCACCGGCGCTTCGCGGTACAGCCGCGGCAGGATGCTGTCTTCGACATACCCGGCGCCGCCCATGCACTCGGCGGCTTCGTTGATCATTCCCGGCGCACGTTTGCAGATCCAGTATTTACCCACCGCCGTCACCAATCGGGCGAACTGCGCTTCATGGCGGTCGTCCAGATGATCCAGCGCCTTGCCCATGCGCAGGCTCAGAGCCAGCGCGGCTTCGCTTTCCAGCGCCAGATCGGCCAGCACGTTCTGCATCAGCGGTTGTTCGCTGAGCAGTTTGCCGCCGACCTTGCGATGGGCGCAGTGATGGCTGGCCTGGGTCAGCGCCTGACGCATCAGCGAACTGGAGCCGACCATGCAGTCGAAACGGGTCATGGCCACCATCTCGATGATGGTCGGCACGCCGCGCCCTTCTTCGCCGACCATCCACGCCAGTGCGCCACGGAACTCCACTTCGCTGGAGGCATTGGACTGGTTGCCGAGTTTGTTTTTCAGGCGCTGGATATAGAACTGATTGCGCGTGTCGTCCGGGCGATGGCGCGGCAGCAGGAAACAGCTCAGGCCCTTGTCGGTTTGCGCCAGCGTCAGAAACGCATCACACATCGGCGCCGAACAGAACCACTTGTGCCCCACCAGTTCATAAGCCTGGCCCGGGCCACTGGCGCCGACCGGATAAGCCTTGGTGGTGTTGGCGCGCACGTCGGTGCCGCCCTGTTTCTCGGTCATCGCCATGCCGATGGTCACGCCAGCCTTGTGGGCCATGCCCACATTGCGCGGGTCGTATTCGGTGGCGAGGATTTTCGGCAGCCATTGCTCAGCCAGATTCGGCTGCAAACGCATCGCCGGCACACTGGCGAAGGTCATGGTCAGCGGGCAACCGCTGCCGGCCTCGGCCTGGCTGTGCAAATAGGTCATGGAGGCGCGGGCAACATGGGCGCCGTCCTGTGGATGAGCCCAGGGCAACGACGTCAAGCCATGTTCGATGGCCGTGCGCATCAGCTCGTGATACGCCGGATGAAACTCCACCAGGTCGATGCGATGACCGTAGCGGTCATGGCTGGCGAACACCGGTTTGTTCTGGTTGGCGAGGAACCCGGCCTCCATCAACGGGCCGCCGGCCAAGGCGCCGTAAGCGTCGATCCGCGACTCGGCCCAGCCGGCGCCGAACCGCCGCGACCACTCCTGCAACGGCAGGTCGATGCGGTAGAGGTTGGTGCCGTCCAGCGACGGTGGCTGGTTGGTGACTTCGTGGGTTTCGGCGAACTGATGCAGGTACATGACGGGGCTCCTTGATCGGCCAGAGCTTCAGTTAAGCACCGCCCCGGAACCGATCAAAGTGTCATATCGGCCTAAATACCGGCGCTTTCACCCTGTCAGCAGCTCAACACCCGCCGCTGCATCGCCACCTGCAGATCCTCGAATTTCACCGGTTTGCTCAGGTAGTCGATCGAGCCGCCCGACGCGCAATGCTCGCGATCCGCCCCCAGCGCGATCATGAACACCGGCAAATGGGCGCATCCCGGCAGGTCACGGATCTGGCAACACAGCGATGCCCCGTCGAGCGGCGGTAACTGGCAGTCGATCAGCACCGCATCGAAGCGCTCGCGCTGCAAACAGTCGAGCGCCGCCGCGCCGTGGTCGGCAGTGCGCACCCGAAACCCGAGCTTGAGCAACATGCCGCGCATCACCAGTTGGTTGACGCTGTTGTCGTCCACCAGCAGCACGGTGCAATCCTGCGGCGCGCGCACAGTGTCACGGCTGAACGCGGGCACGGCTTCCACTTCCGGCAACTCAAACTCGACATCCAGTTGAAAACGGCTGCCGCGCCCCGGCTCGGAGCGGTGTGTGAGCTTGCCACCGAGCAATTCCACCAATTGACGGCAGATCGCCAGACCGACGCCCAGCCCGCCGTATTCGCGGGTCATCGAACCGTCGAGCTGGAAGAACCGCTGATACATCGTCGCCTCGCCCAGATCGGTAAAACCGATGCCGGTGTCGATCACCGCAAAGGACAACGCCAGGCGATTGTCCGTCGATGGCTTGCCGGTGACCCGCAACGCCAGACCGCCGACGCGGGTGAATTTGATCGCGTTATCCAGCAGGCACTCCAGGCATTGCGCGAGTTTGGCGCTGTCGCCATGCAGGCGATCCGGCAGGGTCGGCAGCACGTCGACCTTGAAGTCCAGCGACTTGCTCGAAGCGTTGCTATCGAACTGCATCCGCAACGCCTCGACCACCCCGCGCAGGCTGAAACTGCCAGGCGTGGCCTTGAGCTTGCCGGCCTGCAATTCGGTCAGGGTCAGGATGCCGTTGACCATGCGCATCATGTCCCGCGCCGAACCGGCGGCGGTCTGCTGGTATTGCTCCAGTTCCGGATCGAGTTCGACGGTCTGCATCAGCTCCAGCGAACCGATCACCCCGTTCATCGGCGTGCGCAGTTCGTGGGTCAGAGTCGCGAGGAATTCATCCTTGAGCTTGTTGCTGTGGGCCAGTTGCTGGTTCAGCACTTCAAGTTTCTGGCCGGCGTCGAACAGGGTCTGCGCCTGTTGTTCGCGCATGGCGTTGATGCGGTCGGCCAGCGCCAGCGACAGCAGCGCCACTTCGATGGCTGAACCGATCTGGCTGGCGTACATGGTCAGGAACACATTTGGCAGCAGGCCCAGCACCATCATGGTGTTGACGATGCCGCCGATCAGGAATGCCGACCAGGCAATGATGAAATAACGCGCCACCCGCAGGCCACGCCACCAGGCCAGGATCCCGGCGGCGAAGATCACCACGGTGAAGGTCAGGGCCAGGGTCGTCGCCAGACGCAGGGCCAGGCCATAACTGGTCATCAACGACAGACCGATCACCACGGCGCCAAAAACAATCAGGGCGATCAGCAGGCGATCGAGCCAGCGGCTGTGGTTCTTCGTTTGCAGGAAACTGCGGGCGAACTGGCTGCCGAACAACCCCGCACATCCGATGAAGAACGGCGTGGCGGCGTTGGCCCACCACGGGTTGTCCGGCCAGAAATACTCGACTGCCGCGCCGTTGACCGAGAGCTGATAAAGGCCGAACGAGGCGATATAGAAGATGTAATAGAGGTAACTGGTGTCGCGCACGCTGAGGTAGATAAACAGGTTGTAGACCAGCATCCCCAGCAGCACGCCATAAATGATCCCCAGCACGTACAGGCGCACCGGCTGGTCTTCGAGGTACGCGGTGCTCGACCACAACGTCACCGGCGCCTGGATCGAACCTTCGCTGGACAACCGCAGATAAACGGTTCGTTGCTGATCCGGCTTGAACGCCAGGTCGAACAGGTAATTGTTCTGACGGATCTCGCGACTGGCGAACGGCAAGGCGTCCCCGGTCTGCCGCACCAGACGGTAGTCACCGGCCGCATCGGGCAGATACAGATCGAGATGATCGAGCGGCGGATACGCCAGTTCCAGCAGCCAGCTGCGTTGCGCCGACGGGTTGGTCGGGCGGTAATGCAGGTCGATCTTCAGCCAGAACGCCGAGCGCGAATAACCGGCATTGAGCGTGGCTTTGTCATGGGGTTTGAAGTTTCCGGCGGCGGCTTGCGCGCGGACGTCGGCAATGCTCGCCTGACCGCTCGGGTCTTCGAACACTTGCAGGGATCGACCCAGCGGGAGGCTCTGGGTGAACTCGTCGAACTCGACGGCGCTTGCCAGGAGGGGCAAGCAGAACAGCAACATCAACAAATAGCGCATTGAAGCCCCAGCGTGGCTTGGCCGGTTGTGTCAGGAAGCCCCCCATTCCCTTTGAGATGACGTAAAACCGGTATTACCTGTTATTGGTTTGGATCCACTCTAGCATAGCCGTTGATGGCCATTGAGCACCATGGAAATTTTTCCTACAAAGGCTCTAGAACGGGCGTTCCAGAGCAAAACACCGGACTAGAGCTGTTGGCTCGGTCAGATTGTGACAAGCGCTGTGGATCTCGCTACCCGTGTTATCGGCCGCGCACTGCGCCACAACACCCGGAAAACAGGTTTGGTGGTAAGCTCGCGCACCATGAATATCTACAGCTCACGCCCCGTTGTCCTCTGTCTCTCCGGCCACGACCCCAGTGGTGGCGCCGGCCTGCAGGCAGATATCGAAGCCCTGCTCGCTCAGGGTTGCCATGCGGCTCCGGCCGTCACAGCCCTGACCGTGCAAGACACGGTCAACGTCACTGACTTTCGCGTCCTCGACCGTGAGTGGGTACTGGCCCAGGCCAATGCCGTGCTCAACGACTCCGAAGTCGCGGCGGTGAAACTGGGCATGCTCGGTTCCCTGGAAATGGTCGACACCGTCGTCGAACTGCTCCAGGCGCATCCGCACTTGCCAGTGGTCTGCGACCCGGTGCTGCGTGCCGGCGGCGGCGGACGCCTGGGCAAGGACGAAGTCGGCTACGCCATGCGCGAACGCCTGCTGCCGCTGTCGATCATCGCCACCCCCAACCTTCCCGAAGCCCGGATCCTTGCCGAACTGCCGGAAGGCACCGCGGACGAGTGCGCTGAAAAACTCCTGCCGTTCATCAAGAACCTGCTGATCACCGGCGGTCACGGCGACGAAACCGAAATCCACAATCGCCTGTACAGCCGCGACGGCCTGCGCGAAACCTTCAAGTGCCAGCGCCTGCCGGGCAGCTATCACGGTTCCGGCTGCACTCTGGCCAGCACCCTCGCCGGCCGCCTGGCACTGGGCGAAAACCTTGCCAGCGCCGTGCGTACCGCGCTGGATTACACCTGGCGCACCCTGCGCGATGCCGAACAACTGGGCAAAGGCCAGTTCGTGCCGCGTCGTCTGCCGCTGGATTTCTGTTCCTGATGTTTCGAGCCTGAGGTCTGCGCGATGAAACTACGTGGCCTGTATGCCATCACCGACAGCCAGTTGCTGGCCGGCAAGTTTCTGTCCTACGTGGAGGCGGCGCTGGAAGGCGGCGTCACCCTGCTGCAATACCGCGACAAGAGCAGCGATGAGGCCCGCCGTCTGCGTGAGGCCGAAGCCCTGCGCGATCTGTGCGAGCGCTACAAGACGCAACTGATCATCAACGATGATGCCGAACTGGCCGCGCGCCTGAACGTCGGCGTGCACCTGGGCCAGACCGACGGCCCGCTGTCGCCGACCCGCGCCCTGCTCGGTTCCAAGGCGATCATCGGTTCGACCTGCCACGCGCAGTTGGAACTGGCCGAACAGGCCGCCAAAGAGGGCGCGAGTTACGTCGCCTTCGGTCGCTTCTTCAATTCCAGTACCAAACCCGGTGCACCGAGTTGCAGCCTCGATCTGCTCGACGAGGCCAAACGCACCCTGCACCTGCCGATCTGCGCGATCGGCGGCATCACCCTCGACAACGCTGCGCCACTGGTGGCCCACGGTGTCGATCTGCTGGCCGTGGTCCATGGCCTGTTCGGCGCCGACAGCAGCGCCGAAGTGACCCGCCGCGCCCGCGCCTTCAATGAATTACTAAAAGTCTGAGAGCCCGATCATGTCTCGTTCCGAAACCCTGTTTGCCAACGCCCAGAAACACATTCCCGGTGGCGTGAACTCGCCGGTTCGCGCGTTCAAGAGCGTTGGCGGCACGCCGCTGTTCTTCAAGCACGCCGAAGGCGCCTACGTCACTGACGAAGACGACAAGCGTTATGTGGATTACGTCGGCTCCTGGGGTCCGATGATCCTCGGCCACAGCCACCCGGACGTGCTGGATGCGGTGCGCAACCAGTTGCAGCACGGCCTGTCCTACGGCGCGCCGACCGCGATGGAAACCGAGATGGCCGATCTGGTCTGCTCGCTGGTGCCATCGATGGAGATGGTGCGCATGGTCAGCTCCGGCACCGAAGCGACCATGAGTGCGATCCGTCTGGCCCGTGGTTTCACCGGCCGTGACAGCATCATCAAGTTCGAAGGCTGCTACCACGGCCACTCCGACAGTCTGCTGGTCAAGGCCGGTTCCGGCGCACTGACCCAGGGCGTACCAAGCTCGGCCGGCGTACCGGCGGCATTCGCCAAACACACCCTGACCCTGCCGTTCAACGACATCGACGCGGTTGAAAAAATGCTCGCCGAAGTCGGACAGGACGTCGCCTGCATCATCGTCGAGCCAGTGGCCGGCAACATGAATTGCGTACCGCCGGCGCCGGGTTTCCTCGAAGGCCTGCGCAGCCTGTGCGACAAGCACGGCGTGGTGCTGATTTTCGACGAAGTGATGACCGGTTTCCGCGTCGCCCTCGGCGGTGCCCAGGCTTACTACGGCGTAACCCCGGACCTGACCACCTTCGGCAAGATCATCGGCGGCGGCATGCCGGTCGGCTGCTTCGGCGGCAAACGCTCGATCATGGAGCGCATCGCGCCGCTGGGCCCGGTCTATCAGGCAGGCACCCTGTCGGGTAACCCGTTGGCAATGGCCGCCGGCCTGACCACCCTGCGCCTGATCAGCCGTCCGGGTTTCCACGCCGAGCTGACCGACTACACCACGCGCCTGCTCGACGGCCTGCAACAGCGCGCCGATGCCGCCGGCATTCCGTTCGTGACCACCCAGGCGGGTGGCATGTTCGGTCTGTACTTCAGCGGTGCCGACGACATTGTTACGTTTGAAGACGTGATGGCCAGCGATGCAGCGCTGTTCGGCCGCTTCTTCCACCTGATGCTGGAAGGTGGCGTGTACCTGGCACCGAGCGCCTTCGAAGCCGGTTTCACCTCGATCGCCCATGGCGAAGCCGAGCTGAAACTGACCCTCGACGCCGCCGAGCGCGCCTTCGCCAGGTTGAAGTAAAACGCCCCGCCGCTGACGTTGGCCATTGCCAGCGTCAGCGTTCTCCTACACCCGCACGCCTTTTCCGACACGCCTGCCAAAAATCTCCCATAAAGTGGGCGATATATTTCCCGCGCAGCAGAAAATCGAGTAAAGACTTTGTAAGGATGGCCCTGCTTATTTCATAATGCGCGCTTATTGGATCCCTCGACGGGTCCGCGCGCCCTTCAGAGGTAAGTCGATTCCCATGAACCGCACCGGCCGCACCCTTGCCTTGGGCTGCCTGTTGCTCCTTCAGCCGCTGCTCGCACATGCACAAGCAGGCGGCAACTCGTTGTTGATCCCGGCGATGGGTCGCTGCACCCTCAATACTCAGCCGCAAGATGTCACGCAGGCACTGGCCGCCTGCCAGAAAGCGGCGGACGAGGGGGATGCGCAAGCGCAATACGAGTTGGGTGAGTTCTACTACGACGGCAAGAATGCGCCGCGCGACCTCAATCAAGCCCTGAGCTATTTCGAAAAGGCCTCGCTGCAAGGCCACGCCCAGGCGCAATTCAAGCTCGGCACCATGTTCTTCCACGGTGAAGGCGTGCAGGCCAACAACATTCAGGCCTACATCGTGCTGAAGATGGCGGCGGTCAACGGTGCTGAAGAGGCATTGGACACGGCTGACGAAGTGGCCGAAAAAATGCCCCGCGAAGATCTCGAAACCGCGACCCAGGTGCTCGGGCAAATTTTCCGTAAATACCTGATGGAACTGCAGAGCGCCGACGGGCGTACGCCGTTTTCGCCCCTGCCCTGACTAACGATAGTTCTCGCGCTTTGCGTAACCGACGCGGAGCGTCGAAGGCGGCATTCCCACGCAGAGCATGGGAACGATCACTTCCATAAAGTCCGGTTTTACTTCTCGGGCATCGGCATCGGAAACGGCATCACGTTGCCAACGCCGCCACGGGCTTCGCTGATCTTCGGCGTCCCCAGTCGCTCGACTTCATCGATGCGCACGATCGAGTGCATCGGCACAAAGCTGCGCACCACGCCTTCGAACTGCGCCTTGAGCTTTTCTTCGCTCGGGTCGACGACCACTTGCGTGCGCTCGCCAAAGACGAACTCTTCCACTTCCAGAAAGCCCCACAGATCACTTTGATAGATCTGCTTGGCGTACATTTCGAACACCTGGCCCTGGTTGAGGAAAATCACCTTGTAGATTGGAGCTTCGCGTTTGGTCATGGCGGGCAGACAGCATCGGGGTAAAAATGAGGGCGCGAACTATAGCATAGCCACCGGACGCACAGCGGTAGGAACCTGGGGACATGTTCCCTATAATGCGCGGTTATTTGAACCACGTGACGACCCTATTCCATGGCCAAGAAGCTTTACATCGAAACCCACGGTTGCCAGATGAACGAGTACGACAGCTCGCGCATGGTCGATCTGCTGGGCGAACACCAGGCCCTGGAAGTCACGGCGCGCGCCGAAGATGCCGACGTGATTCTGCTCAACACCTGCTCGATCCGCGAACGCGCCCAGGACCGGGTGTATTCCCAGCTCGGCCGCTGGCGCGAACTGAAACTGGCCAACCCGGACATGGTGATCGCCGTCGGCGGTTGCGTGGCCAGCCAGGAAGGCGCGGCGATCCGTGATCGCGCGCCGTACGTCGACGTGGTGTTCGGCCCGCAGACCCTGCACCGTCTGCCGGAAATGATCGACGCCGCGCGCATCAGCAAGCTGCCGCAAGTCGACGTCTCGTTCCCGGAAATCGAAAAATTCGACCATCTGCCCGAGCCGCGCATCGACGGCCCGAGCGCCTATGTGTCAGTGATGGAAGGCTGCAGCAAGTACTGCACCTTCTGCGTGGTGCCTTACACCCGCGGCGAAGAAGTCAGCCGGCCGTTCGACGACGTGATCGCCGAGATCATTCACCTGGCCGAGAACGGTGTGCGTGAAGTGACCCTGCTGGGGCAGAACGTCAACGGTTATCGCGGGCTGACCCACGACGGTCGCCTGGCGGATCTGGCCGAACTGATCCGCGTGGTCGCGGCGGTCGACGGCATCGACCGCATCCGCTACACCACCTCGCACCCGCTGGAGTTCTCCGACAGCCTGATCCAGGCCCACGCCGAAGTGCCGGAACTGGTCAAGCACCTGCACTTGCCGGTGCAGTCGGGTTCGGACCGGATCCTGGCCGCGATGAAGCGCAACCACACGGCGCTGGAGTACAAATCCAAGCTGCGCAAATTGCGCGCCGCCGTACCGGGGATCTGCATCAGCTCGGACTTCATCGTCGGCTTCCCGGGGGAAACCGAGAAAGACTTCGAACAGACCATGAAGCTGATTGCCGACGTCGGTTTCGATTTTTCCTACTCGTTCGTCTATAGCCAGCGCCCGGGCACTCCAGCCGCCGATCTGGCCGACGACACCCCGGAAGAACTGAAGAAAGAACGCCTGAACGCATTGCAGCATCGTTTGAACCAGCAAGGGTTCGAGATCAGCCGACAAATGGTCGGTTCGGTCCAGCGGATTCTGGTGACCGATTATTCGAAGAAAGACCCGGGCGAGCTGCAAGGGCGCACCGAGAATAACCGTATCGTCAACTTCCGCTGCGATAATCCGACCCTGATCGGCCAGTTCGCCGACGTGCACATCGACGCGGCGCAACCGCACTCGCTGCGCGGCTCGCTGATCCAGTAACACCGCAAGGAGACCCCGCCAGACGGCTGAATCGATGCAAGGCTTTTTAAGAGCTTTCGCACCCACGCCGCTGGCGTTATCCTTCAATTCATCCCAATTGCCCCAGGGCGGCTAAATACGACCTTGAACGCACCCATCGAACCACATCGTTTCATCCTCGAGCCCTTTGAGGCTCGCCGCTTCGCCAATCTGTGCGGGCAGTTCGACGAGCACTTGCGGCTGATCGAACAGCGCCTGGCCATCGAGATCCGCAACCGCGGCAATCAGTTCGAGCTGATCGGCGAACCCAAGCACACCACTTCCGCGGAAAACCTGATTCGCCGCCTGTACCGGGAAACAAAGGGTTCAGAGCTGTCGCCGGATACGGTGCACCTGTTCCTCCAGGAATCGGCCGTCGAGCAACTGGACAACCCCGCCCCCGCCGAAGCCTCCGTCGCCCTGCGCACCAAGAAAGGCATGATTCGCCCACGCGGCTTGAATCAGCTGCGCTACGTGAAGGAAATCCTCGGCAACGACATCAACTTCGGCATCGGCCCGGCCGGTACCGGCAAGACCTATCTGGCTGTCGCCTGCGCCGTCGATGCGCTGGAGCGTGAACAGATCCGTCGCATCCTGCTGGTGCGTCCGGCGGTCGAAGCGGGTGAGAAACTCGGCTTCCTGCCCGGCGATCTGTCGCAGAAGATCGACCCGTACTTGCGCCCGCTCTACGACGCGCTCTACGAAATGCTCGGCTTCGAATATGTGGCCAAGCTGATCGAGCGCCAAGTGATCGAAGTCGCGCCACTGGCCTACATGCGCGGTCGCACGCTGAACAACAGCTTCATCATTCTCGATGAGAGCCAGAACACCACCGTCGAGCAGATGAAGATGTTCCTGACCCGGATCGGTTTCGGCTCCACTGCCGTGATTACCGGCGACATCACCCAGGTCGACCTGCCGCGCGGCACCAAGTCCGGACTTCATCACGTCATCGAAGTCCTGAAAGATGTGCCGGGTATCAGCTTCACGCACTTCCAGCCCAAAGACGTGGTGCGCCACCCGTTGGTGCAACGCATCGTCGAAGCCTACGAGCGCTTCGAGACGCGCTTGGCCGACGAAGCGCCAAAGGACACCCGCCACGATGCTTGAGCTTGACCTGCAAATCGCGACCGAAGCGTCTGCGCCGACCGAAGCCGAGTTCCGCCAATGGTGCGAACTGGCCCTGCGCCAGCGCACCGCTGACTCGGAAATGACCATTCGTCTGGTCGACGAGGAAGAAGGTCGCGAACTGAATCACACCTGGCGCCACAAGGACTACGCGACCAACGTCCTGTCCTTTCCCGCTGAAGTGCCCGACGAGTTTCTCGACATTCCATTGCTGGGCGATCTGGTGATCTGCGTGGCCGTGGTCGAGCGCGAAGCCGCCGAACAGGGCAAGGAACTAAAGGCCCACTGGGCACATCTGGTCATTCACGGCTGCTTGCATCTGCTTGGTTACGACCATATAGATGACGAGGAAGCCGAGGAAATGGAAGCACTGGAACGCGAGTTGCTTGCCGAACTGGGTTATTCCGATCCGTACGCGGACGACGAAACCGAAACATCCCCTACTGTTACAACAAAGGATTCAGAGTAATCGCTATGAGCGAAGATCGATCGAGCAACGGGCAAAAGTCATGGCTGGGTAAACTGACCCAGGCTTTTGCCCACGAGCCGAAGAACCGCCAGGAGCTGCTTGAGCTGCTGCGCGATGCACATCAGAACAAACTGCTGGACAGCGAAGCGCTGGCCATCGTCGAAGGCGCCATCCAGGTGGCTGACCTGCAGGTTCGCGACATCATGGTGCCGCGCTCGCAGATGATCAGCATCAAGGCGACCCAGACACCCCGCGAATTCCTCCCCGCCGTGGTCGACTCGGCCCACTCGCGCTACCCGGTCATCGGCGAAAGCCATGACGACGTGATGGGCGTGCTGCTGGCCAAGGATCTGCTGCCACTGATCCTCAAGGAGAACGGCGACAGCTTCAACATCAAGGACCTGCTGCGCCCGGCCACCTTCGTGCCGGAGTCCAAGCGCCTGAACGTGTTGCTGCGTGAATTCCGCGCCAACCACAACCACATGGCCATCGTCATCGACGAATACGGCGGTGTGGCCGGTCTGGTGACCATCGAAGACGTGCTCGAGCAAATCGTCGGCGACATCGAAGACGAGCACGACGTCGAAGAAGACAGCTACATCAAGCCGCTGCCCAGCGGTGATTTCCTGATCAAGGCCCTGACGCCGATCGAGAACTTCAACGAGTTCTTCGACAGCGAATTCTCCGACGACGAGTTCGACACCGTCGGCGGGCTGGTGATGAGCGCGTTCGGACACTTGCCAAAACGCAACGAAATCACTGAAATCGGCGCCTATCGTTTCCGCATCCTGAACGCCGACAGCCGTCGGATTCACTTACTGCGACTCACGCCAATCGCCCGGTAAATTTAAGGACTGAAATGCGCTGGACAACCCGCCCCGGCTGGCCCGGTAACCTGCTGGCCGTGGCGGCCGGTGCAATCACCACCTTCGCTCTCGCACCGTTCGATCTCTGGCCGCTGGCGTTGCTGGCGGTCGGCCTGTTCTACGCGGGCCTGCGCGAGCTGAGCCCGCGTCAGGCACTGGGTCGTGGCTGGTGCTTCGGTTTCGGCCTGTTTGGCGCCGGCACCAGCTGGATCTATTACAGCATCCACCACTTCGGCGGCGCTTCGGTGCTGCTGGCCGGTTTCCTGATGCTGATCTTCACGGCGGCCATTGCCTGGTTCTTCGCCCTTCCCGCCTGGCTGTGGGCGCGCTGGTTGCGGCGTAACGAAGCGCCGGTGGCCGACGCCCTTGCATTTGCGGCGCTATGGGTAGGCCAGGAAGCTTTCCGCGGCTGGTTCCTCACCGGTTTTCCGTGGCTGTATTCCGGTTACAGCCAGCTCGACGGCCCGCTGGCAGGGCTCGCGCCAGTAGGTGGCATGTGGCTGGTGTCGTTTGTCCTGGCGCTGACCGCTGCACTGATCTACAACGCACCGCGTCTGTTGCAAACCCGCCGCAAAGCGTTCATCGCTGCTGGGCTGGTATTGCTGATAGGACCATGGGCAGCGGGCATTGCACTCAAGGGTCATGCCTGGACCAGCCCGGCCGGCGCGCCGCTGACCGTTGCTGCGATTCAGGGCAACGTCGCGCAAAGCATGAAATGGGACCCGGCCGAGCTCAATGCGCAGCTGGCGCTGTACCGCGACCTGAGTTTCCGCTCCAAACCGGTCGACCTGTTGATCTGGCCGGAAACCGCAGTGCCGGTGCTCAAGGAGTCCGCCGAGGGCTACCTGACCATGATGGGCAACTTCGCCGCCGAGCGTAAATCAGCGCTGATCACTGGCGTGCCGATCCGCGAAGTGGTCCGTCACGAAAAACGCTTCTTCAACGGCATCACCGTAGTCGGCGAAGGCGATGGCACTTATCTGAAGCAGAAACTGGTGCCGTTCGGCGAATACGTACCGTTGCAGGACATCCTGCGCGGGCTGATCGCGTTCTTCGACCTGCCGATGTCCGACTTCGCCCGCGGCCCTGCCGATCAGGCGCTGTTGCAAGCGAAGGGCTACCAGATCGCGCCGTTCATCTGCTACGAAGTGGTGTATCCGGAATTCGCCGCAGGCCTGGCGGCACGCAGCGATCTGCTGCTGACGATCAGCAACGACACCTGGTTCGGTACGTCCATCGGCCCGTTGCAGCATCTGCAAATGGCGCAGATGCGTGCGCTTGAAGCCGGACGCTGGATGATTCGCGCGACCAACAACGGCGTGACCGGGCTGATCAATCCGTTCGGGCAGATCACCGAGCGAATTCCGCAGTTCGAGCAGGGCGTGCTCTACGGCGAAGTGGTGCCGATGCACAACCTGACGCCGTATCTGCAATGGCGCTCGTGGCCGCTGATCATCCTGTGCGTGGTGCTGTTCGGCTGGGCGCTGATGACCAACCGGATGTCCAAGACGCTCTGAAAACCTGTTCACTCCCGCGTCTTGCGCGGGAGTGATCATTCGGCGCTGTCATCCCTTCGATAGAACAGCGAATAGCCGATTTGCCCCACCGCCTCGTTCATCAATTGCCCGCTCTGCCAGATCGACTTGAATTCCGGCAGCCAGCCGCCGAACGGCCGTGCATTGTCCGTGCCGAGGAAACCGACCGGCGCCGGCACCACTTCAAATCCAGCCTGTTGATAACTCCACACCGCTCGCGGCATGTGCCAGGCCTGGGTCACCAGCACGATGCGTTTGACGCCTTCCGGCAACAGCACTTTGGCGCTGAATTCGGCGTTTTCCCACGTGGTTCGGCTTTCCCCTTCCTGCCAGCGCACGGTCACGCCGAAGTCATCGCGTAGCGAATCCGCCATCAGCTTCGCCTCGGTCGGCGGCGTACCGTAATGCAGGCCACCACTGGTCAGAATCGGTAACCCCGACGCCTTGGCCAGTCGCGCCGCGTAACGTTGGCGCTCCAGTCCAACACCGGTCGGCTGATCTTCGCCCCAGGCCAGATCGCCGCGCTCGCGTCCTGAGCCCAGCACCACAATCGCATCGGCGCGCTGCGCCAGGCTTGCCCATGCTTCCCGGGCCAGCGGCGGCTCACGTTCCAGAGCTTTGGCGCCCCACTGCACGACCACCGGCAGACTCATCAGCAAGAAGCCGCCAAAACCCAGGGCAAAGCACAGCCCGGCCAGCCGTGGCCGTGAGCGACGCAGCCACCAGGCCGCCAGCAACAGCAGCAAAAGAAGGCCTGGCGGCAATAGAAGTTGTTTAATGAAATAACGAAAAGGCATCGAGCATCTCCAGAGATGCCCGAAGCCTAAGTGGGTTGATACAGCGCGACAACCAGTAGGGTCGGATCCCGTTGAAAAAGATCCGCTTTTTGACCTGCCATGCGTTTACTTGGCCTGCAGAGTCCGCACTTTGACGGCGTCTCTGCCGGGTGCCTTGTCCTTGAGCCAGATGACCTTGGCCGAATGGGCAGCATCGAGCTGTTTCACTGCTTGTGACAGGTATCCGTGGGTTTCACGCTCACTGCGATCCAGATAGGCCTTGACCAGTTTGAACTCGGCGGGACTCAAGCCACGCAATTCCAGCTCCAGGGGGCGCTCGTCGCGCAGCCTTCCAGCGGTTTTTGCCGCGTCCAGGGCCATCCCAAGACGATCGATCAACCGCTCGTACAACTCGGGTTTGGTAACGTTTTTTTGCTGTGACTCCACCATCCCTCACCTCATTGAAGATAAGACTCACTCCCCAGTTAGAGCTTAGCTTCGCTGCACAAACCGGCTGCGTGCCGCGACCAACGGCCCTCGCCGCAATTTCGGCCGGTCAAACGGCTGCAATCAGGGTTTCCCTAGGCCAAGCGCGGTCATGTATGCTACGGCGCTTCCTGTAACTCCACTTCCAGCTCGTCCGACATGCCCGGGACGTCGCATTGAAGAGGATTAGGCCACCCCTATCCAGTACAAAAGTAGCCATGCACGAACAATATCAGCCCCGTGAAATCGAAGCCGCCGCCCAATCGTTCTGGGACGAGCAAAAGTCCTTTGAAGTCAGTGAACAGCCAGGCAAGGAAACCTACTACTGCCTGTCGATGTTCCCTTACCCCAGCGGCAAGCTACACATGGGGCACGTGCGCAACTACACCATCGGCGACGTGATCTCCCGCTACCAGCGCATGCTCGGCAAGAACGTTCTGCAACCGATGGGTTGGGACGCCTTCGGCATGCCGGCGGAAAACGCCGCGATGAAGAACAACGTGGCCCCGGCCAAGTGGACCTACGAAAACATCGCCTACATGAAATCCCAGCTGCGCAGCCTGGGCCTGGCGGTGGACTGGTCGCGCGAAGTCACCACCTGCAAACCGGATTACTACCGCTGGGAACAATGGCTGTTCACTCGCCTGTTCGAAAAAGGCGTGATCTATCGCAAGAACGGCACCGTGAACTGGGACCCGATCGACCAGACCGTTCTGGCCAACGAACAGGTGATCGACGGTCGCGGCTGGCGTTCCGGCGCGCTGATCGAAAAGCGCGAAATTCCGATGTACTACTTCAAGATCACCGCCTACGCGGATGAGCTGCTGGAGAGCCTCGACGAACTGACCGGCTGGCCCGAGCAGGTCAAGACCATGCAGCGCAACTGGATCGGCAAGTCGCGCGGGATGGAAGTGCAGTTCCCGTACAACGTTGACTCGATCGGCGAAACCGGCACCCTGAAAGTCTTCACCACCCGTCCGGACACCTTGATGGGCGCGACTTATGTCGCCGTGGCTGCCGAGCACCACCTGGCCGCTCTCGCCGCGAAGAACAACCCTGAGCTGCAAGCGTTCATCGCCGAATGCAAGGGCGGCAGCGTCGCCGAAGCCGACGTCGCCACTCAAGAGAAGAAAGGCCTGCCGACCGGGCTGTTCGTCGAGCACCCGCTGACCGGCGAAAAACTGCCGGTGTGGGTCGCCAACTATGTACTGATGCACTACGGCGACGGCGCGGTCATGGCTGTGCCGGCGCACGACGAGCGCGACTTCGAGTTCGCCCACAAGTACAACCTGCCGGTCAAATCGGTGGTTCGCACCAGCTCCGGTGAAACCAACCCGGCGCCATGGCAAGACGCCTACGGCGAGCACGGCACGCTGATCAACTCCGGCGAGTTCGACGGCCTGGACTTCGCTGGCGCGTTCGACGCCATGGAAGTCGCCCTGATCAAGAAAGAGTTGGGCGCCTCGCGCACCCAGTTCCGCCTGCGCGACTGGGGCATCAGCCGCCAGCGCTACTGGGGCTGCCCGATCCCGATCATCCACTGCGATGCCTGCGGTGACGTGCCGGTGCCGGAAGATCAATTGCCTGTCGTCCTGCCGGAAGACGTGGTGCCGGACGGCGCCGGTTCGCCGCTGGCGCGCATGCCCGAGTTCTACGAGTGCAGCTGCCCGAAATGCGGTCAGCCTGCCAAGCGTGAAACCGACACCATGGACACTTTCGTCGAGTCGTCCTGGTACTACGCCCGTTACGCCTCGCCGCACTTCGAAGGCGGTCTGGTGGAAAGATCCGCGGCCGACCACTGGTTGCCGGTGGATCAGTACATCGGCGGTATCGAACACGCCATTCTTCACCTGCTCTACGCGCGCTTCTTCCACAAGCTGATGCGCGACGAAGGCCTGGTGAGCTCCAACGAGCCGTTCAAGAACCTGCTGACTCAAGGCATGGTGATTGCCGAGACTTACTATCGCCGCGAAGCCAACGGCGCCTACACCTGGTTCAACCCGGCGGACGTCGATCTCGAACGCGACGGCAAGGGCAACGTCACCAGTGCCAGACTGAAAACCGACGGTCTGCCGGTGGAAATCGGCGGCACCGAGAAAATGGCCAAGTCGAAGAACAACGGCGTCGACCCTCAATCGATGATCGACCAGTTCGGCGCGGACACCTGCCGCCTGTTCATGATGTTCGCCTCGC
This sequence comes from Pseudomonas sp. IT-P2, assembly GCF_949767575.1. Classification (NCBI taxonomy): domain Bacteria; kingdom Pseudomonadati; phylum Pseudomonadota; class Gammaproteobacteria; order Pseudomonadales; family Pseudomonadaceae; genus Pseudomonas; species Pseudomonas sp. IT-P2. Next base: position 127,372 of record NZ_CATKQA010000047.1, on the reverse strand, counting down.
CGCCCGACATGAGCGCCGCGTGGTCCGACTCCGGCGTTGAAGGTTCGCACCGCTTCCTCAAGCGCGTCTGGCGTCTGGCTCAGGCCCACGTCACTCAGGGCCTGCCGGGCAAACTGGACATCGCCGGCCTGAACGACGAGCAGAAAGCCGTTCGTCGCGCGATTCACCAGGCCATCAAGCAGGCCAGCCACGATGTTGGCCAGAACCACAAATTCAACACCGCCATCGCCCAGGTGATGACGCTGATGAACGTGCTGGAAAAAGCAGCACAATCCACCGAACAGGATCGCGCGCTGGTTCAGGAAGGTCTGGAAGCCGTTACGCTGTTGCTGGCTCCGATCACCCCGCACATTTGCCACGAACTGTGGAATCAACTGGGCCACGCCGACCCTGTGATCGACGCCGGCTGGCCAGTGGTGGATGAAAGCGCACTCGTTCAGGACAGCCTGACCCTGGTGATCCAGGTCAACGGCAAGCTGCGTGGCCAGATCGAAATGCCGGCCGCCGCCACCCGTGAAGAAGTCGAAGCGGCAGCCCGTGCCAACGAGAACGTACTGCGTTTCGTTGACGGCCTGACGATTCGCAAAGTGATCGTAGTGCCCGGGAAACTGGTCAATATCGTCGCCAGCTAATTGGATCGGGCGTCAGGTGTGCCTGACGCCCAGTAAAACCTTTCGGGCCACAGAGTCGGCCCACATGGTTTCAAGGGGAGCAACACAATGATCAAACGCAATCTGCTGGTGATGGGCCTCGCCGTCCTGTTGAGCGCCTGCGGTTTCCAGCTGCGTGGTACCGGCACCAACGAACTGTCGATCAAGGAGCTCGATCTGAGCGCCCGCAACGCCTACGGCGAAACCGTGACGCAACTGCGTCAGGTGCTGGAGGCCAGCGGCGTCAAGGTCGTTTCCGGTGCGCCGTACAAGCTTTACCTGTCCGATGAGCAGGAAAGCCAGCGCATCCTCAGCTACGCGGGCGCCGGTCGTACTGGCGAATATCAGGTGAGCACCGTGCTGACCTACGATATCCGCGGCGAAAAGGACCTGTTGCTCAAAAGCGACAAGCTTGAAGTGCAGAAAGTGTTCATCCACGACGGCAACAACCTGGTGGGTTCCGACCAGGAAGCCAACGATGCACGCCGTGAAACCCGCCGCGAGCTGGTACAGCGCATGATGCTGCGTCTGCAACAGCTGACGCCGGCACAGCTGGACGCTCTGCAGCAAACCGCCAATGCCCGTGCCAAGGCAGAGGCCGACGCCCTCGAAGCGGCACAGAAGGCTGAAGCGGAAACCCCGCGTCAGTCGCCGCTCGAACTGCCGCAGCAGTAAGACGTTCGGGGCGCTCAGGCGCCCCGTTCGCCCTCTCTTATGAAGCTCGCTCCCGCCCAACTCGGCAAACACCTGCAAGGCGCTCTTGCGCCGGTCTACATCATCAGCGGCGATGACCCGCTGCTGTGTCAGGAAGCCGCCGACGCCATTCGCTCCGCTGCCCGCCAGCAAGGATTCGATGAACGCCAGGTCTTTGCCGCCGACGCCAATTTCGATTGGGGGACGTTGCTGCAGGCCGGCGCCAGCATGTCGCTGTTCGCCGAAAAACGCCTGCTGGAACTGCGCCTGCCTTCGGGCAAGCCCGGTGACAAGGGCGCTGCCGCACTCATCGAATACTGCTCGCGCCCGGCTGAAGACACGGTGCTGTTGATCAGCCTGCCGAAGCTGGACGGTAGCGCACAGAAAACCAAGTGGGGCAAGGCGCTGGTCGAAGGTCAGCAGACCCAGTTCGTGCAGATCTGGCCGGTGGACGCCAACCAGTTGCCGAGCTGGATTCGCCAGCGCCTGTCCCAGGCCGGCTTGTCGGCCAGTCAGGACGCGGTCGAACTGATTGCCGCGCGGGTCGAAGGCAATCTGCTGGCCGCTGCGCAAGAGATCGAAAAGCTCAAGCTGATGGCCGAGGGCGGGCAGATCACCATCGAAACCGTACAGGCGGCCGTGGCCGACAGTGCGCGCTTCGACGTGTTCGGCCTGACCGATGCAGTGCTCAACGGCGAACCGGCCCACGCCCTGCGCATGCTCGAAGGGCTGCGCGGTGAAGGGGTCGAGCCGCCGGTGATCCTCTGGGCCCTGGCTCGGGAGTTACGGCTGCTGGCCAACATCTCGTTGCAATACAGCCAGGGCACACCGCTGGACAAATGCTTCAGTCAGGCCAAGCCGCCGGTCTGGGACAAGCGCAAACCGCTGATGAGCAAGGCCTTGCAACGCTACTCGGCGCAACGCTGGGCGCAGTTGCTGCTCGAAGCCCAGCGCATCGATGCACAGATCAAGGGCCAGGCGGCGGGCTCGCCGTGGATGAGCCTGAGCCGGTTGGCGCTGCTGATGGCTGGTCAGCGCCTGACGTTGCCTGCCGAATGAAATCCGGGATCGCGCGCTGTGATCCCGTTTTTTTACCGAGTCCATTTCCTACAGAACATCCCACCGTCGGTCCTATAGACAGACGCTCTGGATCGGCAGATTATCTGCCGCGCAAAACCTCACTCAATCGAGAGAATCATCATGAGTAAAAAGCCATCGAAACATGGCCACAACAAGGCCAAATCCATCGTCGCCCAACCCCTGTTCCGCAGCCGCCAGGAACGACCAACCAAGGGTAAAGGCAGCTACCGCCGCGAAGCCTTCCAGTCTGACAGCTGGGAGGCTTCTTACTTTCTGGCCGCTTAAAGCGCAGCACCCCTTCCTCATGTTAAGGTCTGCACCTGATTCGTATTCCCTGGACCCGTGCATGCCCCTCAGTCTTTCCCGTCGTTGGCCCTTCCGCCAACTGATCGCTGCCTCCAGCTTCGTACTGCTCGTCGCCTGCGCGGAAAAACCCACCGCCGCTGACGCTCAACCGCTTCAGACCGTCCCCGTTGCCACAGCCCCAGCGGTCATCCCGCCGGTAGTGCCGTCCGGTGACGATCTCGACCTGCAACCGACCCAGACCTTTGCCGAATGGCAGGCTGGTTTCCGCAAGGACGCTCTGGCCGCCGGCATTCGTGCCGACCTGTTCGACCGCGCATTCGCCAATGTCAGCTTCGATGCCAGCGTAATTCGCGCCGACCGCAGCCAGCCGGAATTCGCCCGGCCGGTCTGGGAATACCTGGATGGCGCACTGTCGCCGTTGCGCGTGCGCAAAGGCCAGGCACTGATCAGCCAGTACGCCGACATTCTGCAAAGCATCGAGCAGCGTTATGGCGTCGATCGCCAGGCGCTGGTGTCGGTGTGGGGGATGGAAAGCAACTTCGGCCAGTTCCAGGGCAGCAAGTCGGTGATCAACTCGCTGGCGACCCTGGCCTATGAAGGTCGCCGTCCGGGCTTTGCCCATGCGCAGCTGATTGCGGCGCTGCAGATCCTGCAACAGGGCGACATCACCCCGGAGAAAATGCTCGGCTCCTGGGCCGGCGCAATGGGCCAGACCCAGTTCATCCCGACCACCTACAACACCCACGCCGTGGACTTCGACGGTGACGGTCGCCGCGACATCTGGGGCAGCCCGGCTGACGCCCTGGCCTCCACCGCGCATTACCTGCAAAGCTCCGGCTGGCAGCGTGGCCAGCCGTGGGGCTTCGAAGTGCAACTGCCGAGCAGTTTCAACTACACCCTGGCCGATGGCGCGATTCGCAAGAGCGTCGCTGAATGGCGGCAACTGGGCGTGATCCTGCCGAACGGCGGCCAGGTGCCGGCCGGCTCCGAGCAACTGTCCGCCGCCCTGCTGCTGCCGGCTGGCTACCGTGGCCCGGCGTTCCTGATCCTCGATAACTTCCGGGCGATCCTCAAGTACAACAACTCGTCGTCCTACGCACTGGCCGTCAGCCTGTTGTCCGAGCGCTTCAACGGCGCCGGCCTCATCAATGGCACCTGGCCAAAAGACGACCTGCCGTTGAGCCGCACCGAGCGGATCGAACTGCAAAACCTGCTGACCGCGCGAAACTACGACGCAGGCACCGCCGACGGGATCATCGGTGCCAATACGCGCAAGGCGATTCGCGCTGCGCAGCAGTCATTTGGCTGGCCGGCGGATGGTTATCCGACGCACAAGCTGCTGGAAAGCCTGCGCAACCAGTAAAAACAAAAAGACCGCCGCCTCTTCAGGCGGCGGTCTTTTTTTGCGGCTCGATCAGCGAATCACCACATCCTGTTCCAGCATCAACTCCTTCTTCCCTGCGTCCAGTCGAACCAGCGCCCCCAACGGCAGCGTCAGGTTCGGATTACAGTGCCCGCTACGCCATCCTGACAGCACCGGAATCCGCAGCGGTTCGAAGGTCTGCTTGAGCAGGCGATTCAGCGCATCGACATCCACCCCCGCAATATCCCCGACCAACACGCCGCGCAATCTGGCCAACTTGCCCGCCAGACGCATCTGGGTCAGCAAGCGGTCGATCCGGTACAGCGGCTCGTTGATGTCCTCGATGAGCAGAATCACCCCTTCGACATCGATTTCGTAAGGCGTGCCAAGAGTCGAGGCGATCATTGCCAGATTACCGCCCTGCAAACGCCCGTGGGCAATGCCGGGCTCCACGGTGGTCAACGGATAAGCCGCTGGATGACTCAGTACACTGCCGGCCTTCAACTGACCGCGCAGCATGGCGAAGAACGAGGTCACCGTCGGCGGTTCCTTGTCCCCCAGCAGATCGGCATTCAACAACGGCCCATGAAAGGTCACGAACCCGGCGTAGCGACTGATGGCCAGGTGCAGTGCGGTGATGTCGCTGTAACCGACGAAGGGCTTGGCATGACGGCTCAGCAGGTCGTAATCGATGCGGTCCAACAACCTCGGCGTGCCGTAACCACCGCGCAGGCAAATGATCGCATCGACCTCTTCGTCAGCGAACGCCGCGTGCAGATCGTTGAGCCGCACCTCGTCGCTGCCGGCCAGATAACCGTCCTTTTCATAGACGCCCGGGAACACCCGTAAGCCGTAACCCCGGGCGCGCATCCACTGAACGGCCTTTTCGGTATCCAGCGTGCCGGGGCCGGCGGGCGCAATGACGCCGATCAGCCCTTCCGACGGCAGTGCGGGCACAGACTTGTGCGGAAAAAGGGTGTGGGTCGGTCGAACGGTCATCCATGGATCTCCCTGTGTGAAGTCATGCTCACACAGTAGTCAGGAACGGCGACAAACAGAAGAGGCTCGGCTGCGCCGCAGATTGCAGGAAAAGTCAGTAACGCGTGTAGGCCGGGCAAAAAAATGCCCGCCGGGCGATAAACCCCGGCGGGCATTCTTTCATTCAGCGCTTAATCAGGAACCGAGCAGCTCGGCCTTGACCAGTTTCGCTTGCTCGTCAGCGTGGTACGAAGAACGCACCAACGGGCCGGACGCGACGTTCTTGAAGCCCATCTTGTAACCTTCCTCGGCGAACCAGGCGAAGGTGTCCGGGTGCACGAAACGCTGCACCGGCAAGTGGCTGCGGGACGGTTGCAGATACTGGCCCAGGGTCAGCATGTCGATGTCGTGTTCGCGCATGCGCTTCATGACTTCGATGACTTCGTCGTCGGTCTCGCCCAAGCCGAGCATCAGGCCGGATTTGGTCGGGATGTGCGGCATCATCTGCTTGAAGCGTTGCAGCAGGGTCAGCGACCACTGGTAGTCCGAACCCGGACGCGCAGCCTTGTACAGGCGCGGTACGGTTTCCAGGTTGTGGTTGAACACATCCGGCGGCTCGGCGGCGGTGATTTCCAGGGCGATGTCCATGCGGCCACGGTAGTCCGGGACCAGGGTCTCAAGCTGTACGTTCGGTGACAGTTTGCGGATTTCGCGGATGCAGTCGGCAAAGTGCTGGGCACCGCCGTCACGCAGGTCGTCGCGGTCAACCGAGGTGATCACCACGTACTTGAGTTTCAGGTCGGCGATGGCGATGGCCAGGCTTTCCGGCTCGTTGACGTCCAGTGGCTTCGGACGGCCGTGGCCAACGTCACAGAACGGGCAGCGACGGGTGCAGATGTCACCCATGATCATGAAGGTCGCGGTGCCGCCGGAGAAGCACTCGCCCAGGTTCGGGCAGGATGCTTCTTCGCAGACGCTGTGCAGCTTGTGTTTGCGCAGCAGGCTCTTGATGCGGTCGACTTCCGGCGAAACCGGGATGCGCACGCGGATCCAGTCGGGTTTCTTCGGCAGTTCGGTGGTCGGAATGATCTTCACCGGGATGCGTGCAACCTTCTCGGCGCCGCGCAGCTTGACGCCGGCTTCAACCTTGGGACGCGGGGCCGGGCGCTCGGTCACGTCGAGCGTCGGGATCATGGTTTGCACTGCATCAGTAGTCATATCAGTCGATTCCGCCCGTCAGGGTCGTCTGCTCAGCATAGTCGAGGTGTTTGACGAGCTGCGCGCGCAGCCGGGCACTTACCTCGGCAAATTCAATCGATCCTGCGTGCTCGCTCAGCTGGGTCATCGCCAGCCCGGCATAGCCGCAGGGATTAATCCGTCGAAACGGTTCCAGGTTCATGTCCACGTTCAGGGCCAGGCCATGAAAGGAACAACCGTGGCGAATCCGCAAACCCAGAGAAGCGATCTTCGCTCCGTCGACGTAGACGCCGGGAGCATCCGGCTTGGCCACGGCGGTCACGCCGTAGCTGGCCAGCAGTTCGATCAGGCAGCGCTCCATGCGGCTGACCAGATCGCGCACGCCGAAACCGAGTCGGCGCACATCCAGCAGCAGATAGGCTACCAACTGGCCTGGGCCATGGTAGGTCACCTGACCGCCGCGGTCGACCTGCACCACCGGAATGTCTCCCGGCAGCAACAGGTGCTCGGCCTTGCCGGCCTGACCCTGGGTGAACACCGGCGGGTGTTCCACCAGCCAGATTTCGTCCGGGGCCGTGGTGCCACGCTCGTTGGTAAAACGCTGCATGGCCTGCCAGACCGGCTCGTAAGCCATCTGGCCAAGCTCGCGAAAGCCCAGCGTGCCGGGCATCACAGCACCATGTGCACGAAACCGGTAGCCCGCAGTTCGCTGTTGATGTTGTACAGCTGATCCTGATCGGTCGCGACGATGTGCAACTGGATGGTGGTGTACTTGCCGTTGCTGCTTTGACGCTCGTCGACACGCTCATCGTTGATCCTGGCGTGTTTCTTGACGATGTCGATGATCTTGTCTTTGTTGCCGACGCCCGTATCGCTGATCACCTTAACCGGATAATCAACCTGGGGAAATTCGATCTTTGGCGCCTTTACTTCGGTATCGGTCATGGCGTAACGGCCTCGTAAGCGTAAGCCCGGTAACGAACAAGGCCCCGCTCCGGATCGGAACGGGGCCATGCAGGTCAACTCAAATCAGTTGAACAAGCCGTAGAAGAATAGACGGATGCTATCCCACATGCGGCGGAAGATACCACCCTCCTCGACAGCGTCCAGGGCGATCAGGTCGGCGCTGTGCACCACCTTGTCGTCCAGTTTCACTTCGACTTTACCGATCACGTCGCCCTTGGCGATTGGCGCGGTCAGTTGCGGGTTCATGGTCATGCTGGCAGCGAGCTTCTTCAGCTGGCCTTTCGGCAGGGTCATGGTCAGGTCCTGAGCCAGACCGGCCTTGACCTGGCTGGTAGTGCCTTTCCACACCGGGGCCTGAGCCAGTTCGGTGCCCTTCTGGTAGAAGGTCTGGGTTTCGAAGAAGCGGAAACCGTAGGTCAGCAGCTTCTGGGTCTCGGCGGCACGAGCCACTTCACTGTTGGTGCCGAACACCACGGCGATCAGGCGCATGCCGTCACGTACGGCCGAGGACACCATGCAGTAGCCGGCTTCGTCGGTGTGACCGGTTTTCAGACCGTCGACGGTCTTGTCGCGCCACAGCAGCAGGTTGCGGTTAGGCTGTTTGATGCCGTTCCAGAAGAATTCTTTCTGCGAGTAGATCGCGTAGTGAGCCGGGTCTTCGTGGATGATCGCGCGCGCCAGGATCGCCATGTCGTGAGCCGACGAGTAGTGCTCGGGGTTCGGCAGACCGGTCGGGTTCATGAAGTGGGTATTGGTCATGCCCAGATCGGCGACGGTCTTGTTCATCAGGTCGGCGAAGGCGTCTTCGCTGCCGGCGATGTGTTCAGCCACCGCGACGCTGGCGTCGTTGCCGGACTGGATGATGATGCCGTGCAGCAGGTCGCTGACAGTGACCTGCGAGCCGACCTTGATGAACATCCGCGAACCGCCGGTGCGCCAGGCGTTTTCGCTGACGGTCACCGGGTCGTTTTCACCGATCTGGCCGCGACGGATTTCCAGCGTGGCGATGTACGCGGTCATCAGTTTGGTCAGGCTGGCCGGCGGCAGACGCTGGTCACCGTTGTTCTCCACCAGCACGTTGCCGCTGTTGGCATCCATGAGCACGTAGGATTTGGCGGCCAGTTGTGGTGGCGACGGCATCATCTCGGCCGCGAAGGCGGCTGGCGAGAGGAGCAGCGGGACTAGCAGACACAGGCGTTTGGCAAAGGTGGTGATGTTCATCCGTCTCTCGAAATCGCTAATGGAAACTGTCCTAGCGGACAAAATTTAATCAGATGTCTTTCAGGCTTTGCCCGAAACCTGCCTGCGCGACGATCATGCTGCGTTAAAAACAGATTCGGAATGCTCATGTAGGTCCCCTACACTCCGCTTCCTCACCTGTTTTTGCCTTGCCTGATCGCCGCTCGGCGAGCTTTCGAGCAAACCCTACGAGCATCGCGTGTTCAGTTGCTCACTCCAGTCACCCTTGCCGGGCTTTTGTTCTTCGACGAGCCAACAACCTGGTTCACCCCCCAATCGCTGGTGAACCGTCAATCAAGTCCTACGTTTACTCGGTGACCACACTTGGCGAACCGAGGTTGGCCAGGCGCACGCTGTTCTGTACCTGGGCAATTTCACCCGGCGAACCGATCGGTCCCAGGCGAACCCGGTGCAGGGTCTGCTGATTGCGCACGATCGAGCTGATGAACACCGGAGCGCTCACCATCCCGCTGAGCTTCGACCTCAGGAGTTCTGCAGCGTCCGGGTTGGCGAACGCGCCCACCTGCAGATACTGGCCAGACGCTGGTGCAGAAGCGTTTTTTTTTGCATCGAGCTGGACTGGCACGACGGCCGCGGCGTGCTGCTGCGGCGGCGGAGTCCATTGCTCGACGGTGCCGGCCGAGGCCGTGATCACCGGGGCGCTATTCTGCGCGACTTGCGGCTCGTTGAGCATCAAAGGCGCCGGACGGCCCTTGGCGGCCCACCATTGCTGCGGGTCGATGCCTTCGACCTTGACCCGCGCGGTGCCGATTTCGGCATAACCGAGTTTCTTGGCGGCGGCGTAGGACAGGTCAATGATCCGGTCCGAGTAGAACGGCCCGCGGTCATTGACCCGCAGGATCACGCTCTTGTTGTTGTCCAGGTTGGTCACCCGAACGTAACTCGGCAGCGGTAATGTCTTGTGGGCGGCACTCATGCCGTACAGATCGTAGACCTCGCCGTTGGCGGTGTTCTGACCGTGGAACTTGGTGCCGTACCAGGACGCAGTGCCGGAGGCCACGTAAGTCTTGGATTCCTGCAACGGGAAGTAGGTCTTGCCCAGCACGGTGTACGGGTTGGCCTTGTACGGGCCGGTGTGCAGGGTCGGCGTGGCGTCCGGGATACGCGACACATCGACATCCCACCACGGCGCGCCATCCTTGTGGGCCCGGTTGATGTCCAGGCCCGGCTGCGAACGTACGGCGGTGGTCGGCTTCTGGCTCGGCGAACGGCTGGTCGAGCAACTGGCGACCAGCACCGCCAACGCAGCGAAAGCCACCAGCTTCAGGGGTTTATTGATAGGCAATGCCCGCATTACTTGACGCCCCGTGCTTGTACCAGCTGTTCAGACAGTTGATGTACGGCCATGGCGTACATCACGCTGCGGTTATAACGCGTGATCGCGTAGAAATTCTTCAAGCCCATCCAGTATTCCGGGCCGTTGTCGCCTTCCAGGCGGAATGCGGTGACCGGCATGTCATCGCGCAGCGCATCATGACTCGACCAGCCCAGCGCTCGCAACTCCCCGACGGTTTTCGTCGGTTCGATGCCAGTGGTCAGGCCTTCATCCACCTGCTCGCCACGGACATCCGCGCGGCTGACTACCGGCTCACCGGCGACCCAGCCGTGACGCTTGAAATAGCTGGCGACGCTGCCGATCGCATCATCCGGGTTGTTCCAGATATTGATGTGGCCGTCGCCGTCGAAATCCACCGCGTAGGCGCGAAAGCTGCTCGGCATGAACTGCGGCAAACCCATCGCCCCGGCATAGGAACCCTTGAGGGTCAGCGGGTCGACCTGCTCTTCCCGGGCCAGCAGCAGGAACTCACGCAGCTCCTTGCGGAAAAATTCGGCACGGGGAGGATAGTCGAAACCCAGCGTGGACAAGGCATCGATCACCCGGTAATTGCCGGTATTACGTCCGAAAAAGGTCTCAACGCCGATGATCGACACGATCACCTGGGCCGGAACGCCGTATTCCTGCTCGGCGCGGGCCAGGGTGGCCTCGTGCTGGCGCCAGAAGTCCACACCGCGGGCGATGCGCGCGTCGGTGATGAACATCGGCCGGTATTCTTTCCACTGCTTGACCCGTTCGGCCGGTTTGGAAATGGCGTCGAGAATCGCCTGTTTGCGCTGGGCCTCGCGGAACACAGCCATCAGCTGTTCGCCGGCAAAACCGTAGTCGCGGGTCATTTCACCGACGAATTCGGCCACCTGGGGCGAGCCTTCGTAATCGCCGGCCAACGCTTCCTGCGCGCTGCCAAGGATGCCTACCAGGCCGAGCCACGGTGCGTATCGTGTCGCCCAGTCACGCATTACTTGCATTGAACTCTTCACCTTATTCAAACCTGTGCGATCCACTTGCGATGGGTATGGATCGACATCAAAACCCCAAACGCTGACAGCAGCGTCACCAGCGAAGTTCCGCCGTAGCTAATGAACGGCAACGGCACCCCCACCACCGGCAACAGGCCACTGACCATACCGATGTTGACGAAAACGTAAACAAAAAACGTCATGGTCAGAGCGCCGGCCAGCAATTTGCCGAACAGCGTCTGCGCCTGGGCGGTAATCACCAGGCCGCGACCGATCAGCAACAGATAGATCAGCAACAGCGCGCAAATGCCCACCAGGCCGAATTCTTCGCCGAGTACCGCGATGATGAAGTCGGTGTGGCTTTCCGGCAGGAAGTCCAGGTGCGACTGGGTGCCCAGCAGCCAGCCCTTGCCGAACACGCCGCCGGAACCGATGGCGGCTTTCGACTGAATGATGTTCCAGCCGGTACCCAGCGGATCGCTTTCCGGGTCGAGGAACGTCAGGATCCGCTGCTTCTGGTAGTCGTGCATGATGAAGAACCACATCGCAACCGACACCGGAATCGCCGCCGCCAGTACGCTGAGAATCCAGCGCCAGCGCAGCCCGCCCATGAACAAGACGAAGGCGCCACCGGCCAGAATCAGCAGCGAAGTGCCCAGATCCGGCTGACGCACGATCAGGGCGAACGGCACGCCGATCAGCAGCAGACTGATGCCGACGTGCTTGAGCTGCGGCGGCAGCGTGCGCTTGGACAGGTACCAGGCGATGGTCGCCGGCATCAGGATCTTCATGAATTCCGAGGGCTGGAAGCGGATCACCCCGGGGATGTTGATCCAGCGGGTCGCGCCCATGGCGTTGTGGCCCATGATGTCCACCACCATCAGCAGTACCACCCCGATCACGTAGCCGAGCGGCACCCAGCGCGCCATGAACCTTGGCTCGAACTGGGCGATGACGATCATCGACACCAGGCCGATACCGAACGACGTGGCCTGTTTGGCCAACAGGTCCCAGCTCTTGCCGCTGGCCGAATACAGTACGAACAGGCTGCCGGCGGCCAGGATCAACAACAGCACCAGCAACGGGCCGTCGATATGCAAACGTTGCAGCAGCGTCGCCCGGCGACGCATCACATCCTCGCTGGAGAGCATGCGATCGAAATTATTCATCACGGGCCGTAGCCTCCGCACTGATAGGGCTGGCGTATTCGGCCTTCAACCGTCCGTCCTGATCCAGCAGCCAGGCATCCATGACCTGGCGCACCACCGGTGCCGCGACGCCGGAACCGGACTCACCGTTCTCGACCATCACTGACACCACGATTTTCGGGTCATCCGCCGGCGCGAAACCGACGAACAGGGCATGGTCACGGTGGCGCTCCTGAACCTTGGAGCGGTCGTACTTCTCGCCTTGCTTGATCGCCACGACCTGTGCCGTACCCGACTTGCCGGCGATCCGGTATTGCGCGCCGATCGAGGCCTTGCGCGCGGTGCCACGGGCACCGTGCATCACCTGCTGCATGCCGTGGTTGACCTTGTTCCAGTCCGACGGATCGCGAAGGATGATGTCCGGCATCGGATTTTCATCCTTGGGCTTCTCGCCTTCGATGGTCCTGGCGAGGTGCGGGCGGTTCCACACACCCTTGTTGGCCACCAGCGCCGTGGCCTGGGCCAGTTGCAGCGGGGTCGATTGCATGTAGCCCTGGCCGATCCCGAGAATCAGGGTTTCGCCGGGGAACCACGCCTGACGCCGGGTCGCGCGTTTCCACTCGCGGGACGGCATCAGGCCGGGGGACTCTTCGAACATGTCCAGCGAGACCTTCTGGCCGATGCCGAACTTGTTCATATAGGCCGACAACCGATCGATGCCCAGCTTGTGCGCCAGATCATAGAAGTAGGTGTCGTTGGACCGCATGATCGCCGTATCGAGGTCGACGAAGCCGTCCCCGGTGCGGTTCCAGTTGCGGTACTTGTGATCGTAGTTGGGCAGCATGTAGTAACCGGGGTCGAACACCCGGCTCGACGCCGTCACCACGCCCGCATCGAGACCGGCAATCGCCACCGCCGGCTTGATCGTCGAGCCCGGCGGGTACAGACCGCGCAATACACGGTTGAACAGCGGCCGGTCGATGGAATCACGCAGCTCGGCGTAAGCCTTGAAGCTGATGCCGGTGACGAACAGGTTCGGGTCGAAGCTCGGCTGACTGACCATCGCCAGCACTTCGCCGGTTTTCGGGTCGAGCGCCACCACCGCGCCACGCCGGCCGCCCAGCGCAGCCTCGGCGGCTTCCTGCAATTTGATGTCGAGGCTCAGGACAATGTCCTTGCCCGGCACCGGATCGGTCCGCTTGAGCACGCGCAGAACGCGGCCACGGGCGTTGGTCTCGACCTCTTCGTAACCCACCTGGCCGTGCAGTTCGGCTTCGTAAAAGCGCTCGATGCCGGTCTTGCCGATGTGGTGGGTGCCGCTGTAGTTGACCGGATCGAGGGTCTTCAGCTCTTTCTCGTTGATCCGCCCCATGTAACCCACCGAGTGCGCGAAATGCGCGCCCTGCGGGTAGTGACGCACCAACTGCGCGACCACCTCGACGCCCGGCAGACGGAACTGGTTCACCGCGATCCGGGCGATCTGCTCTTCGGTCAGTTCGAACAGGATCGGCACCGGCTCGAACGGCCGGCGGCCCTGACGCATGCGTTTCTCGAAGATCACCCGGTCTTCCGGCGTCAGCTCCAGCACCTCGACGATCACGTCGAGCACCTGCTGCCAGTCGCCGGAGCGCTCGCGGGTCATGCTCAGGCTGAAGCTCGGACGGTTGTCCGCCACCACCACGCCGTTGCGGTCGAAAATCAGGCCACGGGTCGGCGGGATCGGCTGAACGTGAACCCGATTGTTTTCCGACAGGGTCGAGTGATATTCGTACTGAATCACCTGCAGGTAATACAGGCGCGCGATCAGCACGCAAATCAGTGCCACCACCGCAATTGCGCCGAACACGACGCGACCACGCACCAGACGGGCGTCTTTTTCGTGGTCCTTGATGCGGATCGGCTGAGACATGAGGGCGGATTACTTGTGGTAAGGGTGGCCGGACAGCACGGTCCAGGCACGATACAACTGCTCGCCGATGAGGATGCGCACCAGCGGGTGCGGCAGCGTCAGCGGCGACAACGACCAGCGCTGATCCGCGCGGGCACAGACTTCCGGTGCCAACCCTTCCGGGCCACCGACCATGAAATTGACCGTGCGCGAGTCCAGGCGCCAGCGATCGAGTTCGACCGCCAGTTGCTCGGTGCTCCACGGCTTGCCATGAACCTCGAGGGTGACGATCCGCTCGTTCTGCCCGACCTTGGCCAGCATGGCTTCGCCTTCCTGACGGATGAAGCGGGCCACGTCGGCGTTCTTGCCACGGGTATTGAGCGGAATTTCCACCAGTTCCAGCGCCAGCTCGGATGGAAGACGCTTGGCATACTCATGCCAGCCTTCTTCCACCCACTTGGGCATGCGTGAACCGACGGCGATCAGTCGCAGTCGCACAGCAATCCCTTACAGCTGGTCTTTGTTGAGCTTGGTGAAATGCTCGTGGGTGTTTTCCGGGCTGTGGTGCTTGGCGTCCGCCGCACGGCTTTGCTCGGCACCGGCCCACAGGCGTTCCAGGTCGTAGAACTGACGTGCCGAGGCAGTCATCATGTGCACGATCACCAGGTCCAGGTCCAGCAGCACCCAGTCGCTGTCGCCCTTGCCTTCTTCGCCCAGCGGCCTGGCGCCCTGCTTTTTCACTTCTTCGCGAACCTTGTCCAGCATCGCGTTGATCTGGCGGTTGGAGGTACCGGTGGCGATGATCATGTAGTCGGTGATGCTCTGCTTGTCGCGCACATCAATGATCTGGATGTCCTGGGCCTTCACGTCTTCCAGGGCTGCAACGGCCACCTTGACCAGTTCGTCGCCCTTCAGCGGTTCGTTGGTGTTGACCGGTTCTGGCAGCGGGGCGCTCTTGAATGTGCCTTTGCGCTTTACTTTGGTTTGGTCTTTGTCAGTCATATAAAACTCGTTTTGCTCATATTTTCGGCGGCTTGGCGACACGTGGATTCGTATCAGTGAAGCACGCCTTGTTCAGTTCGACGCACGGTACAGACCGTGCGCATCGATGTAGGCCAGGACCGCGTCGGGCACCAGGAAACGTACCGACTTACCGCTGGCCAGCAGTTGACGGATCTGGGTGGCGGAAACCGCGAGCGGTGTCTGCCAGACGAATGCAATCTGTCCGCTCGGCCCCTTCAGGGCCAGCGGGTCGCTCACCGAACGCGCTGCCAGCAGGTTGCGCAAGGCATCCGGCGGTTCGCTGTCGGCGTCCGGGCGCTGTAGCACCAGGATGTGGCAATGCTGGAGCAACTCTTCCCAGCGGTGCCAAGTGGGCAGGCCGCAAAACGCGTCCCAGCCCAGAAGCAGAAAAACCTGGGTCTCGGCGGCCATTTCGGCACGCAGCGACTCCAGGGTATCGATGGTCCAGGACGGTTTGTCCCGCTGCAATTCGCGGGCGTCCACCACCAGCGGCGGCACACCGGCCACCGCACATTCAACCATTGCCAGCCGATCCTGCGCCGACACCTGCGGCGTATCGCGGTGCGGCGGCCGCGCGCTGGGCATCATGCGCAGCTCATCGAGCCCCAGCGCTTCGGCGACTTCCAGCGCGCCACGCAAATGGCCGACGTGCACCGGATCGAACGTCCCGCCCAGTACGCCAATGCGCCGAGGACGAGATTTCTTGCCGGGTTTCGGCGCTTTCAGGTCGAGGTCGGACAAGTCAGACCGTCGCCTGGCCGCGCAGCTGGCCATCACCGACCACGATGTACTTCTCGCAGGTCAGTCCTTCCAGGCCCACCGGGCCACGGGCGTGCAGCTTATCAGTAGAAATGCCGATCTCGGCACCCAATCCGTATTCGAATCCGTCGGCGAAGCAGGTCGGGGTGTTGATCATCACCGACGCCGAGTCGACCTGAGCCACGAACTGGCGGGTGTCGGCGAGGTTTTCGCTGACGATCGAGTCGGTGTGGTGGGAGCCGAAATGGTTGATGTGTTCGATGGCCTGATCCAGACCATCCACCACGCGGATCGACAGGATCGGCGCCAGGTACTCGGTGCTCCAGTCTTCTTCGGTCGCCGCTACGGCTTCGATGATCGCCCGGGTGCGTTCGCAACCACGCAGTTCGACGCCTTTTTCGCGGAACTGGGCAGCCATCGACGGCAGGAAATCCTTCGCAACACGTTGATCGACCAGCAAGGTCTCCATCGCACCGCAGATGCCATAGCGATAGGTCTTGGCATTGAAGGCGATGCGCTGGGCTTTCGCCAGGTCGGCATGTTCGTTGACATAGACGTGGCAGATGCCGTCCAGATGCTTGATGACCGGCACCCGGGCGTCACGGCTGATGCGCTCGATCAGGCCACGGCCACCGCGCGGCACGATCACGTCGACGTATTCAGGCATGGTGATCAGCGCGCCGACGGCGGCGCGGTCGGTGGTTTCCACCACTTGCACCACGGCGGCCGGCAGTTCGGCTTCGGCCAGACCGCGCTGGATGCAAGCGGCAATCGCGCGGTTGGAATGAATCGCTTCGGAACCGCCGCGCAGGATCGTCGCGTTGCCGGACTTCAGGCACAGACTGGCGGCATCAATGGTCACGTTGGGACGGGATTCGTAGATGATCCCGATCACGCCCAGCGGGACACGCATCTTGCCGACCTGAATGCCCGACGGACGGAAGCTCATGTCACGGATCGCACCGACCGGATCCGGCAGTGCTGCGACCTGACGCAGACCGACGATCATGCCGTCGATGCGTGCCGGGGTCAGCTCCAGACGTTCCAGCAATGCCGGTTCCAGACCGTTGGCGCGACCGGCGGCCAGATCCTGTTCATTGGCTGCCGCAAGCTCGGCGCGGGCGGCATCCAGGGCATTGGCGGCAGCCAGCAGGGCGCGGTTTTTCTGCGCGGTGCTGGCACGGCCGATGACGCGGGAAGCTTCGCGGGCGGCGCGACCCAATCGGGTCATGTAGTCAAGAACGGACTCAGTCATGGTCTGCTGGGGTCTTGGCAAAGAGGAAAGCGGCAGATTATAGCTGTCGCGTCCCGGGACTAACAGCGGTGACGGGCGGATGGTCGAAATGGACGGCGATTTGCCGACGTTCAGCCGGGATTAAGCCTTGAATTGTTATCATCACGACCTCCTCCGCCTGGATAAACACTGTTTGCCATGTCCAACCTGACCGTTCGCGCCACCTCCGCGCGCCAGCCTGTCGGCCTTGCGGACGCCTTTTTTGACCGTGACGCCCAGACGCTGGCCAAGGATCTGCTCGGCAAAGTCATTCGCCATCGGGTCGGTGACTTGTGGCTCAGTGCCCGAATCATCGAAACCGAGGCCTATTACCGCGAGGAAAAAGGCAGCCACGCGTCCCTCGGCTACACAGAAAAGCGTAAGGCTTTGTTTCTGGACGGCGGCCACATCTATATGTACTACGCCCGTGGCGGCGATTCGCTGAACTTCAGTGCGCAGGGTCCGGGCAATGCAGTGCTGATCAAATCGGCCTATCCGTGGGTCGACGAGATCAGCGGCCCGGCCAGCCTGGCGCAGATGCTGCTGAACAACCCCGATGCTCAGGGCCGCCCGCGCCCGTCACAGAAACTCTGTGCCGGGCAGACGCTGCTGTGCAAGGCGCTGGGACTGAAAGTGCCGGTGTGGGATGCCAAGCGCTTCGACCACGAAATTCTGCTGGTGGAAGACACCGGCCCTGCGCCGACCCACATAATTCAGACCACCCGCCTGGGCATTCCCCATGGCCGCGACGAACACCTGATGTATCGCTTCGTCGATGCGGCTTACGCCCAGTGGTGCACGCGGAACCCGCTGCGCCGGGGCCAGGTCGAAGGTCGCGATTATTTTCTGCTGTGAATGCACACCCTTCGGCTCGCCGATCAGGGACATCAATGAAATGGAGTGGTTTGTATGGGCCCATGGCTCGATAGCGTGACCGGGTGGCTGGCCGCCAATCCGCAGTGGCTGGCCGCCGCTGTGTTTGTCGTGGCCTGCGTGGAATGCCTGGCGATAGCCGGCTTGATTGTGCCCGGCACGGTGCTGCTGTTTGCCGTGGCGGTGCTGGCCGGCAGCGGAGCGCTGTCGTTGAGTGAAACCCTGTTGCTGGGTTTCCTTGGCGGGATTCTCGGTGATGTGATTTCGTATTTCCTCGGCCGCCACTTCCACCAGAACATCCGGCGCTTGCCGGGGTTGCGCCATCACCCGGAGTGGATGGCCGGCGCGGAAACCTACTTCCAACGCTACGGCATCGCCAGCCTGCTGGTCGGACGCTTCATCGGCCCGTTGCGGCCGATGCTGCCGATGGTCGCCGGGATGTGCGACATGCCCTTCCCGCGCTTCGCCGCCGTGAGTCTGCTGGCAGCCGCCGGCTGGAGCCTCGCCTATCTGCTGCCGGGCTGGGCCACCGGGGCGGCGATTCGCCTGCCCTTGCCGGAAGGCTTCTGGCTGCAGGCCGGGATCGTCGCCGGCAGTATTGCGGTGATGGTCGGTCTGAGCGCCAACAGCAGCCTGCGCCGTCATCGTCGGGCGACGATCTGGATCAGCAGCATGAGCCTGTTGATCCTGATCGGTCTGTTCATCGGTTTTCCGTACCTGACCGCCCTCGATCAGGGCGTCATGACCCTGGTGCAGGAGCACCGCAGGCCGGCGCTGGATGAAGTGGCAGTGGTTTTCACCCTGATCGGTGAGTTCCGCAACATGCTGTTGTTCAGCGCCCTGCTGACAGCGCTGCTGTTGCTGTGTCGTCAGTGGCGCCACGCGATCTTCGTCGGCGGCACCCTGCTCGTCACGGCATTGGCCAACACCGGGACCAAACTGTTTTTCGCCCGGGTACGCCCGGAAGTGCTGACTGACCCACTCACCAGTTACAGCATGCCCAGCGGCCATGCATCCGGATCGTTCGCGCTGTTCCTGACCCTGGCCGTACTCGCCGGACGCGGGCAACCGCCACGGCTGCGACTGACCTGGCTGCTGGTCGGCTGCATTCCTGCACTGGCAATTGCCCTGTCACGGGTATATCTGGGCGCGCACTGGCCAACGGATGTCCTGGCCGGCGCCATGCTCGCCGCCTGTGTCTGCGCAGCGGGCCTGTGGCTCAGTCAACGTCATGCACCTCTTGGTGCAATGCCGCAGAAAGTCTGGTGGCTGGTTTTGCCAGCTCTGGTCGCTCTATTTGGCTTCTTCGTATTGCGACACCTGCCACACACCCTGCTTCGATACGCCTATTGAGCCGCATCCGACGCTTGACGGATTCTCCTTCGGGGCGAATCCGCAAGCGGCGATCAGTCCTGTTTCTGAACTGAAACGCTGCTGTTTCGACAAATACGTCACCGCCAAGCTTGCTCCAAGTAAAAAAGACAACATTCGTCATCGCGATAAACCGACAACCATAAATATAATTGGCAAAACATTAAGCCTGGCCAAAAATTTATTGCATGACAGATTGAATACTCATTACCTCATGGAAGAGTATTGATCTTGTCTATCCCGTTCGAAAAAACTTCGGAAACTTATCCTACAGCCGCAATTGTTATTTCCGACCTAAGTAATTCATCAACTAACAATGAGACCGACACTCCCTCTCCGATCGATCGCACACCCAGCCTGCATGAAACAGACAGCCTGTTCGGCCCCCTGCGTATCGGTGAGATGACCGTTACCCGCGAGGAACTGAGAGCCTTGGGCGGACGGCTTAACGGGCAGGTCATCACAGCCGCCAACTCCTATTTCCCCGAGCCCGATCAAACATTCATCGACGCACTGGAGTTCGATCCGGCCGAAGTTGAGCAGCGCATCAAATCAGTCAATACGCAAGAAGGCCAGAAAGTTGCGCCACTGCTGTATGAGATTGTCACGCAACGTTCACCCGATGCCCCAGCGCTGATGCGCGAGATGGCCGCCGGCGATTCCGCGCCAGCGATGAACAAGATCAACAGTCTGCTGAAAGCTACACAACGTCTGGACATTCGCAGAGACCCGCTGCCGGATCATTTGCCCAGCTGGGTAGACAAGGCCAAGAGTCGCAGCATGACCAGCATGGGGGTGGGGTTGCAGGCCTACGGACTGTACAGCGCGTATACCGGCGCCATCGACGCTCTCAAGAAAGGCCAAATGGGGGAAGTGCTGATCAATGTCGGCGGCGGCATTGCGGAGATAACCTCGCTGGGATTCGAGTACGCCTTGAGCAGGACAGGCGAGCACATGATCCGGCAGGGATCGATGGCCATCGAACACTTCGGCAAGACCGGCATGGGCAAATGGCTGTGCCGGGGGGCAGGCCTGATCGCCAGTGCGCTGACACTGCCCTTTGACATCTACACCGCGATCAAATCCTTCAACGATGCCGCCAAGGCCCAGGGAAAAGAGGCGCAGGATCTCTACGTGACCGGGGGATTGAGTGTATTCAGCGCCGCGCTCTCCCTCGCGTTGGGTTGCGCGGCACTGGCAGGTTTCCAGGCAGCCGGCCCGGTGGGTATCGCAGCGGCGGCCATCATGATTGTCGGTGCCAGAATCTACGGCGCCGTCCGGGCTGTCGACGACATCGACGATTACATCGAACTGTCCGTGAACGAACGCTGGCGTGCCGGCTGGTTCGCCTTCACCGGGCAGGACCAGGACAAGGCGCTGATGGAGCGATATCTGATCTCGAAAACCACCAGCGACTATGCCAAGGCCTTGAAAACCCAAAGCCTGCGCTGGCTGGACAATGAACTCAAGGACAGTGTCGACGCGATAGTCAACGGCCAGTTCGACGTCAGACTGCAACCTACGCGCCTTCATCGATACCAATGGGATGAGGCCAAGGGCGAATTACCCTATGTCACTGAAAACCTGCCAGTCATCGTCGAAACCGATGACCATTACGATGCACGAGCCGGTCTGCCTGACTCGGATGCCATCGTGACCAGCCTGAAGACTGACACTGCCAAAGGGGTGTTCTGGAATCTGGGTGGAGGCAATGACACGGTGCAAGGCGTGCGCGACAAACCGAACTTTTTCAGTTACGGCGCCGGCGACAAATCCCTCACCGGCGGCGACAAGGACGATTCGTTTCTCTTTCAGTCCGCCGGCGATGCACTCTCTCGCGCAGAGGTCCGCGCGAATCATCTGCAAGGGGGAGACGGTACCGACCTGCTTTGGCTTCAAGGCACTCACAGGCATCTGGATCACATCCCGAATCCACCGCTTTACCTCGGTTACGACATCGACATGAAAACCGGAAGGCTCGGGTTGCGTTCAGCAAACCCCGCAATCGAACCGGTATTGCATTCCACGTTCAGTTCCATCGAGAAAGTCGAAACCCTGGCCGGTGCCCGCAACCGGGTCAACGGATCGGATCAGGCCGACGTCATTACCGCCAACGGGCAGGATCAGGTCAATGCCGGTGCAGGGGATGACCACATTTCAGTTCGAGGCCACTTCGTCAGCGTTGACGG
The DNA here is from genome assembly GCF_949767575.1 of Pseudomonas sp. IT-P2. Classification (NCBI taxonomy): domain Bacteria; kingdom Pseudomonadati; phylum Pseudomonadota; class Gammaproteobacteria; order Pseudomonadales; family Pseudomonadaceae; genus Pseudomonas; species Pseudomonas sp. IT-P2. The sequence continues at coordinate 106,060 of NZ_CATKQA010000047.1, read as the reverse complement.
CGGTAGCGGTAACGATATCTACCAACTCGACCCTCTGAGTCGCCAGATCCTCGTCACTGAGGATGGTCTGGAGCCGAGCAGGGTCTATCTGGGTGTCACCCTCGAGGCCGTTCAAAGCTGGACCATTCGGACTCATGCCCTGGTCGTCGAATCATTGCGCGACGACCATCCCCGATCTCCGCTGCGCGCCCTCGTGCTCGAAGCGGTTTACCGGACCGTCGATGGCAAGCGCGTATTGAACAACGACAAATGGATATTCATCACGCAGGACGGTTACCACCTGCAACCTCAATGGCCCGCCGAGATTGCGGACCAGAGCGACCGCCCCCTGCGTGTCAACGTCCTCACTGCCGGCCTGGCCAAGCCCTCCCCGGTGCAGCTCAACAGCCCGGTCAACATACCGCCGACCAAAGCGCACTCGTTCTACTTCGTCTCCAGACGCAACTACCACACCGTCCTGAAGGCAGCACCGCAGAGCAATGGCGGGCGCAGTACGCTTTATATCGACTTCGACAGCAAGGACATTGCCGATGTCGAGGCCGTCTATACCGTTACAGTCCGACAGACAAACGCATTTACCGTGCTCGACTACGACGATGTCCACTTCAGGATTGCTTTCGGTGCGGGTGCAGGGCTGCTCTCGGTGCACGGGGCCGTCATCGAAGATACGGGAAAAAAAAGTGACAGCGGCGCGGGGATCCTGACCGCGGGCTGGAAGATGAATCACGCCTTCACCCTGGTCATGCGTGACGGTGTTTCCTATGCCCTCGACTATCCGGCCAATGTCTGCCTGGACGACGCCAGGAACCCGGGCTATCGATCGGTGGCAAGCCGTGCCTCACTGCGAGAGCGTGCCGGTACCTACCTGTTCGTCAAACCCTCTGTCGAAAAGCGAACCCTGAGGAATACCCCGCAACGCATCGATTTCAAAGCCATCGATCACAACACGAGCTACTGGCTGGAAGGACGATCCTCGACCTATGCGCTGTACCCGTCCAGCAACCTGTCCATTCGCCTGTCCACCGCCGAAGCGGACGCGAACCTGCGGGGCTCATCGACCTGGCACATTCATGCGCACCAGATGAAGGAAAAAATCAACGACAGCCATCTTTCCATCAAGGATGACCTGCTGAAGATCGGCAGCCTTCATGTTCATCTGCCCGACACCAACGACGTTTCGCTGCCCCTGGAAACCATCGACGTGATCGTTACATCGGGAGATCGGTACCGGGTCAATGCACTGTTCGAGGTGATTGGTCTGCATAGCGTCAACGCCTCGTCCTGCGGATCGACCCAGGCAATCGTCGTCCTGGTGAACGACCATAAACGCCGACAGATGCTGGAAAGCGATAACGTTCTCATCGAAAACATTCATCTGTCCGACGCACCTCATGCAGAGATTTTCTACAACGCGGCAACAGGCAAGTGGACAGCCAACGGCGCCCCCACGCGTCTGGTCGATCCAGAACACCTGATCATCGAAAACAGGGTTGCCGCCATAACGGCCGCGAACTGAGTCGCGGCCCGCTAACCACATCAATCGTCAAGGAATGACACGATGCGCCCCAAAACACCCCCGCCATCAAACTCTTCGAGAGTGAGTTCGCAAACGCCAACGGACACGTTCGTCAATCGACCGCGTCCGGAGGTGGAAATACCGGTACGGCATCGACCACACCCGGATATTCCCACCCCACCTGTCGTTACACCCGAGCAGGGTTCCGGCAGTCACTCGGCCGCCAGCGGCACCCCGCCCAGGGTCGAGATATCCGACCTGCCGGATGCCCGGCCCGTAACAAGCGGCGGGTTGACCGGTTACCTGTTGAACCAGGCGCTGTTGCGCAACATGCAGCCAGCGGACGCCGATGGTTTTCGCTTTGTCGTCGGACGCCGTTTCGTCGATATCCAGGACCTCGGCACCGTGCATGTGGAGTTCGACGCAGTCCACGCCGCCTATCGGGTAACCGATCTGTACAGGAAACTGGCACCCGGCCCGCTGATCCGCAGAGATCCGGGCGAAACAACATGGCACCTTGCCGATCAACCGCCGAAAGCACCATTGGCCAAACGTCCTGCCTCTGATCAGGGCGACACACAAATCAAGCGTACGACCACTTCACAACCGCAACATTTCCGGCCTTTGTCACGTATGCACCTGGCCCCCATGCCTCACTGGGTACAGGTTGATACCCAAGGTTATTACCGACGGCAGGAATTTTTTTCCAGCTTACCGAACGCCGATTATTTTTACGGATTCAAGGGTCCTGACAACTATTGGGTTCAGGTTGACGAACCGCCGGCCGGTTTCAATGGTTCGCCCACCCACCTGACAGCCTGGAAGGACCATCAGATATGGGAGGCATACGGCATTCACGGCCAGGACATCACGCGTTTGCGGGAAGAAGGCCAGACCGGTGGCAGTCGGCCGCACTGGGTCAAACCGATGGTGACCGGCAATGCCAGACAGGATCTGATCATGGATGGTTTGCGCTGGTTGCATCCTCAGAAGACGCTTGATGAAGTGACTGAACATCTGCGCAGCTACAATCTTTCGCCCGTGCAGCATGTGCAGCTGCGCAAGGATCTGCTCGACAACCCGCAGCAAATGCCGCAGTGGGCGGAGCAGCACCGATTGCGCTCGCTCGACGAAAACGACCCGGGGCGCTTCGATCAACTGCGTCGGGAAATCGAGCCGCTGATCATCCCGACAAGAAACGGCAAGCTCTGGCGCGGCGATCTGCTGGACTTCGACCAAAGCCTGAGCCGGCCGTTTCTCGACGGGTTTCTAGCCAGTCTGGGTTACCTGCGCAACAACAGCGGTTGCCTGTATCGCCTTGATATTCCCGGTTTGTTCCGGGCGGATGAGCGAACGCCGTTCGAGTTTTATAACGACGGCAGAATGCTGCCGCGCTGGAAACATCCGCAGGGAGCGACCACCCAAAAGCCGATCAGCGCGACGGTCAGTCTGAAGTTGCTCCACGAGTATGGCGGCAATGGCAGAAATCCGCCGGATCCGGAATACCTGCTCTACAACAACCAGAAGAACAAATACCCCGGCAAAAAAACCGGTAAGCCTGACCCTGATTCCGGCGAATCCGATAACGAGTGGTCTGATGCCTCTGACGTGGAACTCGATTCCGAGCGCAACTACGAAACGACTCGACATAACCAGAGTTTCATCTTCGCCTACATCATCGACACGCGAAAAATGGAAGTCGTGCTCAGGGAAGAAAACCAGCTACTCAATCTATCCGCTGAGAAGAATGGCGCGTGGTTTCCTCAGGATGAGTTTGAAGCGCTTATCTCCGCCTCGAAAAAGGGCATCGAGTCCAGCCGACTCTGGCTGCTCGACTCAACCCATACACGGGCGGCGAAAGTCGACGATGTGGCTGAGGCAGGAATAGACCCCTGGTTCACCTCTTCGAGTATTGAAGAGCGTACCCATCGCGGCGCCTACAACCAGCATGAATATGACGCGCTGATCGACAAGGTCGCCAAGGCCGGCAAGCCGATACTGACACTGGACCCGGGCAAGGAGTGGTTCGCCGGCGACATCGTCTGGCCCGAGTAACGGAACCGCTCAGCCGGCCTTACGCAAACAGTTCCCCCTGCAACTCATCGAGCAACGCCTGGATCGCATCCAGTCGCTGCTGCGGATCGTCGAGTTGCAGCAGGTCGATCTTGTCCTCTTCGGCAAAGGGCAACAGGTAGGCCAACTGGTTGGCCAGCGATTGCTGGCCAACCGCTTCAGTGCCCATGTTCAGCGCTTCGACCATCGGGTGCTCGGCCAGGGCCTTGAGCAGCGCCACCAGATCGGCGTCTTCATCCTGCAACGGTTGTTCGGGTTCTTCGTCCAGCCACTCGACCTCGGCCACGATCAACTGATCGCGTTGCACGTCGGTGCGTTGCACGATGAAGCGCCGCCCGCCCTGCACCCGGATGCCCAGCAGTCCGTTGTCCTGCTGCTGGAAATCGGTGATCCGCGCTTCGCAGCCGACCATGGCGAAACCTTCCGGCGCCACGCCGACCTCAGTGCCTTCAAGGATGCACACCACACCGAATCCGCCGCCCTGTTTCATGCAACGGCCGATCATGTCCAGGTAGCGCGCCTCGAAGATCTGCAAATCCAGATTGCAGCCGGGAAACAGCACCGTGTTCAGCGGAAAAAGCGGCAGACTCATAGACATTTCCTTACACCACCATCGACACCGCCAACGGCAGGAACACCGCCGTGGCCACGCCCATCAGACTCATCGCCAGCGCCGCGAAGGCGCCGCACTCATCGCTCTCCTGCAACGCCACCGAAGTGCCGACCGCATGCGCCGTCATGCCCAGCGCCATGCCGCGCGCCTCGGGGCTGTGCACGCCAAGGCGGGTCAGCAGCGCCGGGCCGAAGATCGCACCGATCACCCCGGTGATCAACACGAACACCGCCGCCAGTGCCGCGACACCGCCGATCTGCTCGGCCACCAGCATGGCAATCGGCGAGGTCACCGACTTGGGCGCCATGGTCATCAGAATCATGTGATCGGCGCCGAACCACCAGCCCAGCGCCACGCCCATGCCCGTGGCGACCACGCCGCCTATCACCAGCGTAGTAAAAATCGGCCAGAACAATTGGCGGATGCGCCGCAGATTCAAATACAGCGGCACGGCCAGCGCCACGGTTGCCGGCCCCAGCAGAATGCTGAGGATTTCCGTGCTCTTGCGGTACTCGGCGTAGGTCAGGCCGCAGCCGACCAGCACGCCGATCACCAGCAACATCGAGACGAGTACCGGTTGCAGAAAGATCCAGCGGGTTTTCTCGAATGCCGCCAGCACCAGTTGATAGGCACCGAGGGTGATGCCGATGCCGAACAGGGGATGGTGAATCACCGACGCCCAGGCACCTTGCCAGTCGAACAGCATCAGGACTCCTCCGAATGCGGCGCGTGACGCTTGACCAGCCGTTGCATCAGCACGCCGGCGAAGGCCATCGACAGAATCAGCGACACCACCAACGCCCCGACGATGGCCCAGAAATCGGCGGCAATCGCCGTGGCGTAGACCATCACACCCACCGCCGGCGGCACCAGCAACAACGGCAAATAACGCAACAGGCTGCCGGCGGCGAGATTCAGCGGCTCGCCGACTTCACCGCGCACGATCAGGAATGCCAGCAACAGCAAAAGGCCGATGATCGGCCCCGGCAGCACCGGCAACAGCAAATGATTGAGGGCCGTGCCGAGCAATTGAAACAGCACCAGCATGGTCAGGCCACGTAGCAACATCCGACATCTCCGTCTTACTTTTCACCCCGCAGGTCGCCCGCATTATAAGCACGCCTGCGCTATGAACCGGCATTCGCCAAAAGCATGGTCGGTTGACCTGAGCAAATCGCCATGATGATCTACAGTGGTTCGCAGGGCGGTCAAATCCCCCACCTGAAAAACTATAAAACCGATGAACCCAAGGAGAGTCTCAATGCCCTATGTTCCAGTTGCAGAGCTCAAAGATTATGTCGGCAAGGAACTCGGACGTTCCGAATGGCTCACCATCGATCAGGAGCGCATCAACCTGTTCGCCGAAGCCACCGGGGATTATCAGTTCATCCACGTCGATCCGGTCAAAGCCGCGCAAACGCCATTTGGCAGCACCATCGCACACGGTTTCCTGTCGTTGTCGCTGATCCCCAAACTGATGGAAGACATCCTGATCCTGCCGCAAGGCGTGAAGATGGTGGTCAACTACGGCCTGGACAGCGTGCGTTTCATCCAGCCGGTCAAGGTCAATTCCAAGGTCCGGCTCAAGGTCGACCTCGGTGAAGTGACCGAGAAAAAACCTGGCCAGTGGCTGCTCAAGGCCACCGCCACCCTGGAGATCGAAGGCTCGGACAAACCGGCCTACATCGCCGAACCGCTGTCGCTCTGCTTCGTTTAAGCGCCTGGATGCGAAGCGGCTCACGCTGTTTCGCATCCGCTCCTCCCTGCCGGCTGTATAAGGTCACATAGCTGCGGCATACTCGGTCGCCTAATTGCCCGGATCCCGCTATGCGCTCATTCGCCCCTCTTGCTCCCCTTGCCTTGACCCTGTTGCTGGCCGCGTGTGGCGACGGCGAATCGCTGTTGCCGCCGGATGCGCGCCTGCCCGACGGCGGCCGCTATCGTGGTGAACTGGTCGATGGCTTGCTGCAAGGCCAGGGCCGGGTCGACTACCCCAACGGCAGCTGGTACGCCGGGGCGTTCGACAAGGGGCAATGGCATGGCCAGGGCGAATGGCACGGCAGCAATGGCGAGGTCTATCGCGGCAACTTCCAGCAAGGGCTGTTCGACGGCCAGGGCACGCTGACCACCATGGCCGGCAGCTACACCGGCGGTTTCAAGCTGGGCCGACGCGACGGCGAAGGCACCCTCAAGGAAAACGCGATGACCTATCGCGGCGAATTCAAGGCCGACCAGTATTCCGGGCTCGGCCGCTTGGAGCTGGATGACGGCAGCTCCTATCAGGGCCAGTTCGCCCACGGCAAACCCAACGGCGAAGGCCAGCGCGGCGATGCCAGCGGCAATCAGTTCACCGGCCACTTCGTCAACGGCCAGCTCGAAGGCAACGGCACGTTCAACAGTGCCGACGGCGACATCTACGTCGGCGGCTTCAAGAACAATCAACTGCACGGCAAGGGTCGCTACGAAAACGCCGATGGCGATGTCTGGCTCGGGCAGTTCAAGGAAGGCGCGCTGACCGGCAAGGGCGAACTGATTGGCGCCGACGGAAGCCACTACATCGGTTACTTCAATGATTGGCGCTTCAGCGGTCAGGGTCGCCTGAACCTGTCCGATGGCAGCTTCTACGTCGGCGGGTTCGACAGCGACAGCTATTCAGGACGCGGCACCCTGGTGCTCACCGATGGCAGCGTGCTCAGCGGCACCTGGATCAACGGCCAGCGAGTGCGCGATGCCGACGGCAAATTGCTGCCGGACACCCTCGAACTCGGCCTGCTGGCCCAGGGTCGCCTGCTCGACGAGGCACTGGCGAATGTGCCGGCCTCGACCCCGGCCGTTGAGCTGTACACCCTGACCCTCGGCGGCGATGGCAAGCAGAGCGTGTTCCTGCGCGAATCCGACTACGTGGCCAACATGCTCACCAGCCGTTTCGGCGCGTTTGGCCAGATTCGTCTGGTCAACCATCGCGACCACCTCGGCGACCGGCCGATGGCCACCCGCGAAAACCTGCGCCGCGCAGCCCTGACCCTGGCCGAACGCAGCGGCCCGGAAGATCTGGTCTTCATTTACCTGACCAGCCACGGCACCGCCGAGCACGAACTGGTACTCGACCAGCCGCGCATGGAACTGGCCGACCTGCCCGCCGACGAACTCGCCGCCGTGCTGGCGCCGCTGAAGAACCGCGACAAGATCATTGTCATCTCTTCGTGCTATTCCGGCGGCTTCATTCCGGCGTTGAAGGATGAACGCACGCTGATCATGACCGCCTCGCGCGCCGATCGCGTTTCGTTCGGTTGCTCCGAGGAGGCCAACTTCACCTACTTCGGCGACGCCCTGTTTGCCCAGGCGCTGAACCAGACCGACGACCTGGAACAAGCCTTCAAACTGGCCAAGGCCACCGTCGCCGAACGGGAACTGGCGGACAGCTTCGAAGCCTCTGAACCGCAGATCTGGGCGCCGAAAACCGTACTGGCGCACTGGCAACTGCTGCGTAAACAGCAAGCGAGAAAAGCATTGCAAAGTGCTGCATTGAACGACGGAGCGACAAACAGCAACTAAGCTGAACAGTATCAAGGGAGAGACACTATGTACTTGACGCCTCAGCATGTCTTGCTTGCCGGAGCCACCGGTCTGACCGGTGAACATCTGCTCGACCGCCTGCTCAACGAGCCAACTATCAGCCGTGTCCTTGCCCCCTCACGCCGGCCGCTGGCCGAACATCCGCATCTGGAAAACCCGGTCGGCGACCCACAGACCTTCCTGCCGCAGTTGGCGGGTCGCGTCGACATCGCCTATTGCTGCCTCGGCACCACCATCAAGCAGGCCGGCTCCGAAGAAGCGTTCCGCGCCGTGGATCTGGACATGGTCGTAGCTTTCGCCAAGCGCGCGCGGGAAATGGGCGCACGGCACCTGATCGTGATCAGTGCCCTGGGGGCCGACCGCCGGTCCTCGGTGTTCTACAACCGTGTCAAAGGCGAGATGGAGTACGCATTGCGTGCGCAGGACTGGCCGCAGCTGACCATTTGCCGGCCATCGCTGTTGCTCGGCGAACGCAGCGAGCCCCGCCTGGGCGAGCAGCTTGCCGCGCCATTCTCCAAATTGATTCCTGGCAAATACCGCGGCATCGAAGCCTGCCAACTGGCCCGGGCCATGTGGCGGCTGGCGCTGGAGGAGCAGGATGGTGTGCGGATCGTCGAATCGGATGAGTTGAGAAAACTCGGCAAGTAAAAACAAAAGATCGCAGCCATTGGCTGCGATCTTTTTAGAGTCCGCCAGTCGCCTGGAACCCCACGCCGATCACCGTCAGCAACGACAACGGCAACAGCAGCGTGTCGAGCAGTGCGCTGGCCGGCAGATCCACACCGGGGTAACTCGGCGCCTCGGCGCCGAATCGATCCATCGCGCAACATCCGCCATTCATCGCATACAGATCCAGCCGGGTGCCGGAATACACCACCGGCGCGCCGGGCTTGGCGGCATCCAGCGTGCGCGCCGTGGCGCAGCCAGTAAGTTGCAACACCAGCAGGATCGCCAGCAGCTTATTCATCGCTGCTCAGATGGTGTTCGCCCCAGCGCGGCAGCATGTCCTGGGGGATGCCCAGCAGGTTGAGAATCCGCGCCACCACGAAATCGATCAGGTCATCGATGGTCTGCGGCTGGTGATAGAAGCCCGGCGAGGCTGGCAGGATGGTTACGCCCATGTTCGACAACTTGAGCATGTGTTCCAGGTGAATGCTCGAATACGGCGCTTCGCGCGGCACCAGAATCAACTGGCGACGTTCCTTCAACGTCACGTCCGCCGCCCGTTCGATCAGGTTGTTGCAGGCGCCGGTGGCGATGGCCGACAAAGTCCCCGTCGAACACGGCACCACCACCATCGCGGCCGGAGCGCCGGAGCCCGAGGCCACCGGCGACATCCAGTCTTCCTTGCCGTACACACGGATCTGCCCGGCGGCCGCGCCGGTGTATTCGGTGAGGAACGCCTGCATCATTTGCGGCTTGGCCGGCAGCGACACGTCCGTCTCGGTGGCCATTACCAGTTGCGCGGCCTTGGAAATCAGGAAATGCACCTCACGATCCTCGCGCACCAGGCAATCCAGCAGGCGCAAGCCGTACTGGGCGCCGGACGCGCCGGTCATCGCCAGCGTGATGCGTTCGGGGCCGTTGCTCTCGAAACGACTGTTCATTTCAGCGCCTCGGCGAGTTTGCCGTGCAGGCCGCCGAAGCCGCCGTTGCTCATGATCACCACGTGGGTGCCGGGCTGGGCCTGGCTTTTCACGCGTTCGATGATGCCTTCCAGCGAATCGCTGACGATCGATGGCACGGTGCACAACGCGGCAGTGCCTGCCAGATCCCAGCCGAGATTGGCCGGTGCGTACCAGATCACCTGATCGGCATCGACCACGCTGTCCGGCAGACCGTCACGGTGCGCGCCGAGCTTCATCGAGTTGGAGCGCGGTTCGATGATCGCGATCAGCGGCGCATCGCCGATGCGTTTACGCAGGCCATCAAGGGTGGTGGCAATTGCGGTCGGGTGGTGGGCGAAGTCATCGTAGATAGTGATGCCGCGCACTTCCGCGACTTTCTCCATACGGCGCTTGACGCTCTTGAACGCGCTCAACCCGGCAATGCCCATCGACGGAACAACACCGACGTGACGCGCGGCTGCCAACGTCGCCAAGGCGTTGGCAACGTTGTGCTGACCGGTCAATTCCCACTCGACCACGCCTTGGGATACGCCTTCGAACATCACTTCGAACGCCGAGCCGTCGTCTTTCAGCAACTTGACCTGCCATTGACCGCCGGCACCGGTGGTTTGCACCGGTGTCCAGCAGCCCATCTCGATCACACGCTGCAAGGCCGGTTCGGTGGTCGGGTGAATCACCAGGCCTTCACTCGGGATGGTCCGCACCAAGTGATGGAATTGACGTTCGATGGCCGGCAGATCAGGGAAGATGTCGGCGTGATCGAACTCAAGGTTGTTGAGGATCGCGGTACGCGGACGGTAGTGGACGAACTTCGAACGCTTGTCGAAGAACGCGCTGTCGTACTCGTCGGCTTCGATCACGAAGAACGGCGTGCCGCCCAGACGCGCCGACACCGAGAAATTCTGCGGCACGCCGCCGATCAGGAAACCCGGGCTCATGCCGGCGTGCTCCAGCACCCAGGCGAGCATGCTGCTGGTGGTGGTCTTGCCGTGCGTACCGGCGACCGCCAGCACCCAGCGACCTTGCAGTACATGGTCGGCCAGCCACTGCGGGCCGGAAACGTACGGCAGGCCTTTGTTCAGCACATATTCCACCGCCGGGTTGCCGCGGGACATGGCGTTGCCGATCACCACCAGATCCGGCGCCGGATCAAGCTGCGCCGGGTCGTAACCCTGGGTCAGCTGAATACCCTGAGCTTCGAGCTGGGTGCTCATCGGCGGATAGACGTTGGCATCGGAGCCGGTCACATGATGGCCCAGCTCTTTGGCCAGAACCGCCATCGAGCCCATGAAAGTCCCGCAGATACCCAGAATATGAATGTGCATAGTCGACCTCGTAAAACATGGCCGCAGGTTAGCGCAGGGAGGTGAAAACCGCACTCTTTAGCTGATCACCCGACCCTGATCGTTCCCACGCTCCACGTGGGAATGCAGCGCAGGACGCTCTGCGTCCAAAAGCGGACGCGGAGCGTCCGGGGAGGCGTTCCCACGCAGAGCGTGGGAACGATCGGCAGGAGTATTCAGGCGGTTCGGGCGATCCCGTGCTTGCGCAGCTTTCTATAAAGCGTATTGCGGCTCACGCCGAGCTGCTGCGCCGTGTGGGTCATATGCCAGCGCGTGTGTTCCAGCGCATTGAGCAACGCCAGCCGCTCGGCATCTTCCAATGGATGTTCGGACGACGATTCATCGACTTTGACCAACAGCGGCTGCACCTGCCGAAACATCGCCGGCAAATCCTCCAATCCGATCCGCCCTTCATCGCACAACGCCGCCAGCGTGCGCAGCACATTGCGCATCTGCCGCACATTGCCCGGCCAGTTGAAACCCAGCAACGCCTGGCGCGCCGGTTCTTCGATCAGGATCTTTTCCCCGCCCGCCTCTTCAGCCAGCAGAAAATCCAGCAGCTGCGATTTGTCACTGCGCTCGCGCAACGGCGGCAACGCGACTTCCAGTCCGTTGAGCCGGTAATACAGGTCTTCACGGAAACTGCCATCGCCGACCCGCTCCAGCAGATTGCGGTGAGTGGCGCTGATGATCCGCACGTTGACCGCTTCCGGCTCGCCGCCGATCGGCACCACTTGCCGGTCTTCGAGCACTCGCAGCAGACGGGTCTGCAAGGCCAGCGGCATGTCGCCGATTTCATCGAGGAACAGCGTGCCGCCATCGGCCTGCTGCAACTTGCCGCGCATGCCGTCCTTGCGCGCGCCGGTGAAACTGCCACCGCGATAGCCGAACAGCTCGCTCTCGATCAGGCTTTCGGGAATCGCCGCGCAGTTGAGGGCCACGAAGGCTTTGCCGGCGCGTTGACTGGCGTTATGCACAGCCTTGGCGAATGCTTCCTTGCCGGAGCCCGTTTCGCCGTTGATCAGCAGCGGCACGTCGCGCTCGAACACCCGCAGCGACTTGCGAAAATCCGCCAGCAACGCCGCATCACCGAGACAAATGCCTGCAAGACGCGGCGCTTCGACCGGCGCGGGAACCGGCGCTACCGGCAGCGGCCGGCGAGTTTCGCCACGCAGCACCGCAAACAGATGCCGCCCGTCGCGAGTACGCAGCGGCCAGCTCGCGCTGGCATTGGCACTGGCACGCCCGAGCAACTCATCCAGGGAACAATCGAAAAACGCCTCCACCGGTTTGCCGAGCAAACCACCGCGAATGTGCCCAAGCAGATTCAAGGCACTCTGATTGGCCGCACTGATTCGCCCTTCCCCGTCAAACGCCAGCAACCCTTCGCTGAACAGCCCGACGTACTCCGCCTGAAGATGGAATCGCAACAGCCATTGGTTATCGAAACAGCGCAGGAAATAGCAGCTCTCGATCATCTTCGCCGACAGATTGACCAGCGCCATGGTGTGGAACTGGCTCTGCCGCGAGACGTCATGCCGCGCCGAGGAAACGTCGAGCACCGCCAGCAGTTCGCCGTGCGGGTCGAACACCGGGCTCGCCGAGCAGGTCAGGCCGGTGTGACGGCCGCGAAAGTGTTCATCCTGATGAATCGTCAGGGCCTGACGCTCGACAAGGCAGGTGCCGATGCCGTTGGTGCCCTCACAGGCCTCGCTCCAGTCGGAACCCAGCCACAGGCCGGCGCGTTCGAAGATCTTGCGTTCGGTGGGGGCGGTGACGCAGTTGAGGATCACCCCGCGCGCGTCGGTCAGCAGTACCGCGTGGCCGGCGCCGGAGAGTTGTTGATGCAGGCTGCTCATTTCATTGCCTGCAATCTGCAACACCTGTTGCAGCCGTTCGCGGCTTTCGAGGATTCGACCGTGTTCGAGCACGGTCGGCGCCATGCTCAGGGCCGGGTCGAGGTGATAGTCCTCAAGACAACGCAGCCACGAACGGGCAATCGACGGGTCGGCACCGGGGCCATGCAGGTGCGGCTTGCCCTGGGTGACGGTGAGAACCTGTCGGGCATGGCGACTCAAATGGTTGTCGTGCATTTCTTATTATTCTCCCCGAGGCTCATCGGCCCATGCGTGAAGTGGTGCCCAGCATCCTCCAGCCAACCGGTCTTTGCAATGCTGGCAAGACCGCCCGGTCACGGGTTGTGCCACAAGCGGTACAAACTGTCACCCGAGCTGTACCGATACCGTCACAGGCGCTTGCCACTTGTCTGACACAAATTACGCAAGGCCTTGATTTGCCTGACCTGCACGGCAGTGGCCCGACCTTTGCTCTACGCTTATAGCAAGCGCTCATGCGCGTTTCTCTAATAAGTACAAAGCCAAGGAGAACATCATCATGCGTTACGCTCACCCCGGTACTGAAGGCGCCAAAGTCTCGTTCAAGAGCAAGTACGGTAACTACATCGGCGGCGAGTTCGTCGCGCCTGTCAAAGGTCAGTACTTCACCAATACCTCGCCAGTGAATGGCCAGCCAATTGCCGAATTCCCGCGTTCCACCGCCGAAGACATCGACAAGGCCCTGGACGCCGCCCACGCCGCTGCCGATGCCTGGGGTTCCACTTCCGCCCAGGCCCGCTCGCTGATCCTGCTGAAAATCGCCGACCGCATCGAACAGAACCTCGAAACCCTGGCGATCACCGAAACCTGGGACAACGGCAAAGCCATCCGCGAAACCCTCAACGCCGACATCCCGCTGGCTGCCGACCATTTCCGCTACTTCGCCGGGTGCCTGCGCGCCCAGGAAGGCAGCGCCGCCGAGATCGATGGCAACACTGTGGCCTATCACATCCATGAACCGCTGGGCGTGGTCGGCCAGATCATCCCGTGGAACTTCCCGATCCTGATGGCCGCGTGGAAACTCGCCCCGGCCCTGGCCGCCGGCAACTGCGTGGTGCTCAAGCCTGCCGAGCAGACCCCGCTGGGCATCAGCGTGCTGCTGGAACTGATCGGCGATCTGCTGCCGCCGGGCGTGCTCAACGTGGTGCAAGGGTTCGGCAAAGAAGCCGGCGAAGCCCTGGCCACCAGCAAGCGCATCGCCAAGATCGCCTTCACCGGCTCGACCCCGGTCGGCTCGCACATCATGAAATGCGCTGCCGAAAACATCATTCCATCCACCGTGGAACTGGGCGGCAAGTCGCCGAACATCTTCTTCGAAGACATCATGCAGGCCGAGCCAAGCTTCATTGAAAAAGCCGCCGAAGGCCTCGTGCTGGCGTTCTTCAACCAGGGCGAAGTCTGCACCTGCCCGTCCCGCGCACTGGTTCAGGAGTCGATCTATCCGCAGTTCATGGAAGCGGTGATGAAGAAAGTCAGCCAGATCAAACGTGGCGACCCGCTCGACACCGACACCATGGTTGGCGCCCAGGCGTCCGAGCAGCAATTCGACAAGATCCTGTCGTACCTTGAAATCGCCAAGGGCGAAGGTGCCGAACTGCTGACCGGCGGCAAGGTGGAAAAACTCGAGGGCAGCCTGGCGACCGGGTATTACATCCAGCCGACCCTGCTCAAGGGTACCAACAAGATGCGTGTGTTCCAGGAAGAAATCTTCGGCCCGGTGGTGAGCATCACCACCTTCAAGGACGAAGCCGAAGCCCTGGCGATTGCCAACGACACCGAGTTCGGCCTCGGCGCCGGCCTCTGGACCCGCGACATCAACCGCGCCTATCGCATGGGTCGCGCCATCAAGGCGGGTCGCGTGTGGACCAACTGCTACCACCTGTACCCGGCGCACGCCGCGTTCGGCGGGTACAAGAAATCCGGTGTCGGCCGTGAAACCCACAAGATGATGCTCGACCACTACCAGCAGACCAAAAACCTGCTGGTGAGCTACGACATCAATCCGCTGGGCTTCTTCTAAAACCTCGGGGCAATACAGGTAGTCCTGTGTTGCCCCTCAAATAGCCATCGCTGGCAAGCCAGCGATAGCGTCCTTAATGACACAACACAAAGCCTGGCCGCTCTGGCACGGGCCTTGCGTACCCGTCATTCAGGATTTGCAGGAACACTGCCGCTGCGTGAACAGCATCCACCCACTCAACCGCTGCACCCGAAAGTCCAACAGATCGAACAATAAAAAAGACAGAGAGGACTTATGACTTCCACCACACAGCTCAAACCCACACTCGGCACCCTGCACCTCTGGGGCATTGCCGTCGGCCTGGTGATTTCCGGCGAATACTTCGGCTGGAGTTATGGCTGGGGCACGGCGGGAACCCTGGGTTTCCTGGTCACGGCCCTGATGGTCGCAACCATGTACACCTGCTTCATCTTCAGTTTCACTGAGCTGACCACCGCGATTCCCCACGCGGGCGGGCCGTTTGCCTACAGCCGTCGGGCGTTCGGCGAGAAGGGCGGATTGATCGCCGGGATCGCCACCCTGATCGAATTCGTCTTCGCCCCGCCGGCCATTGCCATGGCCATCGGCGCCTATCTGAATGTGCAATATCCGGGGCTCGATCCCAAACTCGCGGCGGTCGGCGCGTATTTCGTGTTCATGACCCTGAACATCCTTGGCGTCAGCATCGCCGCGACCTTCGAGCTGGTGGTGACCGTGCTCGCCGTCGCCGAATTGCTGGTGTTCATGGGCGTGGTCGCACCGGGCTTCAGCTTCAGCAACTTTGTGCTGAACGGCTGGTCAGGCGCCAATGAGTTCACGATGGGCGCGATTCCTGGCATTTTCGCCGCGATTCCCTTCGCGATCTGGTTTTTCCTCGCCATCGAAGGCGCGGCCATGGCGGCCGAGGAAGCCAAGGACCCGAAACGCACGATTCCACGGGCCTACGTCAGCGGCATCCTGACCCTGGTGTTCCTGGCCATTGGCGTGATGGTGATGGCTGGCGGCGTCGGCGACTGGCGTCAACTGTCGAACATCAACGATCCGCTGCCGCAGGCAATGAAAGCGGTAGTCGGCAACAATTCGACCTGGATGCACATGCTGGTGTGGATCGGCCTGTTCGGGCTGGTGGCGAGTTTCCACGGGATCATCCTCGGCTACTCACGACAGTTCTTTGCCCTGGCACGCGCCGGTTACCTGCCCAAAGGTCTGGCCAAACTCTCGCGTTTCCAGACCCCGCACCGGGCGATCCTGGCGGGCGGCGTGGTCGGCATCGCGGCAATCTACAGCGACGGTCTGGTCAATCTGCAAGGCATGACCCTGACGGCGGCGATGATCACCATGTCGGTGTTCGGCGCCATCGTGATGTACATCATCAGCATGCTAAGCCTGTTCAAACTGCGCAAAACCGAGCCGAACCTGGAGCGCACCTTCCGCGCGCCGGGCTATCCGGTGGTGCCGGCCATCGCGCTGTTTCTGGCGCTGGTGTGCCTAGTGGCGATGGCCTGGTTCAACACGCTGATCGGTTGTGTGTTCCTCGGTTTCATGGCCGCTGGCTACCTGTACTTCCAGCTGACCGCCAAGCAACGCTCCGAAGCACCGGCAGACGCTATGCTCGAAGGTATCTAAAAAACTATCTGAGTTGCACCGGCACCGGGCCTTGGGCTCGGTGCCTGCACTAAAAGCATTCATTCAGGAGGAACGCGCCCAATGGCCGCATTTGCCCATACCGTCGGCGCCCAGACCTATCGCTTCGACAGCCTCAAGGACGTGATGGCCAAGGCCAGCCCCGCGCGTTCCGGGGATTTCCTGGCCGGCGTCGCCGCGCTCAACGACGGCGAGCGGGTGGCCGCGCAAATGGCGCTGGCCGACATCCCGCTCACGCATTTTTTGCAGGAAGCACTGATTCCCTACGAAGCCGATGAAGTCACCCGACTGATCATCGACAGCCATGACAAACAGGCCTTCGCAGTCGTCAGCCATCTCACGGTTGGCGGCTTTCGCGACTGGCTGTTGAGCGAAGCGGCCGACGAATCCAGCCTGCGCGCCCTCGCCCCCGGCCTGACACCGGAAATGGTCGCTGCCGTGTCGAAGATCATGCGCGTGCAGGATCTGGTGCTGGTGGCGCAGAAGATCCGCGTCGTCACCAAATTTCGCGGCACTTTGGGCCTGCGGGGACGGTTATCCACAAGGCTGCAACCCAATCATCCGACCGACGAGCCGTCCGGCATCGCCGCGAGCATTCTCGACGGTCTGTTGTACGGCAACGGCGACGCGATGATCGGCATCAACCCGGCCACCGACAGCATCGCCTCGATCTGCGCGATGCTGGAAATGCTCGACGCGATCATCCAGCGCTACGACATTCCGACCCAGGCCTGCGTGCTGACCCACGTCACCACCTCTATAGAAGCGATCAACCGTGGCGTGCCGCTGGATCTGGTGTTCCAGTCGATTGCCGGCACCGAAGCGGCCAACGCCAGTTTCGGCATCAACCTGAACATTTTGCAGGAAGGTTATGAAGCGGGCCTGAGCCTCAATCGCGGCACGCTCGGGCAGAACCTGATGTATTTCGAAACCGGCCAGGGCAGTGCGCTGTCAGCCAACGCCCACCACGGCGTCGATCAACAGACCTGCGAGACCCGGGCCTACGCCGTGGCGCGCCATTTCAAGCCGTTTCTGGTGAACACCGTCGTAGGATTCATCGGCCCGGAATACCTCTACAACGGCAAACAGATCATCCGCGCCGGCCTCGAAGACCACTTCTGCGGCAAGTTGCTCGGCGTGCCGATGGGCTGCGACATCTGCTACACCAACCACGCCGAAGCCGACCAGGATGACATGGACACCCTGCTGACCCTGCTCGGCGTGGCCGGGATCAACTTCATCATGGGCATCCCCGGTTCCGACGACATCATGCTCAACTACCAGACCACCTCGTTTCACGACGCGCTCTACGCGCGCCAGACCCTGGGCCTGAAACCGGCGCCGGAGTTCGAGCAGTGGCTGGCGAACATGGGCATCTTCACCCAGGCGGACGGCAAGGTCCGCTTCGGCAACAACCTGCCGCCGGCCTTTCGCCAGGCCTTGGCGCAACTGGGATGAGTCAGATGGAAAAACCGCCCGTCGATCCGCAAAACCCGTGGCTGGAGCTGCGTCGCCTGACCCCGGCGCGCATTGCCCTCGGCCGCACCGGCACCAGCCTGCCGACCCGCGCACAGCTGGATTTCCAGTACGCCCACGCACAGGCACGGGACGCGGTGCATTTGCCGTTCGATCACGCCGGGCTCAGCGCCCAGCTGACTGAACGCCAACGTGAAAGTCTTGTGCTGCACAGCGCGGCGGTGGATCGCAACAGCTACCTGCAACGTCCGGATCTGGGGCGCAAGCTCAGCGATGAATCGGCGCAAACCCTGCGCGAATACGCCAAGGCGCATCCGGGCGGTGTGGATCTGGTGATTGTGGTGGCGGACGGTCTGTCGGCGCTGGCGGTGCATCGGCATACCCTGCCGTTTCTCACCCGTCTGGAAGAGCAGATGAGCGCCGACGAATGGTCGACAGCGCCAGTAGTGCTGGTGGAACAGGGCCGAGTGGCGATTGGCGATGAAATCGGCCAGTTGCTGGGCGCGAAAATGGTCGTGATGCTGATCGGAGAGCGTCCGGGCCTCAGTTCGCCGGACAGCCTGGGTTTATATTTCACCTACAATCCAAAGGTCGGCCTCACGGATGCTTACCGCAACTGCATTTCCAATGTGCGGCTGGAAGGGCTCAGCTACGGCATGGCGGCGCATCGCTTGCTGTATCTGATGCGCGAAGCCTGTCGGCGCCAGCTGTCGGGCGTCAATCTGAAGGACGAGGCGCAGGTTCAGACGCTGGAATCGGAAGCCGGTGCAGACATGAAGAGTAATTTCCTACTCGATCCGCCCCCAGCCTGAACCGTTTCCGCATTGCCTTTCTGCGCCGGTTTCAGGCAGGATCGATGCACGGCCGCCCGGGTTTCCCATCGCCGTCAGAGCACGTGAAGACAGCCACTTGAAGGACGAGACCTACCATGCGGATTATCCAAGCGACCCTCGAACACCTGGATTTGCTGACCCCGTTGTTCGTTAAGTACCGCGAGTTTTACGGCTCCCTGCCCTATCCGGACTCGTCCCGGGCCTTTCTCGAAAAGCGCCTGCGACGCAAGGAATCGGTGATCTATCTGGCCCTGGCCGATGACGACGACAGAAAGCTCATGGGCTTCTGCCAGCTCTACCCGAGCTTTTCCTCGCTGTCGCTCAAGCGCGTGTGGATTCTCAACGACATCTATGTCGCCGAAGACGCCCGCCGCCAGTTGGTAGCCGACAACCTGATCCGCACCGCGAAGAAAATGGCCAAGGAAACCCAGGCCGTGCGCATGCGCGTCTCCACCAGCGCCGACAACGAAGTGGCGCAGAAAACCTACGAATCCATCGGGTTCAAGGAAGACACCGAGTTCAAGAACTACGTGCTGCCGATCAGCGAAGAACTCTGATCGCGAGGTGCCCTGCGGGGAGGGAGCAGACTCCCTCCTCAAAATGAATGCCAACCCGACATTTCTTCACACCGACATCCCCCGCTACAAAACCAACGCGCTTTTCACCCCTCTGCCCGTATAATCCCGATCTTTCCGGCTTGTAAGAAAAACTACACCCGCTTGTAGGCTTACACGAAGTCATCCGCACAGGTCTGCCGAGTCAGGCCGTCACCACAGGTGCCTCCATGGATTTCAACCCGCTCGATCTTGTCCTGCATCTCGACGTTTACCTCGACCTGCTGGTGAATAATTACGGGCCATGGATCTACGCCATCCTGTTTCTGGTGATCTTCTGCGAGACCGGCCTGGTGGTGATGCCATTCCTGCCGGGTGATTCGCTGCTGTTCATCGCCGGCGCGGTCGCTGCGGGCGGCGGCATGGACCCGGTATTGCTGGCGGGCTTGCTGATGCTCGCGGCGATTCTCGGCGACAGTACCAACTACGTGATCGGACGAACGGCGGGTGAAAAGCTGTTCAGCAACCCGAACTCAAAAATCTTCCGCCGCGACTATCTGCAACAGACCCACGATTTCTACGACAAGCACGGCGGCAAAACCGTGACCCTGGCGCGCTTCCTGCCAATCATCCGCACCTTCGCACCGTTCGTCGCCGGTGTCGCGAAGATGCCTTACCCGCGGTTCTTCGGCTTCAGCGTGTTCGGCACCGTTCTGTGGGTTGGCGGTCTGGTGACGCTGGGTTATTTCTTCGGCAACGTGCCGTTCATCAAGAAGAACCTGTCGCTGCTGGTGGTCGGCATCATCCTGCTGTCGCTGATTCCGATGATCATCGGCGTGGTTCGCAGCCGTTTCGGCGGCACCAAAGCCCAATCGCACTAAGCCGATGTGGTCGCTGAGCGCCTGGCGCCGCCGGCGCATTCTGGCCAGGCACCCGATTGCCGACGAACTGTGGCAGCGGGTGCGCCATCACCTGAGTTTTCTCGATGGCATCACGCCCGCTGAAGAGCAGTGGCTGCGTGAAGCCAGCGTGCTGTTCCTCGAAGACAAGCACCTGACCGCCCTGCCCGGTGTCGAGCTGCACCAGGAACAACGCCTGCTGCTCGCTGCTCAGGCGCAGTTGCCGCTTTTGCATCTTGGCGATCTGAACTGGTATCAGGGTTTCCACGAAATCGTCCTCTACCCCGACGATTTCCTCAGCCCCCAGCGCCATCGCGATGCCAGCGGCGTCGAGCATGAGTGGGACGGCGAACACAGCGGCGAAGCGTGGCAACAAGGGCCGATCATCCTCGCCTGGCCCGGCGTGATGGCCAGTGGTGGCTGGGAAGGCTACAACCTGGTGATCCATGAACTGGCGCACAAGCTGGACATGCTCAACGGTGACGCCAACGGCCTGCCGCCGCTGCACGCCGACATGCGGGTCAGCGACTGGGCCGAAGTGATGCAGGCGGCGTACGACGATCTCAACCGCCAGCTCGACCGCCATCCCGACGCCGAAACCGCCATCGACCCGTATGCCGCCGAGAACCCGGCCGAATTCTTCGCCGTCACCAGCGAGTACTTCTTCAGCGCTCCGGATCTGCTGCACGAGGCTTATCCACAGGTGTATGCGCAGCTGCAGCTTTTCTACCGCCAGGATCCGTTGACCCGCCTGAAGCAACTTCAGGCCAGCGACCCGGTCTATCAGGCTCACGAGTAAAGGTCTGCACGACTTCCGGTACATGGCGTCCACGGCAGAATATGCCTATAATCGCCGCCACTTTTTGGTCAATCCGGCCAAGTGTTTTTGGTCAACTAACGGGGGCAACGCCCAATGAGCTACAGCAAGATTCCGGCTGGCAAAGACCTGCCGAACGACATCTACGTCGCGATCGAGATCCCGGCCAACCACGCGCCGATCAAATACGAAATCGACAAAGACAGCGATTGCCTGTTCGTTGACCGTTTCATGGCCACCCCGATGTTCTACCCGGCCAACTACGGTTACATCCCGAACACCCTGGCTGACGACGGTGATCCCCTGGACGTGCTGGTCGTGACCCCTTACCCGGTTGCTCCAGGTTCGGTGATCCGCGCGCGTCCGGTCGGCATCCTGAACATGACCGACGACGGCGGCGGCGATGCCAAAGTCATCGCAGTCCCACACGACAAGCTGTCCCAGCTGTACGTGGATGTGAAGGAATACACCGACCTGCCAGCCCTGCTGATCCAGCAGATCGAGCACTTCTTCGCGAACTACAAGGATCTCGAAAAAGGCAAGTGGGTGAAAATCGAAGGCTGGGCGGGCGCAGACGCCGCCCGCGAAGCGATCACCAAGTCGGTTGCTGCCTACAAAGGCTAAGCCTCACGACCTGCGACACGCTTGAAGAAGACCCCGGTTGATCCGGGGTTTTTTGTGCCTGCCCGAAAGGCGCTTAAACAGCTTGTTTATGTCGGCCTACAGAAAAGTTTTAGTGTGTGTAATTTCCCACAAGGACGTCTTACATCCCGTCGCAAAATTTGCCCTGATTTTGAACGCAAGGTTTATTCAAACCGCTCTAGGCCGGCCGTAGACTCGTGTTTATGAGAAAGAACACTAGCGGTCCAAGATTCAAGGCACTCCTGGAAGCTGCGAACATCACCACCACGGGATTCGCAAAGTTCTGGGGCACGGAAGCCCAAAACGTTCATAACTGGTACACCCGGGGCGTACCCGCGTACCGCCTGGAAGAGGTCGCACGCCTGCTGTCCGTCAACAGCCAATGGCTGAAGACCGGCGAAGGCCCGAAAGAGGCCCCGCACCTGCATACGGACTCGGGCGACATCCTCGATGCCCATGCCATTCGCGGCGTCTACACGGTGCTCGAAACCAACGACATCGAACTGCCTCTCTACAAGGAAGCCCCGACTGCTCCTGGCTCCGACAAGACCCACGTCATCAAGGACCCGGACCAAACCATTCGCCTGCCCCGCAGCCACCTCGAAGCCCTGGAAATCCGCCCCACCGATGCCATCTGTACCCAAATGATCGGCAACAGCATGGCCGAAAAAATCGAAGACGGCTCCACCCTCGCCATCGACCGCGGCCTCACCCAGGTGGTGGACGGCGAAATCTACGCCATCGAACATGACGGCATGCTGCGCATCAAATACCTGCACCGCATGCCCGGCAACGCCCTGCGCCTGCGCAGCCACAACAGCGCCGAATACCCGGACGAGATCTTTCGCGCGGCGCAGATCGAGGAGCAGCGGATTCATGTATTGGGATGGGTGTTCTGGTGGTCGACGCTGGGCAAGCGGCGGCCGGTGGTGCCGTTTCTCTGAGCCTCCGTCACTCCCGGCCCCTGCACAAAACTTCGAGGGAGCGGGCTTGCCCGCGAAGAGGCCCGGATACCCGGTACAAATCTCTGCTTTTTGCCGCAGAAATCGCTCTATTCCGCACTTGAGACTGGGAATCCCCAACAAAACTCAGTATCCTGCGCCCCACATTCGCGCATCGACCCGCCAAGCGGCCCAGATGACGCCTGACGCGGCAGACCACTGTCTGACCAAGTCCCGCAGCCGGACGCAAGATCCGGATGTACGTTTTGAAGGCTGGCGCGGTTTACCAAAAATAAACCAAGCCAGTCCCCGAGAAGCCGGCCACAAGCCGGCTTTTTAATGCCTGCTGAAAAACCGGCCGGGGGTCGGTTTACGGGCAGAGCGCTGTGTAATGGTGCTTGCACAACTCATCGCATAACAGAGCCCCGCCTGCTGGAAGCGACGGCAACTTAGATTGCTCAAGTCACCCCACAAGGACGTTCAACATTGATGCCCAAAACCATCACTTCAAACATGAAATCAGTTGGCCTGACAGCTGCCTCGTGCCTTTGTCTTTCAGGATGTGTTGGAGCAATCGTATCGCTCCCGGAAAAAACAACCGTCAAGACAGACGCTTACAAAGCGCAAAGCTATCGATCAATCACACCGCAAATCAGCAGAACGGTCACGTCGACGCCTACACGGGAATGGTGCGGGATCACCGTTTGGGCACTGATCATTCCGGTGCCATTGAAACTACCGGTGTGCACATCGTATTTCGAGCAGTCCTTCGGCAACGACGAGTTCGGAAACGAAGCCGTTCTGCTCGACTCGCAGCAAAAAGTCCCATCCCCTTTCTACGCTTGCGGCCCATTCATGATGTTGGGACCGATCGTTCATGGTTACCAAGGCAATGCGCTTTGCGGTGTTTTTGCGGATTGATGGTGAAACTGACATAGCGACTTACGCTTTCACCTGCAGACGCTTTAGTCGCGAAGCCCTCCATATCCACCGTTGATTTACAATCGCCATCCGATCGGCACGAAAACACTTTCAGCACAGGGATGCGCCCATGTCCGTTCCAACCTACGATCAGTTCATTGAGCCGATCCTTCGCTTTCTCGCCACAAAACCCGAGGGTGCAATCGCTCGGGACGCTCATGAATCAGCAGCAAAAATGCTGCAACTGAGTGAAGCTCAGCGCGAAGAACTGATCGCCAGTGGTCAGGCTACCTACAAGAACCGATCAGGCTGGGCACACGATCGACTCAAGCGCGCAGGTCTTTCCAGCAGTGCCAAACGCGGTTATTGGAAGTTGACCGACGCAGGCGTGCAGTACGCCAAGGAGCATGCATTTCCACTGTCGACCACGGATGTGGAGCACATAGTAATCGGCTACATGAATGTGAAGCTGAAAGTCGCGCCTGACGCCGAGCCACTGGATGACCAACCAAATGTGGAGCCCGATCTAGCCTCCGCCACCGAGAGCCCCGACGACCGACTGGAGCGAGCGCTTAAGGAATTACGCGATGCCACGGCGGCCGACCTTTTGGACAACTTGCTGCAAGTAAGCCCTAACCGTTTTGAAGTAATCGTGCTGGATGTTCTTCATCGCTTGGGTTACGGCGCCAGTCGCAACGACTTGCAACGTGTCGGAGGTTCCGGTGATGCCGGCATCGACGGCATTATCTCGCTCGATAAATTGGGGTTGGAGAAGGTTTACGTACAGGCCAAGCGTTGGCAGAACACGGTTGGCCGACCTGAGTTACAGGCGTTCTATGGCGCGCTCGCAGGACAAAAGGCCAAGCGCGGTGTGTTCATTACCACCTCTGGTTTTACGGCGCACGCCGTCGACTTCGCCAAATCGGTGGACGGTATTGTGCTGGTAGACGGGACGCGACTGGTGCATCTGATGATGGATCATGAGGTGGGCGTGACATCGCGTTTGTTGCGGTTGCCGACGCTGGATCGCGATTATTTTGATGAAGAGTGAGTTCGGGCGTGTTGCTGCTTGACCCTGCTAACCAATTTCCTTAGTGGGCTTGTGGCCAAAAGTGATGGCACACTAGAATCACAGCGATTGTTCTACCAACCCCTACGGATCGAGGGTTACATCAGCACGGGGCGAGGCCGGAACTGAATCCAGTTTAGGTTGATGTGCAGGTCAAGGAGACCACTATGGCGGACGTTAAAAGCATCAAGGATCAGAAGCTTCTCTACCATCTCACTTCAGTTGAAAACCTGGATGGAATTTTCAAGGATGGTTTGAAACCTCGCGCTGGCCTCTCGGGTTTCAAAGACGTCGCAGATGCTGAAATCCTGAAAAAGCGGCAGGCTCTGCAGCTCGACAATTACGTGCCCTTCCACTGGTTTGCGAAGAATCCATTTGACGGAAGCGTCCAGCGCAACAGGCCAGAGGCCCAATTTGTACTGATCTCGGTCTACAGATCAACGGCCAGGCAATACGGCTGGAAAATCATTCCACGCCACCCGTTAGCAGGCGACTCAATACAGCTACTTGATTACGAACAGGGTTTCGAAGCCATCGAGTGGGATGTCATGAGCAGTCGCGATTACCTGGACCCTCATTGCAAAAGCATCTGCATGGCCGAGTGTCTCGCACCGGGGGTTGTTAAACCTGAGGCCTTCTTCAAAATCTTTACCCCCAGCGAAGAAGTCGATGCACTTTGCGTAGCTAAATTGCAGGCAGCGGATGTTAATGTGCAGACCAGCGTGAATCAGAGAATGTTTTATCAATGAACTACACCAGCCTGAATCCAGAGAAAGCTCTGATTTGGCGTATCGTCCATCGCGATAACCTGCCCTGGATTCTGGACAACGGCCTGCATTGCGCAAACTCGGAAGTACAGGCACCTCATTACGTGAACATCGGCAACGTCGACTTGATCGACAAGCGCCGTTCCCGTCAGGTGCCTATCGCACCCGAAGGCGTCCTGGCCGACTACGTGCCCTTCTATTTCACGCCCTTCTCGGTGATGATGCAGAACATCCACTCCGGGTGGAGCGTGCAGCAACGCAGCAATGACGAGATCGTCATTCTGGTCTCAAGCCTCCATCGCGTTGAAGAGCTCGGCCTACCGTTTGTCTTTACAAACGCACATGCCTATCCGAGTTGGACAGACTATTACAGCGATCTGGCGAATCTCGACCAGATCGATTGGACTATCCTTCAACGGCGCGACTTCAAGCGCGATCCTGATGACCCTCGTAAAATAGAGCGTTATCAAGCGGAAGCGCTGATCCACCATCACTTACCGATTACGGGACTACTGGGCATCATGTGCCACACCGATGCAATGAAAGAACGCATAGAACAAGACGTCGCCGCTCGAGGCCTGACGTTGTCTGTCCATGCGCGTCCCAAATGGTATTTCCAATGATCAGATTTACCCAAGGCAACCTGCTGGAAGCCAAGACCGAAGCCCTCGTCAACACGGTGAACACCGTGGGCGTGATGGGAAAAGGCATCGCGCTGATGTTCAAAGAACGCTTTGCACAGAACTATCGTCTGTACGCAGCGGCGTGCAAGGCCAAGGAAGTTGAAACCGGCAAGATGCACGTGACCGCCACCAACGAACTTGAAGGACCTCGCTGGATCGTCAATTTCCCGACCAAACGTCACTGGCGTTCACCTTCGCAAATGGCCTGGATAACAGAAGGTCTGCACGACCTGCGTCGTTTTCTAATTGAGAATGACGTGAAATCCGTCGCTATCCCGCCACTGGGTGCTGGTAACGGTGGATTGAGTTGGCCTGAAGTCCGCGAACAGATCGTTGAGGTTTTGGGGGATCTGGATGTCGACGTGCTGGTGTTCGAGCCGACCAATCAATATCTGAATGTCGCCAAGCGCAACGGTGTAGAGACGCTCACGCCGGCCCGTGCCCTTATCGCTGAACTGGTTCGACGCTATTGGGTGTTGGGCATGGAATGCAGTCTGCTCGAGATTCAAAAACTGGCTTGGTTTCTTGAGCGGGCAATTGAAAAACTTCCAAGTACAGAGAACCCGCTAAACCTGAAATTTATCGCTCATAAATTCGGGCCATACGCCAATCGACTGGAGCATCTGCTCAACAATCTGGATGGTAGCTATCTACATTGCGACAAGCGTATCAGTGATGCGGAAATCACCGATGTGATTTGGTTTGATCAAGATCGCAAGGCTTTTTTGCAGACCTACCTAAAGACTGAAGCCAGGGAATATTCCCAAGCTTTAGAGCGCACAGCTGAATTAATCGATGGCTTTGAATCCCCCTTCGGAATGGAATTACTCGCGACCGTCGATTGGTTGCTGATTAAGGAAGGGGTTGTTCCGACCGTTTCTGCGGTACGTGAAGCACTGAGAAACTGGGACGGCGGGGGTGGAGCTGCGGTGCGAAAAAATAAACTATTCGATGATCAAGCTCTTGAAATTGCGATTAATCGCCTGATCTCCAGCAGTTTCAGCCCGAAAATAGCGGCCTGACGCAGACAATAAATGCGAGTTTGCCTGTCCGCTTGGCACGTGCAATGAGTAGACGGCTCAGGCGATTATTGAACCATCGCAATAAGCCATTAGCACATCCGCCCTAATTGCCGCTCACCCAACCTCGCCACTAAATTTCCATTCTGTTTTTGTGCATTGCAAAAGCACCAAGGAATGGAGCAACACCATGTCGTTTTTCAAACTCAATCAATCCCTTGTTCTAGTAACCGCACTTCTGACCGCCACTACTTGCGCGCAGGCAGAAGAACCGAACCCCGTCGGTGACTGGTGGATCATTTACGGCAACGGCATTCCCAACAAGAACATCATGTATGTAGCCGACAGCACTTCAGTCGTGCCGTCGAACCATACCAAGGGTGCGAAATTGGTGGCCGTGACGCTGGTGTATGAAGAACCCGGCAAACCGATGATCGATGCCTACAACCTCGAAGTGCAGTGCTCCACGAACAAGGTCCGCTTTCTTAATGGGCAATCCATAGATCGCATTGCCTACATGATGCGGCACCTGAAAGTTAACGACCAATGGCAGCAGCCGAAGGAGTTCTGGGTACAACGCGCCGCCGAGTTTGTTTGCTCCCCCGCTAAAAAGGACATGATCGCGCTGGGCAAGATGGAGCCCTTGCAGATGATTCAGGGCATGCAACAGATGTTCTTCAAGCTGGCACCGATTCAGGAGAAGGGGCAGATGATGGACAACCTGGATTCGATCCTCGGTAACAAGTAAGCGGCGGAACGCATGATGAATCAATGGACTAAAACGTTACTGGCGGTCCTGCTGACACCCACACTATTGCTGCTGCATGGCTGCCACCTGATTGCTCAGTCTCGATGGGAAGGGCGCGATGTCCAGGAAGCACTCGACCTGTTCGGCAAACCCGACTCGATGAAAAAACAGACCGGTGCCAACGGTGAGAATCTGGCGGTTCTCACCTGGTTCAAATCCTCCAGCTGGACCACTACAGAAGCGGCCGGGACTTCAATGAACCATACCGGCAACGGCATGGTTTACACCGAGTACTACGAGACAGTCGGTCACAGTTCGGATTGCAAACTGGAGGCCACCGTCAACAAAGCCAAGAAGATCGTGCTGTTCAGGATTGAAGACGGGAAGATCATTCACGGGAAGTGCATCAACGTCCCGTTCGTGCCCGGCTATATTCCGCCCGGCTTCTAATGCATCCCTGAGCAGGCTTCTGCTCAGGGATAACTAAACGACTTCACCAACGTCAATTCCCCCACCGCCCGCATCGGCACCAGGAACGTCTCCATCTTCTCGCTAGGCGTTCCTTCCTCGGTAATCACCGTCACCTGCGCGGTCGTCAGCGGCTGCACCGCCTCTTCCCCACCCTCATCATCCCCGCGATACCCACCACCAAAATAATTCACATACACCAGATACTGCCCCTTGATCGGCGCCGGCATGGCGAAGATTTCCGGGCCGTAGCCGGTGGTCACGTCGACGTCCAAAGCAGCGCCATTGGGGGCGACGCGGTCGCCGTACCAGATGTGCGCGCCGTCGGGTGTGATCAGGTGCAAATCGAGGTCCGTGCCGTCACTGTCCCACGCCAACAACACCCGCAGTTTCGCCGGAGTAGCGCCGCCGCTGGTGTTGAGAAATTGCGTGCGGTGCCGTTGCTGGCCGTCCGGGCTGCGGACTTCGACGCTGTTGCTGCCGTTGGGAAAGGAGAACGGGCGGTCGAAGCGGCCGCTGTCGTCGATTTTCAGCGGCATGCTGACGCCGTTGACGATCAGGCGGCCGGGCTCTTTGTTTTTTGGTGTGGCTTTGATTTCGCCGCTGATACGGGCGGTGTTGGCCTGGCCGATCGGTGTGTTCACCGAGGAGGCCGGGTAGTTGACGGTCTGGCGGAAGCTCTCGCCCTCGCCTTCGGGCGCGCCACTGCGCCAGCCGCCGACCGGGGTGTCGAGTTTGACGCTGTCGGCAGCCATCGCCATTGGCAATGCATTAAGCGCGCAGAGCAACAGCAAGACCTGTGGATAACGGAGTGTCATGGTCTATTCCAGCAAAAGGTGACGGGCGAGCCCTTCGATATAGGTTTCATCCTGGCCGTTGGGGTGAGCTTCAAAGGCCAGGTGCAGGTATTCGTGAGTCAGGTCCAGGCGATCCTGCAAGGACAGCACGCCGCGCACGTAGATGCGCTGGCGTTCGCGGTCGACGAAGGGGCGGCCGAAGGCGAGTTTGCAAACGGCGAAGGTGCTGACTTCGTTGTAGCCGGTTTCGCTTTCCAGCCTGGGACGCCAGCCGCGCCGCTGTTTTTGCAGCCAGTCCTGCGCGGCGGGCAGTGCTTCGCAGGACGCCACCGGGTTGTCCCAGCGGCTGAGGCTGGCGCGCGGGTAGGCGTGCAGCAGAATCGCGTCGTAGCGCTGGCCGGCATTGGCTTGTTCGACGGCTTGCTGCCAGGCGAGTTTGTCGGGGCCGGGTTGATCGGAGTGATAGGTGACGGTGCTGCCGGCCAACACCAGATCCGCCGTCCATGCGGCGATGTTGCGGGATTCGGCGGAAGCAGGACGCGGTGCAACACGCTGGCGAGTGCTGCTGTCGTCGATGCTCAAACATTCGCCATTGCGCGTGGCGTTTTGCAGCAGATACGTGCGGATCGCCACGGCTAACGCTTTCGCGGCTTCGGCCGGTTCAGATTTGGCTTCACGCTCCAGCACACGGGCGACGTACTCCTCGCGATCCAGCCGGGCGACCAGTTTGTCGTTGAGCAGAAACAGTTCGCCGTCGCTGTGGATATCCAGCGCATTGCCATTGGCGAACTCCACGCGGTAATCGCCCTGCAACGGGCCGGAACTCATCCCCCGATCACCGGACAGAACCCGCGAAACCGGATATCGCGAGAACAATCCCACCTCAACACAACGCCCCGCTTCCGCCGGCCAGGAAGCAGGCAACACTGTCGCCAACGCAGCACCGTAATGCCGCAGAACCATCTGACTGGTGCCCCGGCCACCGGCCCAGATCGGCGAGCCATCCGCCGTCCAGCCGGCGAATCCACCCTGACGTGATTGCGGGTCCTGATCGCCGAGCCAGCTCCAGGTTTTCACCCGCAAGCGCCCGCCGAGTTCGCCGACGACATTGCCGTCCGCCGCGTTCAGCACCACGTCGAGCAGCACCCGACGCATCTGCTCCTGAGCCGGCAGCAAAGCCAGAACCTTCAGCAAGTCAGCCACGGAAACCCGAGTAGCCGGCTGCACCGATGGCAAATCCAGCAACCACGACGGCGCCCGTCGCGCCTGCCAATAGACTTTCCAATCGCCAGCAGTTATGCCCAACCGCGCCGGCTCGAAATACAGCCCACAGGATTTCACCAGCGCCTGATCACGCTCGATCTTCCCGCCCGCGCTGCAGCAATAAACCTCTTCCTTCGACTGCCCACGACATTCATAAGCCGGTTCCCGCGCGCCGGTATCCACCAGCCACGCGTAGACAAACACCTTCCACAAACTACCCAGCGGCGTATCCAGCGACGAAGGCAACGGCTCGCGAGCAGTCAGTTGCGTAGTGTTCAGCGACAGCAGTTCGCCCTTGTAGGCCACGCGCAACGGCTCATCCTGCGCCGTCGCCAGCGCAGGAATCACACACATCAGCAGCCAGACCAGCAGCCGGGTCATGTCAGTTGACCGTGACCTGACCGAGGGCCGCTTTCGCTTCGCGGGCTTGATGCTGCGGCGCGTAGACCTGAGTGAAACGCACCGGCGGCAGGTTGAACTGGCCCTTCTGCGAGAACCGCACCAAATGGCGCAGACGCAATTCGCCGCTCAGCGCATCCACTGGCACCGCATAGGCCAGTTGACCCGGCTCGAAACGCGCCTTCTCCAGCGCGGTCGGCTCGGTGCCGTCCTTGCCCTGCAACTTGATGCCCCACGTGGTGCGCTCGACATCCGCGCCCGGCGGCAGCGGTACTTCGAGCATGCCGTAGCGCAGCGGTTTTGGTGCTTTGCTGGTGAGGATCACCTCGTCCAGATACAGGCTGTCGCTGGACAGCGGTTTAGTGCCGACCGGCTCCAGTTTGAAGGTGAAGGCTTCGTCACCCGGCACCAGACGCGACAGGCGACGAGTGATAGTGACGGCCATCGGATCGACCGCCGGTTGCTGGGTCTGGAAGCTCAGCGCGGCGCGCAACGGACGCTCCTGAGTGCCCGATACCGACAACACGCTCGGCACCGGCGTAGCACCCTGCCACGTCCAGTACATCTCGCCGGTCGCGCCATAGTTTTTCTTCCAGCCTTCGCCCGGTGCCAGCGCGATGGTCGGTGATGCCTGGGCGATGCTGCGTTGCAGCCAGGTCAGCGCCAGCGCACGTTCGAGGGTCGATTGCTGCGGCAACAGGCGTTGCAACAACGCTGTCGCGCGAGCCTGATCGAACGGTTGCAGCGACAGGTTCAGCGCTTCGGCAAACGGCTGCGAACTGACGGACAAGCGCTGTTGCGCAGCGCCCAGCTGACGATTGAACGCGTCCGGCAAAGCGACTTTCGACTGGGTGGCCAACGATGCGGCCAAGACCCGCGCCGCCGCCAGACCCAGCGCCGAATCCGGATCGCCCATCACCAGACTGTCTTCGCCGTCGTCCATCAGGGTTTCGGCATTGCCTTCTCCGGCCTTGGCCAGATCCTCCATCAAGCCGCTGAGCAGCGTGTTGACCGGCAGATGCATCTGCTTGGCGAACGACAGGATCAGCGCCCGTTGCAGCAATGGCGTGTTCGGCGCCTGCTTGGCGTAGACCTCCAGCACCCGCTGCCAGTGCTCCGGCGGCAAGGTCAGATCCAGCACCTGACTGGCGTTCCAGTCGGCGTAATAGGCGTAAGCGGTGAGGAACGCATCCGGCTCGCCATCGAAACCCCACCAGGTGAAGCTCGCTGACGGCCCGGCCATTTGCACCAGGCGCAGACGGCTGTTCTGCATGATCAGGCGCAAGCGGTCGCGGATCTGCGGGCTCGACGCCAGCGACGGATAGGCGATGCTCAACGGCAGCAAGCGGCTGGCGGTCTGTTCGACGCCGCCGTACGGATAGCTGAGCAGATCGTCGAGGGCCGAACGGAACAGCGCTTGCGGACTGTCATCCAGACGCAGGCGAATATCGGTGGCGTCTGCCGGCAGGCTCAACGGCGTGTCGCCGCTGGCCACATCGAGGCTCTGGGTCTGCGTTACTTGCCAGCCTTCGCCGGTGGCGGTCAGGCGCACCGCGAGGGCGTCGGCGGTCTTGCCGTCCTGCACCAGTTCGGCGGTCCATTCGCCGGAGGCCAATGCGAAGGCCGGCAGCGGCAGGTAGTTGATGCCGTTGTTGAGGGTCACCGGCAGGCGCTGTTCGGTACCGGCGTAATGCGTCACCAGCTCAGCCTTGACCGGTTTCTCGGCCTGGCTGAAGGCGAACACGCCGAGTTGCGGCTGATCGCCCTTGCGGAATTTGCTCGGCCCGCTCCACTTCAGGTACAGCGGTTTTTCCGAGCGGACAAACTGCTTCTTCTGCCCGACCTGCCCGTCATCGGCAATCGCTCGCGCGGTGATGCGCCAGCGGGTCAGCGAGTCCGGCATCTTGAAGGTGAAACGGGTTTTGCCGTCAGCGTCGGTCAGCAATTCCGGCTGCCACGCAGCGGTATCGACGTCTTCGCGACGCGGCCGCTCCAGCACTTTCACCCCACGCTCGCTGCGGTTGGCTTTGCCCGGTGCGCCGGGGCTGCCCGGCAGCGCCACGTCGTAGCTGATGAACGACAGGCTGGCGCTGGTGCGCACGTTGTTGCGGCGCGGGTGATAGAAGAACTGGTCGATGGTCGGCGCGACTTCCGGTTGCAGCGCATAGACCATTTCGTCGACCACGCTGACCGTCAGGTGCGCCGGCACAGCCTTGCCGGCGAACTGCGTGGTCAGGTCGACGGTCACGGTATCGCCCGGCTGATAGGTCTCTTTGTCGGTTTTGATTGCCACGTCGATCTGCGGCGCAACAACCTTGATCCCGGCGTTCTGGAAGCTGTACTGACCGCCCTTGGTGTACAGCACGGAGAACGTCAGGTTCGGCGCGAAATTGTCCTTCACCGGAATGCGTGCGCGGTATTGGGTATCGCTGAGCTTTTCCAGTTTCAGCCAGTCGCCGCCCTTGGCCAGCAGCGCGGTGGCTTCGACCTTGTCACGTTCCAGCGACAGCAGTGCATCGCTGACCGGCTCCGGGAAGGTGATCAGCGCCAGCGCTTCATCGCCGGCCTTGTACTCGGGTTTGTCGAGGACGATTTCCACGGTGCCCGGCACAGCCTTGACGCCGTCGCCGGTGACCGAATGACCGGTCGCACCCAGCACCCGGCCGTGCTGATCTTTCAGCGACAGGTTGTAGGTGCCCGGGCGATCGAAAGCGACGCTGAAGCCTTTGTCCTTCGCCGCCAGTTTGCCTTCGCCGGTGGTCTGGTCTTCGAGGCGCACCCAGCTGTAGCTGCTCGGCACAACGGCCTGGGCCTGTTGGCTGCCGACCTCGTTGGCATAGCTGAACGCGACCTTGTCACCCACCGAGCTGAAGCGCTGCGGCGCAGTCAGACGGAAACTGGCGGCGCCGCGATCGATGAGGATTTCCTTGGTGGTCTTGACCCGATACGCCGCGCCATCGCTGGCAAACACGGTGAGCATGTAGCGGCTTGGCTTGTCGGCGGCCGGCAGGTCGAGGGTCGCGTTGCCCTTGCTGTCGGTGGTCAGTTCGGTGCTGGTCAGCTCCACCGGGAACTGCCCGAGGTATTGCAGTTCGTTGTCGACCATCGACAGTTGCTGGGCGCGCAGGCTCAGGGTTAGTTTGGCGTTGGCCACCGGTTTGCCGTCCGGGTACAGCAGCACCAGGCTGCCCTTCACCGGTTCGCCGGTGCGGTAATCCTGCTTGGCCAGGTTCAGCGAGATTTCGAAGTGCGGCTTGATGTACTCCGCCACCCGGAACGCACTGCTGTAGGCCTGATCCTTGTAGTTGAAACGCAGCTCATAACCACCGGCCACCGCGTTGTCCGGCAACTGGAAACGGCCCTGGGTGCCGGCCTTCGAATCGAGTTTCAGGTCGAGGCGCTGCAGCTCGGTGCCGGTCGCATCGAGCACGCTGACATTGACGTCCGCCGCGCCCGGCAATACCGAATCCCGCGCGTTCTTGAATTCACGGCCGACGATTTTCAGCGACACCCAATCACCCGGGCGATACAGCGGCCGGTCGGTGAAGGCGTAGAGTTTGGTGTCGTAGATTTCGCTGTCGTAATAGAAGTTTTCCGAGACGAATACGCCGCCCTCTTCGTCCTCGCCGATCACGAACGAACGCTCGGGGCTGACGTGTTTCAGGCGCAGCAGACCATCGGTATCGGTGGCGCCGCTGCTCATCACGCCGAGGCCGTCGGTCCACAGCACGTTGACCTTCGGCACCGAGCTGCCTTCGTGTTTGCGCGCGGCCCACACCAGCAATTCATCACCGGCAATCTTGCTCACCGCAACGGTGTTGGAAACGAAAACCATGGTGGTCGCGCGGTACTTGCCAATCAGCGCTTCGACCAGATACAGGCCCGGTTTCAGATTGCCCAGCGGGATGTAGACGTTACCCGGCGCAACGCTGACAAACTCGCTGGAAGACCCGGCCAGATTGACGCCGGTCGGCGGCTGGATCGGCTTCGCTTGCCACAGCGGATAACGGAACTGGCTGACCACCGGCAGACCCGGAATCAGGGCGAACTGCGGTTGCGCGTCGTACGGCGTCGGCGCGGCGATGGCATTGCCCATCTTCAGCTCCGGCACTTCCTCGGTGACTTGCTGACGCGACTCGTAGGAGAACGCACGCTGCATCACCCGACGGGATTTGCGGTACCAGTTGTCCCACAGGTACGCGAGGGTGTTCGACAGGCCTTCGCCCTTGAACTGGCCGTCACTGACCACGCGGTGCAGGTTCTTCTGGCGCTTGAGGAAGTCCAGCGGCTTGTCGATCTTGTACACCCGGATATCGGCGCCGCCGTACGGCTCCATACGGAAGCGACGATAGTCACGGCCCGGCGCTTCGAGGCGCACCACCGCCTGTTCGTCGGCGGCGAAACTGCTGTCGGCCAGCAGGAAAAAGCTTTCACCGGACACCGGCGTGTAGCCGCTTGGCTCCACGGTGTCTTCGGCATTCACGGCCGAAAACGGCAGGGTCAACAGCAACAGAAAAGGCAGTAAACGCAGCATGCGGGCACCGGTCATTGGGAGAGAAAATTCAGTCGATAGACGCCGATGAAGTTGGGGTTGGCTGCGTCGGGTATCCATCGGGTGTCCTTCCATGTCATGAGTTGCTGCAGGCTTGCCGAACGCATGCCGTTGTCGGTTGGGGTGGTCGTGCCGGTGTGATAGGCGATGTAGCGGCCCATCCAGATCATCAGGTGCTGGTCGTCGCCCTGATCGAAAAACATCAGATCGCCGGGCCGTGCCTGGGACACGTCGCGGCCGATCAGATGGCTGTTGAACTGAATCAGTTTGATCGCGTTGACGTACGGCCCGACCTTGCCGCCGCCCTGCTGCCATTGCTGGGCGAGCTTGCGCTGATCGGCGCTCAGGTCCAGCTCCGGCGGCAGGTAGCGGTTGGACACGCCATTGCTGCGCAGCCATTTGTCGTCGTGGACTTTCAGCGCTTCGTTGGCGGCAAACCGCACCAGGCCAGCGCAATCCTGCTGATACCAGCGCGGGCTCGGGCCTTTGCTCAATTGTTCCTGGGCGATGCGCACGAACCAGGCACGAAACACCTGCGACTGCTGCGGATCGAGGGCCGGAGCCTCAACGGCTCGGGCACCGGCACTGAGCAACAACGCCAGCAGGCCAAGGCTGCGAATCAATGCAGTCACAGCGCTTTCCACTCCAGCGGCAGCCATTGCCAGTGACCGTCAGGCTCGCTGCCTTCAGGCAGGGTCAGAGCGTATTTGCCCATGCCGCCGAGAGTGCGCAGTTTCGGGATCAGGTAGGTTTGCGCGGCGTTGTAGAACACCGGCTCCATGTCCTGCGGCAGGCTGTCGAGGGTTTCCTGCTGGATCAGTTGCGCCATCGAGTCCGGGCCGAAGTAGATCGGCATCAGCACGTCTTTCGGCAGTACGTCGGCCATCGGCGGGAAGCGCTTGTCGAGGGTGCCAAGGGCCTTGTCGACCAGTTTGTCGTCGAGGGAAAACAGCAGCGTCGAACCGTGACGCGCCAGGCTGACTTTCATGAACGCACGGCCGGTGATCGCGTCCGGATTCTCGGCATCCTTGGCCGCGTAAGGGCCGAAGTTGGAACTGACCTGACGCTGCCAGAGGTGGCTCTGGCCTTCCTGCTTCTCGACCACCGGGAACGCGTGTTCGTCGACCTTGCCTTCGTAGGCGCCGACCATCGAATCGAACAGCGTGCCGATATCCGCGTCGAGTTGGCCATTGTCTTCGTCGTTCAGGCTGGCCACCAGCAAGGGCGTGTACAGGCGCGAATCGGCGTACCAGCACAGGCCCGCGGCGCCGGCCACGTGTTCGGTGAGTTTGTGCGCCACCGCTTCTTCGGCGCCGAGTTTCACCAGCAACGGTTTCTGCGGCTCGGCCGCCACCGGCAAGGTCACGCAGGCGCTGGCGCCCAGCGGCATGGCTTGCCAGACCGGTTTGAAATCGAAGTCCGGCTGGTTTTCCAGCTCATCCATGGCCAGAAAGCTGTGCCAGCCCTTGTCGTCCATGTCGAAACGCAGGCCGGCGAAATTCGGGATGAAGCGCTGGTAACCCATGGCCAGGACGCTGGAATTGACCGACAGACGTTGTTTGGTTTCAGGTGTTTTGGCCGTGAGCCCGAACGCTTCGGGGAACAGTTTTTCGCCGTTGAGCAAAGCCGCCAGCGCTTGCGGCGAGACGTGGCCGGACTCCTCGGAAGCACCACTTTCCAGGTCGTAGAATTTGGTCGGGTTCGACAGCACCACCAGTTTGTCGCCACGGGAGGCGAACAACAGGGATTTGCCGGCGTTGTAGGTCAGCTGATACAGCGGCACTTCGTCGCCGCCGGCTTTCAGGGTGCTGAGCACGCTCAGTTGCGAATCATCCAGGGCGACTTTCGCCAGCGGCTCCAGCACCTTGGCCAGGCCGCCGCGATCCATCACCAGCAGGAAATCCTTCAGCCGACCATCGGCGCCGCGCCACAACGCCACGTCTGCCGGTTGATCGAAGAGCTGCTCGATCAGGCTGTCCTGCAACTTCAGGTCATGCTCGTAGATGATCCGCCGCAGACTGCCGATCAGCCCGAGACGGTCAGCGTGGGTTTCGTAATAGAAAACGAAATCCTCGGTGAGCGTGGCCTTGAGGAACGGCACCGTCAGCAGGTCCTTGGGCAACTGGCTCAGGGAGCGGGTTTCCAGCAGCGCGTCCGGGCGGCTCAGGCCAAGCCTGTCGCTGGCCAGCTCCGCCGGTGGCGCCTTGGGTTTGTGCATCAGCCAGCCGAGCCCGCCCGCCACGCCGGCGACAAGGCACAGCCCAACCGCCAGTAACGGCCAGCGCCGGGAAGGTTTGCCGGCAGGTGTTACGGCGGCCGGTGCAGCAGTGTTATCGCTCATCTTTCCAGAACCCGAGTTCATCCGTGGCGGGATGCTTAATAGTTGAAAGTCTTGACCAGCAGCAGATCACCGATGGCCCGCAGGGGCACGATGAACGTTTCGCGTTTTTCGTCGACGGTGTTTTCGTTGAGCACCAGCGTGATCTGCGAGGTGATGACCTCGTTCTGGTTGCTGGTCTCCTCGAAGTTATAGCCGCCGTTACCGAAGTTGCCCCAATAGTTGACGTAAACCAGATAGGTGCCGTGCAGCGGCGCGGTCATGGTGAACATTTCCGGGCCGGGGCCGTCGACACCGTCCGGATCGAGCCCGCCGCCATTGCTCATCGCCGGGCGCGCCCAGAAGGCGTGCTGGCCGTCAGGCGTAATGACGTGCAGGTCGAGTTCGGCTTTAGGGTCGTCCCAACCGAGCACCACGCGGATCCGCGCCGGCGTGCGCAGGTTATTGGCTTCGTAGAATTGAACGCGCTTGAGCGGCTGGCCGTCGGCGCTGATCACTTCGACGCTGTTGGAGCCGGCGCCGAACGCATACGGCCGGGCGAAACGCCCATCGTCGTCGGTGTACAGATTCAGTGGATTGCCATTCACCGCCAGGCTGTGGGGCGGACGCAGATGCCCGATCGCCTTGAGCTGACCCTGGATCATTGTGCGATTGCGCTGGATGCCGCGATCGATGGGCGGCGTGGGATAGGCGACCTGCGGGTTTTCCGTGCGATCGAGCAGCCCGTGATAGCGCCAGCCGCCCACCGGCTCCGACAGCTCCGCGCTCGGCGCCGCCAGCAGCGCGGGCGCGCAGGCCAACCCGATCAGCAGCAAAAGAAGTGAACGCATGTGATGCCTCCTGCCATGCCTGACGAAACCTTGCACCCGATCCTCGGTACTTCACAGCGGTGAAAACTGCGTTTCGTCTTAAAGACCCGTGACTGTCGGGTCGTAGAAGGCGCGAAGGTTAGCGATTCGGCAGTTTTTTAACAATCGGATACATCTGGATTTGCGGTAGGAATCACGGCGACCAGTGGACGATGAGCCGATTAGGCGTCATATTCGGCTCACGAAATGAGCCGAATAGCGTTTCCAATCGGCTCACGCACTCAGGATCAGCAATTAATGGCGACTCACTGGATCTGGCAGCAGCCTGATTGGCCCGACTTCAACTGGCAGGCGGAATGCTTGGCACCGTTGTTGCGCGAGTGTGTTCAGGCACAAGGTCAATTGATGGGCATGGCGGGATCGGTGAGCCATTCACTGAGCGCGCAGACAGAGCTGGACGCTTTGCTGCAAAACATCGTGACCTCCTCGGCCATCGAGGGTGAGCAGTTGAATGTCGGATCCGTGCGATCTTCGCTGGCACTGCGCCTGGGGCTGGAATTACCCGATGGCGACAAAGTCAGTCAACGCAGCGAGGGGCTGGCGCAGCTCATGCTTGATGCGACCCGGCGCTTCGCCGAACCGCTGACGCTGGAGCGTCTGCTGGAATGGCATTCGTGGCTGTTTCCAGAACAGGAAAACGGATTCTTCGCGCGCGCGATCAATGTCGGCGCTTTACGCGGCGATGAGTCGATGCAGGTGGTTTCAGGGCGAATCGACCGCCCGACCGTGCATTTCGAGGCGCCACCGCGACAAGGCCTCGAGCGACAACTCGACAGTTTTCTCAAATGGTTCGACGCCAGTCAGCATCAGGCAGGCCTCGATCCTTTGCTGCGAGCAGGCATCGCGCATTTCTGGTTCGTCACCTTGCACCCGTTCGATGACGGCAACGGGCGCCTGACTCGCACCCTCACCGATCTGGCATTGGCTCAAGGCGAAGCGCAGGCCATTCGTTTTTATGCGATGTCCGCCAGCATTCTCGATGATCGTGCGGGCTATTACCGGATTCTCGAATCCAGCCAGAAAGCCACGCTGGACATCACCGACTGGCTCGCATGGTTCCTGCAAACCCTGCTGCGCAGTCTGCAACAGGCCATCGCGCGGATTGAAAGTGTGTTGGGAAAATCACGCTTCTGGCAGGCGCACCGGGAATCCGGGCTGTCGGCGGAGCAGATCAAAGTGCTCAATCGTTTGCTCGACGGTGGTGAGCGCGGTTTCGAGCACGGTATCAGTGCAGCGCAGTATCAGTCGGAAACAAAACTGTCCAAGGCCACAGCAACCAGGCATTTGGCTGAATTGGTCAAGAAAAAATGTTTGAAACGGACAGCCGCAGGAGGGCGGAGCAGTCGCTACCAAATCAACTCTCCAGACTGAGCGCGCTGCCAAGCATTATCCAGTTTCAATTCAAGATTTCGACTGGAGCTCAATGTCATCTCATGGTCAACTACGGCCAGAAAATCCGTCGGCAAGGACGGAAAAAATAGAGGTACTCCTGTGAAGCTGCGCAAACTGAAACTAAAGGATTTCCGTCGATTTGAAGACATTGAAATCGACTTCCATCCTGAGCTGACGGTCATTGCCGCACGTAACGGGCAGGGTAAAACCACAATACTTGAAGCCATTGCCACCGCGCTCGGGCCATTTGTCGGCGCATTCGATATGGGCAAATCCAAGCACATTGAGCGAACCGATGCTCGTTACGTTCGTCTCGGCAACAGCTTCGAAAACGAACAGAGATTTCCAGTCATCATTGATGCTGTCCTCGATGATCCCGCCATCCAATGGCAACGAGCACTGCATGGCCCCAAAAGCCGTACGACTACAAAAGAAGCCACCTCACTGGCCAACTGGGGCAAAAACCTTCAAGAGTTAGCACGAACCAAGGCTGCAACTGCTTTGCCGCTAATCAGCTATTACCCAGCTGGACGCCTTTGGATCACACACAACAACAGCTCACGAAAAGCGGTGGTTAGTGCCAGCAGAACCATGGGGTATGAAGACTGCCTGTCTTCTGCATCAAATTTTGTGCAAATGCAGCAATGGATGCGGAAGGCGACAATGGCTTTGCTTCAACAACAAGAGTTGCCGGGTTACGAGCAATCGGATCTGAAGCCAAGAATCACCGGCATTCAAAATGCAGTAAATCTGGTTCTGGAGAATGAAGGCTGGAGTAACTTTCACTACAGCCTTGGCTATGAAGATCTCGCAATGTCTCATCCTGATCATGGGCTTCTGCCAATCAGCCTGCTGAGTGATGGCGTTCGAGCGATGATTTCATTGACTGCCGACATGGCATTTCGCTGCGCGCGCCTGAATGGTCAGTTTGAGGATCAAGCCCCATTGCTCACAGAAGGTATTGTTCTGATCGACGAGGTCGATTTGCATCTACATCCTGCCTGGCAACAACAGGTCCTGGCAGCACTGCGCAAAGCGTTCCCGAAAATTCAGTTCATCGTTAGCACACATAGTCCTCAGGTCTTGACGACGGCGAATCGTGAGCAGATCCGTGTCATTCACAAGGACGAGCAAGGCTGGGTTTCAGAACAACCGGCTATGAGTCCCTTGGCACAGGAATCCGGAGATGCGTTGGCGGGCGTCATGAATGTCAACACCCGCCCTCCGATGGCGATCGTTGAAACTGCCCACGCGTACGAACAATTGTTCCGGGATGGTGCCGGTAACAGCCCAAAAGCTACCCAGTTGAAACAGGAACTGGATAACGCTGGTTACGAAATCTCCGAGGCTGACATGACGCTCTGGACGTTCCTCGCGGCGCAGGTCAGGAAGACGCGTAATGATTGAGTTGACTCACAACCCCGCTCCCCCAAAAGCACTGCTGGATTTCAACGAAACTTATCCCGGCGCGGGACCAGATGATTTTGATGGAGAGGCTTTCCGCCCGGTGAAGAAAATCGTGAAGGCGAGCCTCCATAATGATCAAGGTGGACTTTGCGTTTACTGTGAAATGCCGCTGCAACCCGACACAGGTCAAATTGACCACATCAAGCCCAAGCGCGGTAGTGATGGCCACCCTCACTTGACCTTCTCTTACACCAACTATGCACACGGGTGTATCCGGTCAGACGGATGTGGCCAGCGAAAAGGAGATCGGCTTCTCCCGATTGAGCCCGCTCCCGGTTGCAATGAGCAGTTCTCTTTATCGTCAGATGGTTCACTGGAACCCATGCCCGATCTCAACAGGAGAAATAGGCATTTGGTTCGTCAAACGCGAGATATGCTTGGGCTCCATAGTGCAGCACTCATTCGAGAACGGGAAAAGTGGATAAAAGCGTTCGTCAGCTTGCTCAAAGAACACCCGCAATTGGCGAGAGACTTTCTGAAACAAGCGCCTTTCCGTCATATTTTGCTCAGGTTAATCAGCTAGCGCCTTCGCCATTTCAAGGCTTTGACCCGCCCCGCTCATTTGCCCATACCCCCCCTATCTGCTAGTGTCGCGCCGGTTTAACGTCAACCGGAATTAGCCGCCATGGCCCGCAAAAAAGCTGCACTGGATTTCGAACAGTCCCTCGCCGACCTGCAAACGCTGGTGGAGCGTCTGGAGAACGGTGAATTGTCGCTGGAAGACTCGTTGACCGCTTTTGAGCAGGGCATCGGCCTGACCCGTGACTGCCAGGCGGCGCTGG
The DNA here is from genome assembly GCF_949767575.1 of Pseudomonas sp. IT-P2. Lineage (NCBI taxonomy): Bacteria > Pseudomonadati > Pseudomonadota > Gammaproteobacteria > Pseudomonadales > Pseudomonadaceae > Pseudomonas > Pseudomonas sp. IT-P2. The sequence goes on along the minus strand of NZ_CATKQA010000047.1, from coordinate 64,077 downwards.
CCCAGGCCGAGCAGAAGGTCCAGGTGTTGCTGGAGCGCGATGGCGAACTCGCCGAGGAACCCTTCGACGCGGATCAGCCAGAATGATTGCAGCGTATTCGGCCACCAGCCAGGCGCGGGTCAACGCGGCACTGGAAACCCTGTTCAACGCCCCGCTGCCAGAACTGGCGCGTCTCTATGAAGCCATGCGCTACAGCGTGATGAACGGTGGCAAACGCGTGCGTCCGCTTCTGGCTTACGCGGCGTGTGAAGCCCTTGGCGGCAAGGCTGAACAGGCCAACGGCGCGGCGTGTGCGGTTGAGCTGATCCACGCGTATTCGCTGGTACACGACGATTTGCCAGCGATGGACGACGACGATCTGCGTCGCGGCCAGCCAACCACCCACAAGAAATTCGACGAAGCTTGCGCGATTCTGGCCGGCGACGGCTTGCAGAGCCTGGCGTTCAGCGCCCTGCTCGACCCGCGTCTGAGCGACCTGAGCGCGGACATCCGCCTGCAACAGGTCACAGCGCTGGCGCACGCGGCAGGCCCGGCCGGCATGGTCGGCGGTCAGGCCATCGACCTCGGTTCGGTCGGCCTCAAGCTCGACCAGAAAGCGCTGGAACAGATGCACCGGCACAAGACCGGCGCGCTGATCGAAGTCAGCGTCAAGCTCGGCGCCCTGGCCAGCGGCCGTGCCGAGAAGGATGAACTCAAGTCCCTGCAGACTTATGCACAGGCCATCGGTCTGGCATTCCAGGTCCAGGACGACATCCTCGACGTCGAAAGCGATACCGAAACCCTCGGCAAGCGCCAGGGTGCCGACATCGCCCGCGACAAGCCAACTTACCCGGCCCTGCTCGGCCTCGACGCGGCCAAGGCTTACGCACTGGAACTGCGCGATCAGGCCCTGCACGCGCTGCGACCGTTTGACGCGGCTGCCGAGCCGTTGCGCGATCTGGCCCGGTATATCGTCGATCGGCGTAACTGAAGGCTTATCTGCCAAAAAAGACCAACGCGTGGGCAGGGGGCGATGCATCAGGTAAACTGCCGCATCTTTTATACCTATAACGATTCGCCTGATGCCCACGACGTTTCATGAGATTCCCCGCAAGCGCCCGACCACGCCCCTGCTCGACCGCGCTAACACGCCGGACGGCCTGCGCCGGTTAGGCGAAGCCGAGCTGGAAACCCTGGCTGATGAGTTGCGCCTGGAATTGCTCTACACGGTCGGCCAGACCGGTGGGCATTTCGGTGCCGGCCTGGGCGTCATCGAGCTGACCATCGCGTTGCATTACGTCTTCGACACCCCGGACGACCGGCTGGTGTGGGACGTCGGTCATCAGGCTTATCCGCACAAGATCCTCACCGGTCGTCGCGAGCGCATGGAGTCTTTGCGCCAGAAGGACGGCATCGCCGCCTTCCCGCGCCGCTCCGAGAGCGAGTACGACACATTCGGCGTCGGCCACTCCAGCACCTCGATCAGCGCAGCGCTGGGCATGGCCATCGCCGCCCGCCTGCAGAACAGTGATCGCAAGGCGATTGCGGTGATCGGCGACGGTGCACTGACCGCCGGCATGGCGTTCGAGGCGCTGAACCATGCGCCGGAAGTCGACGCCAACATGCTCGTGATCCTCAACGACAACGACATGTCGATCTCGCGCAACGTCGGCGGGCTGTCGAACTATCTGGCGAAGATCCTTTCCAGCCGCACTTACGCGAGCATGCGTGAAGGCAGCAAGAAAGTGCTGTCGCGCCTGCCCGGCGCCTGGGAAATCGCCCGTCGTACCGAAGAATATGCCAAGGGCATGCTGGTCCCTGGCACCCTGTTCGAAGAACTGGGCTGGAACTACATCGGCCCGATCGATGGCCACGACCTGCCGACCCTGATCGCCACCCTGCGCAACATGCGCGATCTGAAAGGCCCGCAGTTCCTGCACATCGTCACCAAAAAGGGCAAAGGCTTCGCCCCGGCGGAAGTCGACCCGATCGGTTACCACGCCATCACCAAGCTCGAACCGCTGGACGCCCCGGCCGCTGCGCCGAAAAAGGCCGGCGGGCCGAAGTATTCCGGCGTGTTCGGTGAATGGCTGTGCGACATGGCCGCTGCCGACCCGCGACTGGTGGGCATCACCCCGGCGATGAAGGAAGGCTCGGATCTGGTGGCGTTCAGCGAACGCTTCCCGCTGCGCTACTTCGACGTGGCGATTGCCGAGCAACACGCCGTGACCCTCGCTGCCGGCATGGCCTGCGAAGGCGCGAAACCGGTGGTGGCGATCTACTCGACGTTCCTGCAACGCGGTTACGACCAGTTGGTGCATGACGTCGCGGTGCAGAACCTCGACGTGCTGTTCGCCATCGACCGCGCCGGTCTGGTGGGCGAAGACGGCCCGACCCACGCCGGCAGCTTCGACCTGTCGTTCCTGCGCTGCATCCCGGGCATGGTCATCATGACCCCGAGCGATGAAAACGAACTGCGCAAAATGCTCACCACCGGCCACCTGTACAACGGCCCGGCGGCGGTGCGCTATCCACGCGGCAACGGCCCGAACGCGACCATCGAAAAAGACCTCGAACCGATCGAGATCGGTAAGGGTGTGGTGCGTCGTCAGGGCAGCAAGGTCGCCCTGCTGGTGTTCGGCGTGCAAATGGCCGAAGCCCTGAAAGTCGCCGAGACGCTGGACGCGACCGTGGTCGACATGCGTTTCGTCAAGCCGATGGACGAAGCGCTGGTGCGCGAGATTGCCAACAGCCACGATCTGCTGGTAACCATCGAAGAAAACGCGATCATGGGCGGCGCTGGTGGCGCGGTCAGCGAATTCCTCGCCCGCGAGAACATCCTCAAGTCGGTGCTGCACCTGGGCTTGCCGGACGTTTACGTCGAGCACGCCAAGCCGGCGCAGATGCTGGCCGAGTGCGGGCTGGATGAGGCCGGGATCGAAGCGGCGGTGCGTGAGCGCCTGGAACTGCTTAACAAGTAAAACGCAATGCCCATGTGGGAGCGAGCCTGCTCGCGATAGCGCACTGTCAGTCACTTAAATGCCGATTGACACACCGCAATCGCGAGCAGGCTCGCTCCCACATTTGATTTGTGAACACCTCAAGTACCAACGGACTCCGATGAACCTCTCGCGTCTCGCCCTGCCCCTCCTGCTGCTGCCATCCGCCAACACCCTCGCCGACACCTTCGAACGCGATCAGGCCCTGAAGCTGCCGGACGTGCTGATCAGCGCCAACCGCCAGGTCGAAGCGCGCAACGACAGCAGCGCCGCCAACACCGTGTTCACCCGTGAAGAAATCGAACGCCTGCAACCTCGTAGCGTCACCGACCTGCTGCAGCGGGTGCCGGGCGTGCAAGTGGCGCAAACCGGCGGACGCGGCAGCCTGCCGGGAATTTACATTCGCGGCACGCAATCGGCGCAGAGCCTGGTGCTGGTCGACGGCCAGCGCATCGGCAACTCCACCTCCGGTGACAGCAACCTGCAACACCTGAACATCGAGCAGATCGAGCGCGTGGAAGTGCTGCGCGGTTCGCGCTCGGTGATTTACGGTAGCGATGCGATTGGCGGGGTGATCCAGATCTTCACCCGGCGCGGCGGCGAACAAGGCTTGCAGCCCCGGATGCATGTGGGATTCGGCAGCAACCAGACCTGGGAACGCAGTGCCGGCCTCTCCGGAGGTGACGAGAAAACCCGTTTCAACCTCGGCGCCAGCCTCGATGAAACCGCCGGCCTCGACCGCACCCACGAGTCGTATCCCAGCGACAGCGATCATGACGCCTACCGCAACAAATCCATCAGCCTGAGCCTCAGCCATGCGCTGACCGATGACATCGAAGTCGGCGCCAACCTGCTGGATAACCGTGGCAAAAGCGAGTTCGACAACCCGTTCGGGCGCTTCGACCCGGTGACCTTCGACTCTGTGCAGCAGCAACCGTACAGCGATTTCACCGTCAGCAGTTTCAGCAGCTACATCGACGCGCGGATCAACGAGCGCTGGAAGTCGCGCCTGGAACTCGGCCACAGCGAAAACCGCGAGAAGTCCTTCGACAAGCTCAGCGACGAACGCTCTGTGTTCAACACCTACCGTGATTCGGTGACCTGGCAGAACGATCTGACCCTCGATGCGCGCAACAGCCTGATCCTTGGCGGCGACTGGTACGAAGACCGCATCAACAGCAGCACCGCGTTCGACGAAGACAGCCGCTGGAACCGCGCCGCGTTCATCCAGCATCGCTTCCAGGCCGACAGTTTCTCCACCGAACTGGGCCTGCGCCGTGACGACAACCAGCAATTCGGTGGGCAGAACAGCTGGAGCGGCACGCTGACCTTGCCGGTCAACCCGGACAACGATCTGCTGCTCAGCTACAGCGAAGGCTTCCGCGCGCCGACCTTCAACGATCTGTATTACCCGGACTTCAGCAACCCCGACCTGAAACCGGAAACCTCGAAAAGCTACGAGCTGCAATGGCGCAGCCAGTTGAGCGACAGCACTCGCCTCGAAGCCTCGTTGTATCGGACCGATCTGGAAGACGCGATCATCTTCGGCAGCAACTCACGCCCGGAAAACGTCGCCTCGGCGCGGATCAACGGCTTCGAAGCAGCGCTGAAACAGGAGCTGTTCGGCTGGCAGAGCAACCTCGGCGTGGCGATCATCGATCCCCGCGACCGCGACACCGGCCACACCCTGGCACGTCGTGCCCGTCGCACCCTGAGCTGGGATCTGGACCGACAGTTCGATCGCCTTGGCCTCGGCGCCAGTTGGCAGGCCGTTAGTAGCAGTTATGACGACCTGAACAATCAGCAACCATTGGGCGGTTATGCACTACTCGGATTGCGCAGCAGCTGGGCGCTGAACCGCGAGATCAAACTGGATTTCAAGGTCGACAACCTGCTGGACAAGAGTTACAGCCGGGCGCTGTACAGCCATGACGGCAGTCAGTTTGGCTATCGCGAGGAAGGTCGGGCGTTCATGTTCGGCGTGACCTGGACGCCGCAGTTCTAACGATCTGGCGCGATCAGCTGGCAGAGCTTGGCGGTCGCCTCGATCATCTGCCCGCTCGGACGCTCAAGGCCTTTGTCGGTGACCAGCAGCAACTGCCCGTGCTTGACCGCTGTCACCTGTGGCCAGGCGTTCCACGCATCCAGTTGCGGCTGATCGCCAGCCAGAATCACTTCGGGATCACGCTGTAAAACCGCTTCGATGCTCACCTGTGGCGCTGGCAGGCTCAGGTCGGCGAACACATTGCGTGCGCCACACACTTCAAGCGCATCGCTGATGATCTGCCCGCCACCGACGGTGTACAGCGGCTTGTCCCAGACCTGGTAGAACACCCGCAGCGGTACTTCGCGGCGGTAGCGCTGGCGCAGCTTATCGAGTTTTTGCCGCAACTCGCTGGCCCGCGCGATCCCACGCTCAGGACGACCGAGCTGTATCGCGATGCCCTCAATCTGCGCAGTCAGCTGTTCGAGACTGTGAGGCTCGGCAACGAACGTCGGAATGTTCAGACGCTTGAGCTGATCGCGCTGGGCCGGGCCAACACTGCCGGGCCATAGCAGCAACAAGTCAGGTTTGAGGCTGAGCAGCCGTTCCATGTCGAGCTGGCCGTAACGGCCCACCGAAGGCACGTCCTTGATCGCGGAAGGACGCTCACCGGCATCCAGCACGCCGACCAGCAGATCGGCCGAATCCAGTTCAACCACGATTTCAGACAGGGATGGCGCGAGGCTGACCACCCGCAGGGCGGCCAGCGTTTCACCGCTGACGGCCAACAGCAGAACCGCCAGCCAGAGACGCCGCATCAAGCGAGTTGACGCGGGATACGGTAGAGGTAGAACAGCACCGCCGTGGACAGCGCCAGCAACATCAGCGGCACCGCTTCAAGGCCGACGAACACCGCCAGCGCGCCGATCCATGCCGGCAGCGCCGCGACCACGAACGCGCTGCGAAGGCAGGCCGCCAGGGCGATCCAGGCAGCGGGTTCTTCAGGGGTATCGAGGGCTTTTTGCGTGGCGATCAGCGCATGTTTGTAGCGCCCGAAAAACTTCAGGCTGACAAACATCGACGCCACGCCAGCGATAAACAAAGGCATCGCCAAGACCGGCAGAATCGCCTCGCCCTGGCCGAACACTCCGTTGATCACGAACAGCGGCAACAGCGCCAGCGCCAGGTATTTCCACCAGGCGATCGACAGACGGCGCCGCACTTGCCCGCGGGTCACGCCCGGTCTACCTCGCCCTGATGCTCGTTGCCCATCATGTGGTCGAGCTTGCTGGCCTTGGTCGCCAGATAGAGTTTGTTGTGCGGGTTGTGGCCGGTGTGCAGCGGCACGCGCTCGGCGACGACGATGCCCATGTCGGTCAAGGCTTTGACCTTGCGCGGGTTGTTGGTCATCAGGCGCAGGGATTTGACGCCCAGATGCTCAAGCATCGGCAGGCACATGGCGTAGTCACGCTGGTCGGCGGCAAAGCCCAGACGCTCGTTGGCTTCAACGGTGTCGGCGCCGCCGTCCTGCAATTCGTAGGCACGGATCTTGTTCAAAAGACCGATGCCGCGCCCTTCCTGACGCAAATACAGCAACACGCCACGACCTTCGCGAGCGATGGCTTTGAGGGCGCCTTCGAGTTGCGAGCCGCAGTCGCAACGCTGGCTGAACAAGGCATCGCCGGTCAGGCATTCGGAGTGCAGACGGCCGAGTACCGGGGCACCGTCGGCAATCTCGCCCAGGCTCAGCACGACGTGCTCGCGGCCGGTGGCTTCGTCGAGAAAACCGTGCATGGTGAATTGCGCAAAAGGCGTTGGCAGCTTGGAAGCGGCGACAAAAACGACAGGCACCGGTGTGCTCCTGATCTGAAAAGTCCGAGATTCGCTGGGCGGCATTGTAACAGCAGGTTCCCAGAGGCGCTTAGGCTGAATTATCGGGGATAACTATCAAAAAGTTTGATGACAGGCTCGTCGCTATCGCCTTTACTCGAACGGATACGGCTGCTTCCAGCGCTCGAAGATCGGCTTCAACTCGCCGCTTTTCACCAGTTGCTCCATGCGCTGGTCGTAGATCGACATCAGCGCCCGGCCTTGCGGGGTGTCGGCGAAGCCGAGGTACAGCGGCAATTCCGCCAGATGCGAATAACGGTACTGCGAAGGATCGGCGGCGTTTCGCAGCACCGCTTCGATTTCCGTCAGCGCATCGATGTAGTAATCCGCCCGCCCCTGCTTGAGCATCGACAGGATCCCGGTGCGGCGCTCGATCTGGTTGAAGCGTTTGACGTTCGGCAGATAGGTTTCGTAGCGATAGCCGCGCACCCAGGCCAGTCGGTACTTGCCCAGCGTTGCCTGGGTTGGCGGCGGATTGCTGGCCAGGCCGAGCGCGTAGATGTGGTCGGAATCGAAATTCCATTTCGGGTACAGCACCTGCTCGGCTTCGCCGCGATAGGAACCGACCAGTGCATCGACTTCCTTCAGTTGTACCAGCCCCACCGAACGAGTGTAGGGCACGGAGCGAATATCCAGGGTCACGCCGGCCGGCTCGAACACTTTGCGCAACACATCCCAGGCCAGGCCATGGCCGTCGGCGGCGGTGTAGTCTTCCCAATCTTCACTGGCCAGGTGAATGACCGACGGCGGTGCGTCCTGTGCCTGGGCCACGGCGCCAAGCAAGGTCAAAACCACTATCGCCAACCAGCGTCGAGTCATCCCTGTGCCCCTCATCCACGCCTGGAAATCAGGCGAAAATCCACACCAGCCCCTGCATCGCCAACCAGGCGAACACGCCGGCCAGCACATCGTCGAGCATGATGCCGACGCCGCCGTGAACATGCCGGTCGATCCAGCGGATCGGCCACGGCTTGAGAATGTCGAAGAAGCGGAACACCAGGAACCCGGCCAGCAACCAGTACCAGCCTTCCGGCACCAGCCACAGGGTGATCCACATCCCGACCATTTCGTCCCAGACGATGCCTTCGTGGTCGTGCACCCGCAGATCGTCCGCCACTTTGCCGCACAGCCAGAAGCCGAACAGCATGGTGATCCCGAGCATCAGCCAGTAACCCCAGTCCGGCAGCATTTGCCACAACGGAATAAAGGGTAGCGCAACTAACGAGCCCCAAGTGCCCGGCGCCTTGGGCAAGGTGCCCGAGCCGAAACCGAACGCGAGGAAATGCCAGGGATTGCGCCAGACCGACGGCGGAACGAATTCGGCCGGAACCTGTTTCGGGTGATCTGTCACGGTGACTCCTGAAAATGTTGATAACCCCGGATTTGCGGGGTGATGTCGTGCCCGTCGCGATCCAGCAGCACCACGCCCTGGCCCTGCGTCACACGACCGATCACATGGATCGGCCAGCCATCGGCGAGCAGCGCCGGCAACTCGACGGCCGGCAGGGTGAAGGCCAGCACGTAGTCATCGCCACCGCTCAACGCCGCACGTTCGGCGCCGCGCTGACCGAGAAACGCCACCAGCGCCTCCGACAACGGAACGCGCTCGCGCTCGACTTCGAGGCGGACCTTCGAGGCCAATGCGATGTGACCGCAATCGGCGAGCAGCCCATCGGAGATGTCCAGCGCCGAAGTGGCCTTGCCACGCAGGGCCTGACCGAGAGCGAGTTGCGGTTGCGGCGACCAGTAATGATCAAGCAGCGGCTGGGCGATGTGAGACTCGGCGTCACGCTGACCCAGCACCAGCGGCAAGGCCCCGGCGGCATTGCCCAGCTCACCGCCGACACACAGCAGATCGCCCGGCTGCGCGCCGCTGCGGGTCAACGCTATGCCGGCCGGGACGCGGCCGAACACGGTGACGGTCAGGCTCAACGGCCCGCGGGTCGTGTCGCCGCCCACCAGTGCCACGCCGCAGCCCTGCGCCATGCGGTTCAAACCGCGGGCATAGGCTTGCAGCCAATCGGCAGTCACCGTCGGCAGAGTCAGGGCAAGGGTAAAGGCGACGGGCGTGGCGCCCATGGCAGCGAGGTCGCTGACCGCCACGGCCAGCGAGCGCTGACCGAGCAGAAACGGATCGCAGGGGTCGGCGAAATGCACACCGGCCACCAGCGTATCGGTGGAAACCGCCAGCTGTTCCCCGGAAGGGACCGCCAGCAAGGCGCAGTCGTCACCGATCCCCAGTGCAACGCCTTCGCCGCCCTGCGCACAAGGCGCGGCGGCGAAGAAATTGCGGATCAGCTCAAACTCGCCCATGGCTGAGAAAAAGTATTCAAGCGCCGATCAGCGCTTGAACGCCTTCACTTCAGCTTCACGCAGGCGCGGAGCCAGCTTGTCGAGCACGCCGTTGACGAACTTGTGGCCGTCGGTCGAACCGAACACCTTGGCCAGCTCGATACCTTCGTTGATCACAACGCGGTACGGCACGTCGACGCGCTTGAGCAGTTCCCAGGTGGACAGGCGCAGAACTGCCAGTTCAACCGGGTCCAGCTCTTCGATCGCCAGGTCCAGGCAAGGCGTGAGCGCGGTGTCGATTTCAGTCTTGAACTGCGGAACCCCGTGGAGGATTTCGCGGAAGTAAGCCCCGTCGACATCGGTGAAATCGTTATCGACCCGGAACTGCGCTTCGATCTCGTTCAACGACTGCCGAGCCATGTGCCACTGATACAGGGCCTGGGTCGCGAGCTGACGGGCTTCGCGGCGCTTGGCGCTTTTCGATGGCTTGCCGGCATCCGCAGGTTTCGGATCGCGCGGGTTGAAACGATCGCTTTCGTCGCTAATCACTTGGCCTCCAACTGCGCCAGCAGGCTGACCATTTCCAGAGCGGACAGGGCAGCTTCAGCACCTTTGTTGCCGGCCTTGGTGCCGGAACGTTCGATGGCTTGCTCGATGGAATCAACGGTCAGGACGCCGAAAGCGACCGGTACGCCAAACTCCATGGACACCTGGGCCAGGCCCTTGGTGCACTCGCCAGCCACGTATTCGAAGTGCGGAGTACCGCCACGAATGACCGCGCCCAGGGCGATGATTGCTGCGAACTCGCCTTTCTGGGCGACTTTCTGCGCAACCAGCGGGATTTCGAAGGCGCCAGGTGCGCGGATGATGGTGATGTCGCTTTCGCTCACGCCGTGGCGAACCAGGGCATCAACTGCACCGCTGACCAGGCTTTCAACCACGAAGCTGTTGAAGCGGCCCACTACCAAAGCGTAGCGGCCTTTAGGGGCGATGAAGGTACCTTCGATGGTCTTCAGGGTCATTCGTCAGATCTCTTAAAGAGCCGGGACGCGTCTGTTTCGCGTCCCTCAGTGATTTATTTGCCGCGAATACAGGGCCGGAAACAACCGGTCATTATTCGGAGGGCACGTATTCTACAACTTCCAGATCGAAACCGGATATCGCATTGAACTTCATCGGTGCCGACATCAAGCGCATTTTGCGCACACCGAGGTCACGCAGGATCTGCGAACCGGCACCGACGATGCTGTAGGTGGTCGGTTTTTTCGGTGCGGCCTGATCGCCGGTTTCGCGGATGTGCGCCAGCAACACGTCGCCATCCAGTGGATGACCGAGCAACAGCACCACACCGCTGCCGGCCTCGGCAACCGCAGCCATGGCGGCGCGCAGGCTCCAGCGGCCCGGTTGCTTGACCATCAGCAGGTCGCGCAGCGGGTCCATGTTGTGCACGCGAACCAGGGTCGGTTCTTCGGCGCAAACGGTGCCCAAGGTGAGTGCCATGTGCACGTCGCCTTCCACGGAGTCACGATAGGTCACCAGGTTGAATTGGCCCAGTTCGCTGTCCAGCGGCTGCTCGGCAATCCGCTGAACGGTACGTTCGTGGATCATCCGGTAGTGAATCAGGTCGGCGATGGTACCGATCTTGATGTTGTGTTCAGCGGCGAAGGCTTCCAGCTCGGCGCGACGGGACATGGTGCCGTCATCGTTCATCACTTCGCAGATCACGCCGCTCGGCTCGAAACCGGCCATGCGCGCCAGGTCGCAGGCGGCTTCGGTGTGGCCGGCGCGCGCCAGGGTGCCACCGGCCTGGGCCATCAGCGGAAAAATGTGGCCCGGGCTGACGATGTCTTCGGCCTTGGCGTCTTTCGCGGCGGCCGCTTGCACGGTGCGCGCACGGTCAGCGGCGGAAATGCCGGTGGTCACGCCTTCGGCCGCTTCGATCGAGACGGTGAACTTGGTGCCGAAACCGGAACCGTTGCGCGGAGCCATCAGCGGCAGCTTCAGGGTTTCGCAGCGCTCGCGGCTCATCGGCATGCAGATCAGGCCACGGGCGTATTTGGCCATGAAGTTGATGTGCTCGGCCTTGCAGCATTCGGCGGCCATGATCAGGTCGCCTTCGTTCTCGCGGTCTTCGTCATCCATGAGAATGACCATCTTGCCTTGGCGGATGTCTTCAACCAGTTCTTCGATGCTATTGAGCGCCACAAGGCACCCCCTTCAGTCAGGATTTGAGGTAGCCGTTGGCGGCCAGAAAGCTTTCAGTGATGCCGCCGGACGTTGGCTCTGAAGCCTTGTCGCCCAACAGCAGACGCTCCAGATAACGCGCCAGCAGGTCGACTTCCAGGTTCACCCGGCGACCTGGCTTGTAGGACGCCATGATGGTTTCGCTCAGGGTGTGCGGGATGATCGTCAGCAGGAATTCGGCGCCATCGACCGCGTTCACGGTCAGGCTGGTGCCGTCGACGGTGATAGAGCCTTTATGGGCGATGTACTTGGCCAGCTCTTTCGGCGCGCGGATGCGAAATTCCACGGCGCGGGCATTGTCGCTGCGCGAAACCACTTCGCCGACACCGTCGACGTGACCGCTGACCAGATGACCGCCGAGACGGGTGGTCGGGGTCAGGGCTTTTTCCAGGTTGACCGGGCTGCCGCTTTTCAGGTCATTCATGGCGGTGCAGTCGAGGGTTTCGCGACTGACGTCGGCGGCGAAGCCGTTGCCCGGCAGTTCAACCGCGGTCAGGCACACGCCGTTGACCGCGATGCTGTCGCCGAGTTTGACGTCGCTCAGGTCGAGCTTGCCGGTTTCGACATGCACCCGCACATCACCGCCCTTTGGGGTCAGTGCGCGGATACTGCCGATGGATTCGATGATGCCGGTAAACATGGGGTTCTCCTTGAGAACGAAGCCAGCGCTAACGCGATGGCCGGGAATTATACGCTCGCCGATGGGACAGGGATGGCAGTGACTCGCCAGTCATCGCCAACCGCGCGAATTTCAGTGATTTTCAGCTCCGGCGCATCCTTCATACAGGCCAGCGGCCAGTCCAGAAGCGGACGCGCCGTGGAGCCGAGGAACTTGCCGGCGATGAAGATCACGAACTCGTCGACCAGACCGAGCTGGGCAAACGCACCTGCCAGTCGCGGACCGGCCTCGACCAGCACTTCGTTGACGCCACGGTTGGCCAGTTCGATCAGCAGTTGATGCAGATCGACCTGACCGTCATCGCCCGGCACGATCAGGCATTCCGGACCGTGGGCGTACTGTTCTTCGATGGCCACGCAGGTGGCGACCAGCGCCGGGCCGGCCTTGAAGAACGGCGCATCCAGCGGCACCCGCAGACGACCATCGATCAACACCCGCAGCGGCGGACGGCTCAGGGCCAGCGCGGTTTGTTCGGCATCCAGCCCCAGCTCATCGCCGCGAACGGTCAGGCGTGCACCATCGGCCAGCACCGTGTCGGCGCCGGTCAGCACCACGCTGGCTTGGGCGCGCAGACGCTGCACCGCCGAACGCGCGGCAGGGCCGGTGATCCATTGGCTCTCGCCGCTTTCCATCGCTGTTCGGCCATCGAGGCTCATGGCCAACTTGACCCGCACGAACGGCAAGCCGTGTTCCATGCGCTTCAGAAAACCTTGATTGAGCTTGCGCGCCTCAGCTTCCAGCACGCCGCTTTCGGTGGCGATGCCGGCATCGGTCAAGCGCTGCAGGCCGCGTCCGGCGACTTGAGGATTCGGATCACGCATCGCCGCAACCACCCGGCCAATACCGGCATTCACCAGCGCATCGGCGCACGGCGGCGTACGGCCGTGGTGGCTGCAAGGTTCGAGGGTGACGTAAGCCGTGGCGCCCCGGGCCAGTTCACCGGCGGCGCGCAGGGCGTGGACTTCGGCGTGGGGTTCGCCGGCGCGCTCATGCCAGCCTTCGCCGACAATCTGCCCGTCGCGCACGATCACGCAGCCGACCCGTGGATTGGGGTGAGTCGTGTAATGCCCCTTGCGCGCCAGCTCCAGGGCCCGGGCCATGAAGTGAGCGTCGAGGATGGCCTGCTCGGCGGCGGTGGTCATTCTTTCACCGGTTCACGGGCGAGGCGGTCGATCTCTTCGCGGAATTCGTTGAGGTCCTGGAAGCGGCGGTACACGGAAGCGAAACGGATGTAGGCGACTTCATCGAGCTTTTGCAGCTCGGCCATCACCAGTTCGCCGACCACGAGGGATTTGACCTCGCGCTCGCCGGTGGCGCGCAGCTTGTGCTTGATATGGACCAGCGAGGATTCGAGGCGCTCGACGCTCACCGGACGTTTCTCCAGGGCGCGTTGCATGCCGGCGCGGAGTTTTTCTTCGTCGAACGGTTGGCGGCTGCCGTCGGTTTTGATCAGGCGCGGCAACACCAGTTCGGCCGTCTCGAACGTCGTGAAACGTTCGCCGCAGGCCAGGCATTCACGCCGGCGGCGCACCTGTTCGCCCTCGGCGACCAGACGCGAGTCGATGACCTTGGTGTCGTTGGCACCGCAGAAGGGACAGTGCATGGTGGCTGGCAACAAAAAAAGGGAGGGCCATGGTAGCGCATCCCGGTGGCAAGACAAGCCATAGGCTTTGCGGTATACAGACTGCCATGATCGATTGATCCATGGATTTCATTTTGCTGGAGCTACCAATGTCCCTACGACCGCTCGTTTTGCTCAGTGTTTTCAGCCTGCTGGTGGCCTGTGGCAGCGACGCGCCCAAGCCTCAGCCGCCTACGCCGGGCCCGGCGCCGCAACAGGCGCAGAAAAAAGCCCGGGAAGCCGCCGACCTCGGCCCGCTGCCGGCCTATCAGCGCGAACTGAGCGGCACCCTGCAAGGCGTGCCGGCCGGCGCCGAAGTCGAACTGGCGCTGCTGGTGATCGACGAAAAGGATCGCCCGCAACAATTGCTCGCCAGTTCCAGCCTGATCGGCAACAACCAGATTCTGCCGTTTCACCTGCGCTTCAACCCCGAATCCTTCCCGGTTGGCGCGCGGGTTGAATTGCGCGGCCGCGCCAGCCAGTCCGGCCAGTTGATCCTGCACCTGCCGTCGCAGACCATCACTCAGCCAACCACCCAGGCGTTGGGCCAGCTGCAATTTGTCAAAGCCCCATGAATGCCCCGTCAGACCTGCAACAGTCGCTGGGCGAGTTGCTCGGCGACGCTCGACTGAAAGCCTGTACGTTGCCGGACACCGATTTGCAGCTGTGGCTGATCGATGGCGACAACATGGCCCGCGAATTCAGCCAGGAAGAAACCCAACGCATCCTGCATGAACCGCCCTACTGGAGTTTCTGTTGGGCCAGCGGTCTGGCGGTGGCGCGCTATCTCGCGCAATTCCCCGAGTGGGTCCGGGACAAACGGGTGCTGGATTTCGGCGCCGGTTCCGGAATCGCCGGCATCGCAGCGGTGAAAGCCGGAGCCCTGGAAGTGGTGGCCTGCGACCTCGACCCGCTGGCGATTGCCGCCTGTCGGGCGAATGCCGAACTCAATGATGTGCAAATGAGTTATTCCACGGATTTCTTCGCCGAGGCCGATCGCTACGATCTGATCCTGGTGGCCGACGTTCTCTACGACCGGGAAAACCTGCCGCTGCTCGACGCCTTCCTGAGCCGTGGCCGCGAAGCGCTGGTGGCGGATTCGCGGGTTCGGGATTTCCGTCATCCGTTGTACCGGCGCATCGAAATGCTGGAAGCCATGACCCTGCCGGATCTGGCCGAACCGGAAGAGTTTCGCCATGTCAGCCTCTACCACGCGGCCCGCGCCTGACCGTATAGTTGCCCCATTCACGCTTTTACGAGATACCCCATGAGTCAGCAAACGCCGTACATCTTCGACGCCACGACGGCCGACTTCGACCAGTCGGTGATCGAGGCTTCCTTTCAAAAACCGGTGCTGGTGGATTTCTGGGCCGAATGGTGCGCGCCGTGCAAGGCGCTGATGCCGATGCTGCAAGGGATCGCCGAGAGCTATCAGGGCGAGTTACTGCTGGCCAAAGTCAATTGCGATATCGAGCAGGACATCGTCGCCCGTTTCGGCATCCGCAGCCTGCCGACTGTGGTGCTGTTCAAGGACGGTCAACCGGTGGACGGCTTTGCCGGCGCGCAACCGGAATCCGCCGTGCGCGCCCTGCTCGAACCCCATGTGCAGATGCCGGCGCCGTCCGCCGCCGATCCGTTCGAACAGGCTCAGGCACTGTTTGACGAGGGCCGTTACGCCGACGCGGAAGCAAAGCTGGTCGTGCTGTTGGGCGAGGACAATACCAACGCCAAGGCGCTGATTCTTTACGCTCGTTGCCTGACCGAACGCGGTGAGCTGGGCGAAGCGCAAACCGTGCTCGACGCGGTCAAGAGCGACGAACACAAGGCTGCACTCGCCGGTGCCAAGGCGCAGATCAAGTTCCTCGGCCTGGCCCGTGACCTGCCGGACCCCGCCGACCTGAAGAGCCGTCTGGCGCAAAACCCGCAGGACGATGAAGCGGTGTATCAACTGGCGATCCAGCAACTGGCCCGTCAGCAATACGAAGCGGCGCTGGACGCATTGCTCAAGCTGTTCATCCGCAACCGCAGCTACGGCGAAGGCCTGCCGCACAAGACCTTGCTGCAAGTGTTCGAACTGCTGGGCAACGATCACCCGCTGGTGACCGCTTACCGGCGCAAGGTGTTTGCGGCGCTGTACTAACCTCCTTACTCGATCCAGCTGTAGAGCGGCGTATCCCCGCCGCTCGCCACCTTCACATCTGCCGAATGACGCAGACGCACCAGCAAGCGCTTGCCCGCCGCTGCGCTGCCGGTCAGCCCTTCGAGCTGTTCCAGCAGCTCCGGCCCGCTGAGTTGCCCGGCCTTGCGCAACAGATCCCTGGCGACCTGCCACAACGCGTCATCCTGATTCACCGGTTTCGCCACCGGCGCCGCCGCTGCTGTCTGCGGCTGGGCCGTTTGCACCTGTACACCAAACTGCGCACCGAGCCGCGCCCAGTCGCTTTCATCCAGTTCCAGGGTCAAATCCACCGGCAAGTCGCCGACGGTTCCGCGTATCCGCAACATAAGCTTTCTCCCGCACATTTCTGACCTGCATGCTCCCATGGCACTTGTGTAACGCCAAGCGGGCGGGCAAACTCTGCGCACTTTCGTTATAAGATTACATAACAAACTCTTCACTTTACTTCCCGGAGACCATCATGCGTCGTCTGCTGCTCGCTTTGCCGTTTGCCCTGTTGCCGCTGGCCATCGCCCAGGCTGCCGATGAACATGATCACGACCATGAGCACGGCAGCCTCGGTGCCCACGAACATGGCGTCGGTCGCCTGAACGCCGCGCTGGACGGCCAGACCCTGGAACTGGAGCTGGAAAGCCCGGCAATGAACCTAGTCGGTTTTGAGCACGTCGCCACCAGCGATGCCGACAAGGCCAAGGTCGCAGCCGCCCGCGCGCAACTGGAAAAACCGCAGGCGCTGTTCAGTCTGCCGGCCGCCGCCGGTTGCAAAGTCACCAGTCAGGAGCTGGAAAGCCCGCTGTTCGGCGACAAGCCGGATGCCGACGACCACGACGAAGAGGAGGCCGGCAAGGACGGTCACGAGCATCATCACGACCACAGCGAAATCCACGCCCACTACCAGTTCAGCTGCGCGGCACCAGGTGCGTTGAAAACCCTGGATCTGGCGAACCTGTTCACTACCTTCCCGGCCACCCAGAAAATTCAGGTACAACTGATCGGCCCGAGCGGCCAGCAAGGCACGGAAGTGACGGCCAAGGCCGCCGCCCTGAAGTTCTGACACGAAACGGCGCCATGACCCAAGCACTCATCGAACTGTCCGACCTGAGCTTCAACTGGCCCGGTCACCCGCCGCTGCTGGACATCCCGGCGTTTCGTCTGGAGGCCGGCGAAACCCTGTTCCTCAAGGGACCCAGCGGCAGCGGCAAGACCACCCTGCTCGGCCTGCTCGGCGGGGTGCAGAAACCCGGTCGCGGCAGCATTCGCCTGCTCGGCCAGGAGCTGACCGAACTGGGTGCCGGCGCCCGTGATCGCTTTCGGGTCGACCACACCGGCTACATTTTCCAGCAGTTCAACCTGTTGCCCTTTCTCTCGGTGCGCGAGAACGTCGAGCTGCCGTGCCACTTTTCGAAGCTGCGGGCCGAGCGAGCGAAACAGCGTCACGGCAGCGTTGATCAGGCCGCCGCCACCCTGCTCGCCCACCTGGGTTTGAAGGACGAAAGCCTCCTGAGTCGCCGCGCCGATTCGCTGTCGATCGGTCAGCAGCAACGGGTCGCCGCTGCCCGCGCCTTGATCGGGCAACCGGAACTGGTGATCGCCGACGAACCGACCTCGGCACTGGATTACGACGCCCGGGAAAACTTCATTCGTCTGCTGTTCGCCGAATGCCGCGAAGCCGGGTCGAGCCTGTTGTTCGTCAGCCACGACCAGAGCCTGGCGCCGCTGTTCGACCGTCACCTGTCCCTGGCCGAACTCAATCGCGCCGCCACGTCTGCCGAGGTCTGAGATGTATCTGTTCCGTCTGGCCATGGCCAGCCTCGCCAACCGGCGTTTCACCGCCCTGCTCACTGCTTTCGCCATTGCCCTTTCCGTCTGCCTGCTGCTGGCCGTGGAACGGGTGCGCACTGAAGCCAAGGCCAGTTTCGCCAGCACCATCAGCGGCACTGACCTGATCGTCGGCGCCCGTTCCGGTTCGGTGAACCTGTTGCTGTACTCGGTATTCCGCATCGGCAACGCCACCAACAACATCCGCTGGGACAGCTTCGAACACTTCGCCAGCAACCCGAAGGTGAAGTGGGCGATCCCGATGTCCCTCGGCGATTCCCATCGCGGCTACCGGGTGATGGGCACCACCGAAGCGTATTTCGAGCATTACCAGTACGGGCGTCAGCAACATCTGCAACTGACGGATGGCCGCGCCTTCGCCACCGATCCGTTCGAAGTGGTGCTCGGTGCCGAAGTGGCCGAAGCGCTGCATTACAAGCTCGGCGACAAACTGGTACTGGCCCACGGCGTGGCGGCGATCAGTCTGGTCAAGCACGACGACAAACCGTTCACCGTGGTCGGCATTCTCAAGCGCACCGGCACCCCGGTGGACCGCACGCTGCACATCAGCCTCGGCGGCATGGAGGCGATCCACATTGACTGGCACAACGGCGTGCCGGCCCGTGGCAACGGGCGAATCAGCGCCGATCAGGCACGCAACATGGACCTGACGCCGCAAGCCATCACCGCGTTCATGCTCGGCCTCAACAGCAAGATCTCGACCTTCGCCCTGCAACGGGAGATCAACGAGTTCCGTGGCGAGCCGATGCTGGCGATTCTGCCGGGCGTGGCCTTGCAGGAGTTGTGGAGCCTGATGAGCACCGCTGAAAAAGCGTTGTTCGTGGTCTCGCTGTTCGTGGTGCTGACCGGGCTGATCGGCATGCTCACGGCGATTCTCACCAGCCTCAACGAGCGTCGCCGCGAAATGGCGATCCTGCGTTCGGTGGGCGCGCGACCGTGGCACATCGCAAGCCTGCTGGTGCTGGAAGCGTTCGCTCTGGCGCTGACCGGGGTGATCGCCGGACTGGCGTTGCTGTACGTCGGCATCGCTGCGGCACAGGGTTATGTGCAGGCCAATTACGGTCTGTATCTGCCGCTGGCCTGGCCAAGCGAGTATGAATGGACGCTGCTCGGTGGCATTCTGGCGGCCGCGCTGCTGATGGGCAGCGTGCCGGCCTGGCGCGCGTATCGCCAATCTCTGGCCGACGGCCTGTCGATCCGTTTATGAGGATGTTCACCATGCCCCGCGCCGTGCTTGCGCTGCTGTTGCTGGTCGCCCTGCCCGTGTGGGCGGCGGCGCCGAAAGACCTGACCTGGTCGGAGATGATCCCGCCGGACGCAGCGCCCGAAGTGCCGAACATGACGCCGCTGCATGACCTGTCGAAGATGGGCGATGCGCTGCCCGCCGAGTCCGCGCCGGCCGCCAAACAGGACATGCCCAACGCCCCCGTGGTGCAAAGCCTCGACGGCCAGAACATCCGCCTGCCGGGCTACATCGTGCCGCTGGAAGTGAGCGAAGAGGGCCGCACCACGGACTTCCTGCTGGTGCCGTATTTCGGCGCCTGCATCCACGTGCCGCCACCGCCATCGAACCAGATCGTGCACGTGAAAAGCGAACTCGGCGTGAAGCTCGACGAACTGTATCAGCCGTACTGGGTGGAAGGGCCGTTGCAGGTCAAGCAGTCCACCAGCGAACTGGCCGATGCCGGGTATCAGATGGAAGCTGACAAGATTTATGTGTACGAACTGCCGGAGTAAATCTGCTGGTTCTTTATTGCTTGTCAGCGATGAGGCCATGAAAGTTCCACAAAAATCCGGGGCATCACTGTTTCATTGAGCTGAGTCAAAAGACCGTATCAGACGGATTCGTACCATAGGACATCAAACATTTTTAACGTCCTTTGGGAGCTTCCATGAACAAGTCCTTGCTCAGCGCCTCGCTGTTTGCCCTCGCGCTCGCAGCCCCGCTCGCCCACGCCCACGAAGCCGGCGACATCATCGTTCGTGCCGGTGCGATCACCGTCAACCCGAAGGCCGACAGCTCCAGCGTCAAGGTCGATCAGGGTCCGCTGAGCGGCACCAACCTGGGCGGCAAGGCGACCATGAGCAGCGACACCCAACTGGGCCTGAACTTCGCCTACATGCTGACCAACAACATCGGTATCGAGCTGTTGGCCGCCTCGCCGTTCGAACATGACGTGAAGCTCAAGGGCACTGCCCTGCCAGCCGCCAACGGCAAACTCGGCACCCTCAAACACCTGCCGCCGACCCTGAGCGTCGTCTACTACCCGCTGGACGCGAAGTCGGCCTTCCAGCCGTACATCGGCGGCGGCATCAACTACACCTGGATCTACGACGAGCACGTCGGCAGCGAAGCCCAGTCCAACGGTTTCAGCAACTTCAAGGCGAAAAACTCCTGGGGCCTGGCCTGGCAGGTCGGCGCCGACTACATGCTGACCGACAACATCATGCTCAACGCCCAGGTGCGCTACATCGACATCGATACCCGCGCCACCGTCGAGAACAACGCCGTGGCCCCGGGCACCCGTGCACGGGTGAATGTGGACGTTGATCCCTTCATCTACATGGTTGGTCTAGGCTACAAGTTCTAAAGAACGTTCACGTGGTGGTGAATGAGGCTTGGTGGCGGGCAGCTCAGAACTGACGGCGATGTTTCGCAATCGACCGGGGAGCAAGCTCCCTCGCTACAGGAAACCGGTTTGAAACCCGAATTCCGGCCGTGAAAAAGGCGCCTGTCAAAAGGCGCCTTTTTCATGTCCGGGAGAAACTCAGCGGCCGAGCAGACGGGCCAGGCCGACGCTCATCGGCGTTGGCGTCGGGCACTTGAATCGCTCCAGCAGCCGGCGGTTGTTCGCCCGCGAATGACGGATGTCACCGGAGCGCGCCGGACCGTAGCTGACGGGCGGCAACTCGCCGACCACCGCTTCGAGCGCGGCCAGCATCTGCTTGAGGTTGGTCGCCTGATTCCAGCCGACGTTCACCGCACCGACGTCCACTTGCGGCGTCTCGATCGCCTGCACCAGCACATCGACCAGGTCTTCGACGTACATGAAATCCCGGGTCTGCTCGCCATCGCCGAACACGGTGATCGGCAGGCCTTTCTGCGCGCGTTCGCTGAAGATGCTGATCACCCCGGAGTACGGCGAGGACGGATCCTGGCGCGGGCCGAAGATGTTGAAGAAACGGAAGATCGCCGGTTCCAGACCGTGCTGGCGGCGGTAGAAATCGAAGTACTGCTCGCCGGCCAGTTTGTCCGACGCGTAAGGCGTCAACGGTGCCTTGGGCGTGTCTTCGTCAATCGACTCGCCTTCGCCATTGTTGCCGTAGACGGCCGCGCTGGAAGCATACAGCACGCGTTTGACGCCGGCCTCGCGCATGGCTTCGCAGACGTTCAGCGTGCCGATGAAATTGCTCTGGTGGGTTTTCACCGGATCGTCCACCGATGCCTGCACCGAAGCGACGGCGGCGAGGTGTGCGACCGCGCTGCAACCCTGCATTGCCTGTGCGACCAATGCGGCATCGGCCACATCGCCGACGATCAGTTCGACCCTGGGATTATCCAGCGGCAGATTGCTGCGCTTGCCGGTCGACAGGTCATCGAGGATCCGCACCGAATGGCCCTTGGCAAGCAGCGCGTCAGTCAGGTGCGAGCCGATGAAACCGGCACCGCCGGTGATGAGAACAGGGCCTTCAGCCATGACGATAAAACCTATCCAGTAAGCCCGGGAGTGCGGCACGCCAGGCGCGCGGCTTGATCCCGAAGGTGTGCAGAATTTTCTTGCAGGCGAGCACCGCGTGTTGCGGTTCTTCGGCGGCATCCGGCCGCGCGGCGTGGGCCTGGGCGGTCGGCGCTTCGATGGCCAGCGGGTGCAGGCTGCGCGCTTCGGAGAGAATCGCCTGGCCCAGCGCCAGCGGCGTGGTCGCCTCGTGGCCGGCGTAGTGGTATGTGCCCCACAGCGGCGCGGCGCAATCGAGTTGTTTGAGCACCGAAATGATCACCCGTGCCGCATCATCGACCGGCGTCGGGTTGCCGCGCCGGTCGTCTGCCAGGAGTAATTCATCCGGTTGCTCGGCACGGGCCAGGAAGCGTCCGAGGATCCCTTCCGGGCTGTCGTCGAGCAGCCAGCCAAAGCGCAGCAGCACATGTTGCGGGCAAGTGGCGCGGACGCTCTGTTCGATCCGCCACAACGCCTGACCGCGCAGGCCCAATGGCACCGGTTCGTCCTTTTCGCTGTAGGCGGTGGCGCGGGAGCCGTCGAACACTCGATAACTGGACGGCTGCACCAGCACGATGTTGTGGTGCTGGCACAGTTCGGCCAGGCGTTCGATGGCGCGTTCCTGCCCGGCCAGACGGCTTTCACTGACGACCTCGGCCTGGAACCAGTCGAAATAGTAGGCAAGGTTGATCAATGCATCGGGACGGGTGTCGTCGAGCAATTGGGTCAGGCTCGCGGCATCCCAGCCGTCTTCGGGCGGGCGGGGGGCGAGGAAACCGATGTCTTCCTCCGCACCGAGGCGAATCAGCGCCTGCCCAAGGGCATTTCCGCCGCCCAGTAACATAAGGCGCATTCGCATAGAGTCAGCAGGCCCAGTCTGATTGGAACGATGGCTTTGGCGACGATGCTTTGTGACACCGTCGTCGATAATTGCCGGAATCGTTGCATTTTGCGGGTTTAGTGCGCAACCGTCACCCGTAAAGTGTAGATCCCGAGCGGTACTTGCAACTTCGCCCACCCACCCGCATAACTGGAGCCATGAATCTGCCCCTTCCCACGGACGCGGCGCTGGCAGGCTTTCACCCCGCCGTCAGCGCCTGGTTCAGCAGCACCTTCCCGACGGTAACCGCCGCCCAGGCCCGCGCATGGCCGTTGATCCGCCAGCGCCGTTCGACGCTGATCGCCGCGCCCACCGGTTCCGGCAAGACCCTCACCGCGTTCCTTGCCGTGCTCGACGAACTGGTCCACCGCGGCCTGGAAACGCCTGACGGCCTGCCGGACGAAACCCTGGTGGTCTACGTTTCGCCGCTCAAGGCACTGTCCAACGACATACGCATCAATCTGCAGAACCCGCTGGCCGGGATTACCGAGCAGTTACGCCAGATGGACCTGCCGGCGCTGGAAATCACCACCGCCGTGCGCACCGGCGACACCCCGCAGAAAGACCGCGCCGCCATGCGCAAGAGCGCGCCGCACATTCTGGTGACCACCCCGGAATCGCTCTACGTGCTGCTCGGCTCCGAGTCCGGGCGCAAAATGCTCGGCACCACGCGCACGGTGATCGTCGATGAAATCCACGCCATCGCCGCCGGCAAACGCGGCAGTCACCTGGCCTTGAGTCTCGAACGCTTGCAGGCGCTGTGTCCTGAACCGCTGACCCGCATCGGCCTGTCGGCCACGCAAAAACCGATCGATGCGGTGGCGCGGTTTCTGGTAGGCCATGGGCGCCCGTGCGAAATCATCGACATCGGCCACGCGCGCCCACGGGATCTGGGCATCGAAGTGCCGCCGGTGCCGCTGACGGCGGTGATGGCCAACGACGTCTGGGAACTGGTCTACGACCGCCTCGCGGCACTGGCCCGTGAACACCGCACCACGCTGATTTTCGTCAACACCCGACGTCTGGCCGAGCGCCTGAGTCGACACCTCAGCGAACGCCTCGGAAAAGACGCGGTGGCGGCGCACCACGGCAGTCTGGCCAAGGAGTTTCGCCTCGACGCCGAACAACGGCTCAAGCGTGGCGAGCTGCAAGTGCTGATCGCCACCGCATCGCTGGAGCTGGGCATCGATATCGGCGAAGTCGACCTCGTCTGCCAGATCGCTTCACCGCGCTCGATTGCCGGTTTTCTGCAACGGGTCGGCCGCTCCGGGCACCAGGTCGGCGGCACGCCCAAGGGGCGCCTGTTCGCCACCACCCGCGACGACCTGATCGAATGCGCTGCCCTGCTCGACTGCGTGCGCCGGGGTGAACTCGATACGCTGCACATACCCGAAGCGCCGCTGGATGTGCTGGCGCAGCAGATCATCGCCGAGGTCAGTTGCCAGGAATGGGCCGAAGACGATTTGCTCGCGCTGTTCCGCCGGGCCGAGCCCTACGCCCGCCTCGACGAAAAACATTATCAGGCGCTGCTGGGCATGCTCGCCGAAGGCTACAACGGCCGTCAGGGCATCCGCAGCGCCTACCTGCACCGCGACGCCGTGAGCCGAACCCTGCGCGGACGACGCGGCGCACGGCTGACCGCAGTCACCAGCGGCGGCACCATCCCCGACAATGCCGACTACAGCGTCTTGCTCGAACCCCAAGGGCTGAACATCGGCAGCGTCAACGAAGACTTCGCCGTGGAAAGCATTGCCGGCGACGTGTTCCAGCTCGGCAACGCCTCTTATCGGATCCTGCGGGTGGACTCCGGCAAGGTGCGGGTCGAAGACGCCCAGGGCCTGCCGCCGACCATTCCGTTCTGGCTCGGTGAGGCGCCGGGACGCAGCGATGAACTGTCGGCGGCCGTGGCGCGCCTGCACGCGCAGCTGGATCAACTGCTCAGCGCCAGCCCCGGCAACCTGCAACCGGCGCTCGATTGGCTGACCGACACCCTCGGCCTGAACCTGGCCAGCGCCGAACAACTGGTGGATTACCTGGCCCGCGCCCGCCTCGCCCTCGGCGCCTTGCCGTCGCGGGACACGCTGCTGATGGAGCGGTTTTTCGACGAGTCCGGCGGCACCCAGCTGATCATTCACTCGCCGTTCGGCAGTCGTATCAACCGCGCCTGGGGCCTGGCCCTGCGCAAGCGTTTCTGCCGCACCTTCAACTTCGAATTGCAGGCCGCCGCCAGCGAAGACGCGATCGTGCTGTCGCTGTCCACCAGCCACAGTTTCGAACTCGATGAAGTCTGGCGTTATCTGCACAGCAACAGCGCCGAGCACATCCTGATTCAAGCGGTGCTGGATGCGCCTCTGTTCGGTGTGCGCTGGCGCTGGAATGCCGGCGTGGCGCTGGCCTTGCCGCGCTACACCGGCGGGCGCAAGGTCGCGCCGCAATTGCAGCGGATGAAAAGCGAAGACCTGATCGCCAGCGTGTTTCCCGATCAGATCGCCTGCCTGGAAAACCTCGCCGGTGAACGGGAAATTCCCGAGCATCCGCTGGTGGAACAGACCCTCGACGATTGCCTGCACGAAGCGATGGACAGCGAAGGCTGGCTCGAACTGCTGCGGCGCATGGAGCGCGGCGAAGTGCGCCTGATCGCCCGCGACCTGCCGGCGCCCTCGCCGTTGGCGGCGGAAATCCTCAGCGCCCGCCCCTACACCTTTCTCGACGATGCGCCGCTGGAAGAGCGGCGCACCCAGGCCGTGCTCAACCGCCGCTGGAGCGACCCGCAATCCACCGATGACCTCGGCGCGCTGGACGCTGACGCAATCAACGCCGTGCGCGAAGAAGCGTGGCCAACGCCGAACAGCGCCGATGAAATGCATGAAGCGCTGATGAGCCTGGCCTGCATCAGCGACGGCGAAGTCGAGGCCAATCCGCAATGGCGCGAGTGGCTGAATGCTTTGGCCGAAACCGGGCGAGCCTGCCGATTGCAGATCGATCCCGAGCACTCACTGTGGCTGGCGAGAGAACGCCTGACCTGTCTGCAGGCGCTTTATCCACAGGCGCATTCTGAACTGGCCGCGTTGCCCGGTTTCGACGAAGCATGGACCGCCGATGAGGCACTGATCGAAGTGATCCGCGCGCGGCTCGGCGCATTCGGTCCGCAACCGCTGGTGGCGATTGCCGAGCCGCTGGCCCTGATGCCGGCCGCTGTTCATCAAGCCCTCGCTCATCTGGAGCGTGAAGGTTATGTACTGCGCGGCCGCTTCACGCCGGGATCGACCGTTGAAGAATGGTGCGAACGGCATCTGCTGGCGCGCATTCACCGCTACACCGTCAAGCGTCTGCGCCGGGAAATCGAGCCGGTGGCGTTGCAGGATTTCATGCGGTTTCTGTTCGACTGGCAGCATGTGTCCCCGTCCACCCGTGGTCAGGGCAACGCCGTATTGCCGGTGATTGTCGGCCAATTCGAAGGCTACCCGGCCGCCGCTTCGGCCTGGGACAGCGACATTCTTCCGGCGCGGCTCAAGGATTACTCACCGAGCTGGCTGGATGATCTGTGCCGCAGCGGCAAACTGGTATGGACGCGCCTCAGCGCCCGGCAAAACAGCAGTGGCACGGCATTGCGCAGCACGCCGATCGTGTTGCTGCCGCGCACTCAGGTCGGCTTGTGGAGTGCACTGGCCGAACAGACGCCGGTCAGTGAACTCTCGCCCAAGACCCGCAAAGTTTTCGACGCACTAAGTCAGCACGGCGCGCTGTTTTTCGATGAACTGATTCATGAAGCGCACCTGCTACGCACCGAGCTGGAAATCGCCTTGCAGGAACTGGTCGGCGCCGGGCTGGTGAATGCCGACAGCTTTGCCGGATTGCGGGCGCTGATCACCCCGGCGAGCAAGCGCCAGCAGCGCAGCAGTCGGCGCGGGCGCGGGGCGCTTGTCGGTGGCATGGACGATGCCGGGCGCTGGGCGTTATTGCGTCGCGGGCCGGTTGTGGAAAACCGACAAACAGCGTCGCCCGAAACACTTGAACATGTCGCCGTGACCTTGTTGCGTCGCTACGGCGTGGTGTTCTGGCGCCTGCTGGAACGCGAAGCCGATTGGTTGCCGAGCTGGCGCGAACTGCTGCGCACATTCCATCGCCTGGAAGCCCGGGGCGAGATTCGTGGCGGGCGTTTTGTCAGCGGTCTGGCCGGCGAGCAATTCGCCCTGCCCGAGGCGATTCCGTTGCTGCGCGAAGTCCGCCGTCGCCCCCATGACGGCAGCCTGATCGCGGTGTGCGGCGTCGATCCGCTGAACCTCGCCGGCACCTTGTTGCCGGGGGCGAAAGTGCCGGCACTGGCGAGCAATCGGTTGGTGTATCGCGACGGATTGCCGGTCGCTGCCGAGGTCGCGGGCAAGCCGCAATTCTGGGTGGAACTGGACTCCGCCGCCATGAGCGAAATCCGCAACAGGCTCACCCGTCACTGAGTGCGCGCCTGCTCCGGCAACACCACCGACGAATGCGCCGGCGCCACCTCTTCTTCCTGGCGCTTGGGCAGCAAAACCTGCTGTGGATAAGTCTGGGCGAAATGCACCCACGGGCTGTTATCCACAAGCTTTTTCAGACGCTGATTGAACGCGCGGCTCACCGCATACTGCCCGCCCGACACCGTGCGGAATTGCGCGGTCAGCACCACGCCGTTCAGGTCCATCCTGTCCACCCCGAACACATCCAGCGGCCCTTGCAGGTTGTACTTGAGGAACGGGTCTTCGCGAATCGAATCCCCCGCCTCGCGGATCAGCTCAATGGCCTTGTCGACATCAGTGTCATAGGTGAACTGCACCGAGAAAAAGGCGAACGCAAACTGCCGCGATTGGTTGGTCACGGCCTTGATCTGGCCAAACGGCACCGAATGCACGAAGCCCTTGCCATCGCGCAGGCGCAGGGTGCGAATGGTCAGGCCTTCGACCGTGCCGGCATGCCCGGAATCGAGCACCACCCAGTCGCCGATCGACAGGGTGTCTTCAATGATGATGAACAGCCCGGTGATCACGTCCTGCACCAGTTGCTGCGAGCCGAAACCGATGGCCAGGCCGACCACCCCGGCACCGGCCAGCAGCGGTGCGACGTTGATCCCGAGATTGGCCATGGTGGTGATCGCGCAGATCACCACCAGGATGATTTTGATCGCATTGCGCAGCAGCGGCAGGATGGTTTTCACCCGGGTGCTGGGCTGGCGCGCCGAGCGTTTGCTGACCGGTGGTTTGAGTGCTTCCTGAATCGCCGTGTCGAGCACCACCCACAACAGCCACGTCACGAGGAAGATCAGGCCGATGCTGCTCAGCGCATTGCTGATCGCCCGACCGACCGTGCTGCTTTGCGCGAAGTCGAGCAGCGACACCCCCCAGATCCGCCCGAGAATATCGATGAACGCAATCGCAATGACGATCCGCAGCAAGGCGTGCAACAGGCTGAGAAAGCGTTCCTTGTAGGCACTGCTGCGCTGGATCGCCTCGGCCCTGCGCGACTTGAAAAGATGTTGAAGAATCGTGCTGAGAAACACCGTGCCGATCAGCAGCACCGTGGTGAACAACGCGCAGCGCAAGGCTTTCTGATTATCTTCGCCGATGCCGATCAGATTGACCGCCGAGACCAGCACCATCAGCACGATCGGCCAGTACCAGAGCCCGGAAAAAATCCGCAGCGACTCCTGCATCGACGGTTGCTTCAGGCGCTGGGCCAGCGGGCGATTGCGGATCAGGTGCGCCACCGGCCGACGCAGGCGAATCACCAGCAGGCCGAAGATGATCGACGCCAGCAGACCGGTGAACACCGCAATGCTGCTGGTGATGTTGCCGCCCAGTTGCCGGGCGATCTGCGGGCTGGTCAGGGCGTCACTCAACGCGGCGAGAAAGCCGATCAGGAACAGCGGTTTCGGGCAGTAGTCGCGGATGATCTGCACGGCGCGGCGCTTGTGGCCGACATTGAACATCACCACCACGCACAACAGCATCGACGTGGAAAATATCCCGCTGCTGGTGGCGTAGGCAAAACACAGCGCCAGCGCTCGCCCCACCGAGGCCGACAGAAAATGGCTGACGTACAGGGTCAGCGGCAGGCAGATCAGCGCGGGCAGCGTGTAGGGCAACAGGTAACCGAGCAGGTCCTGACTGCGCTGGCGGGTGCGCAGCCAGCGCCCTTCCCGCAGACGCTTGCCCAGCACGCTGCCGAGCACCGTCAACACGGCAAACGTGCCCAGCCACACGCCGGACAGCATCAGGAAATCCCCCGCCACGCTCCAGCCCGAGCGGTTCGAAGGTTGATTGACCAGCCTGTCGACTTCATCCGCCGCCCGATCGGCGCGCAGGCGCCAGGCGTCGACCAGATGCTCGTTGAGGTCGAGCTTGTCCTGCACGTCGTCGATGCTGGAACTGATGGCGCCGAGCAGTCCGCCCTGCACGATGGGCTCCGGTTTGGCCGGCTCTTCACTGGCCGCCGCAACGCCCGGCAGGCTGGCGGCTTGCACTGCATGGCCGCCGAACAACAGCAATGCCCCCAATAGAATCGCGATCCTGAACCTGGTCAAAACGCAGAGCTCCCTTGGTTGAACCTGTAAGGAACTGATCGGTTTTGGCCCGGCAAGTTCGGTTTTGATCGTTCCCACGCCCACGCCCCCTCACTGATCGTTCCCACGCTCTGCGTGGGAATGCAGCCAGAGACGCTCCGCGTCTCGAAGAGCGGACGCAGAGCGTCCACGGAGGCATTCCCACGCAGAGCGTGGGAACGATCACCTTGCGATCACCTCAAGGGGCTGATATTTGCGTCGCACGCAAATATCAAATGCCCATCCCTGTATTTTTCCACCCCCACCAAACCCCGACACTGCGCTCCATTCAATCCTCAACCGGAGTGCCGTCATGCCCATTGCCCTGCTCGCGCTGACCCTCAGCGCTTTCGCCATCGGGACGACCGAGTTCGTCATCGTTGGCCTGCTTCCCACCATCGGCGCCGATCTCGGCGTCAGCCTGCCGTCCGCCGGTCTGCTGGTCAGTCTGTATGCCCTCGGCGTAGCCATCGGTGCGCCGGTGCTGACCGCCCTCACCGGCAAGGTCCCGCGCAAACTGTTGCTGCTGTCGCTGATGGTGCTGTTCACCCTCGGCAACCTGCTGGCCTGGCTGGCGCCGAGTTATGAATCGCTGGTGCTGGCGCGGATCGTCACGGGTCTGGCCCATGGCGTGTTCTTTTCGATCGGCTCGACCATCGCCACCAGCCTGGTGCCCAAGGAGAAAGCCGCCAGTGCGATTGCGATCATGTTCACCGGCCTGACCGTGGCGCTGGTCACCGGCGTGCCGCTGGGCACGTTCATCGGTCAGCATTTCGGCTGGCGTGAAACCTTCCTCGCCGTGTCGGCACTCGGCGTAATCGCATTCATCGGCAGCCTGCTGTACGTGCCGAACAACATTGCCCACAGCAAACCGGCGACGCTGTTGCAGCAATTGCAGGTGCTCAAGCAACCACGCCTGTTGCTGGTGTACGCCATGACCGCCATTGGCTACGGCGGCTCGTTCATCGCCTTCACGTTCCTGGCGCCGATCCTCCAGGACATCTCCGGTTTCAGCGCCGGCACCGTCAGCCTGGTGTTGCTGGTGTACGGCGTGTCGGTGGCGGTCGGCAACCTCTGGGGCGGCAAACTGGCGGACAAACGCGGGCCGATCAGCGCACTGAAAATCATCTTCGCCCTGCTCGCCGCCGTGCTGTTCGTGCTCACCTTCACCGCCGCCAACCCGTGGCTGGCACTGGCCACCGTGCTGGTCTGGGGCGCGGTCGCCTTCGGCAACGTGCCGGGCTTGCAGGTGTACGTGGTGCGTCAGGCTGAACATCACACACCGCACGCCGTGGATGTAGCATCGGGGCTGAACATTGCCGCGTTCAACCTCGGGATTGCCGGCGGTGCGTGGGGTGGTGGTTTGATCGTCGAGCACATCGGCCTGATTCACACCGCGTGGATCGGCGGCCTGGTGGTGCTGGTGGCACTGGCCCTGACGGCCTGGAGCGGTCGCCTCGATCGCCTGGGCCCGGTATACGCCGAACCCGCCGAAGGCTCGGCCCGGATCGTCACCGGGCACTGATCAAGCCAGCCCGACCGTCCGTAATCCCGTCGAAACTTTCCGCGACCGCCCGCAGTCATCCACAGACAGAGGCCGTATGGGGACTTTCGACGGGAGGCGGCATGGCTACGATTCACATCGGTATTTCAGGCTGGCGTTACGCCCCGTGGCGCGGGGACTTTTACCCGAAGGGGCTGGCGCAGAAACGCGAATTGCAGTTCGCCTCACGGGCGGTCAACAGCATCGAAATCAACGGATCGTTCTATGCCCTGCAACGGCCGGAACGCTACGCCCAGTGGTACGCCGAAACGCCGGACGATTTCGTGTTCAGCATCAAGGCACCCCGTTTCATCACCCACATCCGCCGTCTGCGCGATATCGAAAAACCCCTGGCCAATTTCTTCGCCTCCGGGGTGCTGGAACTGAAGGAAAAACTCGGGCCGGTCCTTTGGCAATTCCCGCCCAACTTCACTTTCGACCCCGAGCGTTTCGAAGCCTTTCTCGACCAGTTGCCCCACGACACCCAGGCCGCTGCCGCCCTCGCCCGTCAGCACGACTCACACCTGCACGGCCACGCGAGCCTGAAGGCCTACGGCAAAAAAACGCTGCGCCATGCCGTGGAAATCCGCAACGACAGTTTCATCGATCCCGACTTCGTGCGCCTGCTCAAGCGCTACAACACTGCGCTGGTGATCGCCGACACCGCCGGGAAATGGCCGTACCGCGAAGACCTGACCAGCGATTTCGTCTACCTGCGCCTGCACGGTGCCGAAGAGCTCTATGCCAGCGGTTACACCCGCGCCGCGCTGCAACGCTGGGCCGAACGGATCGACGCCTGGCACCACGGCAGGCAACCGCGCGACGCCCATTTGATCGCGCCGCGCCTGAAGCCTCGGGCCCGTAAATCCCGCGAGGTTTTCTGCTACTTCGACAACGACATCAAGGTTCGCGCGCCTTTCGATGCCCGCAGCCTGTTGCAGCGTTTCGATCTGGATAAAAACCTTGAAACCGTGCCCGGTGAGCCAGCCGCCGAAGGGGTACTCGCATGAGCATTCCCGAGCCGCTCGGCTTCACCGACGAGCAGTCCACGGTCATCACCACCGAGCGCCGTTTCACTGTGCTGACGGTAAACACCCACAAGGGTTTCACCGCCCTGAACCGGCGCTTCATCCTGCCGGAATTGCGCGAAGCGGTGCGCAGCGTGTCCGCCGACGTGGTGTTTCTTCAGGAAGTCCACGGCACCCACGAACATCATCCCAAGCGCTACAACAATTGGCCGACGATGCCGCAGTACGAATTTCTCGCCGACAGTCTCTGGCCGCAGTTCGCCTACGGCCGCAACGCCGTGTACCCGGAGGGCGATCATGGCAATGCGGTGCTGTCGAAATTCCAGATCGTGCGCCATGACAACCTCGACGTGTCGATCAGCGGCCACGAAAACCGCGGGCTGCTGCATTGCGTGCTGCGCCTGCCGGGAGACGACCGTGAGGTGCACGCGATCTGCGTCCATCTGGGCCTGCGCGAAAGCCATCGCAACGATCAGTTGGCTCTGCTGAAAAAGCGCCTGGCCGAACTGCCTGAGGATGCGCCGGTGATCGTCGCCGGCGATTTCAACGACTGGCGCCAGCGCGCCGATGCCTTGCTTGAACCCTGTGGCCTGCGTGAAGTGTTTGCGGCGCATCACGGCAAACCGGCGCGCAGTTTTCCGGCCCGCATGCCGTTGCTGCGCCTGGACCGGATCTACGTGCGCAACCTCAAAGCCAGCCAGCCCAAAGTGCTGGCGAACCGTCCCTGGTCACACCTTTCCGACCACGCACCGCTATCGGTGGAGATTGAACTATGAGCAGTGCACCGTTGGAGAAATCCGCCGTAGAGCCGGTCAGCATCAACCCACCCGTGCGCCAGCCCGGCACCGTCGATGTCGAGTATCGCTGGCAGGGTAACAACCGCGTCGAGTTGCTGGAAAACGGCGAAGAGTATTTCCCCCGGGTCTTCGAAGCGATGCGCGCAGCAAAAAGCGAAATCCTGCTGGAGACCTTCATCGTCTTCGAAGACAAGGTCGGGAAAGAGTTGCAGGAAATTCTGATCG
Source organism: Pseudomonas sp. IT-P2 (assembly GCF_949767575.1). Lineage (NCBI taxonomy): Bacteria > Pseudomonadati > Pseudomonadota > Gammaproteobacteria > Pseudomonadales > Pseudomonadaceae > Pseudomonas > Pseudomonas sp. IT-P2. Next base: position 31,611 of record NZ_CATKQA010000047.1, on the reverse strand, counting down.
ATGCCGCCCGCCGTGGCGTGCGCACCACCGTCAGCCTCGACGGCTTCGGTTGCGGCGAATTGAGCACCGGTTATCTGGCCGCGCTGAGCGAAGCCGGCGTCCACCTGCAGATCTTCGATCCGGCCCCCAAGCATCTGGGTATTCGCACCAACTGGTTCCGCCGTTTGCACCGCAAGATTGTGGTGGTCGACGGGCTGGTTGCGTTCATCGGCGGGATCAATTTTTCCGGCGATCATCTGGCCGATTTCGGTCCCGAAGCGAAGCAGGATTACTCGGTGGAAATTCAGGGCCCCGCGGTGGCCGACATCCATCATTTCGCCCTGCTGCAAAGCGGCCGTCCGGGACGGGCGAGGTTCTGGTGGCAACGCCGTCGACAGCGGCGCGCCGAGATGGCATTCGATGATCACGACGGTCAGGTGCGTCTGGTGTTCCGCGACAACGATCGCCACCCCACCGATATCGAAGATGTCTATTTGCAGGTACTGCGCCGCGCCCAACGGCGGGTGGTGATTGCCAACGCCTACTTCTTTCCCGGCTATCGCCTGCTGCGCGAAATCCGTAACGCTGCCCGGCGCGGGGTCGAGGTGCGGCTGATTCTGCAGGGGCAGCCGGACATGCTGGTGGCCAAGCTCGCCGCGCGCATGACCTACGACTACCTGCTCAAGGCCGGGGTGCAGATTCACGAATATTGCGAGCGGCCGCTGCACGGCAAAGTCGCACTGGTGGACGAGGAATGGAGCACCGTCGGCTCGAGCAATCTCGACCCGCTGAGCCTGTCGCTGAACCTGGAAGCCAACGTGCTGATCCGCGACCGCGCCTTCAATCGCCACCTGTTCGAACGCCTCGAAGACCTCAGCCACAACCACTGCAAGGCGATGGACGCCACGAAATCGCCACGCGGACGGATCTGGCACATGACCGTGGGCTTTCTGGTGTTTCACTTCCTGCGGCATTTTCCGGCCATGGCCGGTTGGCTGCCGGCGCACAAGCCACGACTCAAACCCTTTTCCCATGCCGCCGGGAGCGATCCTTCATGAGCCATTCCGAAGCCCACGCAGCCGTGCATCCGGCACCGGCGAGCAAGTCCCGCTGGAGTCGCTGGAAACGTCCGCTGACCCTGTTGTTCTTTCTGGCGCTGATCGTTTTGCTGACGATGTTCGCCAGTCGCATCGAATGGGCCGAAGTGCTGCAAACCCTCGCCGACTTCAAGGTGCGCACGCTGATCATCGCCTCCAGCCTGACCTTGCTGAGCTTTCTGGTGTACGCCAGTTTCGACCTGATCGGCCGCACCTACATTCGTCAGGACCTGACGTGGAAACAGATCCTGCCGGTGGGCGTCATCAGCTATGCGTTCAACCTCAACCTCAGCGCGTGGGTCGGCGGGATCGCCATGCGTTATCGGTTGTACTCGCGGCTCGGGGTGAGCAAAAGCAACATCGCCAAGATCCTCGGCCTGAGCCTGGCGACCAACTGGTTCGGCTACATGACCATCGCCGGCGTGGTGTTCGCCAGCGGGCTGGTGCGCATGCCACCGGGCTGGAAAGTCAGCAGCGGCGCGTTGCAGGGCATTGGCGTGTTGCTGCTGTTGGTCAGTGTCGGTTATCTGGTTGCCTGCCAGTTTTCCCGGCGTCGCGAGTGGTCGATTCGCGGGGTGGAAATCAACCTGCCATCGCTGCGCATGGCGGTTCTGCAATTGCTGCTCGGGGCGCTCAACTGGTCGTTGATGGCGGCGGTGATTTTCACCTTGCTGCCGAGCAAGCTCGACTATCCGCTGGTGCTCGGGGTGCTGCTGATCAGTGCGATTGCCGGGGTCATCACCCACATTCCCGCCGGGCTGGGCGTGCTGGAGGCAGTGTTCGTGGCGCTGCTGCAACACGAGGCCTCACGCGGCAGTCTGGTGGCGGGGCTGCTGGCGTATCGGGCGATTTATTTCCTGCTGCCGCTGCTGATCACCGTGCTGATGTACCTGGTGGTGGAAGCCAAGGCCAAGGCGTTGCGGATCGAGAAGAAACCCAAATCTGATCAGCGGGACTGAATGATGCTCAACCGCTCACCCACCACCATCTCGGTGATCCAGTCGACCAGGATTGAGGTGTAGGCCTGCTGAGAGGTCGGATCGCTCAGGGCATGGTCGGCGCCGTCGATGATGCGGTGGGTCAGCGAGTGGGTCTGCTGGCACGCGGCGCGGTAACTCATGATGGTCGCGTGGGGCACGTAGTCATCGGTTTCCGACTGCACCAGCAGCACGTCCCCGGTGAATTGCGAGCAGGCGTGCAAGGCGCGGTTGCTGTCGGCGCGCACCAGGGTGCCGCGATAGTCGCGCAGGTCGGCCTTGTCCAGATCGCGTTTGGGCGTGTGCCATTGCTCGTCGCGATACAGCGCCGGCACCCGCAGCGCCAGCCAGCGCACCGGGCGCAGCGAGGTGAGGATCGAGGCGAGATAACCGCCATAGCTGGTGCCGACCACCGCGATGGCCGAGGTGTCCAGCGCCGGATGGGCGAGCAGCCGATCGTAGGCCGCCAGCAAGTCACGCAGGTTGTCTTCACGGGTGACCCGGCTCAGCGGAATGCCGGTGCCGCCGGTGTGCCCGCGCAGGTCGAACGTCAGGCACACGCAACCCAGGCCGGCGATGCCTTTGGCCCGTTCCAGATCCCGCTCCTGACTGCCGCCCCAGCCGTGCACGAACAACACACCGGGGACTTTCGATTTGGGACTGAGAAACGTCCCGCTCATCTGTTCATCATCAATGTCGATTTGAATGCTTTCGCTTCTAGCCGTCATAGGATTTGACCGTTACGTATTTGAGGAGAAAGTCGCTGTTCTCTGCCGGCCCGCGATACACCTCGATGGCATCCGCCGGCAGGTCCTGATCGGTATAGGTTTCCACCGACGACACGCGGATCGCGCGCATCGAGGGATCGTTGACGAAACTTTGCAGCGCCGCCACTTCCGCGCTGCTGGCGCCGCCCATGCGCCAGGACTGCTCGAGCACGCCACTGCGCGGCCGGCCTTCGCTGTCCAGGCCCTGGGCGATGTCGTAATTGCGCCGCGAGGCATAGAAACGCGGATAAGCTTCGTCCGCCGCCCGGTCGAACACCTGCGCCTGCTGAATGGCCAGACGCACGTCGTCGGGCAGATCCAGCGTCAGCAGATCCTCGTAACCGCCCTGCACCACCAGCAGGTTCGAGCCGCCGTACACCTCTTCACCGTGGGCGTCCTTGGTCAAGTATTGATCACCGCAGTAACTCAGCACCCGGTCGCCGATGAACGACTGACCAACGCTGTGGGTAACCACCTGACTCAAATCCTGCTCCAGCACCACGCCATCACTGAACAATGCTTCAGCCTCGGGTCGGGCGAGGATTTCGTCGAACGCATCGAGACTCTTGATCACTTCCTGACCCCGCCCGGCACAGGCGTGGATGGGCTTGATCCGGATCGGGCCGCTGTACAACAGATGTTCGGCGGCGGGCCGTGCATCCTCCAGCGCAAAAACACTGAGCCCGTCCAGCACCACGGTGCGCACCCGCTCGGAAAACAATGGCGACCAGCCTTGCGGCGCATGGGCCTGATGGCTGAGCAAACCGTGGCTGATGGCTTTGGTGCAGATGAAATCGTGCTCGACAAAACCGCCCCACAAATCGTCCGGGCCGCTCACGCCCAGTTCGCGGGCCGCAGCGCCAACGAGGGTCTGGGTCGGCAGCAGATAAATATCCCGGCCGCGATGTTTTTCAGCGTCGTAACTGCCGCCGAACTTGAGGCCGAGGATCTGCGCCAGCCATCGCGCGAGGGCCTTGTTGGTCTGCACTTCATGTTGTGGTGCGCCGGGCCGGACCGAATGGGCGACGACCACTTTCCTGCGGGATGTCGGGGTCATGCGTCCCCCTCCAACGGCGGGTTGAATGTAGGTCAGAGGGTGCAGAGATCAGGCCAACCGGGGCTCGCCTGAAACACTCTGAAAATCAGCCACTTGAAAAACCCGTACTGGCACCGCGCCCGTTTCAATCTGCACGACCGCGCTGCAGGGTCCGGCATTTTGCACGACGGGTACGTTTTACTTCGCCACGGCAGGCGGCGGACTGACGCCGAATCGCGCGCGATATTCACTCGGCGCCAGCCCGGTGATTTTCTTGAACGTCGCGCGAAAGGCGCCCGGATCCTGATAGCCCACCGTCCACGCAATGTGATCGATGGTGCCATTGGTGAATTCGAGCATTTCCCGGGCCTTGCCGACCCGCAGGTGCTGGCAGTATTCGGTGGGTTTCAGGCCGGTCGCCGCACGGAACCGGCGCAGAAATGTTCGCTCCTCCAGACCCGCACGTTCGGCCATTGCCGTCAGCGAGACATCGGTTGCGCCGGTGCCCTGCAGCCAATGCTGAACCTGAAGAATCGGCCCGTCGCCATGATTGAGGATCGGCGCAAAATTGCTGCCGCACGCACTGGCGCTGTCGCTGTGCTCCACCACCAGAAACCGCGCGGTGCTGCTGGCGATGCTCGGCCCGAGCAATCGGTCCACCAGACGCAAACCAAGCTCTGACCAGGCCATCAGCCCCGCCGTCGTTATCAGGTCACCGTCGTCGACAATCGGCGTGTCGGCCTTGAGCCTGATCTTCGGGTAACACTCGGCGAAGGCCTTGGCCGAAGTCCAGTGCGTGGTAGCGCTGCGACCATCGAGCAACCCGCTCTCCGCCAGCAGCCACGAGCCGACACAAACCCCGCCAAGCGTCGCGCCACGAGCATGTTGTTCACGCAGCCAGGGCAGCAGCCCGGCCGGCATCTGTGCCGCGGAAAAACCGGCAATCGACGGCGGGATCAACACCGCCAGCAAACCGTAGTCGGCTCCGGGATGACTGTCGTAAACCCGCACGGGCGGGCGGTCGTCATCGACCTGCCAGTGGCTGATCCGCAGCAGCGGCAATTGCGTGGCCTGGTGTTCGGCGGCGATCCGGTTGGCGACCCCGAACAGGTCGGTCAGGCCATGCACCGCCGCCATCTGCGCCCCGGGATACATCAGCACGCCCAGTTCCGCGACGGTCCTTTCTGCACCCATTGTCAGTTTTCCCCTGTGTATTGTCGGTGCGGCCAATCCTCGAAACCGTGGCCAGCGCCAATACTGAACCCACGCCAACCCACACTTCGAGGACACACCCATGGCCAAGCAAGCGCTCATCGTAGTCGATATCCAGAACGACTACTTCCCCCAAGGCAAGTGGCCGCTGGTCGGTGCCGACGCCGCCGCCGACAACGCCGCCCGGCTGATCGCGGCCTTCCGTGAAGCCGGTGATTCGGTGGTGCACATCCGCCACGAATTCACCTCGCCCGAGGCACCGTTTTTCACCCCGGGCTCCGAAGGCGCGAAACTGCATCCGAAAGTGCTCAACCGCACCGACGAGCCGGTGGTGCTCAAGCACTTCGTCAACTCGTTCCGCGAAACCGAGCTGCAATCGATCCTCGACGAACAAGGCATCAACGAGTTGGTGATGGTCGGCAGCATGAGCCACATGTGCGTCGACGGCATCACCCGTGCGGCGGCCGATCTGGGTTACACCGTTACGGTGATCCACGATGCTTGCGCCAGCCGTGACCTGGAATTCAACGGTCTGACCGTGCCCGCCGCCCACGTGCATGCGGCGTTCATGTCGGCGCTGGGGTTTGCCTACGCCAGCGTGGTGTCCACCGACGAGTTCCTCGCCGCCAGCCGCTGAGCTCTGCTCTGATACAACTGGAAATACCTGCGCCCGCCTCGCTGCGGGCGTTTTTTTGTGGCTCAAGAAAATCTCACGCGTGAGCCATTGATGGCATTTTGATTTGGTTGTAGTGTGGCTCACGCGTGAGATGTTCATAACGGAGTCATCGCCATGAAAAGCCGCTCCCCTGCCACCCAGTCAGAGAGCCCAAAGGGAGTGCGCTCGACACCGTCCGCGAAAAAACCGTCGAGCTTCTACATGAAGCAGATGCGCGCGGGCCTGGCTGCCGCCGGTTATGTGAAACACGAAACTTGGGTGCTTCCGGAAAACCGAAGCTTGCTCAAGCAAATGGAGCAACAGCTACGCCAACCGATTCTGGCTGGCTCTTTCATGTCGGAGAATTACATGAGCGCAGGCAACAACTGGAACATCGATAGCCTCTACAACGCTTTCAAGGCGCTGGACGAGGTGGCTTCGCAAGAGATCACGCTGTCTCTGATCCAGAGCTCCGAACCCAGCCTCAAGCTGGAAATGAACGAATTCGGCGGTCTGCCGATTCACATCGCCCTCGCCGGTCAGCAGATCATCGTCGACACCGTGCTGGTGGACATCGATTCGATCACCGATGTGCGCGCCTTCAACGACGCGGTACTGCGCAGCCGGGAAATGTTCCCGCTGTCGTCGATCGGCATCGAGACCATGCCCAACGGCCAGACCGTCTACAACATGTTCGGTGCACTGAGTGCCGACTCGAGCCTGACCAACGTGGTCACCGAGGTGAAAACCCTGGTCGACAACGTGCAGCGCGCCAGCGAAGCCTTCGAACACTTCTTCAAGTAATCAACAGGGAATATCCAATGACTCAGTCCATCTGGAGCAAGTTGTTCACCGCGCTGCGCGGCGGCGCCAACGAAGTCGGCGAAGCGATCGCCGACCAACAGGCCCTGCGCATCCTCGATCAGGAAATCCGTGACGCCGACAGCGCGCTGTCCAATGCCCGTCGCGAACTGGTCACCATCATGGCCAAGCACAAACTCTCCGCCGACCGCGTGAGCGAGTACGAAGCCAAGATCAGGGACCTGGAAGCCAAGGCCGTTTCCGCCCTGAACGCCGGCCGTGAAGACCTGGCGCTGGAAGTGGCCGAAGCGATCTCGACCCTGACCAACGACCTGGGCGTCGAGAAAAAGCAGACCGACGAGTTCGGCACCTACGCCGACAACATGCGCAAGGACATCAACAAGGCCGAAGCGCGGATCAAGAGCCTGCGCCAGCAAGTCGACATGGCCAAGGCCCGTGAGAGCGTGCAGAAAGCGCAGGTCAGCGCCTCGATCGCCAGCGGCGGCGCCAACGGCAAGCTGGAAACCGCCGTCGGTACCCTGAACCGCCTGCAAGCCAAACAGCAGCAACGCGCTGCCGAGCTGAGCGCTGCCGACGAACTGGCCGATGCGTCGACCGGCAACGACCTGGATCGCAAGCTGCGCGAAGCCGGCATCACGCCGAACGAAGGCAGCGCCAACGCCATCCTCGAGCGTCTGAAGCAGAAGTCCGCCCAGTAACGGCGGCGAGAAAACAGAAGGGCACCGGGTGCCCTTCTTTTTTGCCTGCTCGTTTGTCACGAGGCCGGTACACTAGCGGCGTTTTGCCAACGAATACCTCCACCCGCTTCAAGGAATGTACCCATGGGATGGTTCAAAGATTTGCTCGGCACCAGCAACTGGCAGTCGGCCGCGCCAGCGTCCGAGTCTGCCGGCGGCCCCCTCGGACTGGCGCAGGGCAAGGCGATTCGCTTCGACACGACCCTCGGCCTGTTGCTCGACGGCAGCACTTCAGTGCGGGTTCCCGACGCCCAGGCCATCTGGAGCGCCGGCTGGATCGACCTCGGCCAGTCGAACAAACTGCATCGCTACTATCTGAACGATGAAGAATTCTGGGTACAGATCCATGTCACGGGCGACGATCAGATCGAATCGGTGACGCTGTTCAATTACGTCAGCTATGTGACGGTCAACAGTGACGCCGAACTGCAGCGCCTGGCCGGGCCGAACAGCCTGATCGGCCTGCCGACCTATCGCCACGAAGGTGTCGAATACACCCGTGAATGGGGCACCGAACGCGGCCAGACCGAACTGGTGCCGCTCACCGAACAGGTGATCAACCCCGACGAGTCGTACACCATCAACCATCACTCGATGCTCTACGCCCGGGACACCGGCCTGACCGATCGCCGCGAGCTCTTGCTGTTCTCCGTCGAGCAGGACGAAGAAGGCACCGTCAGCCTGAGCACTTCGCTGGGCATCTCGCTGTACACCACTGATTTGAGCACCATCTAAAAGGAAGTTTTCCATGCTGGAAGCGTTGTCCATCTCCCTGAACAAAGCCGCACTGGTCGGTTTCGTCGCCTACCTGATCGGCGCCGTGCTGCTGTTCATGCTGTTTCAGTTCGTCTACACCCGCATCACGCCGCACAAGGAATTCGAGCTGATCCGTTCCGGCAACGTCGCCGCCGCCATTGCCCTGTCCGGCGCAATCATCGGCTTCGCGATTCCGGCCAGCAACGTGATCGCTCATTCGATCAACGTCCTCGACTTCGTCCTCTGGGCGGTGATCGCGGCCGCGGTGCAATTGCTGGCTTTCCTGGCGACGGGGCTGGTGCTCAAGGGCACGTCCCAGCGCATCGCCAACGGTGAAATCGCCGCGGGCATCTATGTGGCGGCGGTGGCGATCAGCGTCGGCATGCTCAACGCCGCGTGCATGACCCCGTCCTACTGATCGGCAGGAAGCCTGAGATGAAACGAAGCAAGTACGTTCAACTGTCGCTGGCCGCTTCGGTAGCCCTGGCGATTTCCGCTGAAGTGGCCGCCCAGGAGCAGCAACGCAACTTCCAGAGCGTCGAACAATGCGTCGACGCCGAAGTGGCACCGGATGTCTGCTCGAACGCCTACGTCGCAGCCCTGGCCGAACACCGGCGGATCTCCCCGGCCTACGACGACAAGGCTGCCTGCGACGCGGACTTCGCCGCCGACTGGTGTCAGAAAAATTCCGCCGGCCGTTTCGTACCGAAACTCGGTGGCTTCAAGGTGCCGCAGGACGGTGAGCCGGCGCAGAACCTCGATGCGATCGCCAATGCCCAGATGCCCGCCGGCGACGCGGCCGCCGTGCAGAGCAATCAGACCAGCACTTCGCACTCGTCCAGCGGTGCAGGCAACGGCTGGCTCACCGGATGGCTGATCGGCAATGCCATGAGCAACAACCGCGCGATCGACTCGCGGCCGGTTTATCGTGAGCGCAATACCCGCCAGACCTACGACACCTCGACGCTGAACCGTCGCATCGAATCGGCGCCGAGCCGCAGCCAGCGGGACTACGACAGCGATTACCGCAAACCGGTCAACGTCGCTGCGTCCACCTCCCGTGGCGGCTTCGGCAGCCAGTCCAGCGCCCGCAGCGGTTGGGGCGGCTGGGGCCGTTCGAGCAGCTGACCATGAAGAAGATCCACTGCGCCGAGCGCCACGACTGGAAGCAGACCGCCGAGAGCCTCGGCTTTCTGTTTCACACCATCGACGACGAGCCGTACTGGGACGAGCGCGCCTACTATCAGTTCACGCTCGCGCAGATCGAAAACGATCTGGAGGATCCGACCACTGAACTGCACGAGATGTGCATGGACCTGGTCGACCGCGTCGTACACAGCGAAGAACTGCTGGATCGCCTGAGCATTCCGGCGCCGTACTACGACATGATCCGAACGTCCTGGCTGGAAGGTCATCCGCATCTGTACGGGCGCATGGACTTCTCCTACAGCGGCAATGGTCCGGCGAAACTGCTCGAGCTCAACTACGACACGCCCACCAGTCTTTACGAAGCGGCGGCGTTCCAGTGGGGCTGGCTGGAGCAGTGCATCGAGCGCGGGCTGCTGCCGCGCCATGCCGACCAGTTCAACAGCATCGACACCCGGCTGCACGAAGCCTTCGCCCAACTGAAACTCACGCGGCCGTTTTACTTCGCCTCGATGAAAGACTCGGTCGAAGACAAGGGCACCACGGATTACCTGCGGCTGATCGCAGAAAAGGTCGGCATCGAATCACGGCACATCGACATCGAAGACATCGGCCTGAGCGCTGACGGTCGTTTCGTGGATCTCGAAGATCGTTGGATTCCGCACCTGTTCAAGCTGCACGCCTGGGAGTTCATCTTCCACGAACCGTTCGGCGCGGCGATCGCCGAATGCGACACCCAGTTTTTCGAACCGGCGTGGAAGTCGATCCTTTCCAACAAGGGCGCCCTGCCGTTGCTTTGGGAACTGCACAAAGGCCATCCGAACCTGCTCGCCGCACATCTAGATCCGAAGCCGGGCAGCGCGGTGCCCAAGGGCTGGGTGCGTAAACCGTACTTCTCGCGGGAAGGTGCCAACATCGAACTGCAGACCGCCGAGGGCTTGATCGTCAAGGAGGGTGGGCCCTACACCGATGCGCCCTTCATCCTGCAGGAATTTGCCCCTTTGCCGAAGTTCGACGACAGCTACACGCTGATCGGTTCCTGGGTGATCGGTGATCAGGCGGCGGGGATTGGCGTGCGCGAAGACAACAGCCTGATCACCAAGGATTCGAGCCGATTTCTGCCGCATCTGATTCTTGACTGAAAAACCTGCACACATGAAAAAGGCCCGTCGCATTCAGCGACGGGCCTTTTTTATTTAACGCGGATACAGCAGCGAATCAGAACGGAATATCGTCATCGAAGCTGTCGAAATCCGGAGCCGGTTGCGGTGCGGCCTGCTGTGGAGCCGGGGCCGGACGCTGCTGAGGTGCCGACTGCTGCGGACGCGGAGCCTGCTGGCGTGGCGCCTGCTGCTGATAGTTGTTGCCACCGCCTTGTTGGTCGCCCTGTTGCGGACGGCCGCCGAGCAGTTGCATGGTGCCTTGCATGTCGACCACGATCTCGGTGGTGTAACGCTTGATACCGTCTTTTTCCCACTCACGGGTCTGCAGCTTGCCTTCGATGTAGACCTGCGAACCTTTGCGCAGGTATTCGCCGGCGATTTCGGCAACCTTGCCGAACATCGATACGCGGTGCCACTCGGTCTTCTCGACCTTCTGACCGGTCTGCTTGTCGGTCCACTGCTCGCTGGTCGCCAGACTCAGGTTGGTCACGGCGTTACCGTTGGGCAGGTAGCGTACTTCGGGATCCTGGCCGCAAGTACCGACCAGAATGACTTTGTTAACCCCACGGGCCATAACGTTCTCCTAGGCTTCGCACGCAGTCTGCGCCGGGTTGTTCACCAGGCGTTCGAGAGTGGTGCGATCCATTAATTCGGTGTCCAGTTTGATGTAGATCGCCGCTTCATCAGCGACTATCACTGCATCAGTTACCCCTACGAGGGCCTTGAGACGCTCGACCAGACCCGCTTCGCGGATCGCTTCGGGCGACAACGGCAGGCGCAGGCTCGTCACGTAGGGAGGTTCGCGCATGGTAACAGCAAAGGCCAGCCAAAGTGCAGCCAGCCCGGCACATCCGAGGAACACAACCGACAGACCGCCATGCTGGAACATCCAGCCGCCGAGAATACCGCCGAGTGCCGAACCGAGGAACTGACTGGTGGAGTACACGCCCATGGCCGTGCCCTTGCCACCTGCCGGTGAAACCTTGCTGATCAGCGACGGCAGCGATGCCTCCAGCAGATTGAACGCGGTGAAGAACACCACCGTCCCGATCACCAGAGCCCGCAGGCTGTCGCCGAACTGCCAGAAGAATAGCTCAGTCAGCATCAGCGTCATCACGGCGCCGAGCAGAACTCGTTTCATTTTGCGTCTCTTCTCGCCGTAGATGATGAACGGAATCATGGCGAAGAAGGAAATCAGCAGTGCGGTGAGGTACACCCACCAGTGCTGCTCCTTGGGCAGACCGGCCTTTTCGACCAGCGCCAGGGGCAGTGCGACGAAGCTCGACATCAACATCGCATGTAACACAAAAATGCCCAGGTCCAGCCGCAGCAGGTCCGGGTGCTTGAGCGTCGGCATCAACGCCTGGCGTGCAACGCCGGACTCGCGATGACTCAGCGGCCCGGTGGACTTCGGCACCATGAACATCACGATCACGATCCCGACCAGGGCCATGCCGCCGGTGGCGAGAAACAGGCCGGACAGGCCGAACGCACGGGTCAGCAGCGGGCCGACCACCATGGCCACGGCGAACGACAGGCCGATGGTCATGCCGATCATGGCCATGGCTTTGGTGCGGTGCTGTTCGCGGGTCAGGTCGGAGAGCAGGGCCATGACCGCCGCAGAAATCGCCCCGGCGCCCTGCAGAATCCGCCCGGCGATCACACCCCAGATCGAATCGGCCTGAGCCGCCAGCACACTGCCGAGGGCGAAGACGATCAGCCCCAGGTAAATCACCGGACGCCGGCCGATGCGGTCGGAAATGATCCCGAACGGAATCTGGAAAATCGCCTGGGTCAGGCCGTAAGCGCCGATCGCCAGCCCGATCAGGGCCGGGGTCGCTCCCGCCAGATCCATGCCGTAGGTCGCCAGTACCGGCAACACCATGAACATGCCAAGCATACGGAAGGCGAACACCAGGGCCAGACCGCTCGCCGCGCGGGTCTCGCTGCCACTCATGCGTTCGCTGTGGGGATCGTGCATGGAAAAACCTCGTGTGAACCGGCGGCGATTCTACCAGTCCCATCGAGAGACGGGGTATATCGCGACGCTTTGACGCGTACAGATGAAACTCTCTTCATGTAAGGCAAAAAACCCTTCACTTGATAGTGTGCATCCATCCAGTATTTGGCCGTATACTCCTGTGTTTTCGACGCCCGCCGAGCGAGGCCATTTTGGACAAGATCCTGATTCGTGGGGCCCGCACCCACAACCTGAAGAACATCGACCTGACCCTGCCACGGGACAAACTGATCGTCATCACCGGCCTGTCCGGATCCGGCAAGTCTTCCCTGGCTTTCGACACGCTGTACGCCGAAGGTCAGCGCCGCTATGTCGAATCCCTGTCGGCCTATGCCCGGCAGTTCCTGTCGATGATGGAAAAACCCGACGTCGACACCATCGAAGGCCTGTCGCCGGCGATCTCCATCGAACAGAAGTCGACCTCGCACAACCCGCGTTCCACGGTCGGCACCATCACCGAAATCTACGACTACCTGCGTCTGCTCTATGCCCGCGTCGGTACGCCACGCTGCCCGGATCACGACATTCCGCTGGAAGCGCAGACTGTAAGCCAGATGGTCGATCTGGTACTCGCCCAGCCGGAAGGCAGCAAGCTGATGCTGCTGGCGCCGGTGATCCGCGAGCGCAAGGGCGAGCACCTGTCGGTGTTCGAAGAACTGCGTGCCCAGGGCTTCGTCCGGGCCCGGGTCAACGGCCGGCTCTGTGAGCTGGACGAACTGCCGAAACTGGATAAACAGAAGAAGCATACGATTGAAGTCGTTGTCGACCGTTTCAAGGTACGCGCCGACCTGCAGCAGCGTCTGGCGGAATCCTTCGAAACCGCACTGAAGCTGGCCGACGGCATCGCCCTGGTGGCGCCGATGGACGACGAGCCGGGCGAAGAGATGATCTTCTCCGCGCGCTTCGCCTGCCCGATCTGCGGCCACGCAATCAGCGAGCTGGAACCCAAGCTGTTTTCCTTCAACAACCCGGCCGGCGCCTGCCCGACCTGCGACGGTCTGGGGGTGAAGCAGTTTTTCGACATCAAGCGACTGGTCAACGGTGATTTGACCCTGGCCGAAGGCGCGATCCGTGGCTGGGACAGGCGTAACGTCTATTACTTCCAGATGCTCGGATCACTGGCCGCGCATTACGGCTTCAGCCTGGAGCAGCCGTTCAACGAGCTGCCGGCCGATCAGCAGAAGTTCATCCTGCACGGCAGCGGTTCGCAGAACGTCGATTTCAAATACCTCAACGACCGGGGCGACATCGTCAAACGCTCGCACCCGTTCGAAGGCATCGTGCCGAACCTTGAGCGCCGCTACCGCGAAACCGAATCGGCCAGTGTGCGTGAAGAGCTGGCGAAGTTCCTCAGCACCCAGTCGTGCCCGGATTGCCGTGGTACCCGCCTGCGTCGCGAAGCGCGACACGTGTGGGTCGGCGAGAAAACCCTGCCGGCGGTGACCAACCTGCCGATCGGCGACGCCTGCGATTACTTCGGCGCGCTGAAGATGACCGGCCGCCGTGGCGAAATCGCCGACAAGATTCTCAAGGAAATCCGCGAGCGCCTGCAGTTTCTGGTCAACGTCGGCCTGGACTATCTGTCGCTGGATCGCAGTGCCGATACGTTGTCTGGCGGCGAGGCGCAGCGGATTCGTCTGGCCAGTCAGATCGGCGCGGGCCTGATGGGTGTTCTGTACATCCTCGATGAGCCGTCGATTGGTCTGCACCAGCGCGACAACGATCGGCTGCTCGGCACCCTCAAGCACCTGCGCGACATCGGCAACACGGTGATTGTGGTCGAGCACGACGAAGATGCGATTCGACTGGCCGACTACGTAGTGGATATCGGCCCGGGCGCCGGTGTTCATGGCGGACAGATCGTCGCCGAAGGCACGCCGGCCGAAGTCATGGCGCACCCGGACTCGCTGACCGGTAAATACCTGTCGGGCCGGGTGAAGATTGAAGTGCCGGCCAAGCGCACGCCGCGCAACAAGAAACAGGTGCTGGCGCTCAAGGGCGCGCGGGGCAACAACCTGCGCAACGTCGACCTGGAAATCCCGATCGGCTTGCTGACTTGTGTGACCGGTGTCTCGGGCTCGGGCAAATCGACGCTGATCAACAACACGCTGTTTCCGCTGAGCGCCACGGCACTCAATGGCGCGACCACCCTGGAAGCGGCAGCCCACGACAGCATCAAAGGCCTGGAGCATCTGGACAAGGTCGTCGACATCGACCAGAGCCCGATCGGCCGTACGCCACGTTCCAACCCGGCGACCTACACCGGGCTGTTCACGCCAATTCGTGAGCTGTTCGCCGGCGTACCCGAGTCCCGCTCCCGTGGTTATGGCCCTGGACGTTTCTCGTTTAACGTCAAGGGCGGTCGCTGCGAAGCCTGCCAGGGTGACGGTCTGATCAAGGTGGAAATGCACTTCCTGCCTGACATCTACGTCCCGTGCGACGTGTGCAAGAGCAAGCGCTACAACCGCGAAACCCTGGAGATCAAATACAAGGGCAAGAACATCCACGAAACCCTCGAGATGACCATCGAGGAAGCGCGGGAGTTCTTCGACGCGGTGCCGGCGCTGGCGCGCAAGCTGCAAACACTGATGGATGTAGGCCTGTCGTACATCAAGCTCGGGCAATCGGCGACGACGCTGTCTGGTGGTGAAGCACAGCGGGTCAAGTTGTCCCGCGAGCTGTCCAAGCGCGATACCGGCAAGACCCTGTACATCCTCGATGAGCCGACTACCGGTCTGCATTTCGCGGATATCCAGCAACTGCTCGACGTACTGCATCGCCTGCGCGACCACGGCAACACCGTGGTGGTGATCGAGCACAACCTCGACGTGATCAAGACCGCCGACTGGCTGGTGGATCTCGGCCCCGAGGGCGGTTCGAAAGGTGGCCAGATCATCGCCACCGGTACGCCGGAGGAAGTGGCCGAGATGAAGCAGTCTCACACCGGGCATTACCTCAAGCCGCTGTTGATCCGCGATCGGGCCTGATCGCCGGGCATGAAAAAGCCCCTGTCACTTCATCAGTGACAGGGGCTTTTTTGTACCGGCTGCAATCAGGACGCGTGGGACTGCAGGTAGTTCTGGATACCGATCAGTTTGATCAGGCCCAACTGCTTCTCAAGCCAGTAGGTGTGATCTTCTTCGGTGTCATGCAACTGAAGCTTGAGGATATCGCGGCTTACATAGTCGCCATTCTTTTCACACAGCTCGATGCCTTTGCACAGTGCAGCACGAACCTTGTACTCAAGGCGCAGATCCGCTTCGAGCATGGTCTCTACCGTGGTACCGACATCCAGGTCATCCGGGCGCATGCGCGGAGTGCCTTCGAGCATCAGAATCCGGCGCATCAGCGCATCGGCGTGACCGGCCTCTTCTTCCATCTCGTGGTTGATTCGTTCGTAGAGCTTGGTGAATCCCCAGTCCTCATACATCCGCGAGTGAACGAAATATTGGTCACGCGCGGCCAGTTCGCCGGTCAGCAACGTGTTGAGGTAATCGATAACGTCTGGGTGGCCTTGCATCGCCCTACATCTCCCTGCTTGAAAGTCTGTAGTTTGAACCAACCTGACTGGAAGGTCACTCACTTCGCGCAATAAAAGCGAAGATATTCTGAGAAAAGCAGCCTAAATAACGCAAAAACCGCCCAAATGAGGGCGGTTCTGCTTCTCGTTTAGACTTCGTTAAGCTGTACGTTGAGCAGCTTTGCGATTGCTTCTCCGTACGCCGGATCGGCCTTGTAGAAATGCTGCAGCTGACGATCGACGACGTCACTCGACACCCCCGCCATCGCCCCGGCGATGTTGCTGACCAGCAACGCTTTCTGTTCGTCGCTCATCAAGCGGAACAGCGCGCCAGCGTGGCTGTAGTAGTCGGTGTCTTCGCGGTGATCGTAGCGATCAGCCGCGCCGTTCAGGGCCAGTGCAGGCTCGGCATAGTGCGGCGCTTGTTTCGGCGACTCTACGTAGCTGTTCGGCTCGTAGTTAGGCGCTGCGCCACCGTTACTGCCAAATGCCATCGAACCGTCGCGCTGGTAAGTATTCACCGGGCTGCGTGGGGCGTTCACTGGCAGTTGCTGGTGATTGGTACCTACGCGGTAGCGGTGGGCATCGGCGTACGCGAATACCCGACCTTGCAGCATGCGATCTGGCGACAGACCTACGCCAGGCACCATGTTGCTCGGGCCGAACGCGGCTTGCTCGACTTCGGCAAAGTAGTTGAGCGGGTTACGGTTCAGTTCCAGTTCACCCACTTCGATCAGTGGAAACTCCTTTTGCGACCAGGTCTTGGTCACGTCGAACGGATTCTCATAGTGCGCAGCGGCCTGGGCTTCGGTCATGATCTGGATGCATACGCTCCATTTCGGGAAGTCACCACGCTCGATGGCTTCGAACAGGTCACGCTGTGCGTAATCCGGATCAGTGCCCGCCAGGCGTGCAGCGTCTGCCGGCGCAAGGTTCTTGATCCCTTGCTTGGTCTTGTAGTGCCACTTCACCCAGTGACGCTCGCCCTGAGCACTGATCAGGCTGTAGGTGTGGCTGCCGAAACCGTGCATATGGCGATATCCGTCCGGAATACCGCGATCAGAGAACAGAATCGTGACCTGGTGCAGCGCTTCAGGCGAATGCGACCAGAAGTCCCACATCATCTGCGCGCTTTTCAGGTTGCTTTGCGGCAGTCGCTTCTGGGTGTGGATAAAGTCAGGGAATTTCAGTGGATCACGGATGAAGAACACCGGGGTGTTGTTACCAACGATGTCCCAGTTGCCTTCTTCGGTATAGAACTTGAGGGCGAAACCACGCGGATCGCGCTCGGTGTCAGCCGAGCCACGCTCACCACCGACGGTGGAGAAGCGCAGGAATGTCGGGGTTTGCTTGCCGACGGCAGAAAACAGTTTGGCGCTGGTGTACTGAGTAATGTCACGGGTAACGGTGAAAGTGCCGTAGGCACCCGACCCCTTGGCGTGTACACGACGCTCAGGAATGTTTTCCCGGTTGAAGTGGGCAAGCTTCTCGATCAAGTGGAAGTCATCGAGCAGCAACGGACCACGAGGGCCAGCGGAGCGAGAGTTCTGGTTATCGGCGACAGGTGCGCCACTGGCGGTCGTAAGCGTCTTGTTCTGGCTCATGCGATCTTCATCCTCTATCGGTCTTGAACTGCCGGCTAATCGGCTTGTTGGGGAGTATCGATCATCACTATGACAGTCACAAATTCATTAACTTATGACCATCAATAGAGAAAAACTAACACTGAATCCCCGCACATAGTGCAGACACAAACAGGGTAGAAGCTTGTACGAACAGCGCATTTCTTACAGGCACAAAAAACCGGGCACTAGGCCCGGTTCCTTGTTTAAGACTGACGTCTTACTCAGCGGATACAGCTTCACCGCCGACAGCACGATCAACCAGTTCGACGTACGCCATAGGCGCGTTGTCGCCAGCGCGGAAACCGCACTTGAGGATGCGCAGGTAGCCACCCTCACGGGTAGCGTAACGCTTGCCCAGGTCGTTGAAGAGCTTACCAACGATAGCTTTCGAACGAGTACGGTCGAAAGCCAGACGACGGTTAGCAACGCTGTCTGTCTTGGCCAGAGTGATCAGCGGCTCGGCAACGCGGCGCAGTTCTTTGGCTTTTGGCAGAGTAGTTTTGATCAGCTCGTGCTCGAACAGCGACACCGCCATGTTTTGGAACATGGCCTTGCGGTGCGAGCTGGTGCGGCTCAGGTGACGCCCACTTTTACGATGACGCATGGTTCATTCCTTACCAAACACTACGTTCGGTGATTACGACGATCAGGCAGTCGCCTTGTCGTCCTTCTTAAGACTTGCAGGCGGCCAGTTGTCGAGGCGCATGCCGAGGGACAGACCGCGGGAGGCCAGAACGTCCTTGATTTCAGTCAAGGATTTCTTGCCCAGGTTCGGAGTCTTCAACAGCTCTACTTCGGTACGCTGAATCAGGTCGCCGATGTAGTAGATGTTTTCCGCCTTAAGGCAGTTAGCCGAACGTACAGTCAGTTCCAGATCGTCAACCGGGCGAAGCAGGATCGGATCGATCTCGTCTTCCTGCTCGACAACCACTGGCTCACTGTCACCTTTGAGGTCGACGAACGCAGCCAACTGCTGTTGCAGGATGGTTGCAGCGCGGCGGATAGCCTCTTCAGGATCCAGGGTACCGTTGGTTTCCAGATCAATAACCAGCTTGTCCAGGTTGGTACGCTGCTCGACACGGGCGTTTTCCACCACGTATGCGATACGGCGAACCGGGCTGAACGAAGAGTCAAGCTGCAAGCGACCGATGCTGCGGCTTTCGTCTTCATCGCTCTGACGCGAGTCGGCTGGTTCATAACCACGACCACGAGCTACAGTGAGCTTCATGTTCAGGGCGCCGTTAGACGCCAGGTTAGCGATTACGTGATCGGGATTAACGATCTCGACATCATGATCCAGCTGAATATCGGCAGCGGTAACCACCCCCGAACCCTTCTTCGACAAGGTCAGCGTAACTTCGTCACGACCGTGCAGCTTGATGGCCAGACCTTTAAGGTTCAACAGGATTTCAATTACGTCTTCCTGTACACCTTCGATGGCGCTGTACTCGTGGAGCACACCGTCAATCTCGGCCTCGACTACTGCGCAGCCGGGCATTGAGGACAACAGGATGCGGCGCAGCGCGTTGCCCAGGGTGTGGCCAAAACCACGCTCGAGAGGCTCGAGAGTGATCTTGGCGCGGGTTGGACTGACAACCTGCACATCAATGTGGCGGGGTGTCAGGAACTCATTTACCGAAATCTGCATGGATGCACCTATTTTCTAGCCCTTACTTACTTGGAGTAGAGCTCGACAATCAGGCTTTCGTTGATGTCGGCGGACAGATCACTGCGAGCAGGAACGTTCTTGAAAACGCCCGACTTCTTCTCAGCATCTACCTCTACCCATTCTACGCGACCACGTTGGGCGCACAGCTCGAGAGCTTGGACAATGCGAAGTTGGTTCTTTGCCTTCTCGCGAACAGCAACCACGTCACCAGCACGAACCTGGTAGGACGGAACGTTTACGGTCTGGCCGTTAACGCTGATCGACTTGTGCGATACCAGCTGACGGGATTCGGCACGAGTCGAACCGAAGCCCATACGGTATACAACGTTGTCCAGACGGCATTCGAGCAGTTGCAGCAGGTTTTCACCAGTTGCACCTTTCTTGCTGGCAGCAGCTTTGTAGTAGCCGCTGAACTGACGCTCGAGAACGCCGTAAATACGACGGACCTTCTGCTTTTCGCGCAGTTGGGTGCCGTAATCGGACTGGCGACCGCGGCGTTGGCCGTGGATACCAGGTGCTGCTTCAATGTTGCACTTCGATTCGATCGCGCGCACGCCGCTCTTCAGGAAGAGATCGGTGCCTTCGCGACGAGCGAGTTTGCATTTTGGACCAATGTAACGAGCCATTCTTTACAATCTCCTGGATTACACGCGGCGCTTCTTCGGCGGACGGCACCCGTTGTGCGGGATTGGCGTCACGTCGGTGATGCTGGCGATCTTGTAGCCACAGCCGTTCAAAGCGCGGACTGCGGATTCACGACCTGGACCTGGGCCCTTGACATTCACGTCGAGGTTTTTCAGGCCGTATTCCAGCGCAGCTTGACCAGCACGCTCAGCAGCTACTTGAGCAGCGAACGGGGTGGACTTGCGGGAACCGCGGAAACCCGAACCACCGGAGGTAGCCCAGGAAAGAGCGTTACCTTGACGGTCGGTGATGGTCACGATGGTGTTGTTAAAAGAGGCATGGATGTGGGCGATGCCATCAACCACTGTCTTTTTAACTTTTTTACGAGGACGAGCAGCAGGTTTTGCCATGATTAAATTCCTGTCGATTCGCTGGGGCGATTACTTGCGGATCGGCTTACGCGGACCTTTACGGGTACGCGCGTTGGTCTTGGTACGCTGACCGCGTACTGGCAGACCACGACGATGACGCAGACCGCGATAGCAACCGAGGTCCATCAAGCGCTTGATTTTCATGTTGATTTCGCGACGCAGGTCACCTTCAGTGGTGAACTTCGCCACTTCGCCACGCAGCTGTTCAATCTGCTCGTCGCTCAGATCCTTGATCTTTGCGGCTGGGTTTACCCCAGTCTCTGCACAGATCTTCTGTGCAGTAGTGCGACCAACACCATAGATGTAGGTCAGCGAGATAACAGTATGCTTGTTATCTGGAATGTTAACGCCTGCAATACGGGCCATTCAGTGGGACTCCAATTGACAGCTACCTACGCCCCGGAAGCCAAGAAATAGGGCGCGAGATAATATCGCTGTAATAACAAATAATCAACCCGGTAGCGCACTAGCTACCGGGCTTGAAGCACAATCACACTCAGCCTTGGCGCTGTTTGTGACGCGGTTCCGCGCTGCAAATTACTCGAACAACACCTTCGCGGCGAATAATCTTGCAGTTACGGCACAGCTTTTTCACCGATGCACGAACTTTCATCACCAACTCCTCGAACCTTATGGGTACTCAGCGCAACATGCCGCTGCCGTAACCCTTCAGGTTGGCTTTCTTCATCAGGGATTCGTACTGGTGCGAAACGAGGTGCGATTGTACTTGGGACATGAAGTCCATCACAACCACGACCACGATCAGCAACGAGGTCCCGCCAAGGTAGAACGGAACGTTTGCTGCAACCACCAGGAACTGGGGCAACAAGCACACGGCCGTCATGTAAAGAGCACCGAACATGGTCAAGCGAGTCAGAACGCCATCAATATAGCGTGCGGACTGCTCACCTGGACGGATGCCCGGAATAAAGGCACCGGACTTCTTCAGGTTTTCCGCTACGTCTTTCGGATTGAACATCAACGCCGTATAGAAGAAGCAGAAGAAAATAATCCCTGCACTAAACAGCAGAATATTCAACGGCTGACCAGGAGCGATCGACTGCGAGATGTCCTGCAACCAGCCCATACCTTCAGACTGACCAAACCAGGCACCCAACGAAGCCGGGAACAGCAAAATGCTGCTCGCGAAAATAGCCGGAATAACACCGGCCATGTTCACCTTCAGCGGCAAGTGGCTTGTCTGCGCAGCAAAAACCTTGCGGCCCTGCTGACGCTTGGCGTAGTGAACAGCGATACGACGCTGACCACGCTCAATGAACACCACGAAACCGATAATCGCTACTGCCAGCAAACCGATGGCAACCAAGGCGAAGATATTGATATCGCCCTGACGCGCAGACTCGAAAGACTGCCCGATTGCTCTCGGAAGACCGGCGACGATACCCGAAAAAATCAACATCGAGATACCGTTGCCTACACCACGCTCAGTAATCTGCTCACCCAGCCACATCATGAACATCGCGCCAGCCACAAACGTGGAGACCGCGACGAAATGGAAGCCAAAGTCACCAGTGAACGCAACGCCCTGCCCCGCCAGGCCAATGGACATGCCAATGGCCTGAACGAGAGCGAGGACGACGGTGCCGTAGCGGGTGTACTGGCTGATCTTGCGACGGCCAGCTTCACCTTCCTTCTTCAACTGCTCCAGCTGCGGGCTGACGGCGGTCATCAGTTGCATGATGATCGATGCCGAAATGTACGGCATGATCCCCAGTGCAAAGATGCTCATCCGCTCCAGCGCGCCGCCGGAAAACATGTTGAACAAGCTAAGAATGGTCCCCTCATTCTGTCGAAACAGGTCCGCGAGTCGGTCCGGGTTGATACCTGGAACCGGGATGTGTGCGCCTATTCGGTAGACGATAATCGCCAGGAACAGAAAACGCAGACGAGCCCAAAGTTCAGACATACCGCCTTTGCCGAGCGCAGAGAGAGCACCTTGCTTAGCCATTTATTCCTCGAACTTGCCGCCAGCTGCTTCGATAGCCGCACGCGCACCCTTGGTGGCGCCGATTCCCTTGCCGATAGTGACAGCGCGAGTCACTTCACCGGACAGCATGATTTTCACACGCTGTACGTTGACGTTGATCACGTTGGCATCTTTCAGGGACTGCACGGTGACGATGTCGCCTTCCACTTTAGCCAGCTCGGACAGACGCACTTCTGCGCGATCCATGGCTTTCAGGGAAACGAAACCGAACTTCGGCAGGCGACGATGCAGCGGCTGTTGACCGCCTTCAAAGCCTGGAGCAATGGTGCCACCGGAGCGGGAAGTCTGACCTTTGTGACCACGGCCACCAGTCTTACCCAAACCACTACCGATACCACGGCCCGGACGATGCTTTTCGCGACGGGAACCCGGCGCTGGACTCAGATCATTGAGTTTCATCGATTAACCCTCGACACGCAGCATGTAGTAAGCCTTGTTGATCATCCCGCGATTCTCGGGAGTATCCTGGACTTCTACAGTGTGACCGATGCGACGCAGACCCAGACCCTTAACGCACAGTTTGTGGTTAGGGATGCGGCCGGTCATGCTTTTGATCAGCGTAACTTTAACGGTAGCCATGATTACTTGATCTCCTCAACACGCAGGCCACGCTTGGCTGCAATGGACTCAGGAGACTGCATAGCCTTCAGACCCTTGAAAGTGGCGTGAACCACGTTTACAGGGTTAGTCGAGCCGTAGCACTTGGCCAGAACGTTCTGAACGCCAGCAACTTCGAGGACTGCACGCATAGCGCCGCCAGCGATGATACCGGTACCTTCAGAAGCAGGCTGCATGTACACCTTCGAAGCGCCATGGGCGGACTTCATTGCGTACTGCAGAGTGGTGCCGTTCAGATCAACCTGGATCATGTTGCGGCGAGCAGCTTCCATTGCCTTCTGGATCGCAGCAGGCACTTCACGCGACTTGCCACGGCCGAAGCCAACACGCCCTTTACCATCACCAACCACGGTCAACGCGGTGAAAGTGAAGATACGGCCGCCTTTTACGGTTTTGGCTACGCGGTTAACTTGAACCAGCTTCTCGATGTAGCCTTCGTCGCGCTTTTGGTCGTTATTTGACATAACTTAGAACTCCAGCCCAGCTTCACGAGCAGCATCAGCCAGCGCTTTAACGCGGCCGTGGTACTTGAAGCCAGAGCGGTCGAAAGCCACCTGCGAGACGCCAGCGGCCTTAGCACGCGTAGCGACCAGCTGGCCAACCTTAGTGGCCGCGTCGATGTTGCCAGTGGCGCCATCACGCAGTTCTTTATCCAAAGTCGAGGCGCTTGCCAGGACTTTGTTGCCGTCGGCCGAAATGACCTGGGCGTAGATGTGCTGCGAAGAGCGGAACACGCAGAGACGCACGACTTCGAGTTCGTGCATTTTCAGGCGTGCTTTGCGAGCGCGACGCAGTCGAGTAACTTTTTTGTCGGTCATTTGCTATGCCCTACTTCTTCTTGGCTTCTTTACGACGGACGACTTCGTCCGCGTAGCGCACACCTTTGCCTTTGTACGGCTCTGGTGGACGGAAGTCGCGGATCTCGGCGGCCACTTGACCTACCAGCTGCTTGTCGATGCCCTTGATCAGGATATCGGTCTGGCTAGGAGTCTCAGCGGTGATGCCTTCCGGCAGTTCGTAATCCACTGGGTGCGAGAAGCCAAGAGCCAGGTTCAGCACCTGACCTTTTGCTTGCGCTTTGTAACCAACACCGACCAGCTGGAGCTTGCGCTCGAAGCCTTGGCTTACGCCCTGGACCATGTTGTTTACCAACGCACGAGTGGTACCGGCCATTGCGCGAGTCTGTTGATCGCCATTGCGAGCAGCAAAACGCAGCTCACCAGCTTCTTCAACGACTTCAACGGACGAATGGACGTTCAGTTCAAGAGTACCCTTGGCACCCTTCACCGAAAGCTGTTGGCCTGCGAATTTTACTTCGACACCGGCTGGCAGCTTAACGGGGTTCTTAGCGACGCGAGACATGCTTATCCCCCCTTAGAACACAGTGCAAAGAACTTCGCCGCCGACACCGGCAGCGCGCGCAGCACGATCAGTCATCACACCTTTGTTGGTGGAGACGATAGACACACCGAGACCACCACGTACCTTTGGCAGATCTTCGACGGACTTGTACTGACGCAGGCCTGGACGGCTAACGCGCTTCACTTCTTCGATGACCGGACGGCCTTCGAAGTATTTCAGCTCGATGGACAGCAGCGGCTTGGTTTCGCTGCTGATCTGATAACCCGCGATGTAACCTTCGTCCTTCAGGACTTTTGCTACAGCCACCTTCAACGTGGAAGACGGCATGCTTACGACGGACTTTTCAGCCATCTGGGCATTACGGATTCGAGTTAGCATGTCCGCTAACGGGTCCTGCATACTCATGGGCTAGACGCTCCTAATACAGAAAAATTAGCCTTGCGGCTACTACTTGTCGCCGAGGAATTCCGGGCGTAAAAAACACGGGCTCAGGCGAGCCGGTCATTCTAGACACACCCCAGAAATGAATCAAGCCCCAAAAGGGGCTTGATTCAAGTTCAAGGCCACCGATGGTCAGGTTCTTGCGACCCCGACCATCAAGGCTTTGACAGCAATTACCAGCTGGCTTTAACCAGGCCTGGTACGTCACCACGCATTGCCGCTTCACGCAGTTTGTTACGGCCGAGGCCGAACTTGCGGTAAACGCCGTGCGGACGACCGGTCAGACGGCAACGGTTACGCATGCGCGAAGCGCTTGCGTCACGCGGTTGCTTCTGCAGAGCTACGGTAGCTTCCCAACGCGCTTCTGGACTTGCGTTCAGATCGACGATGATAGCTTTCAGCGCTGCACGCTTGACGGCGTACTTGGCAACGGTGAGCTGACGCTTCAGCTCACGGTTTTTCATGCTCTTCTTGGCCATTTTCCTACTCCAATCAGTTGCGGAACGGGAATTTGAAAGCACGCAGCAGAGCGCGGCCTTCGTCATCGTTCTTAGCAGTGGTGGTCAGGGTAATGTCCAGACCGCGGAGAGCATCGATCTTGTCGTAGTCGATTTCCGGGAAAATGATCTGCTCTTTCACGCCCATGCTGTAGTTGCCACGACCATCAAAGGACTTGGCATTCAGGCCGCGGAAGTCGCGAACCCGAGGCAGGGAGATCGACAGCAGACGATCCAGGAACTCGTACATACGCTCACGGCGCAGGGTCACTTTGACGCCGATCGGCCAACCTTCACGGACTTTAAAGCCAGCGATGGATTTGCGAGCGTAGGTCACAACGACTTTCTGGCCGGTGATCTTTTCCAGGTCAGCAACAGCGTGCTCGATGACTTTTTTGTCGCCGATCGCTTCGCCCAGACCCATGTTCAGGGTGATCTTGGTAACGCGCGGAACTTCCATCACGTTCGAAAGCTTAAGTTCTTCCTTAAGTTTCGGAGCGATTTCCTTCCGGTAAATCTCTTTTAGTCGTGCCATGGTCTTCTACCTAGCAGTGTTCAAGCATCAACCGCTTTTTGGGTCGACTTGAAGACACGAATTTTCTTACCGTCTTCTACTTTGAAACCAACGCGGTCAGCCTTGTTGGTTTCGCCGTTGAAGATGGCGACGTTGGAAGCGTGCAGTGGCGCTTCTTTCTCGACGATACCGCCCTGTACGCCCGACATCGGGTTAGGCTTGGTATGACGCTTGACCAGGTTCAGACCGCCAACAACCAGACGGTTGTCAGCAAGAACCTTCAGCACCTTACCGCGCTTACCTTTGTCTTTGCCGGCGATCACGATGATCTCGTCGTCACGACGAATCTTTTGCATGTCGGATCTCCTTACAGCACTTCTGGGGCGAGCGAGACGATCTTCATGAACTTCTCAGTACGAAGTTCACGGGTCACTGGCCCAAAGATACGGGTGCCGATCGGCTCTTGCTTGTTGTTCAGAAGAACAGCAGCGTTGCCATCAAAGCGGATAATGGAGCCATCAGCACGACGTACGCCGTGACGAGTGCGGACTACAACAGCAGTCATCACCTGGCCTTTTTTCACCTTACCGCGAGGAATTGCTTCCTTCACGGTAACTTTGATGATGTCACCGATACCAGCGTAACGACGATGGGAGCCACCCAGCACCTTGATGCACATAACACGGCGAGCGCCGCTGTTATCGGCCACATCGAGCATGGATTGAGTCTGAATCATATAATTTCTCCGACCCCTAGCCCTTAGACTTCCACAGCGCGTTCGAGAACATCAACCAGCGCCCAAGACTTGGTCTTGGCCATCGGACGAGTTTCACGAATAGTGACTTTGTCGCCGATGTGGCACTGATTGGTTTCGTCGTGCGCGTGCAGCTTAGTCGAACGCTTAACGTATTTACCGTAGATCGGGTGCTTAACGCGACGCTCGATCAGAACGGTGATGGTTTTGTCCATCTTGTCGCTGACAACACGGCCAGTCAGCGTACGGACAGTTTTTTCGGCTTCAGCCATGATCACTTACCTGCCTGCTGGTTGAGCACAGTCTTCACGCGAGCGATGTCACGCTTAACTTGCGAGAGCAGATGAGACTGCCCCAACTGGCCAGTTGCTTTCTGCATACGCAGATTGAACTGGTCGCGCAGCAAGCCGAGCAGTTGCTCGTTCAGCTGCTGTGCGGATTTTTCACGAAGTTCATTCGCTTTCATCACATCACCGTCCGTTTAACAAAGGAGGTGGCGAGCGGCAGCTTTGCAGCAGCCAGGGCGAAAGCCTCACGCGCCAGCTCTTCAGAAACACCCTCGATTTCATACAGGACTTTGCCTGGCTGAATCTGGGCAACCCAGTACTCCACGTTACCCTTACCTTTACCCATACGAACCTCGAGAGGCTTCTTGGAGATCGGCTTGTCCGGGAATACACGGATCCAGATCTTGCCGCCACGTTTTACGTGACGGGTCAGTGCACGACGCGCTGACTCGATCTGACGAGCGGTGAGACGACCACGAGCTACAGACTTCAGCGCGAACTCGCCGAAGCTGACTTTGCTACCGCGCAGTGCCAGACCACGGTTGTGGCCGGTCATCTGCTTGCGGAACTTCGTACGCTTAGGTTGCAACATTTGGCGTACCCCTTACTTAGCAGCTTTTTTACGAGGCGCTGGTGCTTGTGGCTTCAGCTCTTCTTGGCGACCACCAATTACTTCGCCTTTGAAGATCCAAACCTTTACACCGATCACACCGTAAGTGGTGTGAGCTTCGTAGTTGGCATAGTCGATGTCGGCACGCAGGGTGTGCAGTGGCACACGACCTTCGCGATACCATTCAGTACGTGCGATTTCAGCACCGCCGAGACGACCGCTCACTTGGATTTTGATGCCTTTGGCACCAATGCGCATGGCGTTCTGTACAGCGCGCTTCATGGCGCGACGGAACATTACACGACGCTCCAGCTGCTGAGCTACGCTCTGCGCAACCAGCATACCGTCGAGCTCCGGCTTGCGGATCTCTTCGATATTGATGTGCACAGGCACACCCATTTGCTTGGTCAGGTCCTGACGCAGTTTCTCAACATCTTCACCTTTCTTCCCGATAACAATACCTGGACGAGCGGTGTGGATGGTGATGCGTGCAGTTTGAGCCGGACGATGGATATCGATACGGCTTACGGACGCGCTTTTTAGTTTGTCTTGGAGGTATTCACGCACCTTCAGATCAGCGAACAAGTAGTCCGCATAAGTCCGACCGTCTGCGTACCAGACGGAGGTGTGCTCCTTGACGATTCCCAGGCGAATGCCAATGGGATGTACTTTCTGACCCATCTCTTCGACTCCGTTACTTGTCAGCAACCTTGACAGTGATATGGCAAGACCGCTTGACGATGCGATCAGCACGGCCTTTGGCACGTGGCATGATGCGCTTCAGCGAACGCCCTTCGTTGACGAAAACGGTGCTGACCTTCAGGTCATCAACGTCTGCGCCTTCGTTATGCTCGGCGTTGGCTACGGCCGACTCCAGCACTTTTTTCATGATCTCGGCGGCTTTCTTACTGCTGAAAGCCAACAGGTTGAGCGCTTCGCCCACCTTCTTCCCGCGGATCTGGTCGGCGACCAAGCGGGCTTTCTGGGCGGAGATTCGAGCGCCCGACAACTTAGCGGCTACTTCCATTTCCTTACCCCTTAACGCTTGGCTTTCTTGTCTGCCACGTGCCCGCGATAGTTGCGGGTACCGGCGAACTCGCCCAGTTTGTGGCCGACCATGTCTTCGTTAACGAGAACTGGGACGTGCTGACGACCGTTGTGTACTGCGATGGTCAGACCGACCATTTGTGGCAGGATCATCGAACGACGCGACCAAGTCTTAATTGGTTTGCGATCGTTCTTTTCCGCCGCCACTTCGATCTTCTTCAGTAGGTGAAGATCAATAAAAGGACCTTTTTTCAGAGAACGTGGCACTGTCGTATCCCTCTATTTACTTGCGACGACGGACGATCATTTTGTCGGTACGCTTATTACCACGAGTCTTCGCGCCCTTAGTCGGGAAGCCCCATGGCGATACCGGATGACGACCACCAGAGGTACGACCTTCACCACCACCATGTGGGTGGTCAACCGGGTTCATGGCAACACCACGAACGGTTGGGCGAACGCCACGCCAGCGCTTGGCACCAGCTTTACCCAGCGAACGCAGGCTGTGCTCGGAGTTCGAGACTTCGCCCAGGGTCGCACGGCACTCAGCCAGTACTTTACGCATTTCACCCGAACGCAGACGCAGGGTCACGTAAACGCCTTCACGAGCGATCAGCTGAGCCGAAGCGCCAGCGGAACGAGCGATTTGCGCGCCTTTACCTGGCTTCAGTTCGATGCCGTGTACGGTGCTACCAACTGGAATGTTGCGCAGTTGCAGAGCGTTGCCCGGCTTGATCGGTGCCAGAGCACCTGCGATCAGCTGGTCGCCAGCGCTCACGCCTTTAGGGGCGATGATGTAGCGACGCTCGCCATCTGCGTACAGCAGCAGAGCGATGTGAGCAGTACGGTTTGGATCGTATTCGATACGCTCGACAGTGGCAGCGATGCCATCCTTGTCGTTGCGACGGAAGTCGACCAGACGATAATGCTGCTTATGACCACCACCGATGTGACGAGTGGTAATACGGCCATTGTTGTTACGACCACCAGACTTCGATTTTTTCTCGAGCAGCGGTGCGTGAGGAGCGCCTTTATGCAGCTCCTGGTTGACCACCTTGACCACAAAACGGCGGCCAGGGGAAGTCGGTTTGCATTTAACGATTGCCATGATGCACCCCTTCCTTACTCAGCACTGCTGCTGAAATCGAGATCTTGGCCTGGCTGAAGGGAGATAACTGCCTTCTTCCAGTCATTACGCTTGCCCAGACCGCGAGCGGTGCGCTTGCTCTTACCCAGAACATTCAGGGTAGTAACACGCTCAACTTTCACGCTGAACAGGCTTTCGACGGCCTTCTTGATTTCCAGCTTGGTTGCATCAGTAGCAACCTTGAAAACGAACTGGCCTTTCTTGTCTGCCAGAACCGTAGCCTTCTCGGAAACGTGCGGGCCAAGCAGAACTTTAAATACGCGTTCCTGGTTCATCCCAGCAGCTCCTCGAATTTCTTCACGGCCGACACGGTGATCAACACCTTGTCGTATGCGATCAGACTAACTGGATCGGAACCTTGCACGTCACGTACATCAACGTGTGGCAGGTTGCGAGCAGCCAGGTACAGGTTCTGATCAACAGCGTCCGACACGATCAGAACATCGGTCAGGCTCATGTTGTTCAGTTTGCCCAGCAGGTCTTTGGTTTTCGGAGTTTCAACTGCGAAGTCCTGAACCACGACCAGACGATCAGTACGCACCAGCTCAGCAAGGATGGAACGCATTGCTGCGCGATACATCTTCTTGTTCAGCTTCTGGGAGTGATCCTGTGGACGAGCTGCAAAGGTGGTGCCGCCGCCGCGCCAGATTGGGCTGCGAATAGTACCGGCACGAGCACGGCCAGTACCTTTCTGACGCCATGGGCGCTTGCCGCCACCACGAACGTCGGAACGGGTCTTCTGCTGCTTGCTACCCTGACGGCCGCCAGCCATGTAGGCCACGACTGCTTGGTGAACCAGCGTCTCGTTGAACTCGCCGCCAAATGTCAGTTCGGAAACTTCGATCGCTTGAGCGTCATTTACATTTAATTGCATGTCAGCTTCCCCTTAACCGCGAGCCTTGGCTGCCGGACGTACAACCAGGTTGCCGCCAGTAGCGCCAGGTACAGCGCCCTTGACCAACAACAGATTGCGTTCAGCGTCCACGCGCACTACTTCCAGGGACTGCACGGTCACGCGCTCAGCGCCCATATGACCGGACATTTTTTTGCCCTTGAATACACGACCAGGAGTCTGGCACTGGCCGATAGAGCCTGGGACGCGGTGGGATACGGAGTTACCGTGGGTGTTATCTTGCCCGCGGAAGTTCCAACGCTTGATCGTACCCTGGAAGCCTTTACCTTTGGACTGACCGGTTACATCAACCAGTTGACCAGCAGCGAAGATTTCAGCGTTGATCAGATCGCCGGCCTGGTACTCGCCTTCTTCAAGACGGAATTCCATTACGGTACGACCAGCGGCAA
Organism: Pseudomonas sp. IT-P2; assembly: GCF_949767575.1. Taxonomy (NCBI): domain Bacteria; kingdom Pseudomonadati; phylum Pseudomonadota; class Gammaproteobacteria; order Pseudomonadales; family Pseudomonadaceae; genus Pseudomonas; species Pseudomonas sp. IT-P2. Next base: position 788 of record NZ_CATKQA010000047.1, on the reverse strand, counting down.
CGTTCGCCTTGGCGAAGTGGCCAGCTTGAGCAGCTGTAACACGGGAAGCACGACGCTCGCCGACAGTGACTTGCACTGCACGATAGCCATCGGTTTCTTCAGTTTTGAACTGGGTGACGCGATTCGGCTCGATCTCAATGACCGTGACCGGAATGGAGACACCTTCTTCGGTGAAAATACGGGTCATACCCGCTTTACGACCGACTACACCAATAGTCATGTTGTAAACCTCATGAGTGTACGGGGCTTTCACCCGCTATGGCCGCCCATTTCAGAGCGTTACACGACCAAGACCGAGTCTTAGCCGAGGCTGATCTGCACTTCCACACCGGCCGCAAGATCAAGCTTCATAAGTGCATCAACGGTTTTATCCGTTGGCTGAACGATGTCCAGAACGCGCTTATGAGTGCGGATTTCGTACTGGTCACGCGCGTCTTTGTTGACGTGCGGGGAAACCAGAACGGTGAACCGCTCTTTACGGGTAGGCAGTGGAATTGGACCACGCACTTGAGCACCAGTACGTTTCGCGGTTTCCACGATTTCCTGGGTTGATTGGTCGATCAGGCGATGGTCAAAAGCCTTCAACCTGATACGGATTTGCTGATTTTGCATTGGATTTCAGACTCCGGCTGCTATTCCCACCGGGCGCAATACGCCCGTTAAAAGGAGGCGCAATTCTATAGACGCCCCAGATAGGTGTCAACCCAATAAAAAAGCCCCCGCTAAGCGGGGGCTTTTTCAACTCATCAGAGCTGACTCAATAAAGAGATCACTCGATGATTTTAGCT
>NZ_CATKQA010000046.1:0-384800 GCF_949767575.1 Pseudomonas sp. IT-P2 | reverse complement strand
GCCTTTTCACTTACCAGCCGTCAAGCCATTTCTGCAGTGGTCTCGAAGTCAAACGTCAACTCACCATCCTTGATGTCGATGTGAACCACACCGCCATGCTCGGCCAGCTCGCCAAACAGAATCTCCTCCGCCAGCGGACGCTTGATCTTGTCCTGGATCAGACGCGCCATCGGACGAGCGCCCATGGCCGAATCGTAACCACCGGCCGCCAGCCAGCTGCGCGCCGCATCGGTAACTTCCAGAAGCACACGCTTGTCTTCCAGCTGCGCCTGAAGTTCGGTGAGGAACTTGTCCACCACGCTCTTGATAACCTCATGACTGAGGCGACCAAACTGAATGATGGTATCCAGACGGTTGCGGAATTCCGGCGTGAAGCTCTTCTTGATCACTTCCATCGCATCGGACGAGTGGTCCTGATGGGTGAAACCGATCGAAGCACGTGCCGCTGTTTCAGCACCGGCGTTGGTGGTCATGATCACGATCACGTTGCGGAAGTCCGCCTTGCGCCCGTTGTTGTCGGTCAGCGTGCCGTGATCCATCACCTGCAGCAGCAGGTTGAAGACTTCCGGATGCGCCTTCTCGATTTCATCGAGCAGCAATACGCAATGCGGTTGCTTGGTGATCGCTTCGGTCAACAGACCGCCCTGGTCGAAACCGACGTACCCCGGAGGTGCACCGATCAAACGCGATACGGTGTGGCGCTCCATGTACTCGGACATGTCGAAGCGCACCAGTTCGATCCCCAACGCCTTGGCCAATTGACGCGCGGCTTCGGTTTTACCGACACCGGTCGGCCCTGCGAACAGGAACGAACCGACAGGCTTGTCAGGCGACTTGAGGCCGGCACGGGACAATTTGATCGCAGTCGACAGCGAATCGATCGCCGCGTCCTGACCAAACACCGTCAGCTTCAGGTCACGCTCCAGATTACGCAGCAGTTCCTTGTCGGAGCTGGTGACGTGCTTCGGCGGAATCCGCGCGATCTTCGCCACGATGTCCTCGACTTCAGGGACTTCGATGCGTTTCACGCGCTTCTCGACCGGTTGCAGACGCTGGTAGGCGCCCGCCTCGTCGATCACGTCGATAGCCTTGTCCGGCATGTGCCGGTCATTGATGTAGCGCGAAGCCAGTTCCGCAGCGGCGCGCAGCGACTCATCGCTGTATTCGATGTTGTGGTGCTGTTCGAAACGCCCTTTCAGACCGCGCAGGATACCGATGGTGTCTTCCACCGACGGCTCGACAACATCGACCTTCTGGAAGCGACGCGCCAGGGCGCGGTCTTTTTCGAAGATGCCACGGAATTCCTGGAACGTGGTCGAACCGATGCAGCGAATGTCGCCAGACGACAGCAGCGGCTTGAGCAGGTTCGAGGCATCCATGACGCCACCGGACGCAGCACCCGCACCGATGATGGTGTGGATTTCGTCGATGAACAGGATCGCCTGCGGACGTTTTTTCAGTTCGTTGAGCAGCGCCTTGAAGCGCTTCTCGAAATCACCGCGATACTTGGTGCCCGCGAGCAGAGCGCCCAGATCGAGGGAGTAAACGACGCTGTTGGCCAGCAGGTCCGGCACCTGGTTGTCGACAATGCGCTTGGCCAGGCCCTCGGCGATCGCGGTTTTACCCACGCCCGCCTCGCCGACCAGCAGCGGATTGTTCTTGCGACGACGCGCCAGAATCTGCGCGACACGCTCGACTTCCGTTTCACGCCCGACCAGCGGATCGATCCGGCCCTGGCGTGCGAGTTCGTTGAGATTGCTGGCATAAGCGTCCAGCGGATTGCCTGAAGAAGAAGACTCACCGCCCTCATCGTCCTGCATATCTTGTTCACCTTCAGAGTGATCGCCATGCCCCGGCACTTTGGAAATGCCGTGAGCGATATAGTTGACGACATCAATGCGTGCAACGCTCTGCTGTTTCAGCAGGAACACCGCCTGACTCTCTTGCTCACTGAAGATTGCAACCAGCACGTTGGCACCGGTTACTTCGCGTTTGCCCGAGCTCTGCACATGAAAGACAGCACGTTGCAGTACACGCTGGAAGCCCAGGGTTGGCTGGGTTTCGCGATCCTCGTCGTGGACGGGGATCAATGGCGTGGTGGAGTCGATGAACTCCTGCAGGTCGTGCTTGAGTTTGTCGAGGTTTGCGCCGCAGGCACGCAATACGGTGGCGGCAGCCTCATTGTCCAATAGGGCCAGCAGCAGGTGTTCGACGGTCATGAACTCATGACGTTTCGAACGTGCCTCCTTGAAGGCAAGATTGAGGGTGACTTCGAGCTCGCGGTTTAACATAGCTTCACCTCATACCCAAGTGGTCGGCGATTAACCGTCCTTCTCGATTTCACAGAGTAGCGGATGCTGGCTTTCCCTGGCGTACTGGTTGACCTGCATGGCCTTTGTCTCGGCGATGTCGCGGGTAAACACTCCACATACTGCCCGCCCTTCTGTATGGACGGCCAGCATGACCTTGGTCGCCAGCTCGCGATTCAGGTTAAAAAACACCTCGAGCACTTCGACGACGAAATCCATCGGTGTGTAGTCATCATTGAACAAAACCACCTTGTACATCGGCGGCGCCTGTAACGCAGGCTTTGCTTCCTGAACAGCAACGCCTGCCGAATCGTCGTCGTGCTCCTGTGGAAGATCCTTTTGGAGAAGCGGGCGATCCTGATTGAATGTTAGTCGAATCTGGCTGATTGCATGCATGGAAAGAAAGGTTCGTCAGTTGTGCAAATACAGTGGTGGGGGCGGCTTGACACGTTTTCAACTCCGACTGCCCGGTCACCTTGACTATCGGGAAAACGGTGTTACAACCAATAGAACCCACAGTGGGGAAAAAAGATCCGCGGAGTCAATCTTTTTAACGGATTCGACTGCGGATGAATTGGATGATACTCCAGCGATGGAGACTGTTGCAGAGGGATTTGAGCATGGCTGTCGGCAAGGTGAAATGGTTCAACAATGCCAAGGGGTTCGGTTTCATCAACACCGACGCCCGCGAAGGGAAGGACGAAGACGGCAAGGAGATCGATTTCTTTGCCCACTATTCCGCCATTGAAATGGACGGATACAAAACCCTCAAAGCCGGGCAAATCGTCAAATTCGAGATCGTGCAAGGGCCCAAAGGCCTGCACGCCACAAAAATTCAGAATGTCGAAGCCGCAAAAGATGCCGCCTCGGCCGCTGCTCGGCACCAGTCAGTGACCAGCTGAAGCGACCCGGACACCTGCCGGAAAACAAACCGCCCGGCTCGATCACTCGAGCCGGGCGGTTTCGTTGCAGCTGGCTTTCTTACATGTGCTTGATCAGCGCTTCACCGAAGCCCGAAGAAGACACCAGCGTGGCGCCTTCCATCAGACGTTCGAAGTCGTAGGTCACGGTCTTGGCCTTGATGGCGCCATTGGTGCCCTTGATGATCAGGTCGGCCGCCTCGGTCCAGCCCAGGTGGCGCAGCATCATCTCCGCCGACAGGATCACCGAGCCCGGGTTGACCTGGTCCTTGCCGGCATATTTCGGCGCGGTACCGTGGGTCGCCTCGAACATGGCCACGGTGTCGGACAGGTTGGCACCCGGCGCGATACCGATACCGCCCACTTCCGCCGCCAGGGCATCGGACAGGTAGTCACCGTTGAGGTTAAGGGTAGCGATCACATCGTACTCGGCCGGACGCAGCAGGATCTGCTGGAGCATGGCGTCGGCGATGGCGTCCTTGACGACGACTTCGCGGCCGGTTTTCGGGTTCTTGAATTTCATCCACGGGCCGCCATCGAGCAGCTCGGCGCCGAATTCTTCCTTCGCCACCTCATAGCCCCAGTCCTTGAAGGCACCTTCGGTGAATTTCATGATGTTGCCCTTGTGCACGATGGTCAGCGACTTGCGGTCATTGTCCACCACGTATTGCAGGGCCTTGCGCACCAGACGCTTGGTGCCTTCTTTCGAAACAGGCTTGATGCCGATACCGCAATCCTGGTCGAAACGGATCTTGGTGACGCCCATTTCTTCTTTCAGGAATTTGATGACCTTGGTGGCCTCAGGGGAGCCGGCCTTCCATTCGATACCGGCATAAATGTCTTCGGAGTTCTCGCGGAAGATCACCATATCGACGTCGCCGGGCTTTTTCACCGGACTCGGCACGCCTTCGAACCACACCACAGGGCGCAGGCAGACATAGAGATCGAGTTGTTGACGCAGGGCCACGTTGAGGGAGCGGATGCCGCCACCGACCGGAGTGGTCAGCGGGCCCTTGATGGAAACCACGTAATCCTTGACCGCGTCCAGGGTTTCCTGGGGCAGCCAGGTGTCCTGGTCATAAACCTGAGTTGCTTTTTCGCCAGCATAAACCTCCATCCAGGAAATCTTGCGCTTGCCCCCGTAGGCTTTTTCTACGGCAGCATCGACCACTTTGATCATCACAGGGCTGACGTCGACGCCAATGCCGTCACCTTCGATGAAGGGAATGATCGGGTTATCGGGGACATTGAGAGAATGGTCTGCGTTGACGGTGATTTTGTCGCCGACGGCTGGAACCTGAATCTTCTTGTAACCCATGCTGAACTCCATTGTTTGGATTGAACATCTGGCTTGGCTCGAGCGTAACCCAGTTGAATCAACACGCAAACCCTCTGTTCCGGGCGCGGCCACATCTCGTTTCGTACAAGCCTGAAAGCAAAGGGAAAAGCGCCAATCTCAAGCATTCACGCCGACTCTACGCCCCACCCCGCCCTGCGACCTTTAGACCAATGGACGAGAATCGTTGCACATGAACCATCGGCAGATTGCCAGCTACCTATGTATAATGCCGCCCGCTGACCACAGGGTCACGACGGCTGGCCTCTCTAGCACGAGACTTTCCGCCTGATTGGTCGGGTTGTTACCGCAGTCCGACTGCTTGACGCTCTACTGATGCACCCAACATCACCGCGAAGATTCTCGACATTCGGTTCATGGATGACTTTGAACGAACGCGCTTACCCGGCGCCCCTCGAGTTTCTGCGCACGCTTTAGCAAAGAAGAGAGAGTTAATCCGAATATGCCCACCCGCTCGAAGATCATCTATACCTTCACCGACGAAGCTCCAGCCCTCGCCACCTATTCCCTGCTGCCGATCATCGAGGCTTACACCGCCTCGGCCGATATCGCCGTGGAAACCCGCGATATCTCTCTTGCAGCGCGTATTCTGGCCAGCTTCCCCGAGCAACTGGGCGACAAAGCCGTAGCCGACCACCTCGCCGAACTGGGCGACCTGGCCGTTACGCCTGAAGCCAACATCATCAAGCTGCCGAACATCAGCGCCTCGGTTCCGCAACTGCAAGCCGCGATCAAAGAACTGCAAGCCCAGGGCTACAACCTGCCGGACTACCCGGAAACCGTGACCAGCGACGCCGACAAAGATGCCAAGGCGCGTTACGACAAGGTCAAGGGCAGCGCCGTGAACCCGGTCCTGCGTGAAGGCAACTCCGACCGTCGCGCGCCGCTGTCGGTCAAGAACTACGCTCGCAAGCACCCGCACAAAATGGGCGCCTGGGCCAAGGACTCCAAGTCCCACGTCGCTCACATGAGCACCGGCGATTTCTACGGCAGCGAAAAAGCGGCCCTGATCGACGCCGCTGACACCGTGAAAATCGAGCTGGTCGCCCAAGACGGCACCACCACCGTCCTGAAAGAAAAAACCACCGTTCAGGCGGGCGAGATCCTCGACTGCTCCGTCATGAGCAAAAAGGCCCTGCGCGCGTTCATCGCCGCTGAAATCGACAGCGCCAAGCAACAAGGCGTGCTGCTGTCGGTTCACCTGAAAGCCACCATGATGAAGGTCTCCGACCCGATCATGTTCGGCCAGATCGTTGCCGAGTTCTACAAGGACGCCCTGACCAAGCACGCCGACGTGCTGGCCGAAATCGGCTTCAACCTGAACAACGGCATCGGCGACCTGTACGCCCGCATCAAATCCCTGCCGGCCGAGCAGCAAGCCCAGATCGAAGCTGACGTGCAGGCGGTCTACGCCGTTCGTCCGTCGCTGGCGATGGTCAACTCCGACAAAGGCATCACCAACCTGCACGTGCCGAGCGACGTTATCGTCGACGCCTCGATGCCGGCCATGATCCGTGACTCCGGCAAGATGTGGGGCACCGACGGTCAGCTGCACGACACCAAGGCTGTGATCCCGGATCGCTGCTACGCCACCATCTACCAGGCCGTGATCGAAGATTGCAAAGCCAATGGCGCTTTCGATCCGACCACTATGGGCAGCGTGCCAAACGTTGGCCTGATGGCGAAAAAGGCTGAAGAATACGGCTCCCACGACAAGACCTTCCAGATCAAGGCCGACGGCGTGGTTCGCGTGACCGACAGCAAAGGCACCCTGCTGATGGAACAGGCTGTTGAAGCCGGCGACATCTTCCGCATGTGCCAGACCAAGGACGCGCCGATCCAGGACTGGGTCAAACTGGCCGTCAACCGCGCTCGCGCAAGCAGCACCCCGGCCATTTTCTGGCTGGACCCGATGCGCGCCCACGACGGCGTGGTGATCGAGAAGGTTCAGGCTTACCTGAAGGATCACGACACCACCGGTCTGGACATCCAGATCATGGCGCCGGTCGATGCCATGAAATACACCCTGCAGCGCACCCGCGAAGGCAAGGACACCATTTCGGTGACCGGCAACGTACTGCGTGACTACCTGACCGACCTGTTCCCGATCATGGAACTGGGCACCAGCGCCAAGATGCTGTCGATCGTGCCGCTGATGAACGGCGGTGGCCTGTTCGAAACCGGCGCCGGCGGTTCGGCTCCGAAGCACGTGCAGCAACTGGTCGAAGAGAACTTCCTGCGCTGGGATTCGCTGGGTGAATTCCTGGCCCTGGCCGCTTCTCTCGAGCACCTGGGTGTGAACTACAACAACCCGAAAGCGCTGGTACTGTCCAAGACTCTGGACCAGGCCACCGGCCAGTTCCTCGACAACAACAAGTCGCCATCGCGCAAAGTCGGCAACATCGACAACCGCGGCAGCCACTTCTACCTGGCAATGTACTGGGCACAAGCCCTGGCCGCCCAGACTGAAGACGCTGCACTGCAAGCGCAGTTCGCGACTCTGGCCAAGACCCTGACCGAGAACGAAGCGACCATCGTCGCCGAGCTCAACGCCGTTCAGGGCAAGCCAGTGGACATCGGTGGTTACTACCACGCCGATGCCGAGCTGATCAGCAAGGCCATGCGCCCAAGCGCAACCTTCAACGCGGCCATCGCTGCGCTGGTATAAGGTTGTAAAGGGAACATCACAAACCCCGGCCATGCGCCGGGGTTTGTGTTTCTGCCTTTCGCCCAGGAGATTCAATCAATGCAATGGCTCCCCCACATCACCGTCGCCACCATCGTCGAGGACAACGGTCGTTTCCTGATGGTCGAGGAACACAAGGCCGGGCGCAACGTGCTCAATCAGCCCGCCGGCCATCTGGATCCGGACGAAACCCTGATCGAAGCCGCCGTACGCGAAACCCTCGAAGAAACCGGCTGGGACGTCGAACCCACCAGCGTAATCGGCATTTATCTGTACACCGCCCCAAGTAACGGCGTGACTTACCAGCGCGTGTGCTTTAGCGCCAAAGCCGTGAAACACCACCCGGATTATCAGCTGGACGACGGCATCGTCGGCGCCAAGTGGCTGACCCGCGACGAATTATTGGCCCAGCGCGATAACTGGCGCAGCGAGCTGATCATCCGTTGCATCGATGATTATCTGGCCGGCAATCGCTTCGGCCTCGAACTGATCCGCCCTTCCCTTTAGCCTTGAGGCCGTGAGCCTGATAGAATCGCGTCCTTTTTCAAGACACTCATTGAATCCCTATGCGTGATCCAGCCCCTTCTGACACATCCAAGAAGCGCGTCATTGTCGGCATGTCCGGCGGCGTGGACTCTTCCGTTTCCGCTCTCCTGCTGATCGAGCAGGGCTATGAAGTGGAAGGCCTGTTCATGAAGAACTGGGAAGAAGACGACGGAACGGAATACTGCACCGCCATGGACGACCTGGCGGATGCCCAGGCCGTGTGCGACAAGATCGGTATCAAGCTGCACACCGCCAACTTCGCCGCCGAGTACTGGGACAACGTGTTCGAGCATTTCCTGGCCGAATACAAGGCCGGCCGCACGCCGAACCCGGACATCCTGTGCAACCGCGAGATCAAGTTCAAGGCGTTCCTCGACTACGCCATGATGCTCGGCGCCGACCTGATCGCTACCGGTCACTACGTGCGCCGCCGCGACATCGACGGCCGCACCGAACTGCTCAAGGGCCTGGATCCGAACAAGGATCAGAGCTACTTCCTGCACGCCGTCGGCGGCGAACAGATCGCCAAGACCCTGTTCCCGGTCGGCGAGCTGGAAAAGCCGGAAGTCCGCGCAATTGCCGAGAAATACGAGCTGGCAACCGCCAAGAAGAAGGATTCCACCGGGATCTGCTTCATCGGCGAGCGTCGCTTCAGCGATTTCCTCAAGCAATACCTGCCGGCGCAACCGGGCGAGATCAAGACCACCGAAGGCGAAGTCATCGGCCGCCACCACGGCTTGATGTACCACACCATCGGCCAGCGTCAGGGCCTGGGCATCGGCGGTTTGAAAGACGCCGGCGACGAGCCGTGGTACGTGCTGCGCAAGGACCTGGACACCAACGAGCTGATCGTCGGCCAGGGAAACAACCATCCGTGGCTGTTCTCCAGCGCCCTGCTCGCTTCGGAAATCTATTGGGTCAACCCGATCGATCTGAGCCAGCCATTGCGCCTGACCGCCAAGGTTCGTTATCGCCAGAGCGATCAGGCCTGCACCCTGGAAAAAACCGCGACCGGCTATCGTGCCGTGTTCGACGAGCCGCAACGCGCGGTCACGCCGGGCCAGTCAGTGGTGTTCTATGACGGTGAAATCTGCCTCGGTGGCGGCGTGATCGAAGTCGCCGAGCCGTGGAGCGGCCAGGCATGAGCCCGACTCAGGAACAATTGACCGCTCTGGGCGGCGTGTTTCTCGCCGCCGTGCTGGTCGACCGCATCGCCAAGACTGGCCAGACCAACGAAGCCGGCCTGAGCTGCATGCTCGGCAGCCTGCTGGTTCGTGACCCGAAAGACACGCTGGATGTTTACGGCGGCGACGATATCAACCTGCGCGAGGGTTACCGCGCACTGATCGGCGCCCTCGAGCGCGACCCGAGCACCTTGCAGCGCGAACCGTTGCGCTACGCCCTGTCAATGCTCGGCCTTGAGCGGCAACTGGCCAAGCGCAACGACATGCTCGACGTGATTGGCAAGCGTTTGCCGCAGATCCAGTCACAGGTCGAGCATTTCGGCCCAGCCCACGAAAACGTGATCGCGGCCTGCGGTGCGCTGTACCAGGACACCCTGAGCACGCTGCGCCAGCGCATTCAGGTGCATGGCGACATGCGCAATCTGCAGCAGCCGAGCAACGCCTCGAAGATCCGCGCCCTGCTGCTCGCCGGCATTCGTTCGGCACGCCTGTGGCGCCAGCTCGGCGGTCACCGCTGGCAGTTGGTCGTCAGCCGACGCAAATTGCTCAAAGAGCTGTATCCGTTGATGCGCAGCGAGTAAATCGTCGCGCAATAAAAGCTTTGTAGTCTGTAACGCGTAATACGCCGGTCAGTTGGCGACGGACCGGCGGATTTTTTCATGTATGATACGCGCCCCATTTCGTTGCCCGACTGTCCGAGAACACCCCATGCAGCTCTCTTCGCTCACTGCGGTTTCCCCTGTTGACGGCCGCTACGCCGGCAAAACCCAGGCCCTGCGCCCAATTTTCAGCGAGTACGGTCTGATCCGTGCCCGCGTTCTGGTTGAAGTGCGCTGGCTCCAGCGCCTGGCCGCTCACGCCGGCATCCCGGAAGTGCCTGCCTTCTCCGCCGAAGCCAACGCCGTTCTGAATGAACTGGCCGAGAACTTCTCGCTGGAGCATGCCGAGCGCGTGAAAGAGATCGAGCGCACCACCAACCACGACGTAAAAGCGATCGAATACCTGCTCAAAGAGCAGGCGGCCAAGCTGCCGGAACTGGCCAAGGTCAGCGAATTCATCCACTTCGCCTGCACCAGCGAGGACATCAACAACCTGTCCCACGCACTGATGCTGCGCGAAGGCCGTGACGACGTGATGCTGCCGCTGATGCGCCAGACCGCCAACGCCATCCGCGAACTGGCCATCCGCTTCGCCGACGTGCCGATGCTGTCGCGCACCCACGGTCAGCCGGCTTCGCCGACTACCCTGGGCAAAGAGCTGGCGAACGTGGTTTACCGCCTCGAGCGTCAGATCGCTCAGGTCGCTGCCGTTCCGCTGCTGGGCAAGATCAACGGCGCTGTCGGCAACTACAACGCTCACCTGTCGGCCTACCCACAGATCGACTGGGAAGCCAACGCCCGCGCCTTCATCGAAGACGAGTTGGGTCTGGGCTTCAACCCGTACACCACGCAGATCGAGCCGCACGACTACATCGCCGAGCTGTTCGACGCCATTGCGCGCTTCAACACCATCCTGATCGACTTTGACCGTGACATCTGGGGCTACATCTCCCTGGGTTACTTCAAGCAGCGCACCATCGCCGGCGAAATCGGTTCGTCGACCATGCCGCACAAGGTCAACCCGATCGACTTCGAAAACTCCGAAGGCAACCTGGGCATCGCCAACGCACTGTTCCAGCACCTGGCGAGCAAACTGCCGATCTCCCGCTGGCAGCGCGACCTGACCGACTCCACCGTTCTGCGCAACCTCGGTGTCGGCTTCGCCCACAGCGTGATCGCGTACGAAGCGAGCCTCAAAGGCATCAGCAAGCTCGAGCTGAACGCTGACAAGATCGCTGCCGATCTGGACGCTTGCTGGGAAGTCCTGGCCGAGCCGATCCAGACCGTGATGCGCCGCTACAACATCGAAAACCCGTACGAGAAGCTGAAAGAACTGACCCGCGGCAAGGGCATCAGCCCTGAAGCGCTGCAGACTTTCATCGATGGCCTGGACATGCCGGCCGCTGCGAAAGCCGAGCTCAAGCAACTGACCCCGGCCAACTACATCGGCAACGCTGTAGCGCAAGCCAAACGCATCTGATCGACTGCTTGACCCGTTTGAGACGCCCGGCCGCGCCGGGCGTTTTTATTCCCGTCTGAAAAATGCTTTTTTTCAATAGGTTACATATGAATCCCGATATTCCTCTTCAACTTCTGGGTGGTCTTACGGCGCGCGAATTCATGCGCGATTACTGGCAGAAAAAACCACTGCTGATCCGTCAGGCGATTCCTGATTTCGAAAGCCCGATCGACGCCGACGAACTCGCCGGCCTGGCCCTGGAAGAAGAAGTTGAATCGCGCCTGGTGATCGAGCACGGCGAGCGTCCATGGGAACTGCGTCGCGGCCCGTTCGCCGAAGACGAATTCAGCAAACTGCCGGAGCGCGAGTGGACCCTGCTGGTACAGGCGGTCGACCAGTTCGTGCCGGAAGTCAGCGAGCTGCTGGAAAATTTCCGCTTCCTGCCGAGCTGGCGCGTCGACGACGTAATGATCAGCTTCGCCGCCCCGGGTGGCAGCGTCGGCCCGCACTTCGACAACTACGACGTGTTCCTGCTGCAAGGCCACGGCAAGCGCAACTGGAAAATCGGCCAGATGTGCGACTCCGAAAGCCCGCTGCTGCAACACGCGGACCTGCGCATCCTCGCCGAATTCCACGAGACCGAAGAGTGGGTGCTCGAACCGGGCGACATGCTCTACCTGCCACCACGCCTGGCCCACTGCGGCGTTGCCGTCGATGACTGCATGACCTACTCGGTCGGTTTCCGCGCACCGAGCGCCGCTGAAGTGCTGACCCACTTCACCGACTTCCTCAGCCAGTTCCTGACTGACGAAGAGCGCTACACCGACGCCGATGCAAAACCGGTCAGCGATGATCCACATCAGATCCAGCACGATGCACTCGACCGCCTGAAAGCGCTGCTCGCCGAGCACATGAGCGATGAGCGCCTGCTGCTGACCTGGTTCGGCCAGTACATGACCGAGCCGCGTTATCCAGAGCTGGTGGTAGGCCCGGAAGAGGTCGAGGAAGAAGACTTGCTCGGCGCACTCGAAGACGGCGCCATCCTGATCCGCAACCCGAGCGCGCGCCTGGCGTGGTCGGACGTCGATGACGACCTGCTGCTGTTCGCCAGCGGCCAGAGCCGTTACCTGCCGGGCAAGCTGCGCGAACTGCTGAAGCTGATCTGCTCCGCCGACGCCCTGCACACCGATAACCTCGGTGACTGGCTGAGCGACGAAGACGGTCGCGGCCTGCTGTGCGAACTGGTCAAACAGGGCAGTCTGGGGTTCGCCGACGATGAATAAGATTCGCGTACGTGTTGCAGACTGGCAAAAGGACAACGCCGAGATCCGCCGCATTCGCGAAACGGTGTTCATTGCCGAACAATCGGTTCCACCCGAGCTTGAGTGGGACGCCGATGATGCCACGGCGGTGCATTTCCTGGCTTTCGAAGGCGACTTTCCGATCGGCACTGCCCGCCTTTTGCCCGACGGGCATGTCGGCCGGGTTTCGGTGCTCAAGGACTGGCGCGGCCTGAAGGTCGGCGATGCGCTGATGCAAGCGGTGATTGCCGAAGCGGAAGCACGCGGCCTGAAGCAGCAGATGCTCAGCGCCCAGGTTCAGGCCACAGCGTTCTATGAGCGTCTGGGTTTCAACCTGATCAGCGAGGAATTCCTCGAAGCCGGGATTCCGCATGTCGACATGGTTCGTCATTCGGCTTAAGACCCAGGCACCGATCGTTCCCACGCTCCGCGTGGGGATGCATCTCGGGACGCTCCGCGTCCCTTGCGGCATGTGACGCAGAGCGTCACTGGCTGCATTACCACGCAGAGCGTGGGAACGATCAACACCTAAAACGCCCCTGCATCTCACGATGCCGGGGCGTTTTGCTGTCTACGATTCAACTTGCCCCACCCCGGGCCGACAAACTGGCAATATCAAGCCTTTCGAAAGCGGAGATAACGGACATGTCCCTACGCACCCTGCTCACCACCCTGCTGCTCGGCTGCAGTTTTTCGGTGATGGCAGCCACAGAAATCGTGCCCCTCAAGTACCACACCAGTGCCGACATGCTGCCGGTGGCTCAGGACTTCATCGGCAAGGACGGCCAGGTCAGCGCCTATGGCAACCAACTGATCGTCAAGGCCGAGCCCGGCAAGATTCAAGAACTCAAGGACCTGCTCTCGCAACTCGACACCGCGCCCAAGCGCCTGCTGATCACGGTCGACACCAACGAAAACAACGGTCGTGGCGATGAAGGCTATTCGGTCAACGGCGCGCAGACCCGGATCATCAGCCGCAGCACCGCCAGCCGTGACGGCGGCATTCAGCAGATCCAGGCCAGCGAAGGTGCACCGGCACTGATCCAGGTCGGCCAGAGCGTGCCGATCACCAGCAGCCAGACCAACTCCTACGGCGATTACAGCAGCCAGACGCAATATCGCAACGTCACCCAGGGCTTTTACGTCACCGCCAGCGTCACCGGCGAAACCGTTCACCTGGCCATCAGTACCAACCGTGACCGCATGAGCCAGGAACGTCCCGATGTAGTGAACGTGCAAAGCACCGACACAACCGTCACCGGACGCCTGGGTGAATGGATCACCCTCGCCGGCGTGAATCGCCAGACCCAGGCCGACAAACAGGGCCTGGCCCGCAGCTACTCTACTCAAGGCCGGGATGACATGACGTTGCGGGTGAAAGTCGACACGCTGGACTAAAGCACCAAAAACTGACTGATTAGTCGTATTAGACGAAAGATGTAGTGCTTTAAAAAAAGCACTACAAAACGTTTGACGAGCCAAAAAAGCGAAGGCATGATGGCCTCGCTCCCGCTAATCAGAGGCCCTGGCAAGGGCCTTCGAAGCGCTGCTCGCAAACATCCCCGCGAGCCGTTTCGTGTCTGTACCGCCCACAAGGCGTGTTTGACGAGGTTGCCGACTGGAACGAAGTTGTCCCGAGGGACGGAAGCGTAATTAGGTAACCCGGCTTTACACTGTCGTTCGTATAAAGGCCCACGACGCCCGAATGCGCCCACCAGTTCGCCTTTACCTGCTCACCTCCCCTCGAGCTCATCGTTCATCCCGTCGCCTGCCCCGCCGAACCCGACCTGACCACCTAAGCTTCTGGTCAGCGAGCGCAAGGAATTTTCCACCGCAGAACAACTTTTCATAAAGACGCGACGAGGTTTATCTCCATGGCACTGACACGCGAACAGCAAATTGCAGCCCTTGAAAAAGACTGGGCTGAAAACCCGCGCTGGAAAGGCGTGACTCGCAATTACTCCGCTGCTGACGTCGTCCGTCTGCGTGGCTCGGTTCAACCAGAGCACACCTTTGCAAAAATGGGCGCCGAGAAGCTGTGGAACCTGGTCACCCAGGGTGCCAAGCCGTCCTTCCGCCCAGAGAAAGATTTCGTCAACTGCATGGGCGCCCTGACCGGCGGCCAGGCTGTGCAGCAGGTTAAAGCCGGTATCCAGGCGATCTATCTGTCGGGCTGGCAAGTCGCGGCGGACAACAACTCCGCCGAATCGATGTACCCGGACCAGTCGCTGTACCCGGTGGACTCGGTTCCAACCGTGGTCAAGCGCATCAACAACTCGTTCCGTCGCGCCGACCAGATCCAGTGGAAAGCCGGCAAGAACCCGGGCGACGAAGGCTACATCGACTACTTCGCACCAATCGTGGCTGACGCCGAAGCCGGTTTCGGCGGCGTCCTGAACGCCTACGAGCTGATGAAGAGCATGATCGAGGCAGGCGCCGCCGGCGTTCACTTCGAAGACCAGCTGGCTTCCGTGAAGAAATGCGGCCACATGGGCGGCAAGGTTCTGGTTCCAACCCAGGAAGCCGTACAGAAGCTGACCGCTGCTCGTCTGGCTGCCGACGTTGCCGGTGTACCGACCATCATCCTGGCCCGTACCGACGCCAACGCTGCCGACCTGCTGACTTCCGACTGCGATCCGTACGACCAGCCATTCGTGACTGGCACCCGTACCCAGGAAGGTTTCTACAAGGTTCGTGCAGGTCTGGACCAGGCAATCGCCCGTGGCCTGGCCTACGCGCCGTACGCCGACCTGATCTGGTGCGAAACCGCCAAGCCGGATCTGGAAGAAGCCCGTCGTTTCGCTGAAGCGATCAAAAAGGAATACCCGGACCAGATCCTGTCGTACAACTGCTCGCCTTCCTTCAACTGGAAGAAAAACCTGGACGACGCGACCATCGCCAAGTTCCAGCGCGAACTGTCCGCCATGGGTTACAAGCACCAGTTCATCACCCTGGCCGGCATTCACAACATGTGGCACAGCATGTTCAACCTGGCGCACGACTACGCCCGCAACGACATGACTGCCTACGTGAAGCTGCAAGAGCAGGAATTCGCTGACGCCGCCAAGGGTTACACCTTCGTGGCTCACCAGCAGGAAGTGGGCACTGGCTACTTCGACGACATGACCACCGTAATCCAGGGCGGCACGTCCTCGGTGACCGCGCTGACCGGCTCGACCGAAGAAGAACAGTTCCACTGATCGACTTCGCCTGAGCGAACGGCCTTTGCGAACCGTATAGAAAGCTAACCGCATTGCCGAAAAAACTGACGCCCCGACTGGTTCGGGGCGTTTTTTTGCCTGCGGTTTTCCGGGCACCTCAGGATTTGGCACAGCCTGTCAGGCAAAACATTGATCCAGAACGGTATCCGCATCGCAAAAATCGGCTAAAACGGGCGCCGCCGCTACTTGCAGTAACGCGCATATAAGACAACTTCCCAACTAGTGACCCGTTAAACAGTTACGAAACCACTGCAAACGATATCAATTATCATTTAGCGACAACTATGTTCGTTACATTTCCCACAAAACATAATTCTTGAAATTCCGGCTAATGCCCGCAACGCATGGGCTGCGGGCCCTTCGAGGTGCGCTATGTCCTTATTCCAATAAATAATTTCGCTATAGGAATTTTACTTGCCGGGTGTTTAGCCATAAAATCAGCGCGATTGATTGCTGCGACATATCGTCACTGCCTTATTTCTTTATCAAGCTCAGAGACCTTTGCTCTCTGTTAAGGATTTCCAGCATGCCCGAAGCGACAGGACTCATGGCCCACAACTGGGGCTTTGCCATTTTCCTTCTGGGTGTAGTCGGCCTGTGCGCCTTCATGCTCGGCGTCTCCAGCCTCCTTGGGTCAAAAGCCTGGGGCCGCAGCAAAAACGAACCGTTCGAGTCCGGCATGCTACCTACCGGTGGCGCCCGCTTGCGGCTCTCAGCCAAATTCTATCTGGTCGCGATGCTGTTCGTGATCTTCGATATCGAAGCCCTCTTTCTCTTTGCATGGTCTGTGTCCGTCCGCGAAAGCGGCTGGACCGGATTCGTCGAAGCTCTCGTTTTCATAGCAATTCTGTTGGCAGGTCTTGTCTACCTGTTCCGAGTGGGCGCCCTTGACTGGGCTCCGGAAGCTCGTCGCAAGCGGCAGGCGAAGCTGAAACAATGAGGCTTTGGCAATGCAATACAATCTCACCAGAATCGACCCCGATGCTCCTAACGAGCAGTATCCGATCGGCCAGCGGGAAACCGTTTCCGATCCGTTAGAAGATCAAGTCCACAAAAACATTTTCATGGGCAAGCTGGAAGACGTGCTGAGTGGCGCGGTCAACTGGGGACGTAAGAACTCCCTGTGGCCGTACAACTTCGGTCTGTCCTGCTGCTACGTGGAAATGACCACCGCCTTCACGGCGCCCCACGACATCGCGCGCTTCGGCGCCGAAGTTATCCGGGCATCACCGCGTCAGGCCGACTTCATGGTTATCGCCGGGACCTGCTTCATCAAGATGGCGCCGATCATTCAGCGCCTGTACGAGCAGATGCTCGAGCCCAAGTGGGTGATCTCGATGGGTTCGTGCGCCAACTCCGGCGGCATGTACGACATCTACTCCGTGGTTCAGGGGGTGGACAAGTTCCTGCCCGTTGACGTCTACGTACCTGGCTGCCCGCCCCGTCCAGAAGCATTTCTGCAAGGCTTGATGCTGTTGCAGGAATCCATTGGCCAGGAGCGTCGCCCACTTTCCTGGGTCGTTGGCGATCAAGGCGTTTATCGCGCCGACATGCCTTCGCAGAAGGAACAGCGCCGCGAACAGCGAATCGCAGTCACCAACCTGCGCAGCCCTGACGAAGTCTGATCCAGTCTGTTTCAAAGAAACGAGAAGCTGGCTTCATTCTTTACGTTGACCGAAAGCGAAAAAATAACCATGACTACAGGCAGTGCTCTGTACATCCCGCCTTATAAGGCAGACGACCAGGATGTGGTCGTCGAACTGAACAACCGTTTTGGCGCCGAAGCGTTCACCGCTCAGCCGACCCGCACCGGCATGCCGGTGCTGTGGGTGGCTCGCGCCAAACTCGTCGAAGTCCTGACCTTCCTGCGCAACCTGCCCAAGCCGTACGTCATGCTCTATGACCTGCACGGCGTGGACGAGCGTCTGCGCACCAAGCGTCAAGGGCTGCCGGGCGGTGCCGATTTCACCGTGTTCTATCACCTCATGTCGCTGGAACGTAATAGTGACGTGATGATCAAGGTCGCCTTGTCCGAGAGCGACCTCAGCTTGCCGACCGTCACCAGCATCTGGCCGAACGCCAACTGGTACGAGCGTGAAGTCTGGGACATGTTCGGCATCGACTTCAAAGGTCACCCGCACCTGTCGCGCATCATGATGCCGCCGACCTGGGAAGGTCACCCGCTGCGCAAGGACTTCCCGGCGCGCGCCACCGAGTTCGATCCGTTCAGCCTGAACCTGGCCAAGCAACAACTCGAGGAAGAAGCCGCGCGCTTCCGCCCTGAAGACTGGGGCATGAAGCGCTCCGGCCCGAACGAGGACTACATGTTCCTCAACCTGGGTCCGAACCACCCTTCGGCTCACGGTGCGTTCCGCATCATCCTGCAACTGGACGGTGAAGAGATCGTCGATTGCGTTCCGGACATCGGTTACCACCACCGTGGCGCCGAGAAGATGGCCGAGCGTCAGTCCTGGCACAGTTTCATTCCGTACACCGACCGTATCGACTACCTCGGCGGCGTGATGAACAACCTGCCGTACGTGCTCTCGGTCGAGAAGCTGGCCGGCATCAAGGTACCCGAGAAGGTCGACGTCATCCGCATCATGATGGCCGAGTTCTTCCGGATCACCAGCCACCTGCTGTTCCTGGGTACCTACATCCAGGACGTTGGCGCCATGACCCCGGTGTTCTTCACCTTCACCGACCGCCAGAAGGCGTACACGGTGATTGAAGCCATCACCGGTTTCCGTCTGCACCCGGCCTGGTACCGCATCGGCGGCGTCGCCCACGACCTGCCACGCGGCTGGGAAAAACTGGTGAAAGACTTCGTTGAATGGCTGCCGAAGCGCCTCGACGAATATACCAAGGCCGCCCTGCAGAACAGCATCCTCAAGGGTCGTACCATCGGCGTTGCCCAGTACAACACCAAAGAGGCCCTGGAATGGGGCGTCACCGGTGCCGGCCTGCGTTCCACCGGTTGCGACTTCGACCTGCGTAAAGCGCGCCCATACTCCGGTTACGAGAACTTCGAGTTCGAAGTACCGCTGGCTGCCAACGGCGATGCCTACGACCGCTGCATGGTTCGCGTCGAAGAGATGCGCCAGAGCGTCAAGATCATCGACCAGTGCCTGCGCAACATGCCGGAAGGCCCGTACAAGGCGGATCACCCGCTGACCACGCCGCCGCCGAAAGAGCGCACGCTGCAGCACATCGAAACCCTGATCACGCACTTCCTGCAGGTTTCGTGGGGCCCGGTCATGCCGGCCAACGAATCCTTCCAGATGATCGAAGCGACCAAGGGCATCAACAGTTATTACCTGACGAGCGACGGCGGCACCATGAGCTACCGTACCCGGATCCGTACTCCGAGCTTCCCGCATCTGCAACAGATCCCTTCGGTGATCAAAGGCAGCATGGTCGCGGACCTGATTGCGTACCTGGGTAGTATCGATTTCGTTATGGCCGACGTGGACCGCTAAGCATGAACAGCACGCTTATCCAGACAGACCGTTTCATCTTGAGTGAAACCGAGCGCTCGGCCATCGAGCACGAGCTGCATCACTACGAAGACCCGCGCGCGGCGTCGATCGAAGCCCTGAAGATCGTTCAGAAGGAACGCGGCTGGGTGCCGGACGGCGCCCTGTACGCCATCGGCGAGATCCTCGGCATCCCGGCCAGCGACGTTGAAGGCGTGGCCACGTTCTACAGCCAGATCTTCCGTCAGCCGGTCGGCCGTCACATCATTCGCGTCTGCGACAGCATGGTCTGCTACATCGGTGGCCACGAGTCGGTGGTCAGCGAAATCCAGAACAACCTGGGTATCGGCCTGGGTCAGACCACCGCCGACGGTCGTTTCACCCTGCTGCCGGTCTGCTGCCTCGGCAACTGCGACAAGGCACCGGCGCTGATGATCGATGACGACACCTTTGGCGATGTCCAGCCTGCCGGCGTCGCCAAACTGCTCGAGGGCTACGTATGACCCTGACTTCTTTCGGTCCTGCCAACCGCATCCAGCGTTCGGCCGAGACTCACCCGCTGACCTGGCGACTGCGTGACGACGGCGAAGCCGTCTGGCTCGACGAGTACCAGGCCAAGAACGGTTACGCCGCTGCGCGCAAGGCCTTCGCCGACATGGATCAGGACGCCATCGTCCAGACCGTGAAAGACGCCGGCCTCAAGGGTCGCGGCGGTGCAGGCTTCCCCACTGGCGTGAAGTGGGGCCTGATGCCCAAGGACGAATCCATCAACATCCGCTACCTGCTGTGCAACGCGGATGAAATGGAGCCGAACACCTGGAAAGACCGCATGCTGATGGAGCAACTGCCCCATCTGCTGATCGAAGGCATGCTGATCAGCGCCCGCGCGCTGAAAACCTACCGTGGCTACATCTTCCTGCGTGGCGAGTACACCACCGCCGCCAAGCACCTGAACCGTGCCGTGGAAGAAGCCAAGGCAGCGGGCCTGTTGGGCAAGAACATCCTGGGCAGCGGCTTCGATTTCGAGCTGTTCGTCCACACCGGCGCCGGGCGTTACATCTGCGGTGAAGAAACCGCACTGATCAACTCCCTCGAAGGCCGCCGCGCCAACCCGCGCTCCAAGCCGCCCTTCCCTGCCGCCGTTGGCGTGTGGGGCAAGCCGACCTGCGTGAACAACGTTGAAACCCTGTGCAACGTGCCGGCGATCATCGCCGACGGCGTGGACTGGTACAAATCGTTGGCCCGCGACGGCAGTGAAGACATGGGCACCAAGCTCATGGGCTTCTCCGGCAAGGTCAAGAACCCCGGTCTGTGGGAACTGCCATTCGGCGTGACCGGTCGCGAACTGTTCGAAGACTACGCCGGCGGCATGCGCGACGGTTACAAGCTCAAGGCCTGGCAGCCAGGCGGCGCCGGTACCGGTTTCCTGTTGCCGGAACACCTCGACGCACAAATGTACGCCGGCGGCATCGCCAAGGTGGGCACCCGTATGGGTACCGGCCTGGCCATGGCGGTGGACGACAGCGTCAACATGGTGTCCCTGCTGCGCAACATGGAGCAGTTCTTCGCCCGCGAATCCTGTGGTTTCTGCACCCCTTGCCGTGATGGCCTGCCATGGAGCGTCAAGCTGCTGATGGCCATCGAACAAGGCCGCGGCCAGCCAGGTGACATCGAGACCCTGCTGGGTCTGGTCAACTTCCTCGGCCCAGGCAAGACCTTCTGTGCTCACGCACCGGGTGCCGTGGAGCCGTTGGGCAGTGCCATCAAATACTTCCGTCCAGAGTTCGAAGCCGGTATCGCGCCCGCAAGCGCCACCGTCCCGCCTCTGGCGAAGCCGATCACAGTCGGCGCGTAAATGCTTAAAAAGGCGAAGGGTCCGTGCCCTTCGCCTTTCGTCCGATGACGCCTTTCGGGGCTGACTGGATTCGGACGGATAACAAGATTCCATTAGCCACGCCCGCTGACACCGGGCCAACGAAGACCTTTGAACCATGGCCACTATCCACGTAGACGGCAAAGCGCTCGAAGTCGACGGGGCAGACAACCTGTTACAGGCATGTCTGTCGCTGGGCCTCGACATCCCTTATTTCTGCTGGCACCCCGCGCTTGGTAGCGTCGGGGCCTGCCGCCAGTGCGCGGTCAAGCAGTACACCGACGAGAACGACACCCGTGGTCGCATCGTCATGTCCTGCATGACCCCGGCCACCGACAACACCTGGATCTCCATCGACGATGAAGAATCCAAGGCGTTCCGCGCCAGTGTCGTCGAATGGCTGATGACCAACCACCCGCACGACTGCCCTGTGTGCGAGGAAGGCGGTCACTGCCACCTGCAAGACATGACCGTGATGACCGGCCACAACGAGCGCCGTTATCGCTTCACCAAACGCACCCACCAGAACCAGCAACTGGGCCCGTTCATTTCCCACGAGATGAACCGCTGCATCGCCTGCTACCGCTGCGTGCGTTTCTACAAGGATTACGCCGGCGGCACCGACCTCGGTGTATTCGGCGCCCACGACAACGTGTACTTCGGTCGCGTTGAAGACGGCACCCTCGAAAGCGAGTTCTCCGGCAACCTCACCGAGGTCTGCCCGACCGGTGTGTTCACCGACAAGACTCACTCCGAGCGCTACAACCGCAAGTGGGACATGCAGTTCTCGCCGAGCATCTGCCATGGCTGCTCGAGCGGTTGCAACATCTCCCCGGGCGAGCGTTACGGCGAACTGCGTCGCATCGAAAACCGTTACAACGGTTCGGTGAACCAGTACTTCCTGTGCGACCGTGGCCGTTTCGGTTATGGCTACGTCAACCGCACCGACCGCCCACGTCAGCCGCTGCTGGCCGATGGCACCAAGCTTGGCCTGGATGCTGCGCTGGACAAAGCCGCCGACCTGCTGCGCGGCCGCAACATCGTCGGTATCGGTTCGCCGCGTGCCAGCCTGGAAAGCAACTACGCGTTGCGTGAGCTGGTAGGCGCCGAGCACTTCTACTCCGGTATCGAAGCCTCCGAGCTGGAACGCATCCGTCTGGTCCTGCAAGTGCTGAAAGACAGCCCGCTGCCCGTGCCGAACATGCGTGACATCGAAGACCACGACGCCGTGTTCGTCCTCGGGGAAGACCTGACCCAGACCGCCGCCCGCATGGCCCTGGCCCTGCGTCAGTCGGTCAAAGGCAAGGCCGAAGACATGGCCGAAGCCATGCGCGTTCAGCCTTGGCTCGACGCTGCGGTGAAGAACATCGGTCAGCACGAACTGAACCCGCTGTTCATCGCCAGCCTGGCTGAAACCAAGCTCGACGACATCGCCGAAGAATGCGTACACGCCGCTCCCGACGATCTGGCGCGCATCGGTTTCGCCGTGGCTCACGCCCTGGACGCCAGCGCCCCTGCCGTTGAAGGTCTGGACGCCGAAGCCCTGGAACTGGCCAAGCGCATTGCCGACGCCCTGCTCGCGGCCAAGCGTCCGCTGATCATCGCCGGTACTTCGCTGGGCTCCAAAGCCTTGATCGAAGCCGCGGCGAACATCGCCAAGGCCCTGAAGCTGCGCGAGAAGAACGGTTCGATCAGCCTGATCGTGCCGGAAGCCAACAGCCTCGGCCTGGCCATGCTCGGTGGCGAATCGGTCGATGCTGCGCTGCAAGCCGTGATTGACGGCAAGGCCGACGCCATCGTCGTGCTGGAAAACGATCTGTACACCCGCACCGCCAAAGCCAAGGTCGATGCGGCACTGAACGCTGCGAAAGTAGTGATTGTTGCCGACCATCAGAAGACCGCCACCAGCGACCGCGCGCATCTGGTTCTGCCAGCCGCCAGCTTCGCTGAAGGCGACGGCACGCTGGTCAGCCAGGAAGGTCGCGCCCAGCGCTTCTTCCAGGTTTTCGACCCGCAATACATGGACGCGAGCATTCTGGTCCACGAAGGCTGGCGCTGGCTGCACGCCCTGCGCGCTACCCTGCTGAACCAGCCGATCGACTGGACGCAACTCGACCACGTGACCGCTGCCGTTGCTTCGAGCACCCCGCAACTGGCCCGTATCGTCGACGCCGCGCCGTCCGCCTCGTTCCGCATCAAGGGTCTGAAACTGGCCCGTGAGCCGCTGCGTTACTCCGGTCGCACCGCGATGCGCGCCGACATCAACGTTCACGAACCACGCACCCCGCAAGACAAGGACACCGCGTTCGCCTTCTCGATGGAAGGTTACTCGGGCTCCGCCGAACCGCGTCAGCAGGTGCCGTTCGCCTGGTCGCCGGGCTGGAACTCGCCGCAAGCCTGGAACAAGTTCCAGGACGAAGTCGGTGGCCACCTGCGCGCTGGCGATCCGGGCACCCGCCTGATCGAAAGCACCGGTGATTCGCTGAACTGGTTCGCCAGTGTTCCGCGCGCGTTCAACCCGGCCCAGGGCACCTGGCAAGCCGTGCCGTTCTACCACCTGTTCGGCAGCGACGAGAACTCGTCGAAAGCCGCTCCGGTCCAGGAACGCATCCCGGCTGCCTACGTTGCACTGGCCAAGTCCGAAGCGGATCGCCTGGGCGTCAACGACGGTGCACTGCTGAGCCTCAATGTTGCCGGCCAGACCCTGCGTCTGCCGCTGCGCATCAATGAAGAGCTGGGCGCTGGCCTGGTTGCACTGCCGGCCGGTCTGGCAGGCATTCCGCCGGCGATTTTCGGCCAAACCGTTGATGGTCTGCAGGAGGCAGCGCAATGACCTGGTTCACCCCTGAAGTGATCGATGTGATCCTGACGGTCATCAAGGCCATCGTGATCCTGCTGGCCGTGGTGGTCGCAGGCGCGTTGCTCAGCTTTGTCGAGCGTCGCCTGCTGGGCTGGTGGCAGGACCGTTACGGTCCGAACCGCGTTGGTCCGTTCGGCATGTTCCAGATCGCAGCCGACATGCTGAAGATGTTCTTCAAGGAAGACTGGACCCCGCCGTTTGCCGACAAGGTGATCTTCACCCTGGCACCGGTGGTGGCCATGTCCGCCCTGCTGATCGCGTTCGCGATCATCCCGATCACCCCGACCTGGGGCGTGGCGGATCTGAACATCGGCCTGCTGTTCTTCTTCGCCATGGCCGGTCTGTCGGTTTACGCGGTGCTGTTCGCCGGCTGGTCGAGTAACAACAAGTTCGCCCTTCTGGGCAGCTTGCGTGCCTCGGCGCAGACCGTGTCCTACGAAGTGTTCATGGGCCTGGCCCTGATGGGCATCGTGGTGCAGGTCGGCTCGTTCAACATGCGCGACATCGTCGAGTACCAGGCGCAGAACCTGTGGTTCATCATTCCGCAGTTCTTCGGCTTCTGTACCTTCTTCATCGCTGGCGTGGCCGTGACTCACCGTCACCCGTTCGACCAGCCGGAAGCGGAGCAGGAACTGGCCGACGGTTACCACATTGAATACGCCGGTATGAAATGGGGCATGTTCTTCGTCGGTGAATACATCGGCATCATCCTGATCTCGGCGCTGCTGGTCACCCTGTTCTTCGGTGGCTGGCACGGTCCGTTCGGCATCCTGCCGCAACTGTCCTTCGTCTGGTTCGCACTGAAGACCGCGTTCTTCATCATGCTGTTCATCCTGCTGCGCGCTTCCATCCCGCGTCCGCGTTATGACCAGGTGATGGATTTCAGCTGGAAATTCTGCCTGCCACTGACCCTGATCAATTTGCTGATAACCGCTGCGGTTGTGTTGTGGAACACACCTGCGGTTGCGGTTCAGTGAGGATTTGACCCATGTTCAAATATATTGGCGACATCGTTAAGGGTACCGGTACCCAGTTGCGCAGCCTGGTCATGGTCTTCGGCCATGGCTTTCGCAAGCGCGACACCCTGCAATACCCGGAAGAGCCGGTCTACCTGCCACCACGCTACCGTGGTCGCATCGTCCTGACCCGCGACCCCGACGGCGAAGAACGCTGCGTAGCCTGCAACCTGTGCGCCGTGGCGTGCCCGGTGGGTTGCATCTCGCTGCAGAAAGCTGAAACCGAAGACGGTCGCTGGTACCCGGACTTCTTCCGTATCAACTTCTCGCGCTGCATTTTCTGCGGTCTCTGCGAGGAAGCCTGCCCGACCACCGCGATCCAGCTGACTCCGGATTTCGAGATGGCCGAGTTCAAACGTCAGGACCTGGTGTACGAGAAAGAAGATCTGCTGATCTCCGGCCCCGGCAAAAACCCTGATTACAACTTCTATCGTGTTGCAGGTATGGCCGTTGCGGGCAAGCCGAAAGGCGCCGCACAAAACGAAGCCGAGCCGATCAACGTGAAGAGCTTGCTGCCTTAAGGAAGAACGATGGAATTCGCTTTCTATTTCGCATCGGGTATCGCTGTTGTGTCCACACTGCGTGTGGTCACCAACACCAATCCTGTGCACGCCCTGCTCTACCTGATCATTTCGTTGATCGCCGTGGCCATGACATTCTTCGCACTCGGCGCGCCGTTCGCCGGCGTGCTGGAAGTGATCGCCTACGCTGGCGCCATCATGGTGCTGTTCGTGTTCGTGGTGATGATGCTGAACCTGGGCCCGGCCTCGGTTCAGCAGGAACGCACCTGGCTCAAGCCCGGGATCTGGGCGGGGCCGGTGATCCTCGCCGCCCTGCTGCTGGCCGAACTGCTGTATGTGCTGTTCGCTCACCAGAGCGGTCAGGCCATCGGCCACACCACCGTCGATGCAAAAGCCGTGGGCATCAGCCTGTTCGGTCCGTATCTGCTGGTGGTCGAACTCGCCTCGATGCTGCTGCTCGCTGCAGCCGTCACGGCGTTCCATTTGGGCCGTAACGAGGCGAAGGAGTAAGACATGCCTGCTATCCCTCTCGAACATGGTCTGGCAGTTGCCGGCATCCTGTTCTGCCTTGGTCTGGTCGGCCTGATGGTCCGCCGCAACATTTTGTTCGTGTTGATGAGTCTGGAAGTGATGATGAACGCCTCTGCACTGGCTTTCATCGTTGCGGGCGCCCGCTGGGCGCAACCGGATGGACAGATCATGTTCATCCTGGTGATCAGCCTTGCAGCCGCCGAAGCCAGTATTGGCCTGGCGATCCTGCTGCAACTGTATCGCCGCTTCCACACGCTCGATATCGACGCTGCCAGTGAGATGCGCGGATGAACCTACTCTTTCTGACTTTCGTATTCCCTCTGATCGGGTTCCTGTTGCTGTCGTTCTCCCGCGGCCGCTTCTCGGAAAACCTGTCGGCGCTGATCGGTGTCGGCTCCATCGGCCTGTCTGCCATTGTCGCCGCCTACGTGATCTGGCAATTCAACGTCGCGCCACCGGAAGGTGGCGTCTACACCCAGGTGCTGTGGCGCTGGATGTCGGTGGAAGGTTTCCAGCCTGACTTCGCGCTGTACCTGGATGGTCTGTCCGTGACCATGCTCGGTGTGGTCGTCGGTGTCGGCTTCCTGATCCACCTGTTTGCATCGTGGTACATGCGTGGCGAAGACGGTTACTCGCGCTTCTTCTCGTACACCAACCTGTTTATCGCCAGCATGCTGTTCCTGATCCTGGGCGATAACCTGCTGTTCATCTACTTCGGTTGGGAAGGCGTGGGCCTGTGCTCGTACCTGTTGATCGGTTTCTACTACAGCAATCGCAACAACGGTAACGCCGCACTCAAAGCCTTCATCGTCACCCGTATCGGCGACGTGTTCATGGCGATCGGCCTGTTCATCCTGTTCCAGCAACTGGGCACGCTGAACGTCCAGGAACTGCTGGTGAAGGCGCCTGAGCACTTCAAGGTCGGCGATTTCTGGATCGTGCTGGCAACCCTGATGCTGCTGGGTGGTGCGGTCGGTAAATCGGCGCAACTGCCGCTGCAAACCTGGCTGGCGGACGCGATGGCCGGCCCTACCCCGGTTTCGGCACTGATCCACGCCGCAACCATGGTTACCGCTGGTGTCTACCTGATCGCCCGTACCCACGGTCTGTTCGCCCTGGCGCCGGACATTCTGCACCTGGTCGGCATCGTCGGTGGCGTGACCCTGGTACTGGCCGGTTTCGCCGCACTGGTGCAAACCGACATCAAACGTATCCTCGCCTATTCGACCATGAGCCAGATCGGCTACATGTTCCTGGCGCTGGGCGTTGGTGCCTGGGAAGGCGCGATCTTCCACCTGATGACCCACGCCTTCTTCAAGGCCCTGCTGTTCCTTGCCTCCGGTGCGGTGATCGTTGCCTGCCACCACGAGCAGAACATCTTCAAGATGGGCGGCCTGTGGAAGAAACTGCCGCTGGCCTACGCCAGCTTCATCGTCGGTGGTGCCGCTCTGGCCGCCCTGCCACTGGTGACCGCCGGTTTCTACTCCAAGGACGAAATCCTCTGGGAAGCGTTCGCCAGCGGCAACCACGGTCTGCTGTACGCAGGTCTGGTCGGCGCATTCATGACGTCGCTGTACACCTTCCGCCTGATCTTCATCGCGTTCCACGGTGAAGCCAAGACCGAAGCCCACGCCGGTCACGGCATCGCTCACTGGCTGCCGCTGTCGGTGCTGATCGTGCTGTCGACCTTCGTCGGCGCCATGATCGTTCCACCGCTGCACGGCGTACTGCCAGAGAGCGTTGGCCATGCCGGTGGCGAAGCCAAGCACAGTCTGGAAATCGCCTCGGGCGCCATCGCCCTGGCCGGTATCCTGCTGGCGGCCCTGCTGTTCCTCGGCAAGCGTCGCTTCGTGACCGCAATCGCCAACAGCGGCATCGGCCGTCTCCTTTCGGCCTGGTGGTTCGCTGCCTGGGGCTTCGACTGGATCTACGACAAACTGTTCGTCAAGCCGTACCTTGCGATCAGCCATGTACTGCGCAAAGACCCGCTCGACCAGACCATCGGTCTGATCCCGCGCATGGCCAAGGGTGGTCACACTGCCCTGAGCCGTACTGAAACCGGTCAACTGCGTTGGTACGCCGCCTCGATGGCTGCTGGTGCCGTGTTGGTCATCGGCGCTGTCGTGCTGGTAGCGGTCTGATATGAACCTTGCGAATTTGCGAAAGGAAACGAGCCCGTCATGATTCTGCCTTGGCTAATCCTGATCCCCTTCATCGGCGGCCTGCTGTGCTGGCTGGGTGAGCGCTTCGGCGCCACCCTTCCCCGCTGGATTGCGCTGTTGACCATGACCCTGGAACTCGCCCTCGGCCTCTGGCTGTGGGCCCACGGTGACCATTCATTTGCACCGGCGCCTGGCGCCGATCCGACCTGGACGCTTGAGTTCAAGCACGTCTGGATCCAGCGCTTCGGCATCAACGTGCACCTGGCCCTCGACGGCCTGTCGCTGCTGATGATCCTGCTGACCGGTCTGCTGGGTATCCTGTCGGTACTCTGCTCGTGGAAAGAGATTCAACGTCACGTTGGCTTCTTCCACCTGAACCTGATGTGGATTCTGGGCGGCGTTGTCGGCGTGTTCCTCGCCCTCGACCTGTTCATGTTCTTCTTCTTCTGGGAAATGATGCTGGTGCCGATGTACTTCCTCATCGCGCTCTGGGGTCACAGTTCTTCGGACGGCAAGAAAACCCGGATCTACGCCGCGACCAAGTTCTTCATCTTCACTCAGGCTTCCGGCCTGATCATGCTGGTGGCGATCCTCGGTCTGGTCCTGGTCAACTACAACAGCACCGGCGTGATCACCTTCAACTACGCCGATCTGTTGAAGACCAAGATGTCGATGACCACCGAGTACATTCTGATGCTCGGCTTCTTCATCGCCTTCGCGGTCAAGCTGCCAGTGGTTCCGTTCCACTCCTGGCTGCCTGATGCTCACGCCCAGGCGCCGACTGCAGGTTCCGTCGACCTCGCCGGTATCTTGCTGAAAACCGCGGCCTACGGTCTGCTGCGTTTCGCCCTGCCGCTGTTCCCGAACGCCTCGGCCGAGTTCGCGCCGATCGCCATGACCCTCGGTCTGATCGGGATCTTCTACGGTGCGTTCCTCGCTTTCGCGCAAACCGACATCAAGCGTCTGATCGCCTTCTCGTCCGTTTCCCACATGGGCTTCGTACTGATCGGCATCTACTCCGGCAGCCAACTGGCACTGCAAGGTGCCGTGATCCAGATGCTGGCCCACGGTCTGTCGGCCGCGGCACTGTTTATCCTGAGCGGTCAGTTGTACGAGCGTCTGCACACGCGTGACATGCGTGAGATGGGCGGTCTGTGGTCGCGTATCGCTTACCTGCCGGCGATCAGCCTGTTCTTCGCAGCCGCTTCGCTGGGTCTGCCAGGCACCGGTAACTTCGTCGGCGAGTTCCTGATCCTGATCGGTACGTTCGCCAGTGCGCCATGGATCACCGCGATTGCCACCTCCGGTCTGGTGTTCGGTTCGGTCTACTCGCTGATCATGATCCACCGCGCTTACTTCGGTCCGTCCAAATCGGATTCGATCCTGCACGGCATGGACGGTCGCGAACTGATCATGGTGCTGGGCCTTGCGGTACTGCTGATTTACCTCGGCGTCTACCCGCAACCGTTCCTCGACACTTCCGCCGCCACGATGCATGGCGTGCAGCAGTGGCTCGGCACCGCCTTCACTCAACTCGCTTCGGCCCGGTAAGAGCGCTATGGAATTCACGATTCAACACTTTATTGCGCTTGCGCCACTGTTGATCACCAGCCTCACCATTATCGTGGTGATGCTGGCAATCGCCTGGCGCCGCAACCACTCGCAGACCTTCCTGATTTCGGTGGCAGGTCTGAACCTGGCCTTGCTGTCGATCCTGCCGGCCCTGAAAGTCGCGCCTCTGGCCGTGACTCCATTGCTGCAGATCGACACCTTTGCCTGCCTGTACATGGCGCTGATCCTGGTCGCCACTCTCGCCTGCGTTACCCTCGCCCACGCCTACCTCGGCGATGGCGGTTCGGGTTACCCGGGCAACCGTGAAGAACTGTACCTGCTGATCCTGATGGCCGCCGCCGGTGGTCTGGTTCTGGTCAGCGCGCAGCACCTGGCCGGGTTGTTCATCGGTCTGGAGCTGCTGTCGGTGCCGGTTTACGGTCTGGTGGCCTACGCCTTCTTCAACAAGCGTTCGCTGGAAGCCGGCATCAAGTACATGGTGCTGTCGGCCGCCGGTTCCGCGTTCCTGCTGTTCGGTATGGCGCTGCTGTACGCCGACTCGGGTTCGCTGAGCTTCGTCGGCATCGGTCAAGCCCTGGCCGCGACCGGCCTGCCAAGCTCGCTGGCGCAACTGGGCCTGGGCATGATGCTGATCGGTCTGGCGTTCAAGCTGTCGCTGGTACCGTTCCACCTGTGGACGCCGGACGTGTACGAAGGTGCTCCGGCACCGGTGGCCGCGTTCCTCGCCACCGCTTCGAAAGTGGCTGTGTTCGCGGTCATGGTTCGTCTGTTCCAGATCTCCCCTGCTGCAAGCAGTGGCGTTCTGAGCAACGTGCTGACCATCATCGCCATCGCCTCGATCCTGTTCGGTAACCTGCTGGCCCTGACCCAGAGCAACCTCAAGCGTCTGCTCGGTTACTCGTCCATCGCACACTTCGGCTACCTGCTGATCGCGCTGGTGGCGAGCAAGGGTCTGGCAGTGGAAGCCATCGGCGTGTACCTGGTGACCTACGTGATCACCAGCCTCGGCGCCTTCGGCGTGATCACCCTGATGTCCTCGCCGTACAACGGCCGTGACGCAGACGCCCTGTACGAGTACCGCGGCCTGTTCTGGCGCCGTCCGTACCTGACCGCCGTACTGACCGTGATGATGCTGTCCCTGGCCGGTATCCCGCTGACTGCAGGCTTCATCGGCAAGTTCTACATCATCGCTACCGGTGTCGAGTCGCACCAATGGTGGCTGGTAGGTTCGCTGGTACTGGGCAGCGCCATCGGCGTGTTCTACTACCTGCGCGTGATGGTCACCCTGTACCTGATCGAACCGAACCTGCGCCGCCACGACGCCCAACTGCACTGGGAACAGAAAGCAGGCGGCGTGATGCTGCTGGCGATTGCCGTCCTGGCGTTCTTCCTCGGCTTGTACCCACAACCGTTGCTGACCCTGGTTCAGCAATCGGGCCTGGCGGGCTGATCGTTTAGCGATAGTTGGCTACAAACAGAAACGGCACCTTCGGGTGCCGTTTTTGCGTCTAGACCGTCTTGAGTTTTTTCACCATCGGCACGCAAACCAGTTGCAGACCTGAAGGCGATTGATAGATCGCCCTCCCCTCCCCGACGTAACCGCAGCGCCGATAAAAATCAGCGGCATTCAACGTCGCATCCAGACAAACCTCTGCCAGCCCCAGATCCTGTGCCAGCGCTTCCAGAAAGTGCAGCACGCGTTTACCAAGCCCACGCTGCATGAAATCCGGATGGATGAAGATTGCACCGATTTCACGGTGCTCCAGATCGAGCATGCCGGTTGCCACGGGTTCACCCTCAACGCAACCCAGATAGAAATGCTTTTGCATGAGCGTGTCATAACCGTCTGCCGCCGAGCCCATTGTCCAGTCGAGCATTTGCTGCTCACTGTAGGCACCGATGCATTGATGCCGGATCGCCAGTCGCCGAATCTCGAACGCTATCCCGGCATCGTCCGGGTCGGCTCTTTTCATTTCGAACATTTCTCTCTCCTTGAGCCATGTGCGGACGGGCATGAAAAAGCCCCGTCCATTTCTGGCGGGGCTTTGGGTAACACGTCATTGACCAGACATGCATGACCTTATGGCCCGCCGGAAGCGGTCATAGAGGAGCACATCATGATCATTCGGTGTTGGGCAGTCATGGCTGGATAGTGCTGCGGATTGTTCGGTCACGTCAATTGCGAAGCTTCTTCTCTTCTTTATCGAAAGCTCTCGCCAGCATATCCGTTTCGTCCTACAGCCAGCCCAGGGGCAATACCACTATGTTGTTTGCCTGCTCAAGAGCTCAATCGAGACGAGGACGAACAATGAAACGCGAAATTTTTTCGGAACTGATGGATGGCCTCAGAGACTTGGCAGCCGCACGCGAAGGCAAAATCACTCTGAAAACCCACACGCTGAATTTGCCAAAGCGAATACCGATCACCAGTGGGGAAATAGAAATCTGCCCCAAGCTGAATAGTCGAACACCAACCAAATCCACCTAACGAAATTGTAATTCCCCAATCACCTCCGCGTTATCTGCAGCCTGCAACGATGTCACCCGGCGATCCTACCGGCGGGCCTTTGCCCGTTCGAACAATAAAACCCACGCCGAAGCTCGTTCCCGTTCTGCCGAACCCAAGGAGTGATTGATGGTTAACAACACAAAAATGTCGATGGCCGCTCTGGCAGTGGTTGTCGGCGCCGGGCCGTCCACGGTGTTTGCAGAAGAAAAACCCGAAGGGTTTATCGAAGGCAGCAGCCTGACGGTGCTCAACCGTAACCTTTACTTCAACCGTGACCACCGCAACGGCCAGTCCAGTCCCACGGGCAATGGTTATTCCGAAGCCTGGGCCCACGGCATCATCGGCAAGTTCGAATCCGGCTTCACCCAGGGCACCGTCGGGGTCGGGGTGGATGCGTTTGCGATGATCGGTCTGAAACTCGACACCGGCGACGGCCGCAACGGTGGCCGCAGTTCGTTCGACGTGTTGCCAGTCAACGGCGACGGTGAAGCGCGGGACGAATACACCAAGGTCGGTGGCGCCGCCAAAGTGCGCGCTTTCGATACGGTGGTGAAAGTCGGGGATGTGTTCCCGGCCAACCCGGTGGTCGCGGCAGGCGATTCGCGATTGCTGCCGGAAAGTTTTCGCGGCGTGACGGCGATCAACACCAGCATCGAAGGTCTGTCGATCCAGGGTGGTCGGCTGCATGCGATGAGCCAACCGGTGTCCAGCGACCTGAGCGAGAACTTCGCGACCTTCTATGCTGGCCCGGTCAATTCGCCGTGGATTGCTTACGGCGGCGGCGATTACGCGCTGAACAAAAACCTGAGTTTCAGCCTGTACTCCAGCCGCCTCAAAGATGCCTGGAACCAGTACTACGCCGGCACCGCCTGGACGTATCCACTGTCGGATGACCTGTCGCTGTTCGGCGGCCTGAATTACTACAAGGCTGTCGACGAGGGCAAACAATTGCTCGGCGAGTTCGACAACAACATCTGGAGCGGCCGCGTCGGCGTGAAACTCGGCGCCCACTCCGTCGCCCTCTCCCACCAGCGCAACAACGGCAATGACGACTTCGATTACCTGCGTCAGTCCGACTCGATCTTCCTCGACAACTCCATTCAGTACAGCGACTTCAACTCGCCGAAAGAGCGTTCATGGATGGTGCGCTACGACCTCGACATGACCACCTATGGCGTGCCGGGCCTGTCGTTCATGACCCGTTATGCACGCGGCACTGACGCTGACTATTCCAACGCCAACGCCGTGTACATGCGCCGCGATGCCGAGGGCAATCCGCTGACTGACCAGAAGCGCTGGGAGCGTGATATCGAAGTCAAATACGTGGTGCAAAGCGGTTCGATGAAAGACCTGTCGCTGCGTCTGCGCCAGGCCACGACCCGCGCCACCGCATTCGAGTCAGACCTGGATGAAGTGCGGGTGATCGTCGAATACCCGCTGGCGATTCTCTGAGTTTCACGAGCAATGCCCATTCACCTTTAGAAGCTCCTTGCTCCTTTGGTAAGAGGTGAATCTTTGGCGTCCTTCGGGGCGCCTTTTTTGCGCCCGAAAAAAAGCCCGACTCACTGCACATGAACCGGGCGTTTCAGCAGGGATTAGCGTCAGCCACCCTGCTGACGACAATTGCCCATCACGTTGTAAGTGACCGTATTGAGCTGCCCCTTGGAGTCCTCGTAAGTCATCGCAGCCGGCACGACCGCGCATTCATTTTTCGGCCGGACAACGCTCACCACCTTCTTCACATCCAGCTTCATTCCGTACCCGTATTCCTTGACCACCGGCGCCGCTTTGCCCTGACTGGCCGCGTACTGCTCCATGGCTTTGGTGTTGGCACTGAGCGCCCGGTCGAACGTTCTGTCGCCACCGCCTTCGGCCAACACATTCAAGGACATCGCCATGACAGCGGTGAACGCCAACAGCTTTAGAGTTTTCATATTCGTTTCCTTCAAAACACGACTCATAAAAAAGCCCACCATCGATGCGCGATGAAGGGCTCATTCACTGGCAGCACGCTTACAGGTCTTGGGTCTTGTCGTCCTTCTTGTCGTTCACAACGACCGGATCACGGGCCTTTTCCTTCGCAGCAAACACCTCCATCGAGTGGTCATTGGCGGCCATCATTCGGTCGAAAGTGCGGTCGCCGCCACCTTCGGCCAACACCAGGGAAGACATCATCAGAGCCACGGCAAACGCGCCAATCTGTGCAAGTTTCATCGTTCATTCCTCATTCAAGTCACTGACGGGATCAAGGTAACAATCCGAACCTTTCGTGACGGTGGCGCCGAAATTACATATCCGTTATGTAGAAAGGCCCGCAATGGCGGGCCTGTTGTTGAGGGAAAAATTGACTAGGCCGCCGTAGGCGCTTCCTCATCCCGACGATGCGCCAGCTGATACAACGCCGGCAGGATCAGCAGCGTGAGAATGGTCGAGGACAGAATTCCACCAATCACCACCGTTGCCAGCGGTCGCTGCACCTCGGCCCCGGTGCCGGTCGCAAGCGCCATCGGAATGAAGCCCAAAGACGCCACCAGCGCAGTCATCAATACCGGGCGCAATCGCGTCAGCGCACCTTCGTGAATCGCTTCGGACAGCGAACGTCCCTCCTCCCGCAAGTTGCGAATGAACGCAATCATCACCAGCCCGTTGAGCACCGCCACGCCGGACAGCGCGATAAACCCGACACCCGCCGAGATCGACAGCGGAATATCCCGCAGCCACAACGCCATGACCCCGCCGGTCAGCGCAAACGGAATCCCGGTGAACACCAGCAAGCCGTCCTTGAGGTTGTTGAACATCATGAACAGCAACCCGAACACCAGCAGCAACGCCACCGGCACCACGATCTGCAAGCGCTTGGCCGCCGATTGCAGTTGCTCGAACTGCCCGCCCCAGGTGGTCCAGTAACCTGCCGGCACCTGCACGTCGCGCTCGATCGCATCGCCCGCCTCGGCGACAAAAGAACCGATGTCGCGCCCACGCACGTTGGCGCTGACGATCACCAGGCGCTTGCCGTTCTCGCGGCTGACCTGATTCGGCCCCAGCACCAGATCGAGGCTGGCAACGTCCTTCAGCGCAATGAAGCCAATCTGACTGGAAGCATCACCACCCGCCGCCGGCACCGGAATCAGCAGTGCCGACAACCCGTCGATGTCCTTGCGCATGGCGTCGGACAAGCGCACCACCATGTCGAATCGACGATCCCCTTCGTACAGCGTCCCGGCCTTCTGTCCACCGACGGCCACCGCAATGGTGTCCTGCACATCGCCGATGTTGAGCCCGTAACGCGCGGCCTTGTCGCGGTCGATGTTGATGGTCAGCACCGGCAGACCGGTGGTTTGCTCGACCTTGACCTCGGACGCACCGTCGACCTTCTGCATCGCGGCGGCAATCTTCGCCGCCGTGGCATTGAGCACGTCCATGTCATCGCCGAACACCTTGACCGCCACGTCGCTGCGCACGCCGGAGATCAGCTCGTTGAAGCGCAACTGGATCGGCTGCGACAGTTCATAGTTGCTGCCCGGCAGCGTCGCAGCGGCTTGTTGCAGCTCGGCCATCAGGGTTTCGCGGGACTTGCCCGGCTCCGGCCATTGCTCTTTGGGCTTGAGCATTACGTAGCTGTCGGAGATGTTCGGCGGCATCGGGTCAGAGGCGATTTCCGCAGTACCGGTACGGGCGAACACGCGTTCAACCTCGGGCACTTTGGCCAGGATCAACGTTTCCAGCCGCTGCTGCATGTCCACCGATTGCGTCAGGCTGGTGCCAGGCACGCGCAGCGCCTGCAAGGCAAAATCGCCCTCGCTGAGACTCGGCACAAACTCGCTGCCCATGCGGCTGGTGACCACGCCACTGAGCACAATCACAGCCAACGCCGCGCCGACCGCCATCGTCCGATGGGACATGACCCAGTTCAGCGTCGGCGCATAAACGCGACGCGCGCCGCGCATCACCATGCCCTCCTCTTCCTTGACCTTGCCGGTCACGAACAGCGCAATCGCCGCCGGCACAAAAGTCACGGACAACAGCATGGCGCCAAGCAACGCGATGACTACGGTAAACGCCATCGGGTGGAACATTTTCCCCTCGACGCCGCTCAGGGCGAAGATCGGCAGGTACACCACCATGATGATCAACTGGCCGAAAATCAGCGGTCGCCGCGCCTCTTTCGCTGCTGCAAACACTTCATGGAAACGTTCGGATCGCGTCAGCAGACGCCCGTGATGCTGCTGCGCATGGGCCAGTCGTCGCAGCGTATTTTCGACGATCACCACCGCACCATCGACGATGATGCCGAAGTCCAGCGCGCCGAGGCTCATCAGGTTGGCGCTGACCTTGTTGCTGAACATGCCGGTGAAGGTGAACAACATCGACAGCGGAATCACCATCGCCGTGATCAGCGCAGCGCGGATATTGCCGAGGAACAGAAACAGGATTGCGATCACCAGAATCGCGCCTTCGACGAGGTTCTTCTTCACCGTGGCGATGGCCTTGTCGACCAGATGCGTGCGGTCGTACACCGGCACCGCGATCACGCCGGCGGGCAACGACTTGTTGATCTGTTCGAGCTTCGCGGCGACGACCTGGGAGACCGTTCGGCTGTTTTCACCGATCAACATGAACACCGTGCCAAGCACCACTTCCCGGCCATTTTCCGTGGCGGCGCCGCTGCGCAGTTCGCGGCCGATGTCCACGGTGGCGACGTTCTTGATCCGGATCGGCGTGCCGTCGACGTTGGCCATGACGATGTTGGCAATGTCCTCGGTGCTCGCTACCTGGCCCGGCGCGCGAATCAGCAATTGCTCGCCGCTGCGCTCGATGTACCCGGCGCCGACGTTGGCGTTGTTGCGCTCCAGCGCCGTCACCAGATCGGTGAGGGTCAGTTTGTAGGCCGCGAGTTTTTTCGGATCGGGCGCGATCTGATATTCCTTGGCAAAACCGCCGATGGTGTTGATCTCCGCCACGCCGGGGACGTTGCGCAGTTGCGGCTTGATGATCCAGTCCTGAATCACCCGCAAGTCGGTCGGCGTGTAGGGCGTACCGTCGTCCTTCAGTGCGCCTTCCTTGGTCTCGACCGTCCACAAAAAGATCTCGCCGAGCCCGGTGGAGATCGGCCCCATCACCGCTTCCACGCCCTCGGGCAACTGCTCCTTGGCGGACTGCAATCGTTCGTTGACCAATTGCCGGGCAAAGAACAGATCGGTGCCTTCCTTGAAGATCACCGTGACCTGCGACAACCCCGAACGCGACAGCGAGCGGGTCTGCTCCAGCGCTGGCAAACCGGCCATCGCGGTTTCAATCGGGAACGTAATGCGCTGCTCGGTTTCCAGTGGCGAGAATCCCGCTGCACCGGTGTTGATCTGCACCTGGACGTTGGTGATGTCGGGCACGGCGTCGATCGGCAGTTTCTGATAACTGGCGATGCCGAGGCCGGCCATGAGCAGAACGGCGAGCAGCACGATGATGCGCTGCTCGATGGCAAACTGGATCAGGCGTTCGAACATGGGAGTCTTCCGCGATTAATGACTGTGCTCGGCCGAGGCTTTGCCCAGCTCCGATTTGAGGACGAAGCTGCCGGTACTGGCGACTTGCACGCCCGGTTCCAGTCCGGCGATGACTTCCGCCTGGCCTGCCGCGCGACTGCCCAGCTCCACTGCTTGCGTCTTGAAGCCGTTGTCGGTGCGCACAAACACCGTGGGCTTGTCCTCGACGGTCTGGATTGCGGTTTCCGGTACGGCGACTTTGGCCTGGCGGCTGTCGGTGGCGACCAGCGCGGTGACAAACAGGCCCGGGCGCCAGGAGCCTTGCGGGTTTTCCAGGGTGACGCGCACGGTCGCGGTGCGGGTCTGTTCGCCGAGCAGGCTGCCGACG
Source organism: Pseudomonas sp. IT-P2 (assembly GCF_949767575.1). NCBI lineage: Bacteria > Pseudomonadati > Pseudomonadota > Gammaproteobacteria > Pseudomonadales > Pseudomonadaceae > Pseudomonas > Pseudomonas sp. IT-P2. The sequence continues at coordinate 346,830 of NZ_CATKQA010000046.1, read as the reverse complement.
TAGGTCACGGTGCCGCTGACTTCGGCGTTCAATTCCGCCGCACTGACGGTGACGGGTTTGCCCACTTGCACCTTGTTCAAGTCTTTCGGTGACACGCCGAACGTGACCCACACCCGCGACAAATCCGAGAGCGTGAACGCTGCCGTGGTTTCATCGACCACTTCGCCCGGCGTCAGGTGTTTTTCTACCACCACGCCATCGAAAGGCGCGCGCAGTTCATAGCGATTGCCACCAGTGGCGACCACGCTGCCACTGAGCACGCTGATCTTTTGCCGGGCATTGCTCACGGCGATTTCGGCTTCTTCCAGGGCCTGGCGCGCCTGGAGAAAATCCTGCTCGGCGGAGATCCTGTCCTGCCACAGTTTCTTCTCGCGTTCGAACGTCGTGCGGGCCAGGGCCAAGCGGCGTTGCGCGGCTGCCTGCTCGCTGCGCTGATCGGAAATCTGCTGACTGGCGATCACCGCCAGCAACTGGCCCTTCTTCACCGACTGCCCAAGATTGACCGACACTGACTCGACCACGCCCGGCACACGCGGCACCACATGCGCGGTGCGGTCTTCGTCGAAGCGCACTTCGCCGGGGAACGACAGACCGAGGCTGAAGTTCTGCGCCCGGGCGGCGGCCAGTTGAATCCCCGCCGCCGCGATCTGCTCGGCCGTCAGTTCGATGTGCCCTTCTTCGTCGTGCCCGCCGTCAGCGGCGGCGCCTTCTTCGGCATGGTCGGCGTGCTCCGCCGCTTCATCGGCATGCGCATCGACAGACGCATTGCCGCTCCACATCGAGCCGATGCCAATGCCCAGCGCCAAGGTCGCCGCAGCAACCACGATCAGTTTTTTATCCATGGAAACTCCTCTGCGCCAAACCATCGCGCAGTAATCAGAACGTTGAAATTCAAGGGTTGGCGCTGAGGTCGCCGAAGATGCGTTCGATGCGGACCCGGGCGTCGGTCGCCTCGCTCACCGCCTGGATGTATTGGCTGCGAGCGGCGATCAATGTGCGCTGGGCATCGAGCACGTCGAGGAAGCCGAACTTGCCCATTTCGAAACCGCGAGTGGCGTTGTCGACCGCACTTTGCGCGGCGGGCAGGATGGTCCGGTCGAATGCCTGGATTTCGCCGTTGGCGGTCTGCCATTGCGCCAGCGTGGTCTGGATTTCCGTGCGCAAGCGCAGTTCGGTGGCGTTGCGCAGGTCCCGCGCCTGATCGGTACGCCGCGCCGCCGCCAGCACGTTGCCCTGATTGCGGTTGAAAAGCGGAATCGGCATCGACAGCCCGACCACGTTGACCCGCTCGCGCTCGGTTTCGCTGTACTGGCTGCCGATGCTGACGGTGAGATCGGGAATCCGCTGGGACTTTTCCAGCCCCAGCGACGCTTCGCGCTGGTCGATCTGCAACCTGGCCAGCCGCAGCTGCGCGGTCTCGTTCAGACGCTCAAGCAAACGGGTGGGCGGCGGTACGCTGGGCAGACTTTGAGTTGCGGTCTGCACCGTGGTCGACGTCGGCAACGGTGCGCCCATGACCTGTGCCAACTGCTGGTACGCATTGGCCTGATCACGCTCGGCGCGGCTCAATTCCAGGCGCACTTCCGAAAGCTGCACTTGCGCCCGCGTGCCTTCCACCGGCGACGACTTGCCCGCCTCGATCCGCCCCTGCGCCACACGCAAACCGTGCTCGGCGAGTTGCAGCGACTGCCGGGCCAGTTGCAAACGTTGCTGCGCGGTTTGCGCACCGTTGAACGCTTGAAGCACGTCGGCGCGCAGGACGTTGCGCTTGCGCTCCAGCTCGATGCCGGCGGCATCCTGGGCACGACTCGCCACATCAATCCGCGCGCCGCGCTTGCCGCCCAGCTCGATCGGCTGGCTGAGCATCACCGTGGTGGTGCGTGATTCACGCCGGGTGTCTTCGGCCTCCCACGACACCTCGGGGTTGGGGATCAGCCCGGCCTGCTTGCGGTCACCTTCGGCAATGCCGATTTCCCACTGCGCGGCGGCCAGCTCCGGGTTGTTGGCGAAGGCGGTTTGCAACGCCTGACCCAGCGTCAAAGTCGATGCACTGGCAAGGCTGGTACAAGCCAGCAACAACAGGCCGCTGGCGGTTTTTTTCAGGCGTGATCGCGCCGTCAGTTCAATTAAACCGGGCAATGGAAGACTTCCTTCAATCAAGAATCGTTGATGGCGCCACGGTAGGGTTTTGAACTTATCGACAAGGTGACGTGAACATTACAAATCCGTTATCCACGGTTAGTCGAAGTTGTTTTGCTCTAGGATTCGAAGTTCGAATGGCTTTGCTGCAATACATCGAAACAAATGCACGTTAGTTATCCGCCGAACAGCACTTGCCGAAATGGAAGTCATGAAAAATTGACCACTTCGCTGCGACAGGCTGTCGCGGATGGCCGATTTAAAGGGCTCAGGCGTTGACTCTGTAGCCACTACAGCCTTTACGGTACACGCCACTCAGCTCCAAAGTCCGTCAGGAAGTCCCTGCAAAAACTGCAACTTCCAGACTCACTTACTTAAATACCCATTCATTAAAAGTGGTGAAACATCATGCGAATCCTTGTCGTCGAGGACGAGCTTAAAGCTGCCGAATACTTGCATCAGGGCCTGACCGAAAGTGGTTATATCGTTGATCACGCGGTCAATGGCGCGGATGGTTTGCACCTGGCGCAACAACAGGTTTATGACCTGATCATTCTAGATGTGAATCTGCCGGAACTCGACGGCTGGAGCGTGCTGGAACAACTGCGTCGCACCCACTCCACCCGGGTGATGATGCTCACCGCACGCGGGCGGCTGGCGGACAAGATCCGGGGTCTGGACCTGGGCGCCGACGATTATCTGGTCAAGCCGTTCGAGTTTCCGGAACTGCTGGCCCGGGTACGCACGTTGATGCGGCGCAGTGAAAATATTCCGGTGCCGCAGGTGCTCAAGGTCGCCGATCTGGAACTCGATCCGGGCCGTCACCGGGCCTTTCGCGGCACCCAGCGCATCGACCTGACCACCAAGGAGTTTGCCCTGCTGCACCTGCTGATGCGCCAGTCCGGCGAAGTGCTGACCCGCACCCAGATCATCTCGCTGGTGTGGGACATGAATTTCGACTGCGACACCAACGTGGTCGAAGTTTCGATCCGTCGCTTGCGGGCGAAGATCGACGACCCGTTCGACAGCAAACTGATCCACACCCTGCGCGGTGTCGGCTATGTGCTGGAGGCGCGGGAATGAAGCCTGCGAGCCTGTCGCTGCGGCTGGGTCTGACGGTCAGCATTCTCGGCGCGCTGCTGGTGGTGTTCCTGGCGATCCTCGCGTATTTCGCCCTGACCCACGAGCTGAACGCGCTATCGCGCGACAGCCTGGAAAAGAAGCTGGAACAGGTCGAGCACAGCCTGACGCTGTACTTCGACACCGGCGAGATCAGCGCCAAGCCGCACATTCTGCTCGATCAGGTCATGGGGCACGACAACCTGACCCTGACTATTTATGACCTGAACAACCTGCGCACCCCGCTGCTCAAGTCCGGTTCGGGTCTGACCGATCCGCGCGTTGAACTGAAGGCGGTACGGGCGACAACCGATCAGTTGACCCACACCGACAGCGCCGATGCCGAAGGTGCGAAGTTTCTCACCGTCTCCAAGCTGATTCGCCTCAAGGACGGCAGCAGCGTACCGGTCCTGCTGTCGATGGATAACGCCCACGATCAGGCCTTGCTCAGTGCTTATTTGCGCTCGACATTGATGGCTTTGCCGTTGCTGCTGGTATTCATCGGCCTGACCGCATGGGGTGCCGTGCAGCGAGGGCTGGCACCGTTGCGCGAGTTTCGCAAAGTGGCGGCGCGAGTGACGACGCAGGATCTCGACCATCGCCTGTCGGTGCTGAACATGCCCCAGGAACTCAGCGAACTGGCGCAGGGCATCAACGTCATGCTCGATCGACTGGACAGCGGCGTGCAGCAGTTGTCGCAGTTCTCCGATGACCTGGCCCACGAGCTGCGCACGCCGATCAACAACCTGATGGGCAAGGCCCAGGTGACGCTGTCGCGGGAGCGCTCGGTCGAGGAATACATCAACGTTCTGGTGTCCTGCACCGAAGAGCTGGAGCGGGTCGCGCGGATTGTCTCGGACATGCTGTTCCTGGCCCAGGCCAGCCAGCCTGCGGCGCACGCCTCGTTCGAACCGATTGCGCTGGAGGAAGAGGCGTCCAGGGTGGTGGATCTGTTTTCCCTGACGGCACAGGACAAACAGATCGATCTGAAGATCATCGGCAGCGCGCAGGTGTCGGGGGACCGGCTGATGATTCAGCGAGCGATTTCCAATCTGCTGTCCAATGCCCTGCGCCACTGCCCGTCCGGCAAGACCGTTTCGCTGTTCATCGAACAGGCGTCGAACGAGGTGTCATTGCGGGTGAGCAATCCCGGTGCGGGCATCGAAGCGCAGCACCTGCCGTATCTGTTCGACCGTTTTTACCGGGTCGACAGCAGCCGCACCCGGTCACAGGGCAGTACCGGTCTGGGACTGGCCATCGTGCACTCGATCATGACCTTGCATCAAGGCTCTGCGCAGGTTCAAAGCCGACCGGGAGCGATGACGATATTCAGTCTGGTGTTTCCCGTGACGCACCCGGAACGGCACTGAACCTTCAAGCCGATTTGTGCGGTGTTTTCTCAAACCTCATGGGAAAAATCGCCGCACAAGTGCTGCATCCATCCCCGTAAATCCTTCAGCACGAATTTGCGTCGCCCCTGCGCTGAAACGTCTGACAGCGGCAAAAGACAGAACGCCTCAAACCGCTGATTCCTTTCGCGTGGCTCGCCCGTTGCAATGCAGTGCTGCCCCCTCAGAAACACGTCCTCGCGGCGTCAATTCACGTTTTATCAGTACGTATTTCGACACCGCTGAAACCCGCGACTGGAAACGTCCGGACATTTTTGACCCCGCCCTCACCGCCCTTTTAGATTCGGCTCGTGCTTGCAACAGCACTCCCAAACAACAACCAAGGAGCAACATCATGGGCTACATGGGCAGCTGGAACGCAAACCCTATCGATGAACTGGAAGAGCAGGAAGCGCCCTCGCCAGAGCAGATCGAAGCGCTGCAACTGACCGAGGAAGAACAGGCGGAACTCAACGCCGAGTGACAGAACCCGCGGGGGCCTTGCGCCCTCGCGGGCTTTCCAGGAAGGAAATCATGCACAAGACAACGTTGGCCGAGCGTGAGCTCACGGCCGATCAGGCAGAACGGCGTATTCACACCGAACTTTCACGCCTGGGCCTCACACCGCACACCCGCACCCTCGGCAGCAAAGTGGTTGCAGTTCAGGCGAGTCTTCATGGCGGCGACAACCGTCATGCCCGTGGCTCCGGCAAGGGTTATGCGGATCAGGCGCACCTGGGCGCGCTCTATGAAGCGCTCGAGCATTACTGGACGGATGAGCTCTGTACCTACGATGTTCACCACGAAACGGAACGCTATTTCAAAGACACGCCGGTGTTTGCCGATGACTCGCTTCTGCACAGGCTCACTTGCCAGCAAAACGTGCGCATCCCCTGCCGGACCTATGTCTGTCCGCCGTGGCATGACCGGTTTTCCTACCCGGTGGCGCTGACCTCGCCGAACGGCTCACGTTTACCCTCGTCACCGGGCATGGCGGACTACCGTGCCGTGCAGCGCTACGCCAGCAACAGCGGCACCGCCATTGGCGCCACTTACCACGAAGCGATGCTGCACGCCGCCAACGAATGCATCGAGCGCGACGCCGTGTCGTTGTTTCTGCTCGATCATTTTTATTATCAGAACCATCCGCCACTGCGACGGGTGGCGCGTCTCACTGAACGCGACGATCTCGATCGTCTTTGGGCTGATGCCGAACAAGAGATCGACGGCGAAATCGTGCTGGTGGATATCAGCACCGAGTTCAAGACGCGAACCTTTCTGGCCTTCACCACGAAGCCGGGCGCTCACCCACAGGTATTCGGCAGCGGCAGCTCTCTCGACCCGCGTCACGCGGCGTGGCGGGCGCTTACTGAACTGGTGCAGCTGCAACTGAGTGCCGCCGAACCCGAATACCGTCAGACACTGGCCAATGCGCTGCGCAACCTGCAACCGTTCCCGCGCCTTCTGCGCTGTTCGCAGTTTGATCCGCACACGCTTCTGCATCGCTGCGTTCAACACGAGGTGAGACTGCCGGATGCCGCCAAAGACCTGTCGGTGCAAAATCAACTGCACCTGCTGACTCAAGACCTGCGGATTCATGGCCGTTCGCTGGGTGCAGCGGTCCTGCAGCGAACCGAGCTCGGCACGACCCTGCTCAACGTGGTGATCCCCGGACTGGAACGCTTCTTCGTGGTCTGCAGCGGTAACGTCGTCATCCCGCAAGCCCGGGGCCGTACTCTGGAGAGGCCCGCCCCATGAGCCGACCCGATCGCAACCGGGAGCTGACACTGGCCCGATCCATGCGCCTTTACCTCAACGAGAACGGCGCTGTTGGCCACTTCCTCGAACCGCGAGGCAGCGGACTGCATCACGTTTTTTTCCTGCGGGTAAACGATGAGCTCTGGGTCGGCCGCAAGCTCCTGCAACGTGACCGGCATTTTCGATGGCAGGCCAGCAGCTCGCTCAAACCCGACATGTTGTTTGGCCCGCATCTGCATTCATTGTGGGGGGATGACGGGTTGTCGATCGGCTATCGGACGGCCTCACCCGCGGAGAAAGCGCAGGTCTTTGAACATGCATTGCATCAGGCTGACAGCGAGATCCTGGTTCCCTTCCCGCTGCTGGATGAGGCGGGCCGGGAAGCGGTCTGCCCGGCAGACTTCTGGCAATGCAACGAATCACTGGCCGAACAGCTGAACACTGACGAACACCACCTGCGCGAATACTGCGCCGGGCTGCTCCAGGCCATCACAGAAAAAGGCGCACTGGTTTACGACCCGGCTTGTTCAACGGGCGCGTTCATCGCCCACCTCGCCCGTGCCCTACCCGACTGTCTTTGCCTGGGCAGTGACCGTTCGGCCTCGATGATCGAACATGCCAGGCGCTGGCACAGCGGGACATCCGTCGAATTTGACGTGCTGGAGGCGAGTGAAGCTTTCAATTCCGGAATTCGCTGCGATGTCTTGATCCTGCGTTTCCTCAACGCCGAAGTCTTGACCCGCCGTGAGGCCCACGTAGCGTTCGAATCGCTGATCCGCTGCGTCAATCCCGGTGGCACGATCCTCGTCTTCGGTCACACCCCGGTGCTGATTCCGGTCACCTGGCTTGCCTCCATCCATCACCTGAAACTTGAATCCAGTGTCGCGGCACGACCAGGGCAAATCGAGCTGTTCCAGTTCTATCGTCTGACGGTTCCGGCGCCATGAGCTTTTCCCTGCATAGCCGAGGTTATTACCCGACCGGCGACGGCCATCAACTCTATTGGGAACGGCATGGTGTTCCGGGACACGAACCGGTGTTTTTCCTCCATGGCGGGCCCGGCGGACGTATCAGCCGCCACCATTTGCAGTTCTTCGAACCGGGTCGGTTCGACATCATCCTGTTCGACCAACGGGGCTGCGGGCGCTCGACGCCTTACGGCGAACTGCGGGACAACACTACCGGGCTGTGTGTCGAAGACATCGATGCCCTGCGCCAGTATTTCGGCTTCGAAAAAATCAGCGTGCTTGGCGTGTCATGGGGTAGCTGGCTGGCGATCCAGTACCAACAGCGATATCCGCAGCACCTGCTGAAAACCACGCTGGTTTCGGTATTCGTGCCGTTTGCCGCCAATGTCCGGGCCTACGATCAGGCACTCAATGACGGGTTGGCACAATCGCCTCACATGTCGCCCGGCCACCGTGCCAGGGACATCTACCGGATCCTCGGCGAAGGCCGCCCATCGCAGCAACACCGCGCCGCCATCGAATGGTTGAACGCTGTTCTACGTCGCACAGGCCAGACGATCTGCCCCGACACTCTGGAGCGCTTTGTCGATCAGGAAGCGGTGCTCGCCATCCGTCTCGAGCTGCATTACCACCTGCAGAACTACTGCTTCACGCCAAAGGATGAAGACCTGACCCTCGATGACAACACCCTGCTGATCCAGGGCATCCGCGACACCCATGGCATGGCCAGCGTGCGCTGGCTCAGGCAACGCATGAACATCCACTGCCGGCTGCTGCACGCCGGGCACAACGCCTTTGAAAACGCCCTCCTCAAAGCGGTGCGCCGGGCGGTGAAACGTGAAATCGAAAGGTGAGCGTTATATGGCCGTAGGATCTTTTTCCGTTACTGGCCCGTCCCGCCGGGAACACAGAAAGCTCTCTCCAGAATGCCCGTCTCGTCCTACAGCCACACCAGGAAACAAGACGTTATCTTGGGTCACGGTTTACCAAGCGGCTGAGGCCAGAACGGACAATGAAACGTGAAATCTTTTTTGAGCTGGTGAGCAGCTTCGATTCATCGGTGGTCGAGCGACGGAGCAAATCATGCAATTTCCCTATATAGCGCGACGTGCAGGTTTGCCCCCCACCTGCACAGAACAAATCCGGGACTTTGCCGGCCCCCTTGATTCTGGCTATATTTGTCCAGAACATGAGGAAAACATGATGATCATCGTTCCGTTGGCCGAAGCCAAAAACAATCTATCCAGACTCGTCGATGAGGCCGCCTCGGGGCAGATCATTACAATTGCCAAACATGGGCGTGCACTCGCTCGTCTGGTTCCTGTCACCAAGTCTCACGGTCCGCGCATAGGTGCGATGAAGGGCAAACTCGTGCTTCCCGAAAACTTCGACGCGCCACTATCGGATGACATGCTCGACGCATTTGAGGGTGGCCAGTCATGAGGGTATTGCTCGACACCCACATTCTGCTCTGGACGCTTTCAGACGATTCCAGACTCTCCGCAAAAGCCAGAAAACTGATTGAGAACGCCACCGAAATCTATATCAGCGCTGCGACCTATTGGGAGATGGCAATCAAGGTCGGGCTCGGTAAGTTGAATGTAGATCTCGAAGAAATAAGGCAATACAGCCTCGACAGCGGCTTTATAGAACTCCCAGTGACCTCAGAACACGCCATTGCCGTAAAGGAGCTTGAACACCACCATCGCGATCCATTCGATCGGCTTATTGTTGCAACCGCCATGATTGAGCCGATGAAGCTGCTAACCGCCGATCCCCTGGTGGCTCAGTACACAGATCTGGCTGTTCTGGTCTGAATCCCGCACAAAGAAAAACGGCACCCGAAGGTGCCGTTCCGTCCCGCAAAAGCGCTTACTTGCGTGCCGCCTCCCACGACTTGAGCAGTTCGTTGTAGCTCACGGTTTCGCCTTTCGGCTTCTCGTTGGCCAGTTTCGGTTTTGGTGCGCCCGGCTGGTCGAACCAGTATTGCGCGTCGCGCTCGGGGTTCATTTTCGGGGCGCACACCGCTTGGGCCTTGGAGCGTTCCAGACGGGTCATGATCGCGTCCTGATCCTTGGCCAGACCGTCGAGGGCCTGTTGCGGGGTCTTCTCGCCGCTGGCGGCTTCGGCGATGTGGCTCCACCACAGTTGCGCCAGACGTGGATAGTCCGGCACGTTGGTGCCGGTCGGCGTCCATTGTACGCGGGCCGGGCTGCGGTAGAACTCGACCAGACCACCGAGTTTCGGCGCCAGATCGGTCATCGCTTGCGAGTTGATGTCCGACTCGCGAATCGGCGTCAGACCGACGATGGTTTTCTTCAGCGACACGGTTTTCGAGGTCACGAACTGCGCATACAGCCAGGCCGCGAGTTTCTGTTTCTCAGGCGTGGACTTCATGAAGGTCCACGAGCCCACGTCCTGATAACCGAGCTTCATCCCCTCTTCCCAGTACGGCCCGCGTGGCGACGGTGCCATGCGCCATTTCGGCGTGCCGTCGGCGTTGACCACCGGCAGGCCCGGCTTGGTCATGTCGGCGGTGAACGCGGTGTACCAGAAAATCTGCTGGGCGATGTTGCCCTGGGACGGCACCGGGCCGGATTCGGAGAAGGTCATGCCCGCCGCTTCCGGTGGCGCGTACTTCTTCAGCCAGTCGACGTATTTGGTGGTGGCGAACACCGCCGCCGGGCCGTTGGTATCGCCGCCGCGGGTCACGCTGGAACCGACCGGGTGGCAATCCTCGACACGAATTCCCCACTCGTCCACCGGCAAGCCGTTGGGAATGCCCTTGTCGCCGCCACCGGCCATGGAGAACCAGGCATCGGTGAAGCGCCAGCCCAGGGACGGGTCTTTCTTGCCGTAGTCCATGTGCCCGTAAATGCGTTTGCCGTCGATTTCCTTGACGTCTTCGCTGAAGAACTTGGCGATGTCTTCATAGGCTGACCAGTTCACCGGCACGCCCAGTTCATAGCCGTACTTTTCCTTGAACTTGGCTTTCAGGTCGGCGCGTTCGAACCAGTCGGCACGGAACCAGTACAGGTTGGCGAACTGCTGATCGGGCAATTGATAGATCTTGCCGTCCGGCGCAGTGGTGAAGGAGATGCCGATGAAGTCCTTGATGTCGAGGGTCGGCGAGGTGAAGTTCTTGCCTTCGTTGGCCATCAGGTCGGTGATCGATTCGGTCTTGCCGTAGCGAAAGTGCGTACCGATCAGGTCCGAGTCGTTGACCCAGCCGTCGTAGATGTTCTTGTCCGACTGCATCACCGTCTGCATTTTTTCCACGACGTCGCCTTCCTGCAGCAGGTCGTGGGTCAGCTTGATGCCGGTGATTTCGCTGAAGGCCTTGGCCAGCACCTTGGATTCATATTCGTGGGTGGTCAGGGTTTCCGAGACGACCTTGATGTCCATCCCGCGAAACGGCTCGGCCGCCTTGATGAACCACTTCAGTTCTTCGAGTTGCTGCTCGGCCGTCAGGGTCGACGGCTTGAATTCGCTGCCGATCCATTTTTTTGCGGCATCTTCGTAGGCGTCGGCCCAGGCGGACGCGCTCAAACCGCTGAGTGCCAGCATGGCTGCCAATGAAATGCTATGTCGCAGCTTATTTTTCTTATCGAACATAGAGACCTCCTGTTAGGTTTTCGGAGCACGATTGCCGAGCGATTCGACTAGCCCCAACGCATCACAGCCAACAGCCACACCAGGGACAACGCGGACGCTACCCAGATGCTCCAGTCGGTCACGCCGATTACCAGCAGATGCAGGTAGGCGCTGCCGAGAAGACCGATGAACAAACGATCGCCACGGGTGGTGGCAATCGGCAGAAACCCTCGCCGCAAGATGCTCGGCGAGCGCAATTCCCAGGTGGTCATGCCCACCAGGATCAACCCGATCACGATGAAAAACGCCGCCGTCGGGACGGTCCAGCTCATCCATTCCATCATCAGTTCCTCAGACCCGGCCCAGGGCAAAGCCCTTGGCCACGTGGTTGCGAACAAACCAGATCACCAGCATGCCGGGGAGAATAGTCAACACCCCCGCTGCCGCCAGTACGCCCCAGTCAATCCCGGATGCCGACACCGTGCGCGTCATCACCGCCGCGATCGGTTTGGCGTTCACCGAGGTCAGCGTGCGCGCCAGCAGCAGTTCGACCCAGGAAAACATGAAGCAGAAAAACGCTGTCACACCGATGCCGGAGCCGATCAGCGGAATGAAGATCTTCACGAAGAACTTGGGAAAACTGTAACCGTCGATGTAGGCGGTTTCGTCGATTTCCTTCGGCACCCCGGACATGAAGCCTTCAAGGATCCACACCGCCAACGGCACGTTGAACAGGCAGTGCGCCAGCGCTACGGCGATGTGGGTATCGAACAGACCGATCGACGAATACAGCTGGAAGAACGGCAGCAGGAACACCGCCGGCGGTGCCATGCGGTTGGTCAGCAGCCAGAAGAACAGGTGCTTGTCACCGAGAAAGCGGTAGCGCGAAAACGCATACGCCGCCGGCAGCGCCACGGTCAGAGAAATGATCGTGTTCAGACTGACGTAGTACAGCGAGTTGATATAACCGGTGTACCAGCTCGGGTCGGTGAAGATCACCTTGTAGTTCGCCAGCGTGAAATCCTGTGGGAAAAGGGTCAGGCCGCCGAGGATTTCGGTGTTGCTCTTGAACGACATGTTCAGCAGCCAGTAGATCGGCACCAGCAGGAACAGAATGTAGAGCAGCAGGGGAATCAGCTTTCTTTTGCTCATGGCCGGGCCTCAGCGGTTGGCATCGTTGTGGGTCATGGCGGTGTAGAACAGCCAGGACACCAGCAGGATGATCAGGAAGTACACCAGCGAGAATGCCGCCGCCGGCCCCAGGTCGAATTGGCCTACGGCCATCTGGGTCAGGGTCTGACTCAGGAAGGTCGTCGAGTTACCCGGCCCGCCACCGGTGAGCACGAACGGTTCGGTGTAGATCATGAAGCTGTCCATGAAGCGCAGCATCACCGCGATCAGCAGCACGCTTTTCAACTTGGGCAACTGAATGTGGCGGAACACGGCCCAGGCCGAGGCCCGGTCGATGCGCGCGGCCTGGTAATACACATCGGGAATCGCCCGCAGGCCGGAGAAACACAGCAGCGCCACCAGCGAAGTCCAGTGCCAGACGTCCATCACCAGCACGGTGACCCAGGCATCCATGGTGTTCGCCGCGTAGTTGTAGCTGATGCCCATGGCGTTGAGGCTCGACCCGAGCAGGCCGATGTCGGCGCGGCCGAAAATCTGCCAGATGGTGCCGACTACGTTCCATGGAATCAGCAACGGGATCGCCAGCACGATCAGCACCACCGACGACCAGCGACCCTTGGTCGGCATGGTCAGGGCAATGGCGATCCCGAGGGGGATTTCGATCAGCAGCACACACGCCGAGTAGATGAACTGGCGCAGCAACGAGTCGTGCAGACGCGGGTCAAGCAGCACCTGCTTGTACCAGTCGGCGCCGACGAAGTAGCGGCTGGACTGGTCGAAGATGTCCTGCACCGAATAGTTGACCACGGTCATCATCGGGATCACGGCACTGAACGCCACCAGCAGGAACACCGGCAACACCAGCCACCAAGCCTTGTTGTTCTGCACCTTATTCATGGCTGTACCTCGCTGTCGGTGGCATCCAGCAGAAACTCGTCGGCATAGACCATCAGCCACTGCGCCGGAAAACTGATGTACGCCGTGCCCTGAGGCACCGGTTTGTCCTCGGCCAGACGCACTTTCAGCGGTGCGCCGTCCAGATCCAGGGTCATGATCTTGTAGGTGCCGAGGTCTTCGACGTGTACGACCCGCGCCTGCATCGCGTCATCAAACGGCTCGTCCCACACATGGATGAACTCGGGACGGATGCCGACCTTCAGATTTTTCCACTGGCCGTGTTCGATATGGCGCTGCAAGCCGTCGGACAGCGGCAGATGGGTTGAATTGAAACCGACCCCGCCCGGTTGCGGTTGCACTTCGATCAGGTTCATCCCCGGGCTGCCGATGAAGTAGCCGACAAAGGTGTGGCTCGGCCGCTCGAACAATTCCCGTGGCGTTCCGAACTGGACGATCTGGCCGCCGTACATCACCGCGATCTTGTCGGCAAAAGTCGAAGCCTCCAGCTGATCGTGAGTTACGTAGACCATGGTGATGTTGAACTGCTCGTGGATCTGCTTGAGCTTGCGCCGCAGTTTCCATTTCAGGTGCGGGTCGATCACCGTCAGCGGCTCGTCGAACAGAATCGCCGAGACGTCATCGCGCACCAGGCCACGGCCCATGGAGACTTTCTGTTTTTCGTCGGCGGTGAGGTTGCGCGCCTTTTTGCTCAACAGGTTTTGCAGGTCGAGGACTTCGGCGATTTCCTGCACCTTGCTGTGAACTTTCGCCTCGGCCAGGCCCTGATTGCGCAGGGGAAAGGCCAGGTTGTCGAACACGGTCATGGTGTCGTACACCACCGGGAACTGGAACACCTGGGCGATGTTGCGCTTCTCCGGCGTCAGGTCGTTGACCGCTTTGCCATCGAACAGCACATGGCCCTGGGACGGGCTGAGCAGACCGGAAATGATGTTGAGCAACGTCGACTTGCCGCAGCCCGAAGGGCCGAGCAAGGCATAGGCGCCGCCCTGCTCCCAGATGTGGTCCATCTCGCGGATCGCGTAATCCTCGGGCCCGCTCGGGGTTTTACTGTAGCTGTGGGCGAGGTGCTGCAAACGGATTTCGGCCATCAGGCAACCCTCGCGACGCGCCGGCCCGGTGCCTGCACCAGACGGCCCTGCGCATCGAACACAAACAGTTTATGGGTCGGAATGTAGATGCGGATCGGCGCATCGACGTCGTATTCGTGAACCCCCGGCAAATGCAACACCAGCAGAAAATGCTCGTTGCGCACGTGCAGGAAGGTTTCCGAACCGCTGATTTCCGCCACCTCGACGGTCACCGCCAGTTCCAGGTCGTCGTCGTTGCTCGGCACCAGCGAGATATGACTCGGGCGCACACCAAAACGGAACTCGCCCTCGCCCACTGGCCGCAGATCGACGTTCAGCGGGAAGTGCACGAAGTTGGCGAAACTCACTTCGTTACCGGCGATACGCCCCGGCATCAGGTTGATCGGCGGCTCGGAGAACAATTCGGCGGCCAGCACCGTTTGTGGCTGGTGGTAGACCTCGGTCGACGGGCCGCTCTGGATCACCCGGCCCTCGTGCAGAATGGTCGTGGTACCGCCCAGCGCCAGCGCTTCGTTGGGTTCGGTGGTGGCATAGATGGCGATGGTGTGGCGCGCCTTGAACAGCTCGCGCATTTCCTGACGCAGCTCTTCGCGCAGCTTGTAATCGAGGTTGACCAGCGGCTCGTCGAACAGAATCAGCTCGGCATCCTTGACCAGCGCCCGCGCCATCGCGGTACGCTGCTGCTGGCCGCCGGACAGTTCCAGCGGATAACGCTGCAGAAACTTTTCGATGCGCAGCATCTTCGCGGTTTCCTGCACCTTGCTCTGGATCTGCTCGTTGGAGATCCCGGCCTGGCGCAGCGGCGAGGCGATGTTCTCGAACACCGTCATGGTCGGGTAATTGATGAACTGCTGATAGACCATCGACACGTTGCGCAAACGCACCGGACGCTGGGTGACGTCGACGCCGTTCATCAGGATGCGGCCGCTGTCGGGCTTGTCCAGACCGGCCATCAGGCGCATCAGACTGGTCTTGCCGGACAGCGTGCGTCCGAGCAAAACGTTGAAAGATCCAGGTTCGAATTTCAGGCTCGCATCGTCGATCCAGGTCTGGCCCTCGACGGTACGGCAGACGTGCTCCAGGGTGAGTGACATGGCTCGGCCTTTTTATTATTGGAGTCAAGCGACCTGTCCTGTAGAGCGACATTCGTGCCAGAAACGGCAAGCTGTTGATTTACCGTTAGATTCGCTGAAAGCCACGCAAACCGTGGTTCGTAGCTGAACACAAGTGAACAGTCGCGACTGAACAATTGAACAGTTTGGCGATTGACAATGAACAATAGTGAACAACACTCTATGGATGCTTTTTGCTCGTCGAACGAGCCATAACAAAAACAACAAAGCACCCTTCAGAGACTGCCAATCATGGCCGCAACTGCCCCGCCGCTGTCCCACGACGCCCTCGTCCAGAGTTCCTGGCAACGTTGCCGCGCGTTCGGTCTGGATCACCAAAGCGCCCCGGCCTTTGATCAGTTGCCCGCCGCCGGCATCGCGCATCTGCTCGACAGCCATCACGCGCTGGTGCAGACCACCCACCAGGAAGTCTTGCCCTACTACGAAAACATCCTCAGCAATTCCAACTGCCTGATCATGCTCGCCGACAATCAGGGCCAGGTGCTGACCTCGTGGGGCACGCAACGCTTTATCGAGCCGAGTCTGGCGCGGGGTTTTCAACCGGGAGCGAGTTGGATCGAACGCGCCAGCGGCACCAACGCCATCGGAACTGCGCTGGCCTGCGAGCAGGCGGTGCACATCGAACACGATGAACACTTTCTCAAGGCCAACCGCTTCATGACCGGTTCCGCCGCACCGATTTTCGATGCCGAGCGCAAGGTCATCGCCGTACTCGATGTGTCCAGCGACAGCTACCTGCCGCCCTCGCACACCCTCGGCATGGTCAAGATGATGAGCCAGACCGTGGAAAACCGGCTGATCCTCAACCTGTTCCATGGCCAGCACTTTCAACTGACCTTCAACACCGGGTTGAACAATCTCGACAGCCAGTGGGCCGGGCTGCTGATCTTTGATGAGAGCGGTCAGGTGCTGTCGGCCAACCGTCGGGCCGACAATCTGCTGGGTGTGCGCTTGTCGCGGGTCAGCGTTGAGAGTCTGTTCAAGGTCTCGTTGCTGGAGTTGATCAATCAGCCGGACGGTTTGCCGTTCGCCTTGCAGACCTCCGGGCGCAATCGTTTCCAGTGTTTGTTGAAGCGACCTAAACAGGCGCCGGTTCAGGCGCGTGTCTTCACTGAAACAAGAACCGCCGAACCGAAAGTCGCCGCACCGACGGCCATCAGCCTGAGCACTTTGCACTTCGGCGACAGTCGCGTGGAGAAAGCCGTGCGCCAGGCTGAACGTCTGCTGGAAAAGGACATCCCGCTGCTGATTCACGGCGAAACCGGGGTCGGCAAGGAAGTCTTCGTCAAGGCCCTGCACCATGCCAGCTCCCGCAGCAAACAGGCGTTCATTGCCGTCAACTGCGCAGCGATCCCCGCCGAACTGGTGGAGTCAGAGCTGTTCGGTTACGAGAAAGGTGCGTTCACCGGTGCCAACCAGAAAGGCAGCATCGGCCTGATCCGCAAGGCCGACAAAGGCACGCTGTTCCTCGACGAGATCGGCGACATGCCGCTGCCGACCCAGGCCCGGCTGTTGCGGGTGCTGCAGGAGCGCTGCGTGCAACCGGTGGGCAGCAGCGAGCTGTTCCCGGTGGATCTGCGGATCATCTCCGCCACCAACCGTTCGCTTCGGGAACAGGTGCAACTGGGGCGCTTTCGCGAAGACTTGTACTACCGCATCGGCGGCCTGACTCTCGAATTACCACCGCTTCGCGAGCGCAGCGACAAGCAGGCGCTGTTCAAACGCCTGTGGGAACAACATCGCGAGCCGTCGCAGTGGGCGGGATTGAGTCGTGAGGTGCTGGAGCTGTTCGAGCGGCACCCGTGGCCGGGCAATCTGCGTCAGGTCAGCAGCGTGATGCAGGTGGCGCTGGCGATGGCCGAGGAGCAACCGATTAGGCCCGAGCATTTGCCGGACGATTTTTTTGTCGATCTGGAGATGGAGCCGGTTGAAGCGGCCGAGCCGTTGGGCATCGACCTGAACGATGCCGAGGCGCTGAACCGGGAGTTGCAACTGGCCGGCGGGAATATTTCCCACCTGGCTCGGCGATTGGGGGTGAGCCGCAATACGCTGTACAAGCGATTGCGGCAGCTTGAAAGCTGAGCGCCCCCATAGCCGGTCAGGCCGAAACGGTCGGCTCAACAGGCGCAGCCGATGCGGCCGCCAACGTCCGCAGGCCCATCAGCACCACGACCATCATCATCAGACCTGCAGCAATCGCGACCGCGAACCCTGCCCGTGCACCAAAAGCATCAATCACCAGCCCCGCCAGCATGCCGCCGAGCGCCACGCCGATGCTGATTCCGGTGGTCATCCACGTCAGGCCTTCGGTCATCCTCGCGGCAGGAATGATGATCGTCCCCAGCTTCATGACCACAACCATGGTCGGCGCGAACGAGATGCCGGCGATAAACAGCATCGCGGTAAGGACATAAACGTCCGGTGAGAAAATCGGCAATACGCCGGTGACTGCCGTGACCAGGATCCCGATAAAGAACTGCTTTTCAATCGCTAGCGAAACCCGCAACGCGCCGAAGGTCAGGCCCGCCACCAGCGAGCCGAACGCATAGGCGGCGAGGATGAAGGTAGCGGAGGCTGGCCAGCCCTGGGCATTGGCGAACGCTACAACGGCGACATCGATCGATCCGCCAATGGCGCCCATCGCCAGCAGCGCGAGGACAATGGTGCGAACGCCGGGAATCAGCAGGGTCGAACCACTGTTTTTCCGGTTGCCCGCCACGACTTTCGGTTCGGTCTGACGCTGCATGAGAAACGCCGTCACGCCGACGGCCAGCAGCCCCACCGCCACCAGCGGCCCGGCCTCCGCGAAAAAACTCACGCTCAAACCGATCGCCAGTGGCGGGCCGATGATATAAGCCAGTTCGGTGAGGACCGTGTCCAGCGAGAACGCGGTGTGCAGTTGCGGCTTGCCACGAAACAATTGCGTCCAGCGTGCCCGGATCATGGACGGCATGCTCGGCATCGTCCCCGCCAGTGCCGCCAGCACAAAAAACAGCGCGGCGGGCGCCCTCAGGTGCACGGCAACAATCAGCGCCAGCAACATGATGATGCTGAACGCCGTGACGACGGGCAGCACGCGACTCTGGCCACGCCGATCAACCTGTTTCGAGATGCGCGGGCCGAGCAGCGCATTGGCCAGGGTAAACGTACCGGCGACTGCGCCGGCCAGCCAGTAAACGCCGGTCTGCTGCACCAGCATGGTGATGATGCCGATGCCGATCATTGCCTGGGGCAGTCGGGCAATAGAGCTCGCGAGGATCAGCCCGGTCGCGCCGGGTGTCGATACCAACTCGCGATAGTGATTAGCCATGATTCCTCCCTTCCGGATTCGCCGCTGATGAGCATCCTGCCGCGTGCGCTATCAAGACCTATGCGAATGCCAAAAGCAATCACACATTGTCTGGATCGTTCCCACGTCGAGGCGTCGAACCGTCTGCGTGGGAACGCCTCATTGGACGCTCCGCGTCCGCTTCGGCATGGGACGCGGAGCGTCCCGGGCTGCATTCCCACGCGGAGCGTGGGAACGATCAATGCGAACCGAAAAACAAAAACCCGCACAAGGCGGGTTTTGTTTGTAGCAAGCGCAGCGATCAGTCAGCCAGACGCCAGGTCGTGCCGCCCTTGCCGTCTTCCAGCACCACGCCCATGGCGGTGAGCTGGTCGCGGATGCGGTCGGATTCGGCCCAGTCCTTGCCGGCACGTGCCGCCAGACGCGCAGCGATCAGCGCCTCGACTTCGGCTGCATCCACGCGCCCTTCGGCACCAGCTTGCAGGAAGTCGTCGGCTTCGAGCTGCAACACACCCAGCACGCTGGCCAGTTCTTTCAGACGCGCCGCCAGACCGGCCGCGGCATCGAGATCGCTCTCACGCAGACGGTTGATCTCACGCACCATCTCGAACAGCACCGCGCAGGCTTCCGGCGTGCCGAAGTCGTCGTTCATCACCGTGGTGAAACGCTCGACGAACGCTTCGCCGCCAGCAGGTGCCACGTTCGGCAGGCCTTTCAACGCGTGGTAGAAACGCTCCAGTGCGCCCTTGGCGTCCTTGAGGTTGTCTTCCGAGTAGTTGATCGCGCTGCGGTAGTGGCTCGACACCAGCAGGTAACGCACGACTTCCGGGTGGTACTTGTCGAGCACGTCGCGAATGGTGAAGAAGTTGTTCAAGGACTTGGACATCTTCTCGCCATTGATACGGATCATGCCGCAATGCATCCACGCGTTGGCGTAGGTCTTGCCGGTGGCCGCTTCGCTCTGGGCGATTTCGTTTTCGTGGTGCGGGAACTCGAGGTCGCTGCCGCCGCCATGAATGTCGAAGGTCTCACCGAGGCAGCAGGTGGACATCACCGAGCACTCGATGTGCCAGCCCGGACGCCCGGCGCCCCACGGCGATTCCCAGCTCGGCTCGCCCGGCTTGACGCCTTTCCACAGCACGAAGTCCAGCGGATCTTCCTTGGCTTCGTCGACCTCGATCCGCGCACCGATGCGCAGGTCTTCGATCTTCTTGCGCGACAGCTTGCCGTAGCCCATGAACTTGCCGACGCGGTAGTACACGTCGCCATTGCCCGGGGCGTAGGCGTAACCCTTGTCGATCAGGGTCTGGATCATCGCGTGCATGCCAGGGATGTGATCCGTGGCGCGCGGCTCCATGTCCGGCTTCTGGATGTTCAGGCGCGCTTCGTCTTCGTGCATCGCCGCGATCATGCGCTCGGTCAACGCTTCGAACGACTCGCCGTTCTCGTTGGCCCGGTTGATGATCTTGTCGTCGATGTCGGTGATGTTGCGCACGTAGGTCAGGTCATAACCGCTGAACCGCAACCAGCGGGTCACCAGGTCGAACGCGACCATGCTGCGGCCGTGGCCCAGGTGGCAGTAGTCGTACACGGTCATCCCGCAGACGTACATGCGCACCTTGTTGCCATCCAGCGGCTTGAAGACTTCTTTGCTCTTGGTGAGCGTGTTGTAGATCGTAAGCACGGTGTTTCCTTAAGACTTGATCACTGGCCCCACGAATCGCGCAGGGTCACGGTACGGTTGAATACCGGCTGACCTGGTTTCGAGTCCTTGATATCCGCGACGAAGTAGCCTTCGCGCTCGAACTGGAAACGGTCTTCCGGCTGTGCGTTGCCCAGCGAGGGTTCAGCACGACAACCGGTCAGCACTTGCAGTGAGTCAGGGTTGATGTTGTCCAGGAAACTCGCGCTGTCTTCGGCCTTCTCCGGGTTCGGAGAACGGAACAGGCGATCGTACAGACGCACTTCGCACTCGATGCTGGCAGCGGCCGGCACCCAGTGGATCACGCCCTTGACCTTGCGGCCTTCAGGGTTCTTGCCCAAGGTGTCCGGATCGTAGGAGCAACGCAGTTCGACGATGTTGCCGTCGGCGTCCTTGATCGCTTCGTCGGCACGGATCACGTAGCTGCCGCGCAGACGCACTTCGCCGTTCGGCTCCAGGCGCTTGTAGCCTTTTGGCGGTTCTTCCATGAAGTCATCGCGGTCGATGTAGATTTCACGGGCGAACGGCAGCTGGCGCACGCCAAGTTCTTCTTTCTGCGGATGACGCGGCAGTTCGAGGTTCTCGATCTGGCCTTCCGGGTAGTTGGTGATCACGACTTTCAACGGACGCAGCACGCACATGGCGCGCGGGGCGTTCGCGTCCAGGTCCTGACGGATGCTGAACTCGAGCATGCCAAAATCGACCACGCCGTCGGAACGGTTGGTGCCGATCATTTCGCAGAAGTTGCGGATCGACGCCGGGGTGTAGCCACGGCGGCGGAAGCCCGACAGCGTCGACATGCGCGGATCGTCCCAGCCGTTGACGTGTTTCTCGTCAACCAGTTGCTTGAGCTTGCGCTTGCTGGTGATGGTGTAATTGAGGTTCAGACGGCTGAACTCGTACTGACGCGGGTGCGCCGGCACTGGCAGTGCGTCGAGGAACCACTCGTACAGCGGACGATGGCTTTCGAACTCCAGGGTGCAGATCGAGTGGGTGATGCCTTCGATGGCGTCCGACTGACCGTGGGTGAAGTCGTAGTTCGGGTAGATGCACCACTTGTCACCGGTCTGGTGGTGATGGGCGTGGCGGATGCGGTACATGATCGGGTCGCGCAGGTTCATGTTCGGCGAGGCCATGTCGATCTTGGCACGCAGTACGCGGGCACCGTCCGGGAACTCACCGGCGCGCATGCGGGCGAACCAGTCCAGGTTCTCTTCCACCGAACGGTCCCGGAACGGGCTGTTCTTGCCCGGCTCGGTCAGGCTGCCACGGTATTCCTTGGCTTGCTCGGGCGTCAGGTCGTCGACGTAGGCCTTGCCGGCCTTGATCAGTTCAACGGCCCAGTCGTGCAACTGGTCGAAGTATTGCGAGGCGTAGCGCACTTCGCCGGACCATTCGAAGCCCAGCCATTTGACGTCGCTTTCGATCGCGTCGATGTATTCCTGGTCTTCCTTGGCCGGGTTGGTGTCGTCGAAACGCAGGTGAGTGACGCCGCCGAACTCCTGGGCCAGGCCGAAGTTCACACAGATCGACTTGGCGTGGCCGATGTGCAGGTAGCCGTTGGGCTCAGGCGGGAAACGGGTGACGATCTGCGTGTGCTTACCCGAGTCCAGGTCCGCCTGGATGATCGGGCGCAGGAAATTGACCGGCGTAACGGGGCCGGTCTTGGAATTCGAGGTAGGGTCGACAGTGGGCTTGCTCATAGGATCCTTGAACATACAGTGCGCGGCCGGGACACGGGCCTGACAAAACAAAGCGGCTATCATAGCCGATGCTGTCAAGCCCCTGACAGAGCAGGGCTTAAAAGGAATGCATTTAATCGCCGGGTTTTGAAAAACAGCCTCGAAATTCGCGCCTGTCACGCTAAACTGCGCACCTTGGCCCTCACGGGCTGAACCGGTACGGGGCCCAAATGTCCCAATACCCACGAATTCCTTATAAAGAGCATCGATCATGACTCAAGTTAAATTGACCACCAACTTCGGTGACATCGTCATCGAACTGAACGCTGAAAAGGCGCCTCTCACCACCGCCAACTTCATCGAATACGTCAAGAAAGGTCACTACGAGAACGTCGTGTTCCACCGCGTAATCAAAGGCTTCATGATCCAGGGCGGCGGTTTCGAGCCAGGCATGAAAGAAAAGAAAGACAAGAGCCCGAGCATCCAGAACGAAGCCGACAACGGTCTGAAGAACGACAAGTACACCATCGCCATGGCCCGCACCATGGACCCGCATTCGGCTTCGGCACAGTTCTTCATCAACGCCTCCGACAACAGCTTCCTGAACCACACCGCCAAGACCGCTCAGGGCTGGGGTTATGCCGTGTTCGGTAAAGTGGTTTCGGGCACCGACGTTGTCGACAAGATCGAAGGCGTTTCCACCACGTCCAAGGCAGGCCACCAGGACGTACCCGCAGACGACGTGATCATCGAGAAAGCCGAGATCATCGAAGCGTGATATTGCTGATTTCAGACTTGCATCTGGAAGAGGAGCGCCCGGACATTACCCGGGCGTTTCTGGATTTGCTCGCCGGACGCGCCCGCTCGGCGAGTGCGTTGTACATTCTGGGCGACTTCTTCGAAGCGTGGATTGGCGACGACGCCATGACGCCCTTCCAGCGTTCCATCTGCCAGGCCCTGCGCGAACTCAGCGACAGCGGCACGGCGATATTTCTGATGCACGGCAATCGCGACTTCATGCTCGGCAAGGCCTTCTGCAAGCAGGCCGGCTGCACGCTGTTGAAGGACCCGAGTGTCGTGCAGTTTTACGGCGAGCCCGTATTGCTGATGCACGGCGACAGCCTGTGCACCCGCGACGAAGCCTACATGAAGCTGCGCCGCTACCTGCGCAATCCGCTGAGCCTGTTCATCCTGCGCAACCTGCCGTTGCGCACCCGGCACAAACTTGCGCGCAAGCTGCGCAACGAAAGCCGGGCGCAGACGCGGATGAAGGCCAATGACATCGTCGATGTCACGCCGGAGGAAATTCCGCGGATCATGCAGGAATACGGGGTGAAAACCCTGGTTCACGGGCACACCCATCGCCCGGCGATCCACAAGTTGCAGATCGGCGATCAGGCGGCGAAGCGGATTGTGCTGGGGGATTGGGATCGTCAGGGTTGGGCGTTGCAGGTGGATGAGAACGGGTTTGCGTTGGCGCCATTCGACTTCGCACCGCCGCCAGCACTGCCCGCCCCCGCCACCGCCTGATCGTTCCCGGACTTAGTTGATCGTTCCCACGCTCTGCGTGGGAATGCCTCAATGGACGCTCCGCGTCCGCTTCGGCATGGGACGCGGAGCGTCCCGGGCTGCATTCCCACGCAGAGCGTGGGAACGATCTGCCTGACTTAGTGACCGCTGGCGGCCGGCCCTGCCTTCGCAGCAAACGGCGGTTTAGCCAGCCACACAATCAGAATCAACCCCATGAACCCCCACCCCAACAACGTGAAGTAATCCACGGTGGAAAGCATGTACGCCTGACTCGTCAGCACATGATCCAGCTGCGCATACGCCGGATTGCTCGCCCCGCCCAACTGATTCAACGCTTCACGGGTCGCCGGCTCATAGGTGCTGATGCTCTCGCTCATATAGGCATGATGCTGATCCGCCCGGCGAATCCAGATCCACGTCGTCAACGACGCCGCAAAACTGCCGCCCAATGTCCGCAGGAACGTCGCCAGACCCGCACCATCGGCAATCTGGCTCGGCGGCAGGTCCGACATCAGAATGCTCAAGGTCGGCATGAAGAACAGCGCCACCCCAATCCCCATGAACAACTGCACCAGAGCGATGTGCTGGAAGTCCACTTCGTTGGTGAACTCGGCGCGCATGAAGCAGCTCAGACCGATCGCCAAGAACGCCAGCCCGGCCAGCAGGCGCAGGTCGAACTTGTGCGCGTACTTGCCGACAAACGGCGACAGCAGCACCGGCAGAATACCGATCGGTGCCACCGCCAGACCGGCCCAGGTCGCGGTGTAGCCCATCTGGGTCTGCAACCACTGCGGCAGGATCAGGTTGATGCCGAAGAACCCGGCGTAACCCAACACCAGCACCAGCGTGCCGATGCGGAAGTTGCGATAGGCAAATAGCCGCAGGTTGACCACCGGATGCTGGTCGGTCATTTCCCAGATCACGAACACCGCCAGCGCGATCACCGAAATCGCCGCGCCGATGATGATGAAGTTCGACTCGAACCAGTCCAGGTCATTGCCCTTGTCGAGGATCACCTGCAACGCGCCCACGCCGATGATCAGCGTGATCAGCCCGACGTAATCCATCGGCTGATGGCTGGTGACCACCGGGCGTTTGGCCAGCTGCTGGCGCACCACCATCACCGCGAAGATCCCGATCGGCACGTTGATGAAGAAAATCCACGGCCAGCTGTAACTGTCGGTGATCCAGCCGCCGAGGATCGGCCCGGCAATCGGCGCCACCACCGTAACCATCGCCAGCAACGCCAGGGCCATGCCCCGCCTCGCCGGCGGATACACCGCAATCAGCAGTGTCTGGGTCATCGGGTACAACGGCCCGGCCACCAGGCCTTGCAGCACGCGGAAGCCGATCAGTTCCGGCATCGACGTGGAAATACCGCAGAGGAACGAAGCCAGCACAAACAGGATGGTCGCCCACAGAAACAGCTTCACCTCGCCGAAGCGACGGCTCAGCCAGCCGGTGAGCGGCAGCGCAATGGCGTTGCTCACGGCGAACGAGGTGATGACCCAGGTGCCCTGCTCCGAACTCACGCCGAGGTTGCCGGAAATGGTCGGCAGCGCCACGTTGGCGATGGTGGTGTCGAGCACCTGCATGAAGGTCGCCAGCGACAGGCCGATGGTGCTGAGCAACAGGCTGGGCGGCGTGAAAGAGGCGTTATTGCTCATCGCGAATCCTATGAAGCCGGGTTGGCGCCGTGTCTGTTACGGACAAAGCTGCCCTTTGTGGGAGCAAGCCCGCTCCCACAGGGGGAAAGAAGTCAGCGTTGCGCAGTCTTGCTGACCGCCGCGCTGTTGTCGTGGATCAACTGGGTGATCATCGCGTCGGCTTCGGCCAGTTGGCGGTCGTAGACGTTGGTGCTGAACGAGGCCTTTTGCGGCGGCTGCTGGGCCAGTACCGGACCGCTCTGGTCGTGCAGGTTGACCTCGACATTGGTCGACAGGCCGACGCGCAGCGGGTGTTTGGCCAGCTCTTCGGCGTTGACGTGAATCCGTACCGGCACACGTTGCACGATCTTGATCCAGTTACCGGTGGCGTTCTGCGCCGGCAACAGGGCGAACGCGCTGCCGGTGCCCGCGCCGAGGCTATCGATGGTGCCGTTGAACTTGACGTCGCTGCCGTAGATGTCCGACTCGATCTCCACCGGTTGGCCGATGCGCATGTCACGCAGTTGGGTTTCCTTGAAGTTGGCGTCGATCCACAGCTGATCCAGCGGGATCACCGCCATCAGCGCGGTGCCCGGCTGCACACGCTGGCCAAGTTGCACGGTGCGTTTGGCGACATAACCGGTGACCGGCGCAATCAAGGTGCTGCGCGCGTTGGTCAGGTAGGCCTGGCGCAGTTGCGCGGCGGCGGCCATCACGTCCGGGTGCGAGGAGACCACGGTGTCATCGACCAGCGCGCTGGTGGTTTTCAGCTGCTGCCTGGCGTTGGCCAGGGCGTTTTGCGCCGAGGTCAGGTCATCGCGAGCGTGGGACAGTTCTTCCTGGGAAATCGCCCCGCCGGCCGCGAGGTTTTTCCGGCGGTTGAAGTTGTCCTGGGCTTTCTGCACTTCGGCCTGTTGCGCATTGACCTGGGCCTTCATGCCGTCGACGTTGCTGTACAGGCCGCGAACCTGACGCACGGTGCGGGCCAGATTGGCCTTGGCACTTTGCAGGCCGACTTCGGCATCGTTCGGGTCGAAGTTGATCAGCACCTGGCCTTCATGCACCAGATCACCATCGTCGGCACCGATGCTGACCACGGTGCCGGTCACCAGCGGAGTGATTTCCACCACGTTGCCGTTGACGTAGGCGTCGTCGGTGCTTTCGCTCCAGCGCCCGATGAATTCGTGATACGCCCAGACGCCGGCACCGGCGAGGGCAACCACAACGGCCAGTACCAGCAGCATCACCTTGCGTTTGCGCGGATTGCCAGTGTCCTGGGCGTTGTCTTGAGCTTGTGTGTTTTCGGCAGTGGCCATGACAAGTACCTTGAATTAGTTGTGCGGCGTGGCTGGGGTGGCGTTGGCTGCGGTCAGGGTTTCACCCTGGAAGCCGCCGCCCAGCGCTTGCATCAGTTGAATCGACAGGTCGATCTGCTCGGCATTCAGGTTGGCCAGCTGACGCTGGGCCTGCAGCAATTGCTGCTCGATGCTGAGCACGTCCAGGTAGTTGCCGATGCCGGAACCGTAACGCTGGACGACGGTGTTGTAAGAGTCCTGGGCAATCTCGGTCGCGTGCTGCTGGGCGCCGATCTGCCGGCCGATGTCACGCAGCTGGTTGATCGTGTCGCTGACATCGCCCAGGGCTTTCACCAGGCTTTTGTTGTACTGCGCCACGGCGAGGTCGTAATCGGCGTCGCGGGCATCGAGGTTGGCGCGCAGACGTCCGCCATCGAAGATCGGCACCGAAATCGTCGGGGCAATGTTGAAGAAGCGACTGGCGGAACCGAACATCGCGTCCCCCAACAAGGATTCGGCACCGGCCGAAGCCGACAGGTTCAGGTTGGGGTAGAAGCGGGTCTTGGCCGAATCGATGTCCTTGCTTGCCGCCTCGACACGCCAGCGCGCCGCGACCAGATCCGGGCGACGGCCCAGCAGTTCGGCCGGCAGCATCGATGGCAGTGCGACAGCGCTGGCTTGCAGGACTTTCGGCCGAGCGATTTCGTTGCCGCGATCCGGGCCTTTGCCGAGCAGCACGGCCAGGGCGATTTTTGCGCTGTTCAGGCGTTTTTCGGCGTCGATCAGGCTGGCTTCGGAGCTGGCTTCCAGACTTTGGGTCTGCTGGAACTGGTACTGGCTGTCGATCCCCGAGCTCAAACGACGCTGGCTCAGGTCGAGCATCTGTTTGGTGCGCTTCAAATCTTCGTTGGCCAGGTCATAGACGATGTGCGCCTGACCCAGATCGCTGTAGGCCCGAGCCACGTCGGCGGCGAGGGTCAGTTGCGCGGCCTGACGGTCAACTTCGGCGGCACGGGCCTGACCGAGTGCGGCTT
Organism: Pseudomonas sp. IT-P2; assembly: GCF_949767575.1. NCBI lineage: Bacteria > Pseudomonadati > Pseudomonadota > Gammaproteobacteria > Pseudomonadales > Pseudomonadaceae > Pseudomonas > Pseudomonas sp. IT-P2. Next base: position 319,416 of record NZ_CATKQA010000046.1, on the reverse strand, counting down.
CCCAGGCGTCACGCTGACCGCCCCAGAGGTCGAAGTTGTAATTGAAGCCGGCGCTGATGTTGCGCACGGTGGAGTAAGCCCCGCCCTGCCCCAGCGGATCCTGATCTCGGGCCAGACGCGAACGGCTGATGCCGGCGCTGGCGTCGAGGGTCGGATAGCGCTCGGCATCGGCGGCGTACGCGGCGGCACTGGCCTGATGGGCGCGGGCGTCGGCGATCTGCATGTCCGGGCTGTCTTTCAGGGCTTCGCGAATCAGGCCGTCGAGCTGCGGATCGCCGAGGCTGGTCCACCAGTCGCTCTTCGGCCAGGCGGCCTGGGACAGGGTCACGCCGTTGAGCGATTGCCCGGTCTCAAGGGTTTTCGCATCGAGGCTGGCGCCCTGGGTATCGAGGCCGCTGTAGTTGGCGCAACCGGCGAGGATCATCGCCGACAGCACCAGTGTCAGGCTGCTGCGCAAGGTTTTACCGCTCATTGTGTTCACCTAACCGCTGGATGGTGATGGGGTCACCGGCTGCCAGCAAAATTTTCTTGAGGATGTATTCCAGGGTTTTCAACTCGTCCGGGGTCACGGCGCCGGCCAGCTCATTCATGGCGTCGGCGCCGATGTGCGGCAGGCGATCGGCCAGTTGCTGGCCCTGCTCGGTGAGTTTCAGTTGCACCTGACGGCGATCGCCTTCGCTGCGTTGGCGAACCAGAAAGCCTTTCTGCTCCAGACGATCGAGCATGCGAGTCATCGAACCGCTGTCCAGCGACAGATGCCGGCACAGCTCGGCCGGGGTGTCGACGCCGAACTGGGCCATGATGATCAACACCTTGAACTGCGCGGCGGTGATGCCGTGGGGTTCCATGTGGGTGTCGATGATCTTGTCCTTGAGCAAGGCCGCACGGCCGAGCAACAGGCCGAGATGGCAATGCTGGAATTCGTCTGGGGTGAAATGCTTCATGTGCTCACCTAATAACTGCCTAGGCAGTGAATGTATGTCGAGATGTTACTGCCTAGGCAGCGAATGTCAACGTAATAGTTAGGTTGCTTTGTAATTAGCCGATCACTGACCGCGCAAGATCGTTCCCACGTCGAGGCGTCGAACCGTCTGCGTGGGAATGCATGAATGGCCGCTCTGTGTCAGCTGTTGAATGGGACGCGGAGCGTCCGGGGCTGCATTCCCACGCGGAGCGTGGGAATGATCAGGAGGGAAAAGCGGGCTAGAAATCCCGCTTGTAGAAAATGTCCAGCGAACTGGCCACGCCGCTGGCGGCTTCGAGGTAGACCTTTTTGCTCAGCTTGTAGCGCAGGGCGATGGTGTTGGCCGGCTCGAACACACCCACGCCGTAACGCAGGCTGAGTTTTTCCGAGATGTTGCCGCTGGCCACCACGCTGGTGGTGTTGCCGCTGCCTTGGGTGTCGAGCTGGAAGTCCTGAATGCCCAGATCACTGGCCAGACTGCTGGTGACCCCGGAACTGCCCATCAGGCCCAGGCCGAGCGCGGCCTGCGCGAGCATGTTGTTGTCCTCGCCGGTGGTGCTCAGCGGACGTCCCAGCACCAGATAAGACAGCGCCTGTTCCTGGCTCATGGCCGGTTCCGAGAAGATCTGTGTCGTCGGCTGCTCGGCGCTGCCGCTCAGGCGGATGCCTGCGATCACGTCATCGGTCTGGCGAATCGCTTCGATGTCCAGATACGGCTGATCCAGCGGCCCGGCGAACAGCAGACGCGCGCGACGTACCGTGAGGCGCTGGCCGTAGGCGCGGTAGCGTCCGTCGTTGAGCCACAGTTCGCCGCGAGTATCCATGTTGTCGCCGATGTGCACCTGGCCTTGCAGGTTCGCGGTCAGGCCGAATCCGGCGAAGCTCAATTTGTCCTGGCCGACCACCACATCGATGTCCATTTTCATCGCCAGCGGCGGCTTGCCCTCTTCGGTCTGCGCGCCGACGATGATCGTGTCATCGGAGACTTTCACCGTCGATGGCGGCAGTTCCCGCACAGTGATTTCGCCTTTCGGTACCAGCACCTTGCCGGCAATCGCCAGCTCATCGCCGGCCATGGAAATCTTCAGGTCCGGCGCTACCTCCAGTTTCGCGTAGGGCTCGACCGTGACCGGCAATTGCGTGCCCTTGAGCGCCAGATCCACCACCAGCGCCTGACCCCAGGCGATGTTGCCGTTCAGACTGCCCTGCCCGCTCTTGCCGCTTTTCCAGCCGCCGTTCAATTGCACGGCTTCACCGGCGATCACCGCTTGCAGTTGCAACGCTTGCAGCTCGATCGGCAACTCCGGCCCGGACACTTCGCCGTCGCTAAGCTGCACGGTGCCGTTGACCAGCGGCGCGAGCAGCCCGCCGGAAATCGTGCCGCTGCCGTTCAGGCGCCCGGTGAGTTTCTCGACCATCGGCACAAACGGCCGTGCCACCGACAGGTCAAGCCCGCTGAGGCGGAATGCACCGCTGAGCGGCTTGTTCTTCGGCAGCGGATTGAGCTGTGCCTGCACCATCAGTTCACCGAGCTTGCCGCCGACGAAGTTGAGATCAGTGTCGATGCGCTTGGGCGTGAGTTTGCTGGTGAGCTTGAGGGTCTGGTACGGGAAGTCGACCCACTGATCCTTTTCCTTCATGCGCAAGGTGCCGCCGCTGGCATCAACGCTGATCTGGCCGTTCGGGCCGCTGGCCGGCAGGTCCAGTTGCAGGTCGGCGTTGAGCTTGCCCTGCCAGGCGAAATCCTTCGGCAGCCACTGCGCCAGGCTTTCGATCGGGAATTGCTTGAGGTGATAACGCAGCTTCGGCTCCGGCATCAGGCGCTGATCTTCACCGCACAGGCTGGCATTGCCGGACATCCAGCAATGGGCGCCGAAGTTGATCTTGCCGTCGGCCAGACGCTCGAGTTTCGCCGGGTTTTGCAGTTTCCAGTCCTGACCGCCGGCCTGAATGTCACCGCTGGCCAGACGCCCGCGCCAGTTGCCTTTGTCCAGATTGCCGTCCAGACCCAACGCCAGTTTCAGCTTGGGCCCGAGCAGGTCGAGGTTGAGTTTCTGGTTTTTGATATCGCCCTGAGCGCTGGCGGTCAGGGTGCCCAGCGACGTATCGCCGGCCTGGATGCCGCTGCCCTTGAGGTCGATTTTCGCCCGTTGCGCGCTGTCGAGGGTGGCATCGAGGTTGAGGCTTTGAAGGCGGTTGTCCTGGAACGCCAGTTGCGAACCCTGCAGGCCGAGCTTGCCCTGCGGCGCCTTGAGCGTACCGGCAACATCGACCCGACCGTTGATCTGCCCGCGCAGCTGCGGCCAGAGCTGGGCCAGACGCGCCAGTTTGATGTCGATCTGCCCGGTGAGTTTCTGTTGCAGGCTGCCCTTGCCGTTGATGCTGTTGTCGCCGAGGCGGATTTGCAGGGCATTCAGATTCCACTGCTCGCCCGCGCCGTCGGCCTTGGCTTGCAGGATCGCCGGTTGCCCGCGCAGTTTGCCTTTCAGATCGAGGTCGGCATTCAGACTCAGGCGCTCGTTCTTCATTTCGCCTTTGCTCTTCAACGGGCCGGCCAGGGTGCCCGGCAGCTCCGCGACCCAATACGCCGGGTTGAGCGCCGACAGCTCCAGCGCGGTGTCCCAGGCGATGCCATCGGCGAACTGCACGTTCACATGGCCTTCGGCCTTGCCCTGCCCGGCTTCGAGTTTCAGTTGCGGCAGGAAGATCTGCTTGAGATTGCCACTGAACGGACTGCTCAGGCTGAACGCCCCCGCCGGACCATCTGCAGCGGCGGCGAAGTTACCGAGGTACTGACCGTCGGTGTAGGAGACTTCGCCGGTGAAGGTACGCAACGTGACCTGCGGCTCGTCGATTTCCGGATAGAGCCGGTGCCAGGGGAAATCCAGCCAGTTGATATTGGCCTGGGCGCTGAGGCCTTTGCTCCAGTCGACATTGCCAGTGAGCTTGAGGCTTTGCTTGTCGTTGGCCGTCAGATCGAGGCCGGCAATCTGTGCACCGTTGGCGTCGACCTTGCCTTTGAGCAACAGCGCTACCGGGCCTTTATCGGCAGGCAGCGTCGCATTGCCGAGCAATTGGTAACCGTTTTTCAGGTCGCCTTCGCCGGTCAATAGCAGTTGATTGAATTGCAGCGTGTCCGGCAGATCCGCACTCGGCTTGAACGCCTCCGAGGTGATCCGCACTTTGGCCGGCAGGTTTTCCGCCAACGGTTGCAGTTCGCCGCTCAACTGGCCGTCGAGGTAGCCACGGCTGTCGGCGTTAAGGTTGAGGGTTTTTAGCAGGTCGCCGTCGATTTTCAGCGCCAGCGTCCACGGCTCGGGCGCCGGCGACGGCAAGGTCAGATCACCGGTGATGTTCAGCGGCCAGTTGCCGGTCGGTTGTAGCAGGCCGGAGAGGTTCAGGCTCAACTCGTCGCGTTGCAGTTTCACGCTGTCGATCTGCATGCCTTTGGCCGTCCAGTGCGCCGCCAGTTGCAGGCCTTTCAATTCTTCGCTGCCGTTGAACAACAGGCTGCCGACCTGCACGTCGCCCAGCTCAATGGCCACGGGCAATTGCAGATCAGGAAGTTTGATTGGGCCGCTTTCGGTGACTTCTTCGCTCGGCGGAAATTGCAGGCTGACGGTATCGGCCTTGAGCTGTTCGATGCACAACGTCATGCGCGTCAGACACAGCGGCGACCATTCGAAGATCGGTTTGCTCAGCTCGACGCGGCTGCTGTCCTGCTGCCACAGCAGATGATCGGCGCTCCATTGCCCACCGAGACGACCCTGGAAATCGTCGACGCTCAGGCCCGGCACCAGACCCAGCACCCAACGGCTGCCGGCCTGCGTTCCGAGGACAGCGGTGATGCTCAATACAATCAGCAGCACCAGCGACAACAGCGCCAGCGCCGATATTTTCAAACCACGCTTCACAGCTCAGGCCCCATGGAAAAGTGCAGCCGGATGCCGCCATCGTCGTCCAGCGCATGGGCCAGGTCGAGGCGGATCGGCCCCACCGGCGAAACCCAGCGCACACCGATACCGACCCCGGTCTTGAGGTTCGGCAGTTCGAGTTTGTTGAAGGAGTTGCCCTGATCGACGAAGGTCGCCACGCGCCACTTCTCGGCAATCGAGTATTGGTATTCGACGCTGCCGGCCACCATATAGCGCCCGCCGATGCGGTCGCCCTCGGAGTTCTCCGGGGACAGACTCTGATAGTCGTAACCGCGCACGCTCTGATCGCCACCAGCGAAGAAGCGCAGCGACGGCGGCACCGATTTGTAGCCGTTGGTGGCGCTGCCGCCGACCTGCACCCGACCGAGCAAACGGTGCTTGTCGAACACGGTGGTCAGGCCCTTGATCAGCGCCGTGCCATAAAGCAGGTTGTTGTCCGAACCGAGGCCTTCTTTCGCCACTTTGCTTTCGAAGGTCAGGCGATAGCCGTTGTGCGGGTCGATGCGGTTGTCACTCTTGAGGTAGGAATAGCTGACGCCGGGCATCAGCAAGGTGCTCAGACCGGAGTCGTCGCCGAGCTGGTATTCCTCGCGCTGCCATTTCAGCGAGATCACCCGCTGCCAGCCGCTGGGCAATTTGCTGTGCCATTCCGGGCCGAAGGTCAGCAGCTTGCTCAAGGTGTCGGAACCGTCGATGTCCTCGTATTGATAACCGCCGGCCCAGCGCAGTTTATCGGTCAGCGGCGGGTCCAGCGGGATGTCGTAGAACAGACCGACGTTCTGCCGTGGCGCCGACAGTTCGGCCTCCCAGCCATAACTGTCGCCCTGCGGGTTGACCCAGTGACGGGTCCAGTTGGCCTTGATTCGCGGGCCGACGTCGGTGGAATAACCCAGACCCAGGCCCATGGTGCGCGGCTTGCGGGTGTCGAGTTTGACGTCCACCGGGATCACGTCGTTTTTCGCGGCGGTCGGCGCGGCGTCGACCCGCACGCCTTCGAAGTAGCCGCTCGATTGCAGGTCGCGGTTGAGTTCGGCGATCAGCTCGGAGTCATACGGCTCGCCGGCCTTGAACGGCACCATGCGTTGCAGCAGGTCTTCGTCGAACGGCGTGTCGCCTTCGAAGCTGACCTTGCCCAGCGCATAACGCGGGCCGCTTTCGTAGATCAGTTCGACGTCGGCGACCCCGGCGCGTGGATCGACCATCAATTTCTGGCTGGTGAAACGGCCACTGAAGAAGCCATAACGCGAGGCCTGGTTCTGAATCAGGCGCTTGGCGTCTTCGTAACGCCCATGGTTGAGCACCGCGCCGGGCTTGAGCACGTCACTCTTGGGGACTCGAAAGGATTTGAGAGAGGCCGCCGGACCGTCAACACGCACGGTCACGTTGCGCAGGCGAATCGGCTCGCCGGGATCGATGTTCAGCACCAGACGCGGTTTTTCACCGCCCTTGACGTCACTTTCGATCTGCGGCTGGTAATAACCCAAGGCCTGGGCCGCCTTGCGCGCCTGTTCTTCGGCGCCGCGACTGAAGCGCTGCAAGGCTTCTTCGTCACGATCGCCGAGACTGCCGATATAGCCTTCTATATTGGCTTTCAGTTCATCGTTGGACGGTTTGATCCGCACATCCAATTCACTTTGCGCCAGCGCCGCGCAGCTGGTTAACAGCATGAGCACGCCACTGGTAAATCTTCCTGGAAACTTCATAGGCGCGGATGCTATCACGGGCTTGGGAGCGTGATAGAACAGGAAATTTCCCAAAAAGTTCGACGGTTATCCCGTTGCAGTTTGTAACACCTGTGGGTTGGCGTGGAAAAACACGTGCTCGCGTACCGGGCCTACGGCCACTTCGCCGATTTCCTCGTAACCCTGACGCTTGTAGAACTCCAGGTAACGCGGGTTGCCGGTGTCGAGAATCACGCCTTGGGAGCTTTCGTCCACCGCGCACCAGTTGTGCACCGCTTGCAGCAGTTGCTCGCCGAAATGCTTGCCCTGAAATTGTGGATGCACGCCGAGCAGCGGCAGCATGTGCACCGAGTCGGTCGGCACGCAGGCCTCAACGGCGGCGTGATATTCCAGATAACGCCGGGTGCAGCGGAAACCGGTGCTCAGCACCATGCGCAAACGCCAGGCCCAGCTCTCGGTGACGCCCAGACGACGTTGCGGCGGCGCAATCAGGGCGATGCCGATCAAGCGGTCGTTGACCAACAGGCCGATGGCCGGCAGATCCTGCAGGAAATGCTGTTTGACCAGCTCCCGCACCGTGGCGCGCACCCGTTGCTCGTAACCCGGACGCTCGGCTTCGAACAGGTAAGCGAAGGTCGGCTCGTGACGATAGGCCTGATAAAGAAGGGATCGCGCTTCACGGGAATAGCCGCGGTCGAGCATATGAATGTCGGCGATGGCGGTTTGGGTTTCAGGCATGACGGTGATTCTCCCTGGACGGGACTCAAGAGGCCCCGTTCTTTTTATACGAGCCTTGGGCAGAAGGGATCGTTCCCACATCCGAAAGACATTAGCAGCGCATATGGACTACCGCCACGCTGGCCCAGATCCTACATGTCAGCTAGCATCGCCCTTTTGCCAGGACTGCCGACCATGAAGATCGTTTCCTTCAACATCAACGGACTGCGGGCCCGTCCGCATCAGCTGGCGGCGCTGATCGAAAAGCATCAGCCGGACGTCATCGGCCTGCAGGAAACCAAGGTCCACGACGACCAGTTCCCGCTGGATGAAGTGCGGGCCCTGGGTTATCACGTGTATTTCCACGGCCAGAAAGGCCATTACGGCGTCGCCCTGCTCTCGCGCCAGGAACCGATTGCCGTACACAAAGGTTTTGCCACCGATGAAGAAGACGCACAGCGGCGCTTTATCTGGGGCACATTCGCCGACGCCAACGGCGTGCCGGTGACGATCATGAACGGCTATTTCCCACAGGGCGAAAGCCGCGACCATCCGACCAAATTCCCGGCCAAACAGCGTTTCTACAGCGACCTGCAAGCCCTGCTGGAGAGCCAGTTCCACAACGAGCAGCCGCTGGTGGTGATGGGCGACGTCAACATCTCTCCGGAAGACAGCGACATCGGCATCGGCCCGGACAACATGAAACGCTGGCTGAAAACCGGCAAATGCAGCTTCCTGCCGGAAGAGCGCGAGTGGATGGCCCGCCTGAAAAACTGGGGCCTGACCGACAGTTTCCGTCACCTGAACCCGGACGTGACCGACACGTTCAGCTGGTTCGACTACCGCAGCCGCGGGTTTGAAGACGAGCCGAAACGGGGCCTGCGCATCGATGTGATTCTGGCGTCCCACGGTTTGCTGCCACGGGTGAAAGCCGCCGGCGTCGACTATGAACTGCGCGGGATGGAAAAGCCTTCGGACCATGCGCCGATCTGGCTGGAATTGAGCTGATTCGCTTGAAAGCAGAAGATCACAGCCAGCGGTGGTGATCTTCTGTCCTGTCATCTTTCAGAAACGTCTTTGACTTAATCTCCCCGGCAATCCCCTTGGCTGCAATCGGTGCCGGCATGACCCTGCGTGTTCTGTTCGTCTTTCTCCTGAGCGCCTGGCTGCAGGTTGGGTTTGCGGCGTTGCCCATTCCCGAGAACGGCCCGGTATTGCGCATCCAGGGTTCCAACACCATCGGCGCGGCGCTCGGTCCGGCACTGGTGGAAGGCCTGTTGCAAGATCAGGGGCTGTTGAAAGTCCACAGCGAAACCCCGGACACCGCCAACGAACAACGGGTCGTCGGCCTGACGGCCCAGGGCCAGAGGGTCGTGGTGGAAATCGCTGCCCACGGCTCGAGCACCGGTTTCACTGCACTCAAGAACGCCAGCGCCGATCTGGCCGCCTCTTCGCGCCCGATCAAGGACAGCGAACTGCTGAACCTGCAAGCCCGGGGCGATCTGAAAAGTCCCGACGCCGAGCAAGTCATTGCCATCGATGGCCTGGCGATCATCCTTCATCCCGACAATCCGCTGAATCAATTGAACACCGAACAACTGGCGCGGATCTTCAGTGGCGAGGCGAAGACGTGGGAAGACGTCGGCAGCAAGGGTGGGACGATTCATTTATATGCGCGGGATGATCAGTCCGGCACCTACGACACCTTCAAGGAACTTGTTCTCAGCCGTCGCGGGAAATCCCTGAGCAATGCCGCGAAACGGTTTGAATCCAGCGAACAATTGTCCGACGCGGTCAGTGCCGATCCTCAGGCCATCGGTTTCATCGGCCTGCCCTATGTGCGTCAGGCCAAGGCCGTGGCGATTGTCGACGGGCAATCCCAGGCGATGCTGCCACTCGCCAGCCTGATCGCCACCGAAGACTATCCGCTGTCGCGACGGTTGTTCTTCTATCTGCCACCCGACAGCAACAATCCCTGGGCGAAGGCCTTGGTGGAGTTTGCGCAAAGCCGTCGGGGCCAGGCGATTGTCGCGGCCAACGGTTTTATCGCCCAGACCGTGCAGGCCATCGCCGTTACGCCGAATGCGCTGATGCCCGAGGGTTATCAATCCCTCAGCCGCCACGCCCAGCGTCTGACCGTGAACTTCCGTTTCGAAGAAGGCAGCGCCAGCCTCGACAACAAGGCCCGTCAGGATCTGGCCCGGGTGTTCGACTATATAAAGCACCACGACAAGACCGACCGCGCGGTAACGCTGGTGGGATTCGGCGACGCCAAGGACGACCCGGCGCGGGCGGATTTGCTGTCGAAGCTGCGGGCGATGGCGGTACGGCGGGAGTTGGTGAAGAACGGCGTAGTGCTACGCGAGGTGCGCGGGTTTGGCGCGCTGATGCCGGTGGCGACCAACAATGGGGATGAAGGCCGGATCAAGAATCGGCGGGTTGAGGTTTGGGTTTACTGAGCGTCGAACCACTGATCGTTCCCACGCTCTGCGTGGGAATGCATACCGTGACGCTCCGCGTCACAGTGGACGCAGAGCGTCCATGGCTGCGTTACCACGCAGAGCGTGGGAACGATCAGGACTGACGCGGAATGTCTGTAATCAGCGCTCGCTACGCAGCATTTCCTTCGGCACATACTTGCCGATCTCGAACTTGCCGATCGCCGCGCGGTGCACCTCGTCCGGGCCGTCGGCCAGGCGCAGGGTGCGTTGCATGGCGTACATGTAGGCCAGCGGGAAGTCGTTCGACACCCCGGCCCCGCCATGGATCTGAATCGCCCGGTCGATCACCCGCAACGCGACGTTCGGTGCCACGACTTTGATCTGTGCAATTTCGCTCTTGGCGACCTTGTTACCCACGGTGTCCATCATGTACGCCGCTTTCAGGGTCAGCAGGCGCGCCATGTCGATTTCCATCCGCGAGTCAGCGATCTTGTCGACGTTACCGCCCAGACGCGCCAGCGGCTTGCCGAACGCGGTGCGGCTTACCGAACGTTTGCACATCAGTTCCAGTGCGCGCTCGGCCATGCCGATCGAACGCATGCAGTGGTGAATCCGGCCTGGGCCAAGGCGACCTTGTGCGATTTCGAAGCCGCGTCCTTCACCGAGCAGGACGTTTTCGTACGGCACCCGCACGTTGTCGAACAGCACTTCGGCGTGGCCGTGGGGCGCGTCGTCGTAACCGAACACCGGCAGCGGACGGAGGATCTTCACGCCGGGGGTGTCGACCGGTACGAGGATCATCGAGTGCTGGGCATGACGCGGGGCGTCGGGGTTGCTCAGGCCCATGAAGATCAGGATCTTGCAGCGCGGATCGCAGGCGCCGGAGGTCCACCATTTCTTGCCATTGATGACCCACTCGTCGCCATCACGCACGGCACGGGCGGCCATGTTGGTGGCGTCGGAGGACGCAACGTCCGGTTCGGTCATGGCGAACGCCGAGCGGATCTCGCCGCGCAGCAGCGGTTCGAGCCAGCGCTGCTTCTGTTCTTCGTTGGCGTAACGCACCAGCACTTCCATGTTGCCGGTGTCGGGGGCGGAGCAGTTGAACGGCTCGGGACCGAGCAGCGAACGGCCCATGATTTCCGCCAATGGCGCGTATTCAAGGTTGGTCAGGCCAGCGCCCAGTTCCGACTCAGGCAGAAACAAATTCCATAGCCCCTCGGCCTTTGCCTTGGCCTTGAGTTCTTCCATGATCGCCGTCGGCTGCCAGCGATCGCCTTCGGCAACCTGCCGTTCGAACACGGCTTCGGCCGGGTAAACGTAAGTGTCCATGAACGCGGTCACGCGCTCACGCAGTTCTTGCACCTTGGGCGAATAAGCGAAATCCATGAGCAATTACCTTTTTTCGGCAGGTTGTTTAAGTCATGCAATCGATGCTAGAACAGCGCTGATAATTTACCTAGCCTATTCTCGGCGTGTATAAACATTCATCACCGATATATGATTGGTTGATTTTCCTGGCCGCCCTGACCCGCGCCATTCACCTATAACAAGAGAGCCGCGTAATGAATCTGAGCAAGGTCGACCTCAACCTTTTCATCGTCTTCGACGCGATCTACACCGAAGCCAACCTGACCCGCGCCGGGCAGATTGTCGGCATTACCCAGCCGGCGGTGTCCAACGCATTGGCGCGGTTGCGCGAGACCTTCAACGACCCGCTCTTCGTACGTACGGCCCAGGGCATGGTGCCGACGCCCATGGCGCAGAACATCATTGGCCCGGTGCGCAACGCGCTGTCGCTGTTGCGGGTTTCGGTTCAGGAAAGCCGCATCTTCAACCCTTCGCAAGCAGTCAAGACCTACCGCATCAGCATGACCGACCTGACCGAAGCGGTGATTCTGCCGCCGTTGTTCCAGCGTCTGCGTCGTCTAGCGCCGACGGTGATCATCGAAAGTTTCCTGTCCAAACGCCGGGAAACCACCAAGGAACTGGCCGCCGGGCGTCTCGACTTTGCCGTGGATGCGCCGCTCAACACCGACCCGCAGGTGCGCCACGTCAAGCTGATGGAAGACCGTTACGTCTGCGCCATGCGCAAGGGTCATCCGCTGGCGACCAAGGAAAAATTCACCCTCGACGATTACCTGTCCCTGACCCACATTCATATTTCCAGCCGCCGCAGTGGCTTGGGCCACGTCGATCTGGCGCTGGGCAAGATGGGCATCCAGCGCAAGATCGCCCTGCGCTCGCAGCACTATCTGATGGCGTCCCAGGTGTTGCAGCAGACCGACATGGTCATGACCGTGCCGGAGCGTTTCGCCCGCCGCCATGACCTGCATGCGTTCAATCTGCCGGTCAACGATGTACCGCCGGTGGAAACCCATTTGTACTGGCACGAAAGCACCGATCAGGACCCGGCCAACCGCTGGATGCGCGAGCAGATGATCGAGTTGTGCCAGCAAGTGACAGCGCACGAGAAGAAGCTCGACAAGCTGCAGGCGCCCGCTACTTGACGTAAACGTCAACCTGCCATTAGCTTAGCGCCAAGACCCTTCTTCGAGCGCTTTCATGAGCAGCCAGACCTACAGCATTTCCGACCTCGCCCGCGAGCTGGACATCACCACCCGGGCGATCCGCTTCTATGAAGAACAAGGCCTGCTCAGCCCTGAGCGCCGAGGCCAGGAACGCATCTATTCGCCGCGCGACAAGGTCAGCCTGAAGCTGATCCTGCGGGGCAAGCGCATCGGTTTCTCCCTGGCCGAGTGCCGCGAACTGATCGAGCTCTACGACCCCTCCAGCGGTAACACCAAACAACTCAACAGCATGCTGGCGAAAATCAGCGAGCGCCGGGCACAGCTTGAACAGCAACTGCTGGACATCGAACAGATGAAGCTGGAACTCGACACCGCCGAAGAACGCTGCGTGCAGGCGCTGGAGCAGACGCTCAAGAGTCAGCAAGTCGCGCAGTAACAGCCACAATTCATCTCCTGTGGGAGCGGGCTTGCCCGCGAATGCGGTGTTTCAGAATCAGATTTGTCGACTGACACTCCGCCTTCGCGAGCAAGCCCGCTCCCACAAGGGGTTCCGCAGGAATTCAAAGAGCAGGTCAACACCATGTCCCTCCCCTCCCAAGTACGCCTGATCGAAGTCGGCCCGCGTGACGGCCTGCAGAACGAAGCCCAGCCCATCAGCGTCGCCGACAAGGTGCAACTGGTCGACGCGCTGAGCGCCGCCGGTCTCGGCTATATAGAAGTCGGCAGTTTCGTCTCGCCCAAGTGGGTACCGCAGATGGCCGGTTCCGCTGATGTATTCGCGCAGATCCAGCGCAAGCCCGGCGTGACCTATGGCGCGCTGGCGCCGAACCTGCGCGGTTTTGAGGATGCGCTGGCGGCCGGGGTCAAGGAGGTTGCGGTGTTTGCCGCTGCGTCCGAAGCGTTCTCGCAGCGCAACATCAATTGCTCGATCAGCGAAAGCCTGGCGCGGTTCGCGCCGATCATGGAATCGGCGAAACAGCACGGCGTTACCGTGCGCGGTTACGTGTCCTGCGTGCTCGGCTGCCCTTATGAAGGCGAGGTCGCCCCGGAACAAGTGGCCATGGTCGCCCGCGAGCTGTACGCGATGGGCTGCTACGAAGTATCGCTGGGCGACACCATCGGCACCGGCACCGCTGGCGCGACCCGCCGGCTGTTCGAAGTGGTCTCGAAACAGGTACCGCGAGAAAAACTCGCCGGCCACTTCCACGATACCTACGGCCAGGCCATGGCCAATATCTACGCCAGTCTGCTGGAAGGCATCGCGGTGTTCGACAGCTCGATCGCCGGCCTCGGCGGCTGCCCGTACGCCAAAGGCGCCAGCGGCAACGTCGCCACCGAAGACGTGGTGTACCTGCTCAACGGCCTGGGCATCGAGACCGGCATCGACCTCGACGCCTTGATAGCCGCCGGCCAGCAGATCAGTGCCGTGCTGGGCCGCCCGACCGGTTCGCGCGTGGCCAAGGCTCGCAGCGCACAGTGAGGGGATGGTGTTACCGCCGAGCGCGAAACGTGGGCACAAGCGAGTAACACGGAAACAAATTGTCTGGTTTTGCCTGAAGGAAAAATCCTTCAAAAATCTCAAACAATTGATTTACAAGGGTTTTTAAAAGTTGGCACGGCTTCTGCTATCTCTATGGCATAACAAGAATAAAAAGCAGCAAACCAATAAAAATAAGACGTACCGACTCTGACATAACAAAAACAACACGGCAGAGACGCAGCTAACAGATTTTTTTGGAGAAGGTGTGCTTTTCAGGGTATTCCTCGGAATGACCCGCAACCGGGCAGAGAACAATAAAACTACCTTCAGGTAGCTCCCGAATCGGTTGGATCGCTAGACGAGAAAGCAGATCAGCGCTCAAAAAAATACGTTTGCTCTTGACCCCGGATGGGGGTCGCCAAAAACAGCGGTAAAGGGCCACGGTTGCCAAAAACAACAACAGACCGCCCCTCAATAATAAAAAAGAGCACGCGACGACAAAATTAAAGGGGAGCTTCGGCTCCCCTTTGTGCTGTCTGGCGTTCTGAATTTGTCCGCGACGGATCTCCTTCCCCATTTCGATGTTCCTGCAAGCGCTCACTCGGCAAGATCTCAGTGAGGCGATTGATGCCGTGCCTCAACATCCAGCCCCACACATATAAGTAATCCCAACAAAAACACGGTGGGTTCACGGCTTTCGCTGTGTGTAAACACGACGCCGCATGTGCGTTTAAATTACACGAACCGTTACGCCATAAGGGCTACAACACCTTGCGTCGCTGCCTACGCGTACGCCAGAATCCGCCGGCTTACGCGGCTATGGGGTGGGCTATATCGTTTCCCTGTCACTGAAAAACAGTGATCGGGTTTGGTAGCCCGTCTGTAATAGCTGTATGGCAACACCGTATGCAGTCCCTTTTTGGGGCTCGGTTTTATGGTGGTCATGCGTGGGGCTCATTCGTGAGCGCCGGGTTCCTATTGCAGCCGGTCTACCAACCCGCGTATGGCCGCCACCCATCGTTTGGTAGCGTGGGTGATGGCTCCTTGAAGTCTGCGATAGGAGTTACACGTATGTTCAAAGCTACACCCAACCCGCCAGAAACCGATTCAATCCCCTACGACGCCGCACTCGAAGCCGAAAACATAAAAACGGCCACCGAGCGGGCGATCAATCATTACCTCGATCCTGGGGCGCAGAAGACGTCCAAGCCATCGCGCAAGCCCGGCAAGATCTATCTGGTCAATCCAACGGTGGATGACGAAACGCTGCTGGTCGAAGCGTGCGAAACGCTGTCGTCGGCCAGTGACATGGCCCGGGATCTCGGCGAAACCGTCGATCCGTCGCAGCGCAAGGCGATGCAGATACTGCAACAGGTCATCATGTTGAGTGAGCTGCTGGTCAATCGTGTGCTGGATAACCATCACGTCTCGCGGTAGTTGCCGCCTCGGTGAGGGGCTTGTCCCCTCACTGCCTGGCAGCCGTCTATAAAAATCCTCAAGCGACTCTTTCCGGAGTTCCAGCTGATGTCCAAGACCGTCATTCCACCGTTAGAAGATCCGGTGTCCCCGTACGAATTTCCCGATTCAAGAAAACTCCACGACGCGGCCGAACGCGCCCTCGACTATTACCTGACCCCGGCAGCCAAGATCATGGCCACGCCCTACACCCCAAACGACATGTTCATGGTCAACCCGCAAACCGACACGGAGTCCTTGCTGGCCAACGCCTGCGAATCCCTCGCGTCAGCCACGGTCATGCTCGGTGACTTTGCCGGCCTGCTGGAAGGGCCAAACCGCAAGACCCTGTTGGGCATTGCGCAAGTGGTGATGCTGGGTGAGTTGGCGGTGAATCAAGCGTTGGAAAATGTAGAGGTAAAGTAATAAGCGCTGCTTTCGAAGCCAGGGTCCGCGCCCTGGCTTCGAAGGCTCTGATCGATATAGAAAGTTGAAACTGTGGGAGCCAAGCCCCCACAGATCCGCTCCTCAGCCCTCGTTGCTACGCAACTCCTCGATACTGATCTCACGCATGCGGAATTTCTGGATCTTGCCCGTTACCGTCATCGGAAACTCCTCGACGAACTTGAAGTAACGCGGCGTCTTGAAGTGGGCGATGCGTTCCTTGCACCACGCTTGCAGCTCTTGTTCGGTAGCGCTGTGGCCGGGATGGAATTTGATCCAGGCGACGATTTCCTCGCCGTAACGCGAGCAGGGAATGCCGATCACCTGCACGTCCGCCACCGCTGGATGGGTGAAGAAGAACTCTTCCAGTTCACGCGGGTAAATGTTCTCGCCACCACGGATGATCATGTCTTTGTTACGGCCGGCGATGCACACGTAACCCTCGTCGTTCATGCTCGCCAGATCGCCGGTGTGCATCCAGCCTGCCGCGTCGATGGCTTCGGCGGTGGCCTGCGGGTTGTTCCAGTAGCCGAGCATCACGCTGTAGCCACGGGTGCACAATTCGCCGATGGTACCGCGTGGCACCGGGTTGCCGGCCTCGTCGATGATTTTGCTTTCGAGTTGCGGCTGGGTGCGGCCGACGGTGGTCACGCGCAGTTCCAGTTCATCGGATGGGCCGGTTTGCAGCGAGACCGGACTGGTTTCGGTCATGCCGTAGGCGATCTGCACTTCGCTCATGTGCATTTCGTTGATGACCCGGCGCATCACCTCGATCGGGCAGGTGGCGCCGGCCATGATCCCGGTGCGCAGGGTCGACAGGTCGAACTCGGCACGTTGCGGCTGATCGAGCATGGCGATGAACATGGTCGGCACGCCGTACAGTGCGGTGGCCTTTTCTTCGGCGACGGTGCTCAGGGTCAGCAGCGGATCGAAGGCATCGTTGGGATAAATCATCGTGCTGCCGTGGGTGATGCAGCCCAGGTTGCCCATGACCATGCCGAAGCAGTGATACAGCGGCACCGGGATCACCAGGCGATCGGCGGCGGTCAGGCCGAGGCTTTCGCCGACCATGTAACCGTTGTTGAGGATGTTGTAGTGACTGAGGGTCGCGCCCTTGGGGAAACCGGTGGTGCCGGAGGTGTACTGGATGTTGACCGGTTGATCGAAGTGCAGACTGTCGCTGCGTTCATGCAATTGTGCTGGCGAGACACTGGCGGCCAGATCTGCCAGTTGCGACCACGGAAGAAAACCCGAAGGCGGCTGCGGATCGAGGCTGATCAAGCCGCGCAGCTCCGGCAGGCGCTCGCTGCGCAGTTCGCCGATGGATTGCTCGGCCAGTTCCGGCAGCAAGCCTTGCAACATGCCGTGATAGTTGGAGCTCTTGAATGCCCCCGCGCAGACCAGCCATTGGCAACCGGATTGCTTGAGCACGTATTCGAGTTCGGAGCTGCGGTAGGCCGGGTTGATGTTGACCAGGATCACGCCGATCTTCGCGGTGGCGAACTGCGTGATACACCACTGCGCGCAATTCGGTGCCCAGATGCCGAGCCGGTCACCGGTCTGCAAACCCAACGCCAGCAGCGCTCTGGCATGCACGTCTACCGCGTCGGCCAGTTGCCGCCAGGTGTAACGCTGCTGCTGATGGCGCACCACCAGCGCCTCGCCGTCCGGGTACTGCGCGACGGTCTCGTCGAACTTCTGCCCGATGGTCATCGCCAGCAAGGCTTTGTCCTGGGAACCACGGGTATAGCTGCGCTGCGGGTTTGCACTGGGTTGATCCATGACGACCCCTATTGTCTTTATTAGTGGGTGTTGGAACGGAGCCACGGCAGCTCCGACCATTCAGAACTGGCTCTACTCTCGCCTAAGTTGACGTTAACGTAAAGGGCGATTGACAGCCATTCGTCACAGGCTTACGTTAACGTAAAGGTGAGAACTGAAACGCCCTTCTCCCCACCCTACAAAAAAGCCAAAAGGTGACCCATGAGCTACCCATCCCTGAACTTTGCCCTCGGCGAAACCATCGACATGTTGCGCGATCAGGTTCAGTCCTTCGTCGCCAAGGAGATCGCCCCGCGTGCCGCGCAGATCGACAGCGACAACCTGTTCCCGGCCGATCTGTGGCGCAAGTTCGGTGACATGGGCCTGCTCGGCATCACCGTGCCCGAAGAGTACGGTGGCGCTGGTCTGGGTTACCTGGCGCACGTGGTGGCGATGGAAGAAATCAGCCGTGGATCGGCTTCGGTGGCGTTGTCCTACGGCGCCCACTCCAACCTCTGCGTGAACCAGATCAACCGCAACGGCAATCACGAACAGAAAACCAAATACCTGCCGAAGCTGATCAGCGGCGAACATGTTGGCGCTCTGGCGATGAGCGAGCCGAACGCCGGTTCCGACGTGGTCTCGATGAAACTGCGCGCCGATAAACGCGGCGACCGTTTCGTGCTCAACGGCAGCAAGACCTGGATCACCAACGGCCCCGACGCCAACACTTATGTGATCTACGCCAAGACCGACCTGGAAAAAGGCCCGCACGGCATCACCGCGTTCATCGTCGAACGTGACTGGAAAGGCTTCAGCCGCAGCAACAAGTTCGACAAGCTCGGCATGCGCGGCTCCAACACTTGCGAGCTGTTCTTCGATGACGTCGAAGTGCCGGAAGAAAACATCCTCGGCGTGCTCAACGGTGGCGTGAAAGTGCTGATGAGCGGCCTCGATTACGAACGCGTCGTGCTGTCCGGCGGCCCGACCGGGATCATGCAGTCGTGCATGGACCTGATCGTTCCATACATCCATGACCGCAAGCAGTTCGGCCAGAGCATCGGCGAATTCCAGCTGATCCAGGGCAAAGTTGCCGACATGTACACCCAGCTCAACGCCAGCCGCGCGTACCTTTACGCCGTGGCCCAGGCCTGCGAGCGCAACGAAACCACGCGCAAGGACGCCGCCGGCGTGATCCTCTACACCGCCGAACGCGCCACGCAAATGGCCCTTGATGCGATCCAGATTCTCGGCGGTAACGGTTACATCAACGAATTCCCGGCCGGTCGTCTGCTGCGTGACGCCAAGCTGTACGAAATCGGCGCCGGCACCAGTGAGATCCGTCGCATGCTGATCGGTCGCGAACTGTTCAACGAAACCCGCTAAAACGGAGCTGTCCATGGCTATCCTGCATACCCAGCTCAACCCCCGTTCAGCGGAGTTCGCCGCCAACAGCGCGGCGATGCTCGAACAGGTCGACGCCCTGCACACCCTCCTTGCCCAAGTGGCCCAGGGCGGCGGCGCGAAAGCTCAGGAACGTCACACCTCGCGCGGCAAACTGCTGCCGCGTGAGCGGATCAACCGCTTGCTCGATCCGGGCTCGCCGTTTCTGGAGATCAGCCAATTGGCCGCTCACGCCGTGTATGGCGAAGACGTGCCGGCCGCTGGCGTGATTGCCGGGATCGGTCGCGTGGAAGGCGTCGAATGCATGATCGTCGCCAACGACGCGACGGTGAAAGGTGGTTCGTACTACCCGCTGACCGTAAAGAAACACCTGCGCGCCCAGACCATCGCCCAGCAAAACCGCTTGCCGTGCATTTATCTGGTGGACTCGGGCGGCGCCAACCTGCCGCGTCAGGACGAAGTGTTCCCGGATCGCGAACACTTCGGGCGGATCTTCTTCAACCAGGCCAACATGAGCGCCATGGGCATTCCGCAGATTGCCGTAGTCATGGGCTCCTGCACCGCAGGCGGCGCTTACGTACCGGCGATGGCCGACGAAGCGATCATGGTGCGCAATCAGGCGACGATTTTCCTCGCCGGCCCGCCGCTGGTGAAAGCCGCGACCGGTGAAGTGGTCAGCGCCGAAGACCTCGGCGGGGCCGATGTGCATTGCAAGATTTCCGGGGTCGCCGATCATTACGCCGAAAGCGACGAGCACGCCCTCGCCCTCGCCCGCCGCAGCGTCGCCAACCTCAACTGGCGCAAGCTCGGCGAAGTGCAGCAGCGCGCGCCGATTGCACCGCTGTACGCCAGCGACGAGTTGTACGGCGTGGTTTCGGCGGACGCCAAGCAGCCGTTCGATGTGCGCGAAGTGATTGCGCGACTGGTCGACGGTTCGGTGTTCGATGAATTCAAAGCGCTGTTCGGGACGACGCTGGTGTGCGGCTTCGCCCATCTGCACGGCTACCCGATCGCGATCCTCGCCAACAACGGCATCCTGTTCGCCGAAGCCGCGCAAAAAGGCGCGCACTTCATCGAACTGGCCTGCCAGCGCGGGATTCCGCTGCTGTTCCTGCAGAACATCACAGGCTTCATGGTTGGCCAGAAATACGAGGCCGGCGGCATCGCCAAGCACGGCGCCAAACTGGTGACCGCCGTGGCGTGCGCCAAGGTGCCGAAATTCACCGTGATCATCGGCGGCAGCTTCGGCGCAGGCAACTACGGCATGTGCGGGCGGGCCTACGATCCGCGTTTCCTGTGGATGTGGCCAAACGCGCGGATCGGCGTGATGGGCGCCGAACAAGCGGCCGGCGTGCTGGTTCAGGTCAAGCGCGAGCAGGCCGAACGCAGCGGTCAGGCCTTCAGTGCGGAACAGGAAAGCGAGATCAAGCAACCGATTCTCGACCAGTACGAAGAGCAGGGTCACCCCTACTACTCCAGCGCACGACTGTGGGACGACGGCGTCATCGACCCGGCGCAGACCCGCGATGTACTGGCCCTGGCCTTGTCCGCGTCGTTGAACGCGCCTATCGAACCGAGCCGCTTCGGCGTGTTCCGGATGTGATCGGGAGAACCTCATGAGCGACTTCAACACCCTCGAATTGCACAGCGACCCACGGGGTTTCGCGACCCTGTGGCTGAGCCGCGAAGAAAAGAACAACGCGTTCAACGCCGAGATGATCCGCGAACTGATCCTGGCTTTGGACAAGGTCGCCAGCGACGCCAGCCTGCGTTTCCTGCTGGTGCGCGGACGCGGCAAACACTTCAGCGCCGGCGCCGATCTGGCGTGGATGCAGCAATCGGCCGAACTCGATTACCACACCAACCTCGACGACGCCCGAGAACTGGCAGAGCTGATGTACAACCTCGCCAAACTGAAAATCCCGACGGTGGCCGTGGTGCAAGGCGCGGCGTTCGGCGGCGCGCTGGGTCTGATCAGTTGCTGCGACATGGCGATTGGCGCAGACGACGCACAGTTCTGCCTGTCGGAAGTACGCATTGGCCTGGCGCCGGCGGTGATCAGTCCGTTTGTGGTGCAAGCCATCGGCGAGCGCGCGGCACGGCGTTATGCGCTGACGGCCGAGCGTTTTGGCGGCCAACGGGCGCGTGAGATTGGATTGCTGTCCGAAAGCTATCCGGCAACCGAGCTTGAACAGAAAGTCGAACAATGGATCGACAACCTGCTGCTCAACAGCCCCGCCGCCATGCGCGCCAGCAAGGATCTGCTGCGTGAGGTCGGCAACGGCGCGCTGACGCCGGCCCTGCGCCGCTACACCGAAAACGCCATCGCGCGCATCCGTGTCAGCCCGGAAGGCCAGGAAGGTCTACGAGCCTTTCTGCAGAAACGTGCGCCGAGCTGGCAAGCCGCAACCACCACCAAGGAGCCGCGTTGATGAGCGCACCTGTTCTCACCACCCTGCTGGTGGCCAACCGTGGCGAAATCGCTTGCCGGGTCATGCGTACCGCCAAGGCGCTGGGCATGACCACCGTCGCCGTGCACAGCGCCACCGACCGCGAAGCGCGGCACAGCCGTGAAGCGGATATCCGTGTGGATCTGGGCGGCAGCAAAGCGGCCGACAGTTACTTACAAATCGACAAACTGATCGCCGCGGCCAAGGCCAGCGGCGCTCAGGCGATTCATCCGGGTTATGGCTTTCTGTCGGAGAACGCCGGGTTTGCTCGCGCCATCGAAGCGGCCGGCCTGATCTTCCTCGGCCCACCCGCCTCGGCCATCGACGCGATGGGCAGCAAATCCGCCGCCAAAGCCTTGATGGAAACCGCCGGCGTGCCACTGGTGCCGGGTTATCACGGCGAAGCTCAGGATCTGGACACCTTCCGCGATGCTTGCGAGCGCATCGGCTATCCGGTGCTGCTCAAGGCCACCGCTGGCGGTGGCGGTAAAGGCATGAAGGTCGTCGAGGACGTCAGTCAACTGGCTGAAGCGCTGGCCTCCGCACAGCGTGAAGCGCAGTCGTCGTTCGGCGACTCGCGGATGCTGGTGGAGAAATACCTGCTCAAGCCGCGCCATGTGGAAATCCAGGTGTTTGCCGATCAGCATGGCAATTGCCTGTACCTGAACGAGCGCGACTGCTCGATTCAGCGTCGGCACCAGAAGGTCGTCGAAGAGGCGCCGGCACCGGGTTTGAGCCCGGAACTGCGTCGTGCCATGGGCGAGGCGGCTGTGCGTTCGGCGCAAGCCATCGGCTACGTCGGTGCTGGCACGGTGGAGTTTTTGCTGGATGCTCGCGGCGAGTTCTTCTTTATGGAGATGAACACGCGGCTGCAGGTCGAACACCCGGTCACCGAAGCCATCACCGGGCTCGATCTGGTGGCCTGGCAGATTCGCGTCGCTCGTGGCGAAGCGTTGCCGATCACTCAGGATCAAGTGCCGTTGAACGGGCATGCGATTGAGGTTCGGCTGTATGCGGAAGATCCGTCGAATGACTTCCTGCCGGCAACCGGGCGTCTGGATCTGTATCGCGAATCCGCCGCAGGGCCGGGGCGCCGTGTGGACAGCGGCGTTGAGGAAGGCGACGAGATTTCGCCGTTCTACGATCCGATGCTCGGCAAGCTGATTGCCTGGGGCGAGGATCGTGAACAGGCGCGTTTGCGGCTGCTGAGCATGCTCGATGAGTTCGCGATTGGCGGGTTGAAGACCAACATCAACTTCCTGCGGCGGATCATCGGTCATCCGGCGTTCGCGGCGGCCGAGCTGGATACCGGGTTTATTCCGCGCTATCAGGAACAGTTGCTGCCAGCGCCTGCTGCGCTGAGCGATGAGTTCTGGGAGGCGGCGGCGCAGGCTTTTGCACAGAGCCTGCCGGGGATGGCTCGGGCGGATGATCCGGCTTCGCCTTGGGCGCTTCCCAGCGGTTTGCGCGCTGGGTTGCCACGGGAAATCACTCTGCATTTGAGTTGCGAGGGGCAGGACCGGGCGTTGACGCTCGGTGCTGGCGGCAGTGCAAAACTGATCGGCGAGCAACTGATACTCGAGCACGACGGGCTGCGTCGGCAGCTGCGGGCGATTCGTCGTGAAGAGGTGCTGTTTCTGCAATGGGACGGCGAGTTGCGACGCGTTGAAACGTATGACCCGATCAGCGCTGTCGACGCCAGCCACAGCCATCAGGGCGGTCTGACGGCGCCGATGAACGGCAGCATCGTGCGGGTGCTGGTGGAGGCCGGGCAAGCGGTTGAAGCCGGTGCGCAATTGGTGGTGCTCGAGGCGATGAAGATGGAGCACAGCATCCGCGCGCCCCATGCCGGGGTGATCAAGGCGCTGTATTGCCAGGAAGGCGAAATGGTCAGCGAAGGCAGCGCGCTGGTCGAGTTGGAGGAAGCTTGAAAGGTGGATCGATCCTACGCCTGGCGAGGATCGATCTGACTAGTATTTGGCCGTTGCCTGAACCACGACACCGATGATTCGGCACTCGTCGGTCAACAAGGCTTTCGGCCAGGTCGGATTGAGCGGCACCAGGTAACGCTGGCCGCCCTCTTCGATCAGCTTGCGGAAAATCGCCTCGTCGCTGTCCGGCCACTGGGCGATCACCAGTTTTCCGGGCTCGGCTTCCAGCGCCGGATCCACCAGGATCATCATCCCTTCGCCGATGCTCTGCCCGGTGGGCGCGGTCATCGCGTTACCCGTCACCGTCAGCCAGAACGCCGGGCCACGGGCGTGGTAATCCGTCAGTTCGAAACGTCGCTTGTCCTTGGCACTCGAATACGCTGGCTGGCTCTCGCGGGCCTCGACCGGCGCATTCCACTCGCTGACCGGATAGCGAAAGTAAGGGTTGTACTTCTGCGCCAGGGGCATTTCGTCGTCCGCATCGATCTGCGGTTCACGAATCACCACCGCGACCTCGAGATACTCCATGCCCAGCGCTTTCAGCACGCGGTTCATCTGCGTGATGCCGGGCTCGCGGCGCTTGTTCAGCCAATGGCCGATACCGCCCTGCGACATGCCGACGCGCTCGCCGAGTTCGACTTGAGTGACGTTGAGTTCACTCATTTTGGCCTTGACCAACTCAATCCATTTATCCATGTGCGGCACCATACGTGGACGCCTGCGGCCGGCAAAACACATATTGTAGTATTTAAATTCTGGTCACAAATACTGATAGTACTATTCTTGGGTCACGGATTTGAATCGACCAAGGAGTGACCTTTCACCATGAATATCACCAGCAAAGACTTGCCCGACCTGCAAATGGATACCACCTTCACCTCCCCGCAAGGGTGTGCCGCTGCGCAACGGGCGTTGGACTATTACTTGAAACCAGCTGTGTCAGAACCGGATGCAGAGGAACGCTTCTTCGGCGTGAACAGCAACCTGAGTGGCGAAGAATCCCTGGTCCACGCCTCCGACCTGCTGCGATGCGCAGCAGCCACGGCGTTCAAGGCTGCGGATGGCTTACAGGGCGTCAACCGGGATCTGGCGTTTTCGGTCGTGCACATGGTGGACATGGCACGAGCGATGGTCGATCACTCGCTCGATGGCGCGGTTCGCTGAAGACGGGAGTTCGGACGGACAGGAAAGAACTTTCCAATCGCGCAGATAAAAACATTTGACTTGCAAATGATAATGATTATTATTGCAAGCAGCTGGTCGCGAGATCAGTCGATGGACCAGAGACCTTAGGTCGGTCTTCTGGACTATCTCCTCATCAGGCTAATCACGGTTTTTGACCCGGCTTTTTGCCGGGTCTTTTTTTTGCCAGTTTTCTGGCTTGTGGCTTCAGGCTAATGAAGTCTTTGGGTGCCGCAAATTCGATGGCGCGGATAATATCAAAAGAATATTGCCTGGCAAGCGAACCCCGGCCGCATTGGGGCAAAGTAATGCCAATTAGCACTTGAGAATCAATCGCATAGCCACTAAGCTGCATCCGCGTCACGGAAGACGCCCCCCGCCGCAACCCGCAATTTCCCTCGGTTTCACCCCTGTCTTGCGTGTAAAGTAGCCGCCATAAAAATCATATTCAGGAACCGATTATGACCGTGGCCAAATCTTCGTTCGACATCAGCGCCAACTTCGACAGCGGCAACATCCAAGTCATCGACATCAGCAACCCGCTCAACCCGGTTCTGGCAATTCGGCCAGATACCCGCAGCGGCCATTTCCAGTGGTTCCACTTCAAGGCCAGCGGCCTGCACGTTCATCAGGAACACTGGTTCCGACTGGTCAACGCCAGTCAGTCCTCCTACAACAAGGCCTGGACCGGCTATCAGGCGGTCGCCTCTTACGATCACGTCAACTGGTTCCGCATTCCGACCCAATTCGAAGGCGACAGCCTGCGCTTCTGCCTCGAAGCCGAGCAGACCCACGCCTGGTTCGCCTACTTCGAGCCCTACAGCCGTGGCCGTCATGATTGGCTGATCGAGCAGGCGCTGACCAAGGCCGGCACCGAACTGCTGGCCACCGGAAAAAGCGTCGAAGGCCGCGACATTCAGCTGCTGCGCAAAGGCACTGGCGCCGAAGGTCGCCGCAAGATCTGGATCATCGCCCAGCAACATCCCGGCGAGCACATGGCCGAGTGGTTCATGGAGGGCGTGATCGAACGCCTGGAACATCATGACGATCCAGTGCTGAACAAACTGCTGGCCAGCGCCGATCTGTACCTGGTGCCGAACATGAACCCGGACGGCGCCTTCCACGGTCACCTGCGCACCAATGCCATGGGCCAGGACCTGAACCGCGCCTGGCAGAACGCCAGTCAGGAAGTCAGCCCCGAAGTACTTTTCGTACAACAGCAAATGGAAAAGTACGGCGTCGATCTGTTCCTCGACGTACACGGCGACGAAGAAATTCCCCACGTGTTCACCGCCGGCTGCGAAGGCAATCCGGGTTACACCCCGCGGATCGAGAAACTCGAAGAACACTTCCGCAGCCACCTCAAGCACACCACCAAAGATTTCCAGACCAAGTATGGCTACACCCGCGATGAACCGGGCCAGGCCAACATGACCTTGGCCTGCAACAGCGTCGGCCAGAAGTTCGACTGCCTGTCACTGACCCTGGAAATGCCGTTCAAGGATCACGATGATGCGCCGAATCCGCTCACCGGCTGGTCGGGCAAGCGCTCGAAGCAACTGGGCAAGGACGTGCTGACCACCATCGCGGACATGGTCGACACCCTGCGCTAATCCCCTCGGATTTTCGCTTCACGAAAGATCGCAGCCTGTCTGCGATCTTTTTTTTGCGCCGACTTTTACTCAATCAGGTTGCAAATAAAAACCGGATTACTTACCGTCATTCAAGTTTCAACTTGAAACCTGAAAGGACCCGGGACATGAAAACTGCAACACTCGATAAAGGTGTCGTACTGCTTTTCGCCATCGCTTGCGGCCTCGCGGTGGGCAACGTGTATTACGCCCAGCCGCTGCTGGATGCGATGGCCGAAGCCTTCGAGATCTCGCCGGGCAGCATCGGCATCGTCATGACCTTGACCCAGGTCGGCTACGGCTTCGGGCTGTTATTGCTCGTACCCCTCGGCGACCTGCTCAACCGCCGCCGGCTGATCGTCATGCAAACACTGTTGTCCGCCGCGGCCCTGCTGATGATCGCCTTGGCCTCGAACAGCGCCTGGCTGCTGATCGGCGTCACTTTGACCGGCCTGCTGGCCGTGGTCACCCAGGTGCTGGTCGCCTACGCCGCGACTCTGGCCGTCCCGGCACAACGGGGAAAGGTTGTGGGCGTGATCACCAGCGGCATCGTCGTCGGCATTCTGCTGGCGCGCACGGTGGCCGGCGGCATGGCTGATCTGGCCGGCTGGCGCTCGATCTATCTGCTGTCGGCGGGGTTGACGCTGGTGATGGCCGCGCTGCTGTTTCGGGTGTTGCCCAAAGATGAAGACGCACGGCCGACCACACGTTACGTGGCATTGATCGCCTCAGTGTTCAGCCTCTTTCGTGAGGAACCGGTGTTGCGCCAACGAGCAATCCTCGCCCTGCTCACCTTCGCCAGCGCCATGGTGCTGTGGACGCCGATGGTGTTGCCGCTGGCCGCCCCGCCGCTGTCGCTTTCCCACAGGGAGATCGGATTGTTCGGACTCGCCGGCGCGGCGGGTGCACTCGCCGCCGCCAGAGCCGGACACCTGGCGGATCGAGGGTTGGGGGCAATGGGTAAGCGGTCTGTCTCTGCTGCTGATGCTCGGTTCGTGGTTGCCGATCGCACTGACCCAGTCTTCGTTGTGGGCGTTGCTGCTTGGCGTCATCACCCTGGATCTGGGCTTGCAGGCCGTGCACGTCACCAGCCAGAGCATGATCTACAACGTCCGCCCGGAGGCGCAGAGCCGACTGACCGCCGGCTACATGCTGTTTTACTCGATAGGCAGCGCCTTGGGCTCAATCGCCTCGACGGCCATGTACGCCTGGGCTGGATGGCCGGGCGTCTGCTGGCTGGGTGCCGCAATCAACATGGTCGCGTTGCTGTACTGGTGGCGAACGCTGGCCACCCGGAAACGTGACGAGGCGGCTTGCGCCCTCGCCACGTCGGACTGACACACGATCAACCGCGATTGCGTCCCCGCAGCATGCTGTCGAGCACTTCGTCGCGGCGCACCCAGCCATGGAACAGCGCGGCCGCCAAGTGCAGCAGCACGGTCAGGAACAACAGATACGCCAGATACCCGTGAGCCTTGCGCAGCAACGCGAACACCTGCGCATCCGCCGGCACGATCGACGGCAATTGCAGGGACGTGCCGAGCATCACCGGATCCCCCGCCGCGCTGATCATCGCCCAGCCGAGCAGCGGCAATACCAGCATCAGCGCGTACAGCAACAGATGAGAGGCCTTGGCCGCCATCACTTGCCAGCCCGGCAGATCCGCCGGCAGCGGCGGCTGACGGGTGCCCAGTCGCACCAGAATGCGCACGATCACCAAAGCGAGTATCGCGATGCCCAACGGTTTATGCAGGTTGATCAACCATTCATGCCGCGCCGACACCGAGGTCACCATACCGGCGCCGATGAACAACATCGCGATGATCATCAACGCCATCAACCAGTGCAGCAACCGCGCCAGCGGATTGAAATGAGTCGGTTGCGTGCTCATGGGCGAGCCTCCTTTTTGCCGGTGGGCAGTTGGCTGACTTCGCTGGTGCGACGCAGGTAGGAATCGGCGTAACCGGCCGAGCGCGCGGCCAGCAACGGATCGTTGGAACCCTGAATGCCGGCCGGCAGCACCAGCGGATCGTAGTTGATGTCACGGCATTCGCCGCTGAGCTGCGGCTGGGTCTTTTCCAGCACCAGGGTGCCGGCGTTCAACATCTTGCGGCCGGCGGGCCAGGTCTTGCTCGCATCGTTCACCGGATCGTCGGCGTTGGCCAAGGTGATGTTCAACTGAAAGCGCAACGGCCCTTCCGCCAGGCGCTGCACCAGGTCTTTTTCAAGGAAATCGCTACCTTCAGGCGCGGTCGCACCGGCAGCGTCCTGGGCCAGAGGCGTCATGCTCCAGCGCACCGCCTGCTTCTTGCCGCTGGCATCCACCAGATAGAACGCGTTGACGCTGTTGTAGGTTTCCGTCGCGTAACTGGCCGAAGGTTTGGCGGTTTTAATCCAGGTCAGAAACGGCACGGCCTCCGGATGTGCGGCAAAAAATGCCGGCACCTTGGTCGGGTCCGGTTTACCGGTGGCGGGATCCGGCGATTGCGCCTGCTGCAACTGATAGAACGCCTCGGGCGTGCCAACCGGGAACACCGGCATGCTGTTCATCCCGGTGCGCCACTGCTGGCCGTTGGCCTGAGTGAAACGCAGCGCCAGGCTGCGGATCGGTACGGCGCTGTCCGGCGCATACGGACTGCCGGCCGGCAACGCAAAGCGCCCGACCACCGGAGTGCGCGGCTCGTTGAACACTTGCGCGACAGAATACGAGCGAGCCTCGCCGCTGCTCTCGAAATGTCCGATCACGCACACACCTTTGGCGTGATTGCGGCGAAAGCCCGGATGCACGCCGTTGTTCTTTTCCAGCACATCGACCAGCGCTTTTGGCGTCAGGCGTTGTGGGTCAAATGAACCATGAACGTAGGCAAACGCCCCGGCCAGGGCTGCGACTACCACGGCGATTCCGCCAAGACGCAACACCAGGCTCGCGGCACTCAGTGGCGGGCGTTGTGGCCCGCCGGGCGATGAACTGCGATCAACCATGAAGCACTCCAGGGCCATCGGCCACAAGTAGGAAGAATCAGCAAGACGCACGCCATCGGGATTTATTCCACGGCCCGGTATTTATTTTTCAGAACGTGGAATAACCTCCAATGCCGGGCGTCTTCCTAGTCCACAGCGTAGCGACTAGCAGAACTTCATGAGCGAATTCGACGAACAACTGCGAGAAATAATCCCCAGATTGCGGCGTTTTGCCGTGTCGCTGACACGCAACAGCAGCAGCGCCGACGACCTGGTACAGGCCAGTCTGGAGCGCGCGCTGTCGGGTTGGGGCGACAAACGCGCCGACGGCGATCTGCGCGCCTGGCTGTTTTCGATCCTGTACCGGCAGTTTCTCGATGCGCATCGGCGTTCGCGGCGGTATGCGCGGATGCTCGAATTCTTCACCGGCCGCGATGACGCCGAGCCCTCGGTGGAACGCACCGTGATTGCCCAATCGACCTTGAAGGCCTTTGACCGACTGCCCACCGAACAGCGCGCGCTGCTGCTGATGGTGTCGGTGGAAGGCCTGACCTATAAGGAGGTCGCCGAGATTCTCGACGTCCCCACCGGCACCGTGATGTCGCGCCTGTCCCGTGCTCGCCAGGCCCTGCGCCAGCTCAGCGACGGGGAAATCAGCAGCCCTTCCTTGCGGATACTCAAATGATCAGTCTGCCCCCCAACGAACGTGACCTGCACGCCTACGTCGACCATCAGCTCAGCGAATCCGACCGGCATGTGCTGGAAACCTGGCTCGCCAGTCACCCGGACGAAGCGGCGCAGGTTCGCGCCTGGCAACAGGACGCCCAGCACCTGCGCGCCGCCCTCGGCGGTGCCTTGCAACAACCAGCTAATCCGGACCTCGATCCGTCGCTGATTCGCCAGCGCCTCAAACGCCAATCGCGCCGCCAGTGGGCCAGCGCGGCGGTGCTGCTGATTGCCGTCAGCCTCGGCGGTGTCGGTGGCTGGAAAGCCCGGGACATGACCGTGTTTCATCCCCCGGCACCGATGACGGACGCCTTGCAGGCGTACCGTTTGATCGCCCAGCAAGGGCTTCTGCCGGCGGACTACAAGGTCGATGGCGACGGCGACATCCAGCGCTGGCTCGACCGTTATTTCACTCAGGCCAATCGCCTGCCGGACCTGACGTCGGCCGGGTTTTCACCGGTCAGCGGCCGTCTGCTGAGCACCGATGAGGGCCCGGCGGCGATGGTGATGTATGAAGACCAGAGCGGGCACAAGGTCAGTTTCTACGTGCGTCCACCGGGACCGAAAAATACCTTCCTGCCCCGGGGCAGCCGCCAGGACGGGGATCTGCAGGCCGAGTACTGGTCCGGCAAAGGCTACAACTACGCGATGGTCAGTCCGACCGACACACCCACAGCGAAAATGCTCAAGCAATCCGTAAGTTTCTAACCGGTTCAGAACCCCACATCCAGCACCACATTGTCCAGATAGGTTCCAGCGGGCGGCGTGGTCTGGTCGGTGTAGATTTTCGCGTTGTAATTGAAGATCTGGCTACCAGTGCCCAGGCCGTTGCCGGGGTTGACCTCGGCATCGCTGCTGGCCCGGCGGGCCGCGCCGACACTGCCCCAACGGGTGGTCCCGGCACTCTTGAAAATGTCGTAGGCCAGATAGTTGCTGCCGGAAATCATCCGCCGTCGTCCGCCGACGCTCAGCGCATTCTGCCCGTCATTCAGCCCTACGGTATAGGCACTGCCCTTGGTGCAGGCGAGGTTGATGGTTTGCCCCGTAACCTGGGTGAACGCACTGACCACCGGCGCGCTGCCGAAAGCGATGTTCGGCGCGGTGATGGTGCAATCGTTGGACACCGTCAGGTTGACCGTCAGTGTCGTGGTACCGCTGTTGATGTCGCGGCCCAGGCAAAGCCCGCCGACACCGATGCCCGAACAATAATTCCAGTTCCAGAAAATGCTCAGGGTCTCGGTATACACCCCGGCCGCCACGTTGCTGCCGATGGTGGTGCCGAAGTAGAGCGGAACGGTTTTCGGCACCGTACCGCTGAGCAAACCGAGGGCGTCGATGATGCCGTTGCGGGCGAAGTCATAGGCGGTGCCTCGGGTCAGCGGGTAACTGGTGCTGTTGTTGGCGTAGATCGTGTAACCGATCACGTCGCCGGAGGGCCCGAGCAAACCGCTCTGGGTCGAGGTGACGGTGGCCCAGAAATGATCATTGTTCGTCAACAGCGACAGCAGCGAACCGGTGCAACTCAAGCCTCCGTTCAGGGTAGAACTGGGTTGCGAGGTGGTGCGCACGGCGATCGAACTGATGTTGCCGAACCCGGCCGGCGTGGTGGTCACCACCGAACACAGCGCCTGCGCCAGCCCCGGCAGCAGCAACAACAGCCACAGAGCAAGCCGCGCCCGGATCATTGGCACACCAACGGGCCGATCAGCGGCACTTCATCCTGCTGCAGATCGACGCTGAATTGCGCCTGGCAGGTCTTGCCGTCCGCGAGAGTCACCCGCAGCGAATTCTGCGCCTGTAGGTTTTCCAGGTAGACCAGTCCGTCCCAGCCGACCACCGTCCGCGTGCCGCTCTGCTCGTGCAGCACGCCACTGCCCAGCGGCAATTCCTTTTGCTGCGCATCCACCAGCACGATGCTCGCGGCGATCACCCGGCTCAGCGGAAACTCCAGCAGATAGCCGCTGCCCCGGCGCACCGCTACACGTTGCTCGACATTCGGGCTGCGCACGTTGGCCGGCAGGTTCAGCGGATCGATTTCGTATTTGCCGCGGTAATAGGCGCTGCTCCACGGCACCAGCAAGTGGCCGTTGCGGTCGGTCTGGCCGACCTGCTGGTTCTCGTAACGCACCGGAATGTCCGCGTAGCCGTCGGTGCTGACCACCACGAACGCATCGTCGATGCGGTTGGCGGCGAACACTTGATCATCCATCCACACCAGCGAGCCGCTGGCATCGGCCCAACGGGTTTCGGCGTCGGACGTCCCGTAGACGCCGGCCTGCAGTTGCACCGATTGCAGGCGCCAGGTCACATCGGCCTGGCGGTAATCGGCGCCGTCGCCCTTGGCGTAGCCGAGATTGAAGCCCACTCCGCCCTCGGACGGCACAGCGCGGCTGTAGTTGACCCGCTGCTGCGTCTGCCCGGTCTTGCTGCGTTCGCTGCTGATGGCCAGGCTGCCGCGCAGGTCGAACGGAATCACCAGTTGCGCCTGCACCGCCCAGTTGCTGTCGCCGATTTCGCGGTTGGCCGACAGGTAGAAACTGCTGTTGCGCCACAGCGGTTTGCTCCAGCTCAGATTGAGCAACCGCGTGCGGGTTTCGTCTGCCGCGCGAATATCGAAATAACCGACGCCGAGACTGCCCCAGCGCTCGAGGTTGAGGCTCAGGGTCGCCTGTTCACTGCGCCGGCTGAGTGTGGTGTAAGGACTGTCCACGACCGTCAGGTCGGCATAGCGGTCACGGCGTTGCAGACGCTGATAGGAAAAGCTGTAGCGCTGGCCGCTGTATTGATAACCGAGGCTCAGCTGCTGCCCGCCGTCACCGTCGAAACGACTCTGGCTGATCGCACTGTTGAGTACTCCGAAATTGCCCAGCCGCAAGTTACCGCCCAGTCCCCCAAGGGTCAGGGTATCCGCCGCTTCGGCGTGACTCTCCAGGGTAAAGGTGTCGCTGACGCCGTAGCGCAGACTGCCCGAAGTCACGCCCGGCCCGTAGCTGAAATCCTTCAGGCCGTAATCCCGGCGCAACGTACCGGCGGCCACCGAAAAATCGCTCAGACCCTTTTGCAACAGGCTGCTGGTGACGTAGAACGGCACCGTGGTCGACACCTGCCGGCCCAGCGCATCGGTAGTCACCACCACCGCTTCGCCAGCGCCGTTGATGAACGGAATGTTGGTCAGGGTGTACGGGCCCGGCTGCAGGTCGGTGCTGCTGGACTTGTAGCCGTTGATGAACAGATCCACCGAGGACGGCACCGCCGCTTCCCCGGCGAACTGCGGCAGCGGATAGGTCACCAGATCCGGACGCACCGCAAAATCCCGTGAGAACTGCACGCCGCCCAGCCGCACCGAACTGCTCCAGGGCAAGGCGCCGCTGACCACGTCCCCGGCCTCGTAGGTCAGCATCCGTTCATCATCGGAGTAGCGCCAGGTGGTGTCGTAACGCAGATAGCCGTTGTCCAGCGTGCTGACCGCATCCCCCGACAACGTACGGCGATATTGCCCGGTGTTCGACAACGTGCCCCAACTGTCGAACAGCCGCACCTCGTTCCACGCCGCGAGATAAGTGCCGGCGTCGTCGGTGTCATTGAGGTAGAGGTCATAGTTGAACAAAGCGCCGAAACTGCTCAGCGCCGGGGTGCGCGGATAGACTTCACGGTTACCGATGAACTGCTCCGGCAGCCAGTCCGGCGGCACGTCGAGCAGCAAGCGCTGGCTGACGCTGTCGTAATCGCTGTGCAGGCCCGGCAGGCCGTCTAGATCGACTTCGGCACCGGCCTCTTCCGGCAGCTTCATGCCGGTGTCGCGCAATACGCTGGCCGGCAGGAACAGGCGCCCGCCGCGCTGCTCCACCGCCACCACCCGACCGGTATTCATCTGGTTGACCACCAGTTCCAGAAACAACTGTGCATCACTCACGGCCTCCATGCCGCTGGGAGGCGGCGGCAGTTCACCGGCCCCGGATGGATGAATGAACATCAGGCACCACGCGCCGGTCATGAGCCACAACGGACGCTGAATACTGCGAGCCCATCCCGGACTCATTAGCGTGTTACGTCCGTCAATGGACTGATTCCTCCTGAAACCGCTGGCGCCGAAGCCTGAACACTTCGACATGGCTCACTACGGCTATCGCGCCGGCGGAATGCTCTGCACCTTGGCCGCGCCATTGATACGTCCCGCCAGCTCTCCCGCCACCGGCCCCGGTGCCGGCCAGCGCATCACCGCGCCGGGCAATACGTAACCGAGCAGACCCTCGGCCAACGGTTTGCTTTGGCCACCCTGCTTGATGGCGACATCGGTCAGCCGCGCATGAACCGCGCCCTGATTGCGCACTTCCACATAAGGACGGCCCTCCACCGCCACCGTGCGCCAGCT
The DNA here is from genome assembly GCF_949767575.1 of Pseudomonas sp. IT-P2. NCBI lineage: Bacteria > Pseudomonadati > Pseudomonadota > Gammaproteobacteria > Pseudomonadales > Pseudomonadaceae > Pseudomonas > Pseudomonas sp. IT-P2. The sequence continues at coordinate 285,349 of NZ_CATKQA010000046.1, read as the reverse complement.
CAATTGCGGCAGGCCGATGCCCTTGGGATCACGCTGGCGGGCGCTGTCCTCCTTGCTCCACAAACCCGCGCCATAGGCGAACAGCGGTACCGAGTAGCGCATCTGGAAGCGGATCGCCGCAGCGGTCTTGCCGTCTTCGGCGACGGGCGGCTGGGCCGAGGGGATTTCATCGATGATGATCCGATACGCCAGCTCCTGGCCTGGCGGCACGTCCTTGGTACGGGTCAGGCGCACCAGTTGCTTCTGACCCGGCTCGATCTTCGCCACCGGCGGACTGCCGATCACCTCGCGTTGATTGCGGTATTGCTCTTCGAAACCGCTCTGGCTCCAGCCAAACACGCGGATCTGCAGGTTGGCGGTTTCCGTGCCGCGATTTTCCAGCCACAGCGCACTGGCCTGCTGATCGGCCTCCAATACCGGGTCGATCGGCCAGATCAGCACCGAACTGGCGGCCTGGGCCTTGAGCGTCCCGAACATGACCAGCGCCAGCACGGCGCAACACGCGAACGAATAGCGTGACGTGAAAAACCCCATAAACCTGCTCCTTGTCATTTCACATCACCACGACAGCTGCACCTGCAACACATCGCTGTATGTCCCCCCGGGTTGATTGCCCGGCAATTGCACCTGCCCGTAGATCGGCAGACTGATGTTGTTCGCGTCGCTGTAGGCCACCGCCACACTCTGGCCGATGCCCAGGCTCTGGCTGTACGCCGCATCGCGAAACAGCGCATACGCCACCTTCGCGCTGCCTCCGCTGATCTGCATTCGTCGTCCGCCGCTGTTGTATTGGCCGCCATCGACCGTCATGTTCAGCGCCACCCCCGGCGTGCATTGCAGCGTCACGCCACCGGTCAACGCGACCTGTACCGTGCCGGTAGCCAGCGCCGACCGCGAACCGAAATTCAGCCCGCCATAGTTCGATACGCCCCCCACCACCAGACAGCCCGGCGTCACCGTGGCACTGACCTGAAAACTCTGACTGGTGACCGCCGCCAACGGCAGCGGCAAGCTGCCCGCACACAGCAGCAACAGCCCCGCACAGCCATGCCGGCCCATGGCGCTAGAACGTCAGTTCAACGGAAATCGTGTCGGTATAAGTACCCGCCGGCAGCCCGGCCTTGCCGACCGCCTGACCGTAGATGTTTACGGTCTGCGCCACACCGGTGCTGGCCGCGAGGTTGATCACCCCGTCGATGGCCAGCAATTGCGAGTGCCCGGCGTCGGTGTACAGGTCATACGGCACGTAATTGGCCACTCCGTCATACAACGCGCGAGTGCCACCCGGCGAGAGCCCGTCATGGGCGCCGGCCCGGACCTTGACCGTCGGCGTGGTGCCGGCCGAGCACAGGATCGACAGCGCCCCGCCCCCGCCGCCCAGCACCTGCCCGGTGGCCGTGGTGAACAGGCTGTTGGCGGTGCCGAAGTTCAACGCACCGAAGTTCAGCCCGGTAGAACCGCCGGAACCGTTGACCTGGCAACTGCTGATCAGGGTCAGGCTGGAAGTGATCTGGCCGGTGACCGTGGTGGCGGCATTGACGCTGGAAGCGAGCGTCAGGCCGAGCAACGACAAACCTATCCTTGATGCAATCGTACGCATGGTGTCCGTCCTCTACGGGGTTACCAGTCGAGCGTCACCGTCAGGGTGTCGGTATAGACACCGGCCGGTACCGCACGGGTGTTCGCCACCACCGAACCAAATACCGGAATGGGTATCTGTGCGCCGCTGGTGACAGCGAAATTGTGTTGTTGACCAATGCTGTAGCTCTGGCTGCCGGAGGCATCGAGAAACAGCTGATAGGGGAGTGTCTGGCGCCCGTTGCTCAGGCGGCGTGTGGTGCCGTCGCCATGGGTGCCGCCGTCGATGGTCACGGTGAAGCCGGTCACCGAAGGATTGCAGGCGACGTTGAGCTGGCCGCTGCCCGCTTCGCTGAGGCTGGCCTTGATCGGTGCGTTCCAGGTCGGGCCCTGCTGGCCGAAATCGAGAGAGCCCAGCCCATCCACCGGGCTGGCGGGGCTTGAGGCGTTGGTCACTTCGCAGCCGGCGATCAACGTCAGCCGCGCGACGATCTGCCCACTGACTGCCGCTGGCGCGACCTCGGTGAGCATCAGCAGCGTGGCTATGGCGATGACCCGCCCGTGTCTGTCCATCATTGAGCGCCTACTCCTTCAGGATCACTCGACCATTGCGCTCATCACTGAACGCCCTTCCCTGCGCCACCCGGATCCAGCGGATGGCTGAAAAAACGCCGCGATCACCAAGTGACCGTCACCTTCACCAGATCCGAATACCGGCTGACCCGTGGCACTTCTGCCATCCGTTCGATCCGCCCGTATAGCGGCAAGTCCACCGTGCCGCTGTCCGGCACCCGGCCACTGACCGGCACATCCACCACCAGCGGCACCCGCCGCGCAGCGTCCTGATACAGGCGATAAGGAATCGGCTTGCTGCCGGCCTCCCCCACCATATAGCGCACCTCACCGACGCCACCGTGCAGGCCGCCATCGACACGCAACTGGTACGGGGTGTCCGGGTTGCATTCCAGACGCGGCAGGCGCGAATTCGTCAGCGCCGCTCCGAGTGGCCCGTCCCGGTCGCCGAGCCGCGCCGTGGTGCCGAAGTCGAGTACGCCCAGTTGTTCGATACCGGCTTCACGTTGCTGGCCAACCAACTGGCAACCGCGCTGCACATCGACCCGCACCTCGACCTGAAGATCGGCGGCGTGGACCGGTGCCGCGAGCCCGCCCAGCAATGCCCAGACCATCCCTGCTTTCACCGCCCGCTCCCTGATCGCGACGGCGTATCTGCCGTTACAGTGTTTCAGGTTAGCAACGGACACCGATTGCGCCAGTCGATTGGATCCAGTCACCCGCCGGGAATTGTTTCGAAAGGTTGGCAACAGGTCGATTCATAATGTTGAAAAAACCTGTACACACCGCAGATTACTGTCTGGAAAAACGATAAAGCGCAGTGGAAGCAAAACTACCCGTCTGGTTACACTACGCCGCCGCGCTCGCGGGGAGCCGGCCCGATGATGACGGAGTGACTGCAGTGCCCGCCCGACCGCCCGAACGTTCGCGTCTGACCCATCGCTGGCCAGCCTTGCGCCGCTTCTTCGGCAAACGCTCCAGTACCGCTGCGGGCCAGTGCGCTGCCAGCGCGCAATCGGTCCGCGACTACTTCCGGCAAAAGGCCCACGGCCAGGGCTACACCCTCAGCCACAGCCAGCAGCGGGTCATCGACTGCATGGCGCAGCAGGCCGGCCTGTTGTTCGGCACCCCTGCGCAAACCCCGCCCAGCCTGTATCTGCACGGTGCGGTCGGGCGCGGCAAGAGCTGGCTGCTGGACGGATTCTTCGAGGCGTTGCCGATCGCGCAAAAGCGCCGTCTGCACTTCCATGGGTTCTTCGCCCAGTTGCACCAAGGCATGTTCGAGCATCGTGACTGCGACGATGCCTTGGCCGTTACCCTCGATGCGCTGCTGATGGATTGTCGGGTGCTGTGTTTCGATGAATTTCATGTGCATGACATCGGCGATGCGATGCTCATCTCCCGCTTGTTCAAGGCGCTGTTCAAGCGCGGGATCCTGTTGCTGGTGACCTCCAACTACCCGCCCGAAGGCTTGCTGCCCAACCCGCTGTACCACGCGCGGTTCAAACCGGTGATCGACCTGATCAATGCGCGCATGCAGGTCATGGAAGTCGGCGGCCCGCACGATTACCGCAGCCAGGCGCGTCGGCATGCGCATCAGGTGTTCACCCAAGGCTATTACGTCTGGCCGGCCACCCCGGCGCAGCGCCAGGCTTTGAAGCTGCCGCCACTCGGCACCACGCCGTTGCCATTGGCAGTCGGCAGCCGCCATTTGCAGGCGCGACTGTGCGAAGACCGGCGTGTCGGGTTTACCTTCAACGACCTCTGCGAACAGCCCACCGCCGTGATGGATTATCTGGAACTGTGCCGGCGCTTCGACCACTGGATCATCGATGAGCTGCCGGAGTTGGGCGAATGTTCGATCGCAGCCCAGCAGCGCTTCATCAACCTGATCGACGTGCTCTACGATCAGGACAAGCACCTGACCCTGCTCGGCCGGCTCCCGTTGCGTGAAAGCCTCGGCGGCCAGGCGATCGATCTGGCCCGCACCCGCAGCCGGCTCGGGCAATTGCGCGAAGTGCACGAACCGGGCTGATTTGCCGTTATCATGCCGCCCATTTCCGGCGCTCGGGCGCCTTCCAGATAGCGATCCTTTTCATGCACACCCTTGCACAACTGCGCGCCGGCGAACTGTCGGGCATCACCCGGCTGGATCTGGCTGAAGGCTTGAGCGAATTTCCACCGGAGATTTTCAACCTGGCCGACACGCTGGAAGTGCTCAACCTCAGCGGCAATGCCCTGAGCAGTCTGCCGGACGACTTGCATCGTCTGACGCGCCTGCGCGTGCTGTTCTGCTCGGACAATCAGTTCACCCGGTTGCCGGCGTGCCTGGGCCAGTGTCAGACGCTGACGATGATCGGTTTCAAGGCCAACCGGATCACTCAGGTGCCCGGCGCGGCGCTGCCGCCGCAGTTGCGCTGGCTGATCCTGACCGACAACGCCATCGAAACCCTGCCCACGGAACTGGGCGAGCGTCCGCTGTTGCAAAAGCTCATGCTCGCCGGCAATCGCCTGCGCACGCTGCCGCCGTCACTGAGCCAGTGCCATCGGCTGGAACTGATCCGTATTGCCGCCAACCAGTTGACCGAGCTGCCGCAATGGCTGCTGACCTTGCCGAGCCTGACCTGGCTGGCCTACGCCGGCAATCCGCTGGAAACCGAAGCCGATGCCGACGCGCTCAACAACGCGCCCCTGATCGACTGGTCGGCGCTGCAGCTGGAGCAACGGCTGGGCGAAGGCGCTTCCGGGGTGATTTACCGGGCACAGTGGCAGCCTGCGAATCAGCCGGCCACGCCCGTGGCGGTCAAGTTGTACAAGGGCGAGATGACCAGCGACGGCTCGCCGCTGCATGAAATGAACGCGTGCATCACCGCCGGGCTGCACCCGAACCTGATCCGCGTTGAAGGCCGAATCGACCAGCATCCCGATGGCCAGCAAGGTCTGGTGATGCAGTTGATTGATCCGAGCTACCGCAACCTGGCCGGGCTGCCGAGCCTGGCGTCCTGTTCACGGGATGTGTATGCCGAGGATTGCCGCTTCAGTGCCGACGTCGCCCTGCGTATTGCCCGGGGCATCGCCTCGGTCGCCGGGCATCTGCACCGTCACGGCATCACCCATGGCGATCTCTACGGACACAACATTCTGTTGAACGATCAGGGCGATTGTCTGCTGGGGGATTTTGGCGCGGCGTCATTCCATGCCACGGCGGACACGCCTGAAACCCGTGCGCTGCAACGCCTCGAAGTGCGGGCATTCGGGATTCTGCTGGGGGAACTGCTGGCGCGCATCGACTCGGGGTTGAGTGATGAACAGCGTCAGGCGCTGGAGGCCCTGGAACAGCGCTGCTGTCAGCCGGATGTGCTGGCGCGGCCGGGGTTCGGCGAGATCAGCCAGGCGTTGCAACACGCCTGAAAAAAAATCGCAGCCCGAGGGCTGCGATTTTCTGGTGTGTCAGCCGGCCAGACCGACGAACATGTCCTGCACGTCGTCATGGTTGTCCAGGCCTTCGAGGAACGCCTCGACTTCAGCCATCTGCTCGTCGCTCAGACCGCTGACCGGGTTCTTCGGCTGGTAGCCGAGTTTGGCCGACAGCACGGTGAAGCCTTGTTCCGGCAGGGCTTTCTGCACGGCATCGAGGTCGGTCGGATCGGTCAGGAACAGGGTCGCACCCTCTTCGCCCGCTTCGAAATCCTGCGCGCCGGCTTCGATCGCGGCCATTTCCGGATCGGCGTCCGGGGTGTCCGGCGACGCTTCGATCATGCCGACATGGTTGAAGTCCCAGGCAACGGAACCGGAAGCACCCAGTTGACCCTTGCGGAACGCCACGCGGATTTCCGCCACGGTGCGGTTGATGTTGTCGGTGACGCACTCGACAATCAGCGGCACCTGATGCGGCGCGAAGCCTTCGTAGGTCACGCGATGGTACTGAACGGTTTCGCCCAGCAGGCCTGCGCCCTTCTTGATGGCGCGGTCCAGGGTCTCCTTGGGCATCGAGGCTTTCTTGGCCTGTTCGACCACCAGACGCAGGTGTGCGTTGGTGGCGGTATCGGCACCGTTACGCGCAGCAATGGTGATTTCCTTCACCAGTTTGCCGAAGATCTTGCCCTTGGCATTGGCTGCCGCTTCTTTGTGTTTAACCTTCCACTGTGCGCCCATTACTCACTCTCTTGATCTGTGGCGCCGAGACATCTATTGGCCGACGCATGGCGGCAAGTTTATACGGCCTAAAGTCGGCAATCGACCAAAAAATCCGCTGCGGATCGACATCTTCTACGCGCCTTGTAGGGCGATTCTGAAAAACCGGTTTGCCACGTCCAATCAACGTCGCGTTTTCGTACCCTCTTTCGCCCGTATTGCCTGACAGAGCCCGACCCACATGCTCAATGACAAGGAAAGTCCGTTTTCGCTGACCCTGGCCGAAGGCGGAATTAGCCTGCCGGTCCTGCGCTTCAGCGGTCATGAAGCGTTGAATCAGCCCTATCGGTTCGAGATCGAGGTCATGGGCCTGGCGCCCGCCTGGTCACCCGGCACGTTGCTGCATCAGACGGCGTTTCTGCATCTGGACGACGACCACGGAGTTCACGGCATCATTCAAAGTGCCAGCTGCGAACATCGCGCAACGCACCGGATCGCCTACCAACTGGTGCTGATGCCGCATCTGCAAACGCTGGAGCAACATCCCGTACGCCGGGTCTTCACGCAACTGAGCGTGCCGGCCATCCTTGAGCAACTGCTCAGCGAACATCACCTGCCTGCCCACAGCTACCGGATCGAGATGACCGTCGGCCACTATCCGCCGCGTCCGTTCTGCATTCAGTACGACGAAACCGATTTGGCCCTGTTGCATCGGCTTTGCGAAGAGGAAGGCATTCACTACCACTTCGAACATCAGCCGGACGGCCATGTGGTGGTGTTCGCCGATGACAGCCTGAGCCTGCCACAGCAACTGACGGCGATTCCTTTCAACACCCAACTCGATGCGCCAACCAGCGGCCTCAGCAGCCTGTCCCAGCGGCATGAGGCAATACTGCCTCCGATGCCTGCCGGCGTACGAGAGCGAGGGCAACCGATCAAGGGTCAGGAGGCCGCCAATCACACGCTGGGCAGTACCGTCGCCCCACAGGAGTCTCTGCCAACTGCGCAACGTCACGCCACCCAGCGCAGTCGCCGTCTACTCGAGCGCCAACGCTGCCGGTCGCGCTCGATTCAGGGCCGCAGCGATTGTCTGCGCCTGCTCAGCGGGCGCCTGTTGCAAGTCACGGAGCACCCGGTGAACGCCTTCAACGAGCAGTGGCTGATCACCGAATTGCGTCATCAGGGCCAGCAACCTTCGATTCTCGATCCGGTACCCACGGTTCGCCGGTATCACAACGACTTCTCGGCGCTGCCCTGGTCGACCCCGTTTCGCCCGCCGCCGAAACAACCGCGTCCGCGCATTCCGGGGTATCACCCGGCGCAATTGCTTGGTGCACCGGGGCAACCGGCGCAGGTGGACGATCAGGGACGCATGGCCGTCCGGTTATGGCCGGAACATTCACCTGACGGCGCAAGCGAAGGGTTGTGGCTGCCGTTGGTCATGCCCCATGCCGACGCCTGCGTACCTCGGGAAAATCTTCCCTGCGCCGGCAGCGAAGTCTGGGTCAGTTTTCTCGACAGCGATCCCGACCGACCGATCCTCTGCCTCGACGCCTGCCGCCCCCGAGCGTCGCAGCCCACGGAAGCCGAGCCCGACGACGACCTCTTGCTCGACTGGCTGCTCAACCGCTCCGCCCCACCGCGCTGACGCTCAAGCCTTGTCGGCCTTGCCCGCCGCCGCCGCGAATTTCGCCAGACGCACATCAAGATGCCGGGGCCGCCGACCGTGATCCTCGGCGCGCTCCTTGCGGCGAATGGCGTTGCGCACCATCAGCGAGCCGAGGTAGCGGATCGGCTCCGGCGGAAAGTAACCCAGCGGCCCGTTGACCAGTGGCGAACGCGTCCACGGGTTGTCGAGGCCCTGCACCAGCGAGGCGAGAATCTGCCCGCCCATGTGGCACGGCCCGACACCGCTGCCGGAATAACCGAAACCGTAGAACACATTCCCGCTGGAACTCATCCGGCCGAAGAACGGCAGGCCGGTGACCGAGCGATCCGAGGGGCCGTTCCAGGTTGCGTCGACTTTCACATCGGCAAAGGCCGGGAAGAAGTCGTCGAGGCTGCGCTTGAGCAACCCGGTATAGGGCGAGGGCTGGTCGAACACCGGCAACATCCGCCCGCCGTAAGCGAAGGTATTGCCGCCCTTGCCGAGCATGATCCGGCCGTCCGGGGTGTTGTGGTAGTAGTGCACGAAAATCCGCGAATCGAGCACGGTCACGCCGCTGGTCAAACCGATTTCCTGCAACAGATCCGGACGCGGTTCGGTGATCAACATGTCGCTGGAGACGATCGCCACACTGCGCTCGAACTGCGGGAACGCACGGGCCATCCACGCGTTCATCGCCAATACCACACGGTCGGCGGTCACCCGGCCGTTCGCCGTGTGAACGCGCGCCGGACGGCCCTCTTCCAGCCCGGTCATCGCCGTGCCTTCATGAATCCGCACGCCCAGATGCAATGCCACCCGCCGCAAGCCGCGCACCAGCTTGCCCGGCTGCACGCTGGCGGCGGCCGGCGAGAACCAGCCCTCCAGGTGCTTTTCCGAACCGGCCATGCGCTGAACATCGGCGACCGGCCGCTGGGTAAACGAGTTGATGCCATTGCGCTCCAGCGCCGCAATCACCGCATCGGTCGAGCCGCATTGCGCGCGGTTGGTGGCGGTGTAAAGCGTGCCGTCGAGGCGGTAATCGGCATCCACGCCGTACTGCTCGCAGAACTCGCCGATGGCGTGGATGCTGCGCTCGGATTCCTTGACCAGCCGCACCGCCTCCTCGACGCCGAACAGTCGTTCCAGAGTGAAGTACTTCGCCGACCACGACAGCGCACAACCGCCGTTGCGCCCACTGGCGCCGGCGCCGCAAATGTCGGCTTCGATCAGCAACACATCGAGCTCGGGGTTCTGCTGCTTGAGCATGATCGCCGTCCACAACCCGGTGTAACCGCCGCCGACGATACACACGTCGGTGCGCACCTCGCCTTGCAGCGGCGGGCATGGTTCGGACGTGTCGAGCTGCAAAGCCTGCTCCAGCCAAAACGGTCTCACGAAAATTCTCCAGTCAGTCGGCCACGGTACAGCCTGCCGCGAGTGCCGCAGCAGGCCGCGAGGCGAGGGTTTTCAGTTACGCAGGGGTTTGATCGTCAGGGCGCGGTTGGGCACGTAGGCACGTGGTTCCATGACGCCGACCGGGCGGCTGTTCCAGTGCGGAATCAGCACCAGCGCCGAAAACAGCGCGCAACCGGCGAACACGATGAACACCGTCACCGAGTCGAAGTAACCCGGCAGCAAACCACCGAGCACCGCACCGACCGAGCCGCAGCCGTTGACGAATCCGGCCGCCGTGGCGCCGGCCCTGGCCTTGCCGAAATCGATGGCGGCCGCGCCGCTGATCATCGAGTCCGGGCCGTACAGGGTCAGGCCCATCACGAACAACAATGCGACCACCAGCATCACGCTGCCGGTGTGCAAGGCGCCCATGAACAGCGCGAGGGTCACGGTCAGCGCCAGCAGACTCAACACGCAGGCCGGCATGCGGCGGGCGCCGAACAGTTTGTCCGAGGCCAGGCCGATCATGATCGGACCCAGCAGGCCCGCCAGTTCAAATGCCGTTGGAATGATCGCCGCACCGACCTTGCCGACCGAGGGCATCTGTTCGAACACGATCACCGGGCCCCACAGCAGAATCGCGTAACGCGCCGGTTTCAGCAGGAAATACGCCAGACCCAGCACCAGCACCGTGCGGTTACGGAGGATTTCCTTGAGCGGCTCCCAGACGCTGAGTTTGCTGTTGGCCTCGGCTTCTTCGGTGCTGATCACCGGCTCCGGTTCCACGGCGGGCAGGCCGACGTCTTCCGGTTTGTCGCGCTGGAAGATAAAGAACAAAACCGCCACCACCGCGACCACCGCCGCGCTGGAAATGAACGCCGCGTGCCACGAACCGATCAGCGTGTACGCCCACCAACCGGCGAACGGCGAGGCCACCAGACCGCCAAATGCATAACAGGAACTCCACAACCCGAGCACACGCCCGCGTTGTTCGGAAGGGAAGAAACTGCCGAGGTTCTTGCACAACCCCGACCAACCGGTGGACTGCGCCAGCCCCTGAATGAGCATGCAGGTGGCGAAAATCGGCAAGGTCGCAAAACTGCCCATCACCAGCGCCGCCGCAGCGGAAATCAGCAAACCGCCGAGTACCACGACCCGTGGGCCGAAGCGGTCGGCGAGCATGCCCCAGGTGAACTGGCCGATGGCGTAGGCCGCCAGGTAAATCGCGTCGAGGTTGGCCATGGCCATTTTGTCGAGGGTGAAACTCGGGTCTTCGGCGATGCCCAGTTTGGCCACCGAAAAGGCTTTGCGGGTGAAATAGAACGCGGCGTAAGCGAGCCAGGTGACAGCGAAGATCTGCATGCGCCAACGCGCAAGGGTGCCGATGTGCTTGTTCATTGTGGTTCTGACCTCAGGGTGTGAGTGTGCCGGCAGAATCGATAAGTAAACGCCTGTGTTTTTATTGTTGAGCACTGCGATATCACCCCGTCCCTTCGGCGATACCGGTCAGATGAGTCCTGGTGTTGCACGCACAGGCTCATGGCCAGCGTCGCTGCCCGACCGGGCAGTCAGCGTTGGCGTGAGCCGATCAAAGCAATTACTGTTTAATAAATAAAATCGATTTATCGTATTTCACACATAAGCTCAGCTTGTTACTGGAGTCAGAACATGTCGGTTTCACACGCACAGCTCAAAGCCTTTCACGCCGTGGCCGTGCACGGAAGCTTCACCAAGGCCGCCGAGCGGCTTTATCTGACGCAGCCGGCGATTTCCGACCAGGTACGCAAGCTGGAAGAACGCTTCGGTGTGTTGCTGTTCCATCGCAACAAACGCTCGGTGCGCCTGACCGATTTGGGCGAACGCTTGCTGGCGATCACCCAGCGTCTGTTTGTGGTCGAGGCCGAAGCTCAGGAGTTGTTGCAGGAGTCTCAGGCCTTGCGGACCGGCAGCCTGATTCTGGCGGTGGATGCGCCGGTGCATGTGTTGCCGCAGATCGCCCGGTTCTGCGAACGCTACCCGGGGATCAGCGTAAAGATCGAGACCGGTAACACCGATGAATCGCTGTTCCGACTGTTCAACTATCAGGCCGATCTGGCGTTGCTGGGTCGCGATGTCAGCGATGAACGCCTGCTGTGTGTGCCGCTGCGCAACGACCCGATGGTGGCGTTCGTCTCGCGCCATCATCCGTGGGCCGAACGTGAATCGATCTGCCTGGAAGATCTGGACGACACGCCGCTGGTGCTGCGTGAACACGGCTCGGTGACCCGCCAGACCCTGGAAGAAGAAATGGCCCGCGCCGGCTTCCGCATCCGCCCGGCGATTCAGGTCGAGGGCCGGGAAGCGGCGCGGGAGGCGGTGGTGGTGGGGATTGGCGTGGGGGTGGTGTCGGCGGCGGAGTTTGGTGCGGACTCACGGGTTTGCGCGCTGCCGATCACCGATTGCACCCGGCGGTTGACCGAGACACTGGTGTGCCTGCGCGAGCAGAGTTCGCGGCGGGTGGTGGCGACGTTTCTCGAAATGGTGCGCGAAAGCCTCCCGTAGATCGTTCCCACGTCGAGGCGTCGAACCGTCCGCGTGGGAACGATCTGGTGGGTATCAGGTGGGGGCCAACCCGAAAAACGCCTGAATCAACCGTAGCTCCCGCCGCCGCTCCACGCAGCCGATCATGTGCCGGTTTACCAGCCCTTCTCCGGCAATGGGAATCGCGACGACACGGGGGTCATGACTGACCTCCACCGATGACACCACCCCTACCCCCAACTCAGCCGCCACCGCCTCTGTCACCGCCTCGCGGCTGTCCAGTTCCAGCAACACCCGTGGGCTGACCGATGCCTGGGCACAGGCCTGATCAAAGGTGCGCCGGGTAATCGAACTCGGCTCGCGCAAGACCATGATCACCTGATCCAGCTCCTTGAGCCTGACCTCGCCGCTGCGACTCGCCCACGGATGCCCCGCCGGCACCAGCGCGCAAATCCGCGATTCACTCAACGCTTGCAGATGCAGGCCCTTGCGCGGCTCGACCTCGGTCAGCACCGCCACATCGGCATGCTCGGACAACAACGCCGCCAACGTTTCCTGAGCGTTGCCCAACCGTAGATTCACCGTGATCCCCGGATAGTGCGCCCGCAGGCTGGCAAGCATCGGCATGACCATGTGCGGGCCGTCCGCCGCCACCTCAAGGCGTCCGGTCAGCAACTGCCGATTGGCTTCCAGCAGCGCCTGCGCCTCTTCGGCCATGCCGAACATCGCCCGGGTGATTGCCGCCAGTTTGGTGCCCTCCTCGGTCAGCTCGACCCGGCGCGCGGTGCGTCGTAACAGGGTGATTTGATAATGCTCCTCCAGCGCCTTGATGTGTCCGGTGACCGCCGGCTGGCTGATGAACAACCGCACGGCGGCACGGGTGAAGCTGCCTTCCCGGGCCACGGCGTCGAAGGCGCGGAGCTGAAACAGGTTCATGAATAACCCTCACTGATGGCTGGCATAACAACAAACAATTTGATTGATGATCCGGCGAATTGCAACGTAGGCCCCGTAGCTTCATCCCACAGCGCTATCGCGAGGACACACGAATGAGTACTGCCGCACCCATCCTGCTCACTCCCGGCCCGTTGACCACCTCGGCCCGCACCCGCCAGGCGATGATGGTCGACTGGGGTTCATGGGATGACCGCTTCAACCAATTGACCGCCAGCCTGTGCGAGCAACTGCTGGCGATCCTCAACGGCGCCGACAGCCACCACTGCGTACCGTTGCAAGGCAGCGGCACCTTCGCCGTCGAAGCTGCGATCGGCACCCTCGTCCCCCGCGACGGCAAGGTGCTGGTGCTGATCAACGGCGCCTACGGCAAGCGTCTGGCGAAAATCTGCGAAGTGCTCGGCCGCTCGTTCAGCACCTTTGAAACCGCTGAAGATGAGCCGACCACCGCCGCCGACGTCGACCGCCTGCTGCGCGCCGACGGCGACATTACCCACGTCGCGCTGATCCACTGCGAAACCAGCACCGGTATTCTCAATCCGCTGCCGGAAATCGCTCAGGTCGTCGAACAACACGGCAAACGCCTGATCATCGACGCCATGAGTTCCTTCGGCGCCTTACCGGTGGATGCACAAAAAATCCCGTTCGATGCGCTGATCGCCGCCTCCGGCAAATGCCTGGAAGGCGTGCCGGGCATGGGCTTCGTGTTTGCCCGCAAGGAATCCTTGGCCGCAGCCGCCGGCAATTCGCATTCGCTGGCGATGGACCTGTTCGACCAGCACAGCTACATGAAGAAGACCGGCCAGTGGCGGTTCACCCCGCCAACCCACGTAGTCGCGGCGCTGCACGAAGCGCTGCTGCAATACAACGAAGAAGGCGGCCTGCCGGCACGGCATGCGCGTTACGCCGCCAACTGCCAAGCATTGATGGAAGAGATGGGCAAACTCGGCTTGCGCAGCTTCCTGCCTGCCGCGATTCAGGCGCCGATCATCGCGACCTTCCACGCACCGAAAGATCCGCGCTACCAGTTCAAGGACTTCTACGAACGGGTCAAAGCCAAGGGTTACATCCTCTACCCCGGCAAGCTGACCCAGGTCGAAACCTTCCGCGTCGGCTGCATCGGCCACGTCACCCCGGCACAGATGCGCGAAGCCGTCGCGGCGGTGGGTGAAGTGCTGCGCGAGATGGAAGTGCTCGACATCTGATTCACCCGGCCCGCTCCCTTATTTGAATCGCATCGCCCACACAGGATTCTGACCAACATGAACTACAACAACCCAACCCAGCTGCAAGCCGCCATCCTCGACTGGGCCGGCACCGTGGTCGACTTCGGTTCCTTCGCGCCGACCCAGATCTTTGTCGAAGCCTTCGCCGAGTTCGACGTCCAGGTCTCCATCGAAGAGGCCCGTGGCCCGATGGGCATGGGCAAGTGGGATCACATCCGCACCCTATGCGATCAGCCGCAGGTTGCCGAGCGCTATCGCAAGGTGTTCGGTCGCACCCCGACCGACGATGACGTGACCGCGATCTACAACCGCTTCATGCCGCTGCAGATCGAGAAAATCGCCGAGCACTCGGCGCTGATTCCCGGTGCACTGGAGACCATCGCCAACCTGCGTCAACAAGGGATCAAGATCGGCTCCTGCTCCGGTTATCCGAAGCAGGTTATGGACAAGGTCGTGGCACTGGCCGCCACCAACGGCTACATCGCCGACCACGTCGTCGCCACCGACGAAGTGCCGAACGGCCGCCCATGGCCGGCCCAAGCACTGGCCAACGTGATTGCGCTAGGCATCGACGATGTCGCCGCCTGCGTCAAGATCGACGACACCGTGCCGGGGATTCTCGAAGGCCGTCGCGCCGGGATGTGGACCGTGGCGCTGATCTGCTCCGGCAACGCGCTGGGCCTGGATTACGCAGGCTATCGCGCACTGGGCAGCGACGCGCTGGCCAGCGAGCGCAAGCGCATTCACGCGCTGTTCGACGGCTCGCGCCCGCACTACATGATCGACACCATCAGCGATCTGCCGGAAGTGATCGCCGACATCAACAAGCGCCTGGCCAACGGCGAGATGCCGCAAAGCAGCTGATTGCATCCATCGCGGCAAAAAAAACGCCAGTGTCTGCCCGACACTGGCGTTTTTTCATGGGGGTTTTCAGCTAAATCGCTGACGCAGCTCAGTGAAAGCTTTTTTAGCCTCGGGCAAACGCGCCAAAGGGGATTACAGTTAAGGCATGCCGTCGCAGAACGGCACGCTTGAGCCCTGAACCGTGAGGAACGCCGTATGCCGTGGACAAATTCCGAATCCCGTTACAGCACCGTGTCGATCCTGTTGCACTGGCTGATGCTGGTGCTGTTGGTGCTGGTGTACGCCAGCATGGAATTGCGCGGGCTGTTTCCCAAGGGCAGTGGCGGTCGCACGCTGATCCGAGAAGTGCATTACATGCTCGGGCTGACCGTGTTCGTGCTGGTCTGGTTTCGCCTGTTCGCCCGCAGCCTGGGCCCTGCGCCGAAAATCTTCCCGGCTTCGCCACAGTGGCAAACCGCCCTCGCACGCTTGATGCACTGGGCCTTGTACCTGTTCATGATCAGCATGCCGATCCTCGGCTGGCTGATCACCAGCGCCGAAGGTCATCAGGTGATGTTCTACGGTTTCGACCTGCCGTTGCTGGTGAGTGAAGACAAGGTGTTCGCCAAAGAGGTTGAGCACTGGCATGTGCTGATCAGCACCATCGGCTACTGGCTGATCGGTCTGCATGCGCTGGCGGGGATCTATCACCATTACGTGGTGCGCGATAACACGTTGCTGCGGATGATGCCCAAGCGCAGCCAGGGTTAACCGTCGAATCCGCGCCGGCCCTGCAAGCCGCCGGTGTGGACGAAGATCAAGCGCAAACCCCGGGCAAAGCGGCCCGCCTCGATCTGTTGTTTGAGCGCCAGCAAGGCTTTGCCGGTGTACAGCGGTTCGAGGGGAATGCCGCTGGCCTGTTCGGTTTGCGCGATAAATTCAAGCAACGCCGGATCGACCTTGGCGAAACCGCCACGGCTGGCGTCGATCAGCTCGTAGCCTCCCATCTCACCGACAATCGCCTCGACATTGGCCGCGACGCCGTGATCATCGGGCACGGCCATTGCGCCGTACACCGCATGTTGTCCTGCCTCGGCCAACACCAATCCCGCGAGCGTGGTGCCCGTGCCGCAGGCCAGCCACCAACCGTGGTAGTCGTCCCAGCCAAGTTTGCCGAGTTGTTCACTGACCTGATCCTTCAGCGCCTCGCACCCCAGCGCCCCCGGCAAACCGCCGCCCCCTTCGGGCACCGGATGCAGCGTCGGATATTGCGCCTGCCACGGCTGCCAGAACCCCGGCTCGTGTCGCGCCCGATAGCCGCCGTAACCAAGCCAGTGCAGTTGCATGCCGAAATCCTGCAGATCCCTGACCGTCGGCGTGTCCTGCGGATGCCCGCGCAATAACCCGACGGTTGTGAATCCCAGGCGTTTGCCCGCAGCCGCCAGTGCATGCAAATGATTGGAGTGCGCACCGCCCAGGCTGATGATGCCTTCGGCACCCGCACGGTCGGCGGCGTTGAGATGTTCGACAAGTTTGAACCACTTGTTGCCGCTGATCAGCGGATCGATACGGTCCAGGCGCAGGACCGCGACTTCAATGCCGGCGGCGGTGAGCCAGTCCAGATGAAAGGGATCGAGGGGGGCTTGAGGTAGCCAGTCGGTGGGAGGCAGAAACATGAAGGCCGGCTCTGTGCAAAGAGCCGGCATTCTAGGGTGGATCAGAGCTCGGCGGCCAGACGCGAGCCCTGATTGATCGCACGTTTGGCATCCAGCTCGGCCGCCACATCGGCGCCGCCGATCAGGTGCACGTTCTGCCCGGCTTCGACCAAACCGTCGTGCAGCTCGCGCAGCGGATCCTGGCCGGCGCAGATGACGATGTTGTCCACCGGCAGCACTTGCGGCTCGCCGGTTTCGCCGATGCGGATGTGCAGGCCTTCGTCGTCGATTTTCAGGTATTCGACGCTGTTGAGCATCTGCACCTGCTTGTTCTTCAGACCGGTGCGGTGAATCCAGCCGGTGGTCTTGCCCAGACCGTCGCCGACCTTGGATTTCTTGCGTTGCAGCAGGAACACGTCGCGCGCCGGTGCGTGCGGTGCAGCCTTGATCCCGGCCACGCCACCACGGGCTTCCAGATGCATGTCGATGCCCCACTCTTTCCAGAACGCGGCGCGATCCTGACTGGTGGCCACCCCTTCGTGGACGAGGAATTCCGACACGTCGAAACCGATACCGCCGGCACCGATCACCGCCACACGCTTGCCGACCGGTTTGCGCTCGAGCAGCACATCCAGGTAGCTCAGCACTTTAGCGTTGTCGACACCCGGAATCGCCGGAAGACGCGGCGCAATGCCGGTCGCCAGAATGACTTCGTCGTAACCGCCCTCGACCAGTTTCGCCACGTCAACGCGGGTGTTCAGGCACACCTCGACGTTGGTGGTCTGCAGTTTACGTTTGAAGTAACGCAGGGTTTCGTAAAACTCTTCCTTGCCCGGCACACGTTTGGCGACGTTGAACTGGCCACCGATTTCGCTGGCCGAATCGAACAGCGTCACCTGATGCCCGCGCTCGGCGGCCACGGTGGCGGCGGACAGACCGGCAGGACCGGCACCGACCACGGCGATCTTCTTGATCTGCTTGACCGGCAGGTAGTTGAGTTCGGTCTCGTGGCAGGCACGCGGGTTGACCAGGCAACTGGTGAGCTTGCCGCCGAAGGTGTGATCGAGGCAGGCCTGGTTGCAACCGATGCAGGTGTTGATTTCGTCGGCGCGGCCTTCGGCGGCCTTGTTGACGAAGTCCGGGTCGGCGAGGAACGGCCGCGCCATCGAGACCATGTCGGCATCGCCTTCAGCAAGGATCTGCTCGGCAATTTCCGGGGTGTTGATGCGGTTGGTGGTGATCAGCGGAATATTCACCGAGCCACGCAGCTTGGCCGTGACCTTGCTGAACGCCGCACGCGGCACTTTGGTGGCGATGGTCGGGATCCGCGCTTCGTGCCAGCCGATGCCGGTGTTGATGAGGGTCGCACCGGCCTGCTCGATGGCTTTGGCCAGGGTGACGATTTCTTCCCATGTGCTACCGCCTTCCACCAGATCGAGCATCGACAGACGGAAGATGATGATGAAGTTCGGGCCGACCGCTTCACGTACGCGGCGTACGATTTCCACCGGCAGGCGCATGCGGTTTTCGTAGCTGCCGCCCCAACGGTCGGTGCGGTGGTTGGTGTGGGCGGCGAGGAACTGGTTAATGAAATAACCTTCCGAGCCCATGATTTCCACGCCATCGTACTCGGCGGTCTGGGCCAGAACCGAGCAGGTGACGAAATCGCGGATCTGTTTCTCGATGCCTTCCTCGTCCAGCTCTTTGGGCTTGAACGGGTTGATCGGCGCCTGGATCGCGCTCGGTGCGACCTGTTTCGGGCTGTAGGCATAACGGCCGGCGTGGAGGATCTGCATGCAGATCTTGCCGCCCGCATCATGCACGGCACGGGTGACGATGCGGTGCTTGAGCGCTTCTTCCTCGGTGGTCAGCTTGGCCGCGCCGGAATACACACCGCCCTCGTCGTTCGGACCGATACCGCCGGTCACCATCAGGCCGACACCGCCACGGGCACGCTCGGCGAAATACGCCGCCATGCGTTCGAAACCACCCGGCTTCTCTTCAAGGCCGGTGTGCATCGAACCCATCAGGGTGCGGTTGCGCAACGTGGTGAATCCCAGGTCCAGCGGGGCCAACAGGTGCGGGTATTGAGTGGCGGTCATCGTTAACTCCACAGCAAGCAATCACGGAAAATGCGGGAGCTCTGCGTCCCCCGTCAGTCATGCTCGACAGATTAGGAGTCGCATCGCTGTCACTCAATGACCGTAACTGACAAGTTATTGATCCAAATGCGCAGCGCCCCTTGGCAAGCCGGGGCTGGCGCCCTACCCTGTCCGCACACCCTGTACCCGGTTGCTGTTGGATTTCATGCGCAAACTTCTGTACCTGACTTTTTCCATGGCGCTCATCGCCGCGCTCACCTTCTACGCCATGTGGGCGGCTGACCGTCCGGCCGGTCATTACCTGTCGGACCTGCGGATCAAACTCGCGGTCGATCAGGGCACCCCAGCCGATCGCGGCAACCTGCTGGGCATCCAGCCCGAGCTGTTCCCCACCGACTACCAAAGCCCCGAACGCCTGCACCGCAAGCTCGCCGCCTATTTGCAGCAGGCGCAGGATCAAGGCCTGTTGAATGAAAAAACCGTGGTCATCCTGCCGGAGCATGTCGGCACCTGGCTGATGATCAGCGGCGAGAAAGATGAGCTGTACCAGGCCGCCACCCTCGCCGAAGCAATGAACTGGCTGGCGGCGAGCAACCCGGTGCAGTTTGCTCGCGCCTGGCTCACCGCCAAGGGCAGCAGCCGTCTGGATGACGCGCACCTGCGCATGAAGTCCCGGGACATGGCCAAGGACTATCAGGCACTGTTCGGTGGCCTGGCCAAGGAATTCCACGTCACCCTGGTGGCCGGCTCGATCGTGCTGCCTGAACCGAATATCACCAACGGCCGACTCAAGGCCGGCAGTGGCGCGCTGTACAACAGCACGGTGGTCTTCGGTCGCGATGGCGCCCCGCTCGGCCAGCCACAGCGGCAGATGCGCCCGATCTTCGATCAGGACGAACCATCCGGCACTCGCGCAGCTTCCCGGATCAATGTGATCGACACCCCGGCCGGACGCCTCGGCGTGTTGATCGGCAGCGATAGTTGGTATCCGGACAACTACCGCAAACTCGACGAGCAAGGCGCGCAGCTGATCGCGGTGCCCGCGTTCGTCGTCGGTCATGGCGTGTGGGATCAACCGTGGAAGGGTTACAAGGGCTTGAGCGTGCCGGACTCGGTCAGCCTTAAACCGGGAGACGTCAGTGAAGGCCAGGCCTGGCATCAACTGACCCTGACCGCGCAACCGTCGGCCAGCAAGGCGCTGGCCGGTATGAGTGTGTTCCTGCGCGGGCAGTTCTGGGACAAGCCGAGTTCCGGGCAAAGTTTCCTCAGCAGCAACGGCCAGCAATTCGCCGACAGCGAAGCCCGCGGCGCGCGCCTGCTGAACCTCTGGTTGTAACCCGTGAAACCGCTGCCGATGCGCCTCGGGGATCTGTCGGTGGGCTTCGTCCACAGCCTGGCCGATGCTGTGCGCAGCCATGACGTCGATCCGCTGCCATTGCTCGAACAGTACGGCCTGGATGCCGCACGGCTGGCCGAAGCCGGCGCCCGCCTGTCGATCCCGCGCTACATGCGCCTGGGGCATGGCGCGATTCAGCTGACCGGCGATCCGGCATTGGGTTTGCGCATGGGCCGGCTCAGTCGCCTGAGTCAGGCCGGGCTGGCCGGTGTGACCGCCGCGCAGGCGCCGACGGTGCGCGAAGCCGCTCGCTGCCTGACTCGCTTCGAACCGTTGTACGGCTCCAACTATCGTGGCCAGTCGAGTTTCCACGAGGACGCCAGCGGTGCGTGGCTGCGCTTCTACTCGATCAGCCCGTACAACGCCTACAACCGCTTTGTGGTGGATTCGATCATTGCCGGCTGGCTGCATCAGCTGTCGAGCGTCAGCCCCGAACCCTTGCGTGCCGAACGGATCGAGATCGAATTCGACAGTCCGGATTATCGCGACGCTTATGCGGTGCTTGGCGAATGCCCGATCCAGTTCGGCGCTGAACACAATCAACTGCGCCTGAGCCTCACCAGCCTGGCCCAACGCAACCCGGAGCATTGCCCCAGCACCTGGAAACATTTGCTCGGTTTGTGTGAACGGGAACTGGAACAATTGACCCGCACCCGCAGCCTGCGCGAACGCATCACGCAATTGCTCGGGCCGTTGCTCAATGGTGGCCGGGAACCCGACCTGGAAGAAGTGGCAGCACGCCTGAAGCTGCCGACCTGGACGTTACGGCGCAAACTGGCCGAGGAAGGCACGCAGTTTCGCGCGATCCTCAATGACACCCGCCGTGATCTGGCAATGACCTACATCCGCGACACCGAACTGGCATTCGGTGAAATTGCCTACCTGCTGGGCTTTGCCTCGGCCGAAGCTTTCCAGCGCGCCTTCAAGCGCTGGAACGGCCAGACACCGGGCGAATTTCGCCGCAGTCACCGCAAGACAGGCTGACGCCTTACAGCTCGGTGGCGTCTTCCGCAGGCTCTGGTGAATCCAGCTCAAAGGCCTGGAATTCAAGCAGTTCTTCTTGATAGTCATCCATTGCGTAATCCCCCTACTACTTGCTTGAAATGGCCTGGAACAAATGACCAGTGCCTCGAGCATAAAGTGCCCGTGTGAAGGAAAAATGAAACACGGCCTTCATGAAATAAACGTAGCAGGCGGTCAGGAATTTATCGCGGGAAATTTTTCGACGGGGCTTGCAGGAAGAAGCTCAAGGGAGACAACAAAACGCCACGCGTCCGACAGGGGTCGGAGGCGTGGCGTGAAGTTCACTGCCCGGAGGCAGGCATGGCCGGGATCGGCTCGGAGGGCGGCGGTATATCCGTCGGATTGGCCGGTGGCGTGATGGTTTCCGTGGCGGGCGCAGGCTCGGTAACCGGTGCCGGGGTAATCGGCGCCGCTTCCGCTGGCGGCGCTACCGGCTCGGAACTGGCAGGGGTCGCTTCTGCAGGCGCTGGCGTCGGTGCTGCAGCGGGCTCGGCGGCCGGTGCTGGGGCCGGTTCAGCCGCTGGGGCTGGAGCCAACGGAGCCGGTGCCGCTTTAGCCTCCGGCACACCCAGGTCGGTCTTCGGTTTTTCGGTGATGTGCGCGGCCTTCTTCGCGTCAGCCGGCAGGAACAGCTCGACCAGCGTGAAGAAACGCTCGTAGAACTTCTGCGACGACACGGTTTCGCTGGCCACCTTGACCATCGAATCGTCAGACGAGCCGATCGGCATCGAGACCGAGCCCAACACGCCAACCCCGAGGCTGGCCGAGTTGTTGGTCTTCTTCAGCGCGTAGCGGTCCTGCAGGGCGTTGGCGAACACGGTTGCGTGATGGCCGGCGCTGCCATCATCGGCGCATACCACGTTGAAGCTGATCTCCAGGTGGGTTTCACCGGTCTGCTGGAAGCTCTTGTGCCCACTGACCAGTTTCGGGTCATTGCTGGTAATGATGTAGCCCTGGCTGAGCAACGCTCGGCGGGCCGCTTCGCAACTGGCGGTGTCGGTCACCGGATAATTGCGCGAAAAGGTGCCAGAGTCGTCGAAATTCTCATGCTCGTAGATAGGCTTGTCCTTGGAGCAGCCGGCAGCGGCGGTCAGCAACAACGCCAACCCGATGAAACGCACGGGAATAGAATTCAACATTAAACATCCTGAGGGAAAACGGTCCGGGGCGTATTGTGCAACAGATCGCTGCCCCGCGGCGTATGGATTAGTGTCTTAAAACAGTTACAACTCTATCGACCTTCAGTGGCAGGAAAAAGTCGCGCCGATAAATGATCGATGAACACCCGCAACTTGGCGGTTGCATGCCGGCTCGACGGCCACAGCACCCAGAACTGTCCGACGTGCTCCAGATGCTCATCCAGCACGCGCTGCAGGCGACCCTGCTGCTGCGCCTCAAGGATCATGAAGTCCGGCAGACAAGCGATGCCCATGCCCGCCAGCGCTGCATGCCGCACGGCCTCGATCGACGTACTCACCAGGCGTGTCGGCAAGGTCGGCTCGGGCGCGCCCTCCTCGCGTTTGAGCGGCCAGGGCTCCAGTTTGCCGGTGGCGTGAAACGTATGGCGCAGGCAGGCGTGCTCCGCCAGATCGGCCGGGGTCAGCGGTTCGCCGCGCTCGCGCAGGTACGCGGGGCAGGCCACCAGCACCATATGAAACTCGCCCAACGGTCGTGCCATCAGTCGCGAGTCTCGCGGTTTCCCCGTTCGAATCACTGCGTCGAAACCTTCTTCAACCACATCAACCATGCGATCAGTCAGGTCCAGATCCAGTTCGATCTGCGGGTACAGCGCCATGAACTCGTTCATGACCGGCATCACCAGGTCATGCACCTGGGGCAGGCTGACCCGCAACTTGCCGTGAGGCGCCGCTGCGGCGTCGCACAGTTCAAATTCCGCGGCTTCCACTTCGGCGAGGATCTTGCGGCAACGTTCAAGAAACAGCGCGCCCTCGCTGGTCAGCGTGATGCTGCGGGTGGTGCGGTGAAACAACCGCACATTGAGTCGTGCCTCCAGTCGGGCAATGCTTTTGCCGACCGCCGACGAAGACACGCCCTGCAGGCGGCCGGCCTCGGTAAAGCTGCGGGTTTCCGCCACCTGCACAAACACTGAAATACTGCCCAGGCTGTCCATTCATCCCTCCCTGATTCACGACATTCTTGTCCGAGATGTTCGGAACCCTAACCTGTTTTTCCCGAATGTGCAGCGCCCTACCCTATGGCCTTCGTCTCCTTTGGCAAAATGGAAACCCGCCCATGAACGATGCGCCACTCACTTCCTCCACGCTCGCCGGCACCGTCGAACCCGCAGAACGATTACCGCTGGGCGCACTGCTCGCACTGGCCACCGCCGGGTTCATCACCGTGTTGACCGAGGCGATGCCTGCCGGCCTGCTGCCGCAGATGAGCGCAGGGCTCGATGTTTCTCAGGCACTGATCGGGCAACTGGTCACGCTGTACGCGATCGGTTCGATGCTGGCGGCGATTCCGCTCACCATTGCCACCCGAGGGTGGCGTCGACGCCCGCTGCTGCTGGCGGCCATTGGTGGGTTTGCCATCGTCAACAGCATCACCGCGCTGTCGGAGCTGTACTGGCTGACACTGATTGCACGCTTGATCGCAGGCGTGTTCGCCGGTCTGCTTTGGGCGTTGCTGGCGGGGTACGCGAGCCGGATGGTCGCACCCCACTTGCAGGGCCGGGCGATTACGGTGGCCATGCTCGGAGCACCCCTTGCGCTGTCGCTGGGCATTCCGGCCGGGACGCTGCTGGGCACGGCGGTCGGCTGGCGCCTGAGCTTTGCGATCATGACCGGGCTGACCGTGCTGCTGGTGATCTGGGTGCGCTGGCAAGTGCCGGACTTTGCCGGTGAGCGCGCCGGTAAACGCCTGCCACTGCGTCAGGTGTTTACCTTGCCGGGCGTGCGATCCGTGCTGTTCGTGACCCTGTCCTACGTCGTCGCGCACAACCTGTTGTATACCTATATCGCACCCTTTCTGCAGCCTTCGGGGCTTGGCGGAGAAATCGACCGAGTGTTGTTGGTGTTTGGCTTGGCGTCGGTACTGAGCCTGTGGATCGTCGGCAGCCTGATTGATCGCTGGCTGCGTCAGCTGGTATTGGTCAGCGGCTTGTTGTTCCTGCTGTCGGCGATCGCACTGGGCTTGTGGCGCGAATGGCCGGGCGTGGTCTACACCGCCACCGCCGTCTGGGGGCTGGCATTCGGCGCGATGCCCTCGCTGTTGCAGACGGCCCTGGCGAAAACCGCCAGGGAGGCTGCCGACACCGCGCAATCAATGCTGGTGACGCTGTGGAATGTCGGCATTGCCGGTGGCGGACTTGTCGGAGGCCTGCTGCTGAACAACCTGGGCGTCGGAAGTTACCCATGGATTGTCGCGGGTCTGTTGCTGCTGACCCTTTATGCGGCCGTCAATGCCCGAAGCCATGGTTTCCCGAACGCCGGATAACGCGCACAAAAAAGCCCCGGATTTTCATCCGGGGCTCGGGTCTTGCGGCTCAGCCAGGCATCAGAAACGCTTGATGTCGGCTTCGGCTTCCAGCTGCTTGCGATACGCCGCGAAGTCCTGCTGACCCACACGCGAGGCGAGGAAGCGACGATATTGCGCTTTCTCTTCATCGGTCGGAGCCGCCGCTTCGTTCACGCCATTAAGGCGCACGATGGTCAGGCTACCGTCCGCCAACGTCACGCTGGTGAAGGTCGGCTTGTCCTTGGCGGCCGGTTTCGGCATGCGGAACAACG
This sequence comes from Pseudomonas sp. IT-P2, assembly GCF_949767575.1. Taxonomy (NCBI): domain Bacteria; kingdom Pseudomonadati; phylum Pseudomonadota; class Gammaproteobacteria; order Pseudomonadales; family Pseudomonadaceae; genus Pseudomonas; species Pseudomonas sp. IT-P2. The sequence goes on along the minus strand of NZ_CATKQA010000046.1, from coordinate 260,550 downwards.
CTTGCAGCACCGCTGGATCAACGCCTTCCTGAGCGCGGTTCGCCGCTTCAGTGACTTTCCAGCTCTGACCGTCCACCGCTTTGTCCAGAGGGGTCTTGCCATCACGCAGACTGGCGATCAGTTGCTCCGCCTTGGTTTTGGCAGCCGCGCTGGCGTGCTCTTTGGTCAACTGGGTGCGAATGGCAGCGGCCACGCTTTCCAGCGGCAATTGAGTCGGCTTGAGGTGCTCCTTGGCGCGCAGCACGATCACGGTTTCCGGATCCAGCTCGATGGCGGTGCTGTTGGCACCCTCTTCCAGCACCTCGGTGCTGAACGCGGCAGTCACCACGGCACGGTTGGCTGCAACGCCTTCGCCACCTTCACGGCCGAACGGCTTGGAGGTGTGCACGGTCAGCTTCAGATCCTGCGCCGGCTGGGCCAGGTCGGATGCTTCGAACGAAGAGTCTTCCAGTTGCTTGGTCGCCTCCACGAAACGCTGCTCGACCTGCTGGGTTTTCAGCTCGCGAGTCAGCTTGTCTTTCAGGCTGGCCAGAGTCGGCACTTCAGGCGCCTCGACACCCAGCAGCTTGATCAGATGGAAACCGAAGTCGGTGCGAACCGGCTCGGAAACCTGATCCTTGTTCAGCGAATACAGGGCTTTCTCAAAGGCTGGATCGTAAACGCCAGGACCGGCATAACCGAGGTCACCGCCGTTGTTGGCCGAACCCGGATCCTGCGAGAACTCCTTGGCCAGCGCTTCGAATTTCTCGCCCTTGGCCAGACGCGCCTGGACTTCTTCGATCTTCGCCTTGGCCTGGGCTTCGGTGGTTTTGTCGTTGACTTCGATCAAAATGTGCGCCGCACGACGCTGTTCCGACAGGTTGGCGATCTCTTTCTGATACGCCGCCTGCAGGTCTTCGTCCTTGACGGCGACCTGATCGAAGAACGAAGCCTTCTTCAGCTCCAGGTAATCGATGACCACTTGATCCGGGGTCATGAACTCCTTGGCGTGCTCGTCGTAGTAAGCCTTGACCTCGTCATCGGTCAGCTTCACGGCCGAAGGGTCAGCCTTGATGTTCAGCGTGGCGAAGTCGCGGGTCTGTTTTTCCAGACGGGCGAAGGCCAGCACCTGAGCATCGGTCACGAAACCGCTGCCCGCCACACCGGCGCGCAGTTGGCCGATCAGCATTTCCTGAGCCAGCATCTGGCGGAACTGCATGCGGCTGTAGCCCAGTTGACGGATCACCTGATCGAAACGGTCGGAGCTGAACTTGCCGTCGACCTGGAATTCAGGCGTCTGCAGGATCACTTGGTCCAGGGCCGCTTCGGAGAAAGCGAATTTCGATTGTTCCGCGCCTTGCAGCAGCAGCTTGCGATCGATCAGACCCTTGAGGGCCGATTCGCGCAGCATTTTTTCGTCCAGCAAGGAAGCGTCGAAGTCCTTGCCCAGTTGTTGCATCAGCTGACGGCGTTGCATATCCACCGCCTGGCTCAGCTCGTTCTGGCTGATTTCTTCACCGTTGACCTTGGCCGCCTCATTCTTGTGAGTCGTGGCCTGGAAAATGGCGTCGAAACCGGTCAGAGCCATCAGTGCAACGATGACCCCGATAATGGTCTTGGCAATCCAGCCTTGTGAATTGTCCCTGATATTCTGCAGCATGCGTCCCCCAGAAACGGTTGAACTTCAAAATTAGGCAACCGTGGAGCGTGGGTAGAATCCGGATAGAAGAAAGGCGCATCCGAGGATGCGCCTTCTCGTAACTGGCGGAGCGGACAGGGCTCGAACCCTCGATCCCGGTGTGACAGGCAGCTATTCCAACCGCCTGCTCTACCGCTCCGCTGCCAAGTCAGGCGTAACCCCGACCCGGATGGGTAAAAACCTGAATCAAACTTAGTTGACGGCTTCTTTCAGGGCTTTACCGGCTTTGAAACCTGGTTTTTTGGCTGCCGCGATTTCCAGAGTCTTGCCGGTCTGTGGGTTACGACCGATGCGAGCTGGACGATCAGTCACGGAGAAAGTACCGAAACCAACCAGAACAACGGAGTCGCCAGCCTTGAGAGCGCCAGTGACGGATTCGATTACAGCGTCCAGCGCACGGCCAGCAGCAGCTTTCGGGATATCAGCGGATGCAGCGATAGCATCAATCAGTTCCGACTTGTTCACTCTAAGTCCCCTTATATCTATTTGAGTATGATTCTAAGTTTTTTGGTGAAAGCAAAAACGAGTGCTGAATGGCCTACAGACACTTAAGAGCCGCTTTATAACAAGGGCTCTAAAAAGCTGTCAAGGAAGCCCCCCAGGCAAAAGCGTATTAATGCGTGCTAATTCTTTCCTTAGAGTCAGACTCACGTTTTTCGTCCTTGGCAACTATCTCCGGAGCCACATCCGGCAAGGGCTCCGGCGCGTATTGCAGCGCAATTTGCAGGACTTCGTCAATCCATTTAACCGGTTTGATCTGCAGATCCTGCTTGATATTGTCAGGAATCTCCTTCAGATCACGCACGTTCTCTTCCGGAATAATCACTGTCTTGATTCCGCCACGGTGAGCGGCCAGCAGTTTTTCCTTCAGACCGCCAATGGCGAGAACTTGACCACGCAGGGTGATCTCGCCGGTCATGGCGACATCGGCGCGCACAGGAATACCCGTCAAAGCCGACACCAGTGCGGTACACATGCCTACACCAGCGCTCGGGCCGTCTTTCGGAGTAGCGCCTTCCGGCATGTGGATGTGGGTGTCGCGCTTCTCGTGGAAGTCGAGCGGAATGCCCAGGCTCTTGGCACGGCTGCGCACAACGGTCAGGGCCGCAGTGATCGATTCGACCATTACGTCACCCAGCGAACCGGTCTTGATCAGTTGACCTTTGCCCGGCACCACAGCGGCTTCGATGGTCAGCAGTTCGCCGCCCACCTGAGTCCAGGCCAGGCCGGTGACTTGTCCGATCTGATCCTGCTGCTCGGCCAGACCGTAGCGGAACTTGCGAACGCCGAGGAAATGCTCCAGCAGATCAGCTGTCACTTTTACCGAGAAGCGTTTTTCCAGCGCGTGCTCTTTGACCGCCTTGCGGCAGACCTTGGCAATCTGCCGCTCGAGGCCACGCACACCGGCTTCGCGGGTGTAGTAACGGATGATGTCGCGGATCGCTTCTTCGTCGAATTCCAGCTCGCCCTTCTTCAGGCCGTTGGCTGCAACCTGTTTGGGCGACAGGTACTTGACCGCAATGTTGATCTTCTCGTCTTCGGTGTAGCCCGGCAGACGGATGACTTCCATCCGGTCCAGCAGCGCCGGTGGAATGTTCATCGAGTTCGAGGTGCACAGGAACATCACATCCGAGAGGTCGTAATCGACTTCCAGATAGTGATCGTTGAAGTTGTGGTTCTGCTCCGGATCAAGCACTTCCAGCAATGCCGACGCCGGGTCGCCACGCATGTCGCTGCCCATTTTGTCGATTTCATCGAGCAGGAACAGCGGGTTGCGGACACCCACTTTTGTCATCTTTTGAATCAATCTTCCTGGCATCGAACCGATGTAGGTCCGACGGTGACCACGGATTTCCGCTTCGTCACGCACGCCACCGAGGGCCATGCGCACGAATTTGCGGTTGGTGGCATGGGCGATCGACTCGGCCAGCGAGGTTTTACCCACGCCCGGAGGACCGACCAGGCACAACACCGGGCCACGGATTTTCTTCACGCGCTTTTGCACGGCGAGGTATTCGAGGATGCGCTCCTTGACCTCTTCGAGGCCGTAGTGATCGGCGTCGAGAATGTCTTCGGCACGGGCCAGGTCCAGACGTACCTTGCTCTGAGCCTTCCACGGCACTTGAACCAGCCAGTCGATGTACGAGCGCACCACGGTGGCTTCAGCGGACATCGGCGACATTTGCTTGAGCTTGTTCAGCTCGGCAGTGGCCTTGGCCAGCGCGTCTTTCGGCAGACCGGCAGCGTCGATGCGCTTTTTCAGGTCTTCAATTTCGTTGTGGCCTTCGTCGCTGTCGCCGAGTTCTTTCTGAATGGCCTTCATCTGCTCATTCAGGTAGTACTCGCGCTGACTGCGCTCCATTTGCTTTTTGACGCGGCCACGAATGCGTTTTTCGACTTGCAGCAGGTCGATCTCGGCGTCCAGCAAGGCCAGAACGTGCTCGACCCGGGCCGACAAATCGATGATTTCGAGGATTTCCTGCTTCTGCTCGATCTTCAGCGCCATGTGCGCAGCCATGGTGTCTACCAGGCGGCCAGGCTCGTCGATGCTGTTGAGAGACGACAGGACTTCAGCCGGGACTTTTTTGCCCAACTGCACATATTGTTCGAACTGCGACAGCAGGCTGCGCACAAACACTTCGGATTCGCGCTCGGCGGCGTCGACTTCGTCGATCAGCGACACTTCGGCACGGCAGTGGCCATCGACTTCGCTGAAGCGCTCGACAGCGCCACGCTGCTCGCCTTCGACCAGAACCTTGACGGTGCCGTCCGGCAGCTTCAGCAGCTGCAGAACGGTGGCGATAGTACCTACGCGATAGAGAGCTTCTTCACCGGGATCGTCGTCAGCCGGGTTTCTCTGGGCCAGCAGCAGGATCTGCTTGTCACCCGTCATCGCGGCCTCGAGGGCTTCGATGGATTTCTCGCGCCCCACGAACAGCGGGATAACCATGTGCGGATACACAACGACATCACGCAATGGCAGGAGAGGCAATTCGATGGTGGTCTTCATGATTTCGCCTCTACGGCGGCCATATGGCCGTAATCAGATGGAATTAAGCTTGAAACCAAGATGGGGGTTGCCTTGAAAAAAAACAAGCGCAAAGCGGATGTAAAAAACGACATAAAAAAAAGAGGCCCGAAGGCCCCTTCCTTGTTCCGGCAGGCTGGGCGCTTACGCGTCCGGCGCTGCCTTGGCAGCCGGCTCACTGTTTTCGTAGATATACAGTGGCTTGGACTTGCCTTCGATCACGCTTTCATCGATCACGACTTTGCTCACCTCGGACTGCGAGGGGATTTCATACATCGTGTCGAGCAGTACACCTTCGAGAATCGAACGCAGGCCACGGGCACCGGTTTTACGCTCCAGGGCACGCTTGGCGACCGATTTCAGCGCGTCGGAACGGAATTCCAGATCCACGCCTTCCATCTCGAACAGCTTGGCATACTGTTTGGTCAGGGCATTTTTCGGCTCGGTGAGAATCTGCATCAAAGCAGCCTCATCCAGCTCGTCCAGCGTCGCAAGAACCGGCAGACGACCGACGAATTCCGGGATCAGACCGAACTTGACCAGATCGTCAGGCTCGACTTCACGCAGGGATTCACCGACTTTCTTGCCTTCTTCCTTGCTGCGCACTTCTGCGTTGAATCCGATACCACCCTTGGTGGAACGGTTCTGAATGACCTTCTCCAGACCGGAGAACGCACCACCGCAGATGAACAGAATGTTACGGGTATCAACCTGAAGAAATTCCTGCTGCGGATGCTTGCGGCCACCTTGCGGCGGAACGGAAGCGACCGTGCCTTCGATCAGTTTGAGCAAGGCCTGCTGCACGCCTTCACCGGAAACGTCCCGGGTGATCGACGGGTTGTCGGACTTGCGCGAAATCTTGTCGATTTCGTCGATGTAGACAATGCCCATCTGGGCTTTCTCTACGTCGTAATCGCACTTCTGCAGCAGCTTCTGAATGATGTTCTCGACGTCTTCACCCACGTAACCGGCCTCGGTGAGGGTGGTTGCGTCGGCGATGGTGAACGGAACGTTCAGCAAGCGGGCCAGAGTTTCGGCCAGCAGGGTTTTACCGGAGCCTGTCGGGCCGATCAGCAGGATGTTGCTTTTGCCGAGTTCGACGTCGTCAGCCTTTTTGTCACGCTGGTTCAGACGCTTGTAGTGGTTGTACACCGCTACTGCCAGAACCTTCTTGGCACGTTCCTGACCAATTACATACTGATCAAGGATGCCGCTGATTTCTTTAGGCGAAGGCAATTTATGCGCGCTGCTTTCGGCCTGTGCTTCCTGCACCTCCTCGCGGATGATGTCATTGCACAGGTCGACGCACTCGTCGCAGATAAAGACCGAGGGGCCGGCAATCAATTTGCGTACTTCATGCTGGCTTTTGCCACAGAAGGAGCAATAGAGCAGCTTGCCGTTGTCCTCGCCGTTGCGGGTGTCAGTCATTCGTTCGATCCAAATCCGATAGGCTTGCAACACAAGATGAAGGCTATTGCGGGCTTTTTCAAGCCCGCCGCTGATCAGACGCGCCGACCAAGCCTATTTTGAGCTGCTTATTTTTAAGCTGGGCGCTGGTTGATCACTTCGTCGATCAGACCGTATTCCTTCGCAGCTTCTGCACTCATGAAGTTGTCGCGGTTGGTGTCGCGCTCGATTTCTTCAAGCGTACGGCCGCTGTGCTTGGCCATCAGCGTGTTCAGACGCTCGCGGATGAAGAGGATTTCCTTGGCATGGATTTCGATGTCCGATGCCTGGCCCTGGAAACCGCCCAGTGGCTGGTGAATCATCACGCGCGAGTTCGGCAGGCAGAAACGCTTGCCAGGTGCACCGGCCGTCAGCAGGAATGCGCCCATGCTGCACGCCTGACCGATACAGGTAGTCGATACGTTTGGCTTGATGAACTGCATGGTGTCGTAGATCGACATGCCCGCTGTCACCGAACCGCCCGGGGAGTTGATATAAAGATGGATGTCCTTGTCCGGGTTTTCCGCTTCAAGGAACAGCAATTGCGCGCAAATCAGGTTGGCCATGTAGTCCTCTACCGGACCCACCAGAAAGATTACTCGTTCCTTGAGAAGACGCGAGTAGATGTCATAGGCGCGCTCGCCACGAGCAGATTGCTCGACAACCATCGGGACCAGGCCGCCGGCGGCCTGGATATCAGAGTTCTGCTGAATATAGGAATTACGGAACATGCTCTGCAGTCACTCCCAAATAGTCATGTCTTGAATACGCATAAGCCAGCTCGAAGGCTGGCTTATGGTGTGTGCTTCTAACGCAAAAACAATCAGTCGGCTTTTGGAGCTTCTACCGGCTTGACCGCTTCTTCGTAAGAGACCGATTTGTCGGTCACGCTAGCTTTCTGCAGAACAGTATCCACAACTTGTTCTTCCAGCACAACCGAACGAACTTCGTTCAGTTGCTGGTCGTTCTTGTAGTACCAGGACACGACCTGCTCAGGCTCTTGGTAAGCCGAAGCCATTTCCTGAATCATTTCGCGAACGCGGGCTTCGTCTGGCTTCAGGTCGAACTGCTTGACCACTTCGGCCACGATCAGACCCAGGACAACGCGACGCTTGGCTTGTTCTTCGAACAGCTCGGCCGGCAGTTGGTCTGGCTTGATGTTGCCGCCGAACTGCTGAACAGCCTGCACGCGCAGACGGTCAACTTCGTTGGACAGCAGAGCCTTGGGCACTTCGATCGGGTTGGTGGCCAGCAGACCGTCCATGACCTGATTCTTGACCTTGGATTTGATCGCCTGACGCAGTTCACGCTCCATGTTCTTGCGAACTTCGGTGCGGAAACCGTCGATGCCACTTTCCTTGATGCCGAATTGAGCGAAGAACTCTTCGTTCAGCTCTGGCAGCTTTGGCTCGGAAACGGTGTTTACAGTCACGGTGAACTCGGCGGTTTTGCCAGCCAGGTCCAGGTTCTGATAGTCCTCCGGGAAGGTCAGGTTCAGAACGCGCTCTTCGCCGGCTTTAGCGCCTACCAGGCCTTCTTCGAAGCCAGGGATCATGCGACCGGAACCCAGTACCAGCTGAGTGCCCTTGGCGGAACCGCCAGCGAACACTTCGCCGTCAACCTTGCCAACGAAATCGATGTTCAGCTGGTCTTCGTTCTGGGCAGCACGATCGGCCACTTCGAAACGGGTGTTCTGCTTGCGCAGGATGTCCAGCATCTTGTCCAGATCGGCGTCAGCCACGTCAGCGCTCAGGCGCTCGACGGTGATGCCTTCGAAGCCGGCAACGGTGAACTCTGGGAACACTTCGAATACGGCTACGTATTCCAGATCCTTGCCAGCCTCGAGCGATTTTGGCTCGATCGATGGCGAACCGGCCGGGTTCAGCTTCTGCTCAACCACAGCTTCGTAGAAGGAGGACTGGATCACGTCGCCGATTGCTTCCTGGCGCGCATCAGCACCGAAACGGCGCTTGATTTCGCTCATTGGCACCTTGCCAACACGGAAGCCAGCAATCTTGGCCTTTTTGGCAGTCTGCTGCAGACGCTTGTTGACCTGAGTCTCGATGCGCTCAGCCGGCACGGTGATGCTCATGCGGCGCTCAAGAGCAGTAGTATTTTCAACAGAAACTTGCATGGATATTCCTCGTTGCACAGACGTTAGCCGGCCGTTTCCGACCCAAGAATCAAGGGCAAGCATTCTAGTAGGTCAAACTCAAGAAGTCACCCTACTGAAAACGGGTAAAAAACAGCAGGCCATTTGAAGGCGGGGACAAACGGTTGCGCCTCGCCCTGTTAGCAAATACAGCCAATTCAAGCCAGGGCTCTGCGCCAACCTCTTCTATATATAGAGGCGGTTGAATCATCTCCCTGACAGCCGACCTCGCAAGCAAGGACGGCGGGCAGCGCAGCATCATCGAGCAACATTAATACGACGAAGCACCCTGCCCTGCGACCCGAAACCTGCAGCCGCGAAAATCCGAAACCGTAAAACAAAAAAGGCGCCAGACTGTGAAATCTGGCGCCTTTCGGAATATGGGGTGGACGATGGGGATCGAACCCACGACAACGGGAGTCACAATCCCGTGCTCTACCAACTGAGCTACGCCCACCATATTGCGTGTCAAAGAAGCCAAACAACTTCTTTGTAGAACTTCACCCGGCCAACGGCATGAATGAAGCTTTGATTGGTGCGGATGAAGAGACTCGAACTCTTACGCCTCGCGGCGCTGGAACCTAAATCCAGTGTGTCTACCAATTCCACCACATCCGCAGATGAAGCTTTTAAAGCAAAGGCGCCAGACTGTTACATCTGGCGCCTTTCGAAATATGGGGTGGACGATGGGGATCGAACCCACGACAACGGGAGTCACAATCCCGTGCTCTACCAACTGAGCTACGCCCACCATATCGCGTTACTTGTGCCAATGCTGCCTAATGGCGCACCCGGCAGGACTCGAACCTGCGACCATCCGCTTAGAAGGCGGATGCTCTATCCAGCTGAGCTACGGGCGCCTTGTTAGCTGTACCCTTGGAGGACTACAAACTAAGTGCTTTCCAGTCTCGCAAAACGTTGATTTAGCTCGACCTTCTTAACCAGTGCTAGGCTGTGCCCGACAAGTGCGACGAATAGTATAGAGCGACCCGAAGGTCGTCAAATCCTTTTTAAAAAAAATTCATTTAATTAAAGGGCTTAGGGGAATTTGCTGACCAAGCGCCTTTGCCCTCACCGTTTGACATGCGAGAATGCGTTCTCTTTTTTTCCCCTCTCGATGGTTAATCACGCGCAATGACTGCACAACTAATCGACGGCAAATCGATCGCCGCCAGCCTGCGCCAGCAGATCGCCCAACGGGTTGCCGAACGTCGCCAGCAAGGTCTGCGCACGCCAGGCCTCGCGGTGATCCTGGTCGGCAGCGATCCTGCCTCTCAGGTTTATGTCTCGCACAAGCGTAAAGACTGTGAAGAGGTCGGCTTCCTCTCTCAAGCGTACGACCTGCCTTCCGAAACCACTCAGGAAGCACTGACCGATCTGATCGATCGACTGAACGACGATCCGGCAATCGACGGCGTTCTGCTTCAACTTCCTCTGCCAGAGCACCTGGACGCTTCCAAACTGCTGGAGCGCATCCGCCCGGACAAGGATGTCGACGGTTTCCATCCTTATAACGTCGGTCGTCTGGCCCAGCGCATTCCGCTGCTGCGTCCGTGCACCCCGAAAGGCATCATGACCCTGCTGGAAAGCACCGGTGCCAATCTGTACGGGATGGACGCGGTGGTTGTTGGCGCATCCAACATCGTCGGTCGTCCGATGGCGATGGAGCTGCTGCTGGCCGGTTGCACCGTAACCGTTACCCACCGCTTCACCAAGGATCTGGCCGGCCACGTCGGCCGCGCCGATCTGGTGGTCGTGGCCGCCGGCAAGCCGGGCCTGGTCAAGGGCGAGTGGATCAAGGAAGGCGCGATCGTGATCGACGTCGGCATCAACCGCCAGGAAGACGGCAAACTGGTGGGTGATGTGGTCTACGAGACCGCCCTGCCCCGCGCCGGCTGGATTACTCCGGTACCCGGCGGCGTCGGCCCGATGACCCGCGCCTGCCTGCTTGAGAACACGCTCTACGCGGCAGAAACCCTGCACGCCTGAGTCGCGTTTTCCGCGCTCCGAGAACCCCGCCTTGCGCGGGGTTTTTCATGCCCTCGAAAAAACCTTTACCGTTCGCCGGAAACCCCTATTTTTACAGGGCTTTTCACGACTTTTTCATGCCTGGCGGACAACCATCGACAGTTCTTCAACCATACTCCTACAATGCGTCGTTTTTACGACACAGGCCGTTACAAAGAACGGCATTTCCAACCTTCATGAGTTCGCCCGCGTGAATATTCGTCTGTCCATCCTGAGCCTGGTTTTTGCATTTTCAGGCACGCTCCTCACGCCAACGGTCAACGCCGCCGAAACCACCGCTGCCCCTCGAGACGCCTCGCAATTGAAGATTGCCTCCGGCAGCGCCCTGCTGATGGATCTGCAGACCAACAAAGTCATTTATTCCAGCAACCCGGACGTGGTGGTGCCCATCGCTTCCGTGAGCAAATTGATGACCGGTTTGGTAGTTGTCGAAGCACACCAGAACATGGACGAATGGATTGACGTCGACATCAGCCACACGCCGGAAATGAAAGGCGTGTTTTCCCGCGTCAAGCTGCGCAGCGAACTGCCCCGCCGGGAGATGCTGCTGATTGCCCTGATGTCCTCGGAAAACCGCGCCGCCGCCAGCCTGGCCCACCACTATCCGGGTGGTTACGCGGCATTCATCGCCGCAATGAACGCCAAGGCCAAGGCGCTGGGCATGACCAGCACGCACTTTGTCGAACCCACCGGCCTGTCCGAGCGCAACGTCTCCACCGCCCGCGACCTGAGCAAGTTGCTGGTGGCTGCGCATAAACAGCCGCTGCTCATCGAGCTGACCACCACCAAGGAAAAGACCGTTTCGTTCCGTAAACCCAATTACACCCTGGGTTTCCGCAACACCGATCACCTGGTCAACAAGGCCGACTGGGATATCCGCATCACCAAAACCGGTTTCACCAACCCTGCCGGTCACTGTCTGGTGCTGGTGACCCGCATGGCCAACCGTCCGGTTGCCCTGGTGATTCTCGACGCGTTCGGCAAATACACTCACTTCGCCGATGCCAGCCGCATCCGCAGCTGGGTGGAAACCGGCAAGAGTGCCAACGTCCCAGCCGTGGCTCAGCAATACAAGGCCGACAAAAACCTCAAGAGTCGCCAGAGCGGCGTGATCGAAGCGTCCAAGTAATCCGTCCCCCATGAAAAAGCCCCGAATCGTCGGGGCTTTTTCATTTATGCACTCAGTCGTTTGGCAACGGCATCTTGTCGTCATCGGGAATGCCGTCACCGGCACTCGGGTCGCGGGAATGCTCCGGCGTCACCACCGCCGGACGCGCCAGCGGATCGCGCAGCGGGCTCTCCGGATCCAGAACCGGATCGACTTCCGGCTCGGGGGTGGTTGGCACACTGTCAGGTTTGTGGTCGTCGAAACTCGAATCGGTACTCATACGCACCTCGCTTCAAGGCTTGAGATCAGCCAAGGGATCGTAAGGCTTGGCCGGACGCTTGGGATCGTCGCCCGGCTGCACATCCTTCGGCGCCTTCGCCGGGCCAATGGGATCGACTTGCGGATCGTCCAGATCAGGCGAGTCCGGATCAAAGCCCAGGTCGTCGCCGCTGCCATGCTCGGAAGAATGCGGCCCAGTGGGTGAAGTTGGAATTGCCATGTTCGCCTCCTGATACTGGCCCGAAAAACACGGGACGCTACAGTTCAGAAGCGCATCCTCCATCAGGGTGCCCGACAGGCGACGAACGGAACTTCAATGCGCCGCCAGCGCCTTCCTCGCCTGCGCCGCTTCCCGCTCCTGCCCGGCTTGCGCCAGTGCGTCGGCAGCCTTGAGCCAGCGCTGTTGATCGACCGCCGCCGGAATCTGCGCCGGTTTCTGGATCAACACCGCCCAGCCTCCGGATTTTTCGAGGGCCGACTCAAAGGAGCTGAAGCTCATCAATTCACGGCGATTCATCCCGGCGCGCAGCAGCACCTTCTGCTTCAAGCGATCGTAGCCGGAAAGGATCGCGTAACGCGGCTCAGCCCAAAACGCCGAACCCTCGCTGAAACGCACCATCACCGGATACCCGGCCGCCACCTGAGTCAGCAGCGCCGGCAGATTGCTGTCCAGCGGATACACGACCATGCCGTATTCACGGGCCAGACTCTGCAGATTCTGTTGCAACTTGTCCTCGGCGCCCGGCAAGTGCAGCGGCTTTTCCAGCAGACCCGGCGTGATCACGATGCCCTGCTGCGACAGCAGACTGGCCAGCACTTGCGGCCCGCTTTGATAGGCCTCACCGCGATAGAAGGTGCCACTGAGCTCGACCCGCTCCGGCAGGCGCTTGACCTCCGGCGCCACACTGCCCGCACACCCCACCAATGCTGTCACGCAACCGGCCACCAGCAGCGCCGCGCGAATCCGGGAAAATAGCTGCACCATCGTCACTCTCTTGATCAGTTACCGGTCATCGTGTTCCGGCTTGGTCGAGGATCATAGGACGGCGTCACGCTGCGGTATAGCCCAAAACGGCAGATGCATCGGCTGCATAGAGCGAACTGATTGATCACCACCGACCTTTGGTCAATAGCCTGAAACACACCAGCGACTAGACTGTCATTCAGAGAAGAGCCAAAGAGCGTTAGCCCGACGCAGGGCAAAGAGGAGGCACAGATGAGCCTGACCATGACCATCGTAATGCTGATTGCCGGCTGGCTGGCCGTTGCCGCCGCCATGTTGTGGGGCGTACTGCGGATTTCCCGCCGCCATCACCACCCGGTACAACCTGCACCGACCAGGAAGATCGAGAAACACGACGCCCGTCACGCCACCGCGCACTGACTTTCCGTAACCGATACAAACAAAAAGGCCGCCTGGACTCTCGCGAGTTCAGGCGGCCTTTGCTTTTCCAACGATTACGCTTCGGCAGTCAGTTTCTTCTGCTTGGCGCGGCGCGACATCATGTTCAGCACTTCAATCGCAGCCGAGAACGCCATGGCGGCATACACATAACCTTTTGGTACGTGGGCGCCGAAGCCTTCGGCGATCAGCGTCATGCCGATCATGATCAGGAAGCCCAGAGCCAGCATCACCACCGTCGGGTTATCGTTGATGAACTTGGCCAGCGGGTCAGCCGCAAACAGCATCACCAGCACCGAGACCACAACCGCAATCACCATGATCGGCAAGTGTTCGGTCATGCCGACAGCGGTAATGATGCTGTCGATCGAGAACACCATGTCCAGCATCAGGATTTGCCCGATGGCGGCGGCGAAGCCCAGGGTCACCTTGGACGTCGCGGTTTTCGGATCTTCCGGTGCCGGGTCCATGCTGTGATGGATCTCGGTCGTCGCCTTCCACAACAGGAACAGGCCGCCGGCGATCAGGATCATGTCCTTCCAGGAGAACGCGTGGCCAAGGATCTCGATGACCGGCGCGGTCAGCTGAACGATGAACGCGATGGTGCTCAACAAGGCCAGACGCATGATCAGCGCCATGCCGATCCCCAGACGACGGGCTTTCTGCCGGTACTGCTCGGGCAGCTTGTTGGTCAGGATCGAGATGAAGATCAGGTTATCGATGCCGAGCACGATTTCCATCACCACCAGTGTGGCCAAGGCAATCCATGCGGTCGGGCTGGAAGCGAGTTCTAACAGGTATTCCATGGGTCAGTCCTGACTCTGTGTAAGACGGTTTAGATTTCCTGGGAGGACGATTCGGATTTTTCTTCGTCGTCTTTCGGTTCTTTCTTGCTGATCAGATTGCCGGTGGCATCGCTGAGCGCCTGCTCGGCAGCTTTGTGCGTGTCATCGATGGCTTGCTTGGCCGCTTCAGCCGCCTGCCCCATCAGTTGCTGGGCGCTCTTTTCGGCCTGGTCGCAACCGGCCAGTACCAGTAAAGACGCGATCAACAACGCCGTAGTTTTTAGTTTCATGATGCTTCCCTCGATAGAACAGACAGCGCCGTACAGGCCGGCCGTCGATGGCTGGGCATTCTAGGGAGACAAACACTTCAGGAAAATTCGTATTTTTAGCGGCTATACTTCGATTTATACGAACTGTATTGGACGGACCGAACCCCATGCTCAATTACCGACAACTGCATTACTTCTGGGTGGTGGCCAAGACCGGCAGCATCGTGCGCGCGTGCGAGCAACTGAACCTGACGCCGCAGACCATCAGCGGGCAGATTTCCCTGCTCGAACAGACCTACGGCATCGAGCTGTTTCAACGAGTCGGCCGGCAATTAGAACTCACCGAGGCCGGGCGCCAGGCCCTGCCCTACGCCGAGCAGATGTTCCAGCTCGGCGGCGAGCTGGAGCTGATGCTGCGCGCCCAGCCCAACGAACAGCAGATCCTGTTCCGGGTCGGCGTGGCGGACGTGGTGCCCAAATCCATCGTCTATCGCCTGATCGCGCCGACCATGGAATTGAGCGAGCCGCTGCGCATCACCTGCCGCGAGGACAAACTCGAGCGATTACTGGCGGATCTGGCGATCCAGCGCCTGGACATGGTGATCTCCGACAGCCCGATGCCCTCGCACCTGGACATCAAGGGCTACAGCCAGAAGCTAGGCGAATGCGGGATCAGTTTTTTCGCCACCGCCGAACTGGCAGCGCAATACGGTCAGGATTTCCCGCGCAGCCTGCACGGTGCGCCGCTGTTGATCCCCGGCGCGGAAACCGTGGTGCGCAGCCGTTTACAGCGCTGGTTCGCAGAGCAACAGATTCAGCCGAGGATTGTCGGGGAGTTCGATGACAGCGCCCTGATGCAGGCGTTCGGCCAGTCCGGCAGCGGGATTTTCATCGGCCCGAGCGTGATTGCCGATGAGGTGAAGCGCCAGTACGGCGTCGAGTTGATCGGCCAGACCGATGCGGTGAGCGAGTCGTTTTACGCGATCTCGGTGGAGCGCAAGGTCAAGCACCCCGGCATCAAAGCGATTACCGAAGGTGCCCGACGCGAGCTGTTTACAGCGTTTTAAGCCGGCGCGCAGACGTCGCGCGGCTTGAGCACCATCAGCACCATGGCGAGGAAAATCGACAGCAGAATGAACCCGGCAGCGGCGAAACCCACAAAACCCAGGCCGGCGCTGTCGATCACTCGACCGCCAATGATCGCGCCCAAACCAATCCCGAGGTTGGCCCCGGCAATGTTCAGCGAGGCGGCAAAGGCTGGCGCTTCCGGTGCGGCTTTCATCAAGCGCACGTGACTGACCAGAAACAGCGCCGCCTGCGTCACGCCCCAGATGCCCATCGCCGCCGCCAGACCCAGCGACGAATTGATGTTAGGCACCAGCGCCACCATCCCGGGAATCATGAACGCGCAGAACATCACCGAAGCCATCAGTGGATGGCGATCCACCGCACGACCGCCCAGCGAGTTGCCGATCAGACCGACCGCGCCAAAGCCCATCAGGCACCAGCCGACCACGGTGCCATTGAAGCCGGCCAGACGTTCGAGGATGTCCGCCAGATAGGTGTAGGCGGTGAACATGCCGCTGAACACCAGGATCGACAGCAACACATGGCCGAGCATCAACGGGCTGCGCAGGATCTTGAACTGCGAGGCGAAACTGACCTGATGCTGGTGCAGGCTGGTTTTCGGCAGATAGACAAACAGCAGCAGCGCCTTGGCAAACGCGATCACCGCCAGAATGGCGAACGCGCTGCGCCAGCCGAACGCATCGGAAATCAACGTACCGACCGGAATTCCGAACACGGTGGCGCAGACAATGCCGAAGCCAATCTTGGCGATCGCGCGACCGGCGAAGTCCGGGCCGACGATATCCACCGCCGTTTCGCTGGCCAGCGCCCAGAACACCGGCAATCCCAACGCCGGGATCAACCGGGCGATGGCCATGACCCAGATGTTCGGCGCCAATGCCGCCACGGTATTGGCCAGGCCGAACATGATCAGGATGGTGATGAACAGCTTGCGTCGCTCGAAGCGGGCGAAATACGCGGTCAAGAAAGGACCGAACATCGCCACGGTGAAAGCGAATAGAGTCACCAGCAGCCCGGCCTGCGGGATGGTGACGGCCAGGTCGCGGGCAATCGCCGGCAGCAGGCCGACGATGACGAACTCCGTGGTCAGCACCGTAAACCCGGCGGCGGACAACAGAAGGATGGGCAACAGCATGAGGAACTCCAGCAAAACGACGACACCAGCGTTGACCCGAAGGCCCGCTGGCAGAACTTGAAAATAAGGATGCGCAATCTTAACAGAGTGTTTCCCGGGTGACTTGCACAAACCTGTCTAAGTTACAGAGGGATCGGGTGGCAGATCGTCACAGGTCTGAAGGATCCGGACGACGCTGTGATAAAGTCCGCGCCCTGCAAAACGTACACCCTGTTCAGCCACCCGTTTAACGGCGTGTCTGGCGCGTCAGTTCTTTCGGTTTGTGTCCATGGCCTGCCCCCGATCAATCGCCCGGATCACGCAACCTTGTACCCTATAAAAACAGAGATGCCGTTCATGACCGCTTCATCCCCTTCTCTATTGCAACGTCTTAAAAGCCTCAGCCTGGTCACCCAGATCCTGATCGGCCTGATTGCCGGCATCGCCCTCGCGCTGTTCGCGCCGGAAGCGGCCAAAGGCACAGCCTTCATCGGCAAAGTGTTCGTCTCGGCCCTGAAAGCCGTGGCGCCGATCCTGGTGTTCGTGCTGGTCATGGCCTCGATCGCCAACCACAAGCACGGCCAGGAAACCCACATCCGGCCGATTCTGTTCCTGTATCTGCTGGGCACCTTCGCCGCTGCCGTGGTCGCGGTGATTGCCAGCATGATGTTCCCGTCGCATCTGGTGCTGTCCACTGACAACATCGCCGTAAGCGCGCCGGGCGGCATCAGTGAAGTGCTGCAAAGCCTGTTGCTGAGCGTGGTCGACAACCCGGTGAGCGCACTGATGAACGCCAACTTCATCGGCATTCTGGCCTGGGCCATCGGCATGGGCGTGGCGATCCGGCACGCCGGCGACACCACCCGCGAAGTGCTGGGCGATCTGTCCAATGGCGTGACGCTGATTGTCCGGGTCGTGATTCGCTTCGCACCGCTGGGCATTTTCGGTCTGGTAGCGTCGACCCTGGCCACCTCCGGGTTTGGCGCATTGATCGGTTATGCGCACCTGCTGGCGGTACTGCTCGGCTGCATGCTGTTCGTGGCGCTGGTGATGAACCCGCTGATCGTGTTCTGGAAGCTGCGCCGCAACCCGTACCCGCTGACGCTCCAGTGCCTGCGTGAAAGCGGCATCACTGCGTTTTTCACCCGCAGCTCGGCGGCGAACATTCCGGTCAATCTGGAACTGAGCAAGCGCCTGGGCCTGCATGAAGACACCTATTCGGTATCGATCCCGCTCGGCGCCACCATCAACATGGCCGGCGCGGCGATCACCATCACCGTGCTGACCCTCGCCGCCGTGCACACCTTGGGTATCGCCGTGGACATCCCGACCGCGATCCTGCTCAGCGTCGTCGCTGCGATCTGCGCCTGCGGTGCCTCGGGCGTGGCCGGTGGTTCGCTGCTGTTGATCCCGCTGGCGTGCAGCCTGTTCGGCATCCCGAGCGAAATCGCCATGCAGGTGGTGGCCGTCGGTTTCATCATTGGCGTGCTGCAGGATTCGGCCGAGACGGCGCTGAACTCCTCCACCGACGTGCTGTTCACCGCCGCCGCGTGCCTGGGCGAAGAGCAGAAAGCCCAGCGTCCGGCGTAAAAACCCGGCGCAACAAAAAGCCCGCCAAGGCGTAAACCTTGGCGGGCTTTTTGTTGCAGAACGTTTTAGAACGCGCCCATGTAATCGCGCTTGCCCACTTCCACACCGTTGTGACGCAGCAATGCGTAGGTGGTGGTGACGTGGAAGAAGAACTGCGGCAGGCCGTAGCTCAGCAGATAAGCCTGGCCGCTGAAGCGCTTCTCTTTCGGGGTGCCCGGGCGAGTCACGATCTCGATGCCTTCCTTGCCATTGATTTGCTCTGGCTTGATCTCGCCGATGAAGGCCAGAACCTTGGCGATCAGCGCTTGCAGCTCGGCGAAGGTGGTTTCGGTGTCGTCGTATTTCGGGATTTCGATTTCGGCCAGACGCGAGGAAACGCCTTTGGCGAAGTCCACGGCGATCTGCACCTGACGCACCAGCGGGAACATGTCCGGGTACAGACGCGCTTGCAGGAAGGCGTTCGGGTCGATGTTTTTCTCGGTGGCGTGGGCTTCAGCCTTTTTCAGCACATCGCTCACGGCGTTGAGCATTTGTTGGAAAACCGGGACGGATGCGGCGTATAGGGAAATGGTCATGGCTGTCTCACGTGGTGGCTGGGTGAATCGTGGGGGCGATTATAGCCATGCTCGCATGGCGGCGCGGCTTGTCTTTTATCCAGCAAGGATTAGGCTAGGCGCCTTCGACTGCAGAGGGAACGCGCGATGACCACAGAATTTCAAACCCGCTCCGATGAACCACGGCTCAACGCCACGGAAATCCGCATTCTGGGCTCGTTGATCGAGAAACAGGCCACCAGCCCGGAAACCTACCCGTTGACCCTCAACGCACTGGTGCTGGCCTGCAACCAGAAAACCAGCCGGGAGCCAGTGATGAACCTGACTCAGGGCCAGGTCGGCCAGAGCCTGCGCGCCCTCGAAAGCCGCGGTTTCGCCAGACTGGTGATGGGCAGTCGCGCCGACCGCTGGGAGCATAAGGTCGACAAGGCACTGGAGCTGGTGCCGGCGCAATTGGTCCTGACCGGGTTGATGTTCCTGCGCGGCCCGCAGACCGTCAACGAACTGCTGACCCGCAGCGGTCGAATGCATGAGTTTGAAGACGCCGAACAAGTGGTGCATCAGCTGGAACGCCTGATCGCCCGGGAGCTGGCGGTGTTGATTCCGCGTCAGCCCGGTCAGCGTGAAGATCGTTACACCCACGCGCTGGGCGATCCGGCGGACATCGAGGCGATTATCGCGGCGCGGCAGAACCCGAGCGATCGCGGCGCTGCCAGCGGCGTGTCACTGGAGCGCATCGAAGAGCTGGAAGCGCGGATTGCGGCGCTGGAAGAGCGTCTGGCCCGTCTCGAAGAATAAGTGCACCGGGGACGGTGTTATTCGCCGTCCCAGTAATCCAGCCCGTCCGCCTGCCGCGCCACCGCCACGAATCCTGAGGCGTTGCCCTCGGCATCGATGTTGAAGTTGTCCATCACCGCGTATTTGTTCGAGTCCGGGTACTCGCAGATTTCCGGTTGCTGCTGAGTGCTGACCGCCAGATAGCGCAGCTCCGCAGCACTGGTGTTGATGATCTGATGCGCCGCTTCCGGGCCGCCCGGTGGGCAGGCGATCACATCACCGGCACGGATCGGGAAACGTTCGGCACCGAGGCGCACCTCTCCTTCCCCGGCCACCACGTAAAACATTTCCTCATTGACCCGATGACTGTGAAACGGACTGCCGCGCATGCCTGGCGGCAGCGCATACAGGCGATAACCAAGCTTTTGCGCACCCAGTTGCTGACCGACCCGGGCCAGGCGTTGCTGATAACGCCCGGCGGTTTCGCCTTCGGGCGACAGGGCTTCGGGGAGCGGTTCGAGTTCAACGTCATTCAGGTTGAGAATGGGCGGATGCATGCAAACCTCGGCTTTTGTGTAGGCAAGTCTGTGCTTGCTGATCCGGCAGTATAGGCAACGGCAAATCCGGGTGGGTTCGCCGTTGCTCAGGCTCCATCAACTACGGGCAAACGCCACCGCCGCATCGAACTGCTCAACCGTCGGCCGCACGCCGGTGTACAGCACGAACTGCTCCAGCGCCTGGATCGCGATCACTTCCAGCCCGGTGATCACCTTTTTGCCTTCGGCACGACCGCGCACGATCAGCGGGGTTTCCGAGGGGATCGCCACCACATCGAACACGGTGTCGGCAGACTTGATCACATCCATCTCAAAAGACAGCTGACCTGCTTCTGGCCCACCGTCCATCCCCACCGGGGTCACGTTGATCAGCATCTGCGGGCGCTCGTCGCCCAGTTCCGCCTGCCAGCGATACCCCAGCGAGTCCGCCAGCGCACGACCGGCGCGCTCATTGCGGGCGACGATCAAACCGTTCTTGTAACCGCCATCGCGCAAGGCACTGGCCACAGCCTTGGCCATGCCGCCGCTGCCGCGCAGGGCGAAAGTCGAGTCCTTCGGCACCGCGTGGGTTTCCAGCAACTGAGCGATGGCGATGTAATCGGTGTTGTAGGCCTTGAGATGACCGTTGGTGTTGACGATGGTGTTGATCGACTGGATCGCCGCCGCCGAGGCGTCCAGTTCATCAACCAGCGCAATGCAGGCTTCCTTGAACGGCATCGATACCCCGCAACCGCGAATCCCCAGCGCGCGGATCCCGCCGACCGCACCGGGCAGATCCTGGCTGCTGAAGGCCTTGTAGTAGAAATTCAGGCCCAGTTGTTCATACAAATGGTTATGAAACCGCAGACCGAAATTCCCGGGACGCCCAGACAGGGACATGCACAATTGGGTGTCTTTATTGGGGTTCATCTGCATGGGAGGCTCCTTCGTATGCACTTTCGGATGGACGGGATTAGCCAGGCCATCGGGTTCTGAACGATCATAAGGCGGTCTGTTCCGGGCATCACGGTCGATGCCGCAAGCTCGGTAAACAAACCGGTACAGACCTTACACAAAATTTACCTGGCGGCCGTGCTGTTTTTCAAAATGTTGCTGTCTTAGAAGTATCCCCGCGCCATTCCGGGCCTGTTGCAGGTTCGGACGCCGGGTCGAAGAACCGAGGAATTATCATGATTCGTAAACTCCCCATCGTGGCCTTGTTGATTGGTGCATTCGCGATCACGGGTCAGGCAGAAGCCCACGGCGGTGGCTGGCAGGGCCCGGCGGTATTTGGTGCGATCGTCGGCTCGGCCATCATCGGCTCGGCGCTCATCAACCAGGATCGGCCGGTGTACGTCCAGCAGCCTGTTTACGCTCAACCGGCGCCGGTCTATGTCCAGCAACCGCCGCCACCGGTTTATTACCAGCCGGCCCCGGTCTATGTGCAGCAACCGGTCTACGTCCAACCGGCCCCGGTGTATTACGGCCCACCGCGCGGTTATTACGGCCGGCCACACTACTACGGTGGCCCGCGCTGGTAACCGGTCCCCAGAGCCCCGCCTGATCGCGGGGCTTTTTATTGCCTTCGGGAAAGCCGACCGTTCGTCGGCCAGGGTCTGAAAAAATCTCGCCAAGGTCGCTGTGAGGACAGTTTGAACCGCTAAAGTCGGCATGATGGACTCGACCGTTAAGGGCAAAACACAAACGGTCATCTATTTGTCATGACGGAACCGCACTCTGAATCCGTCCGCAAACAACAGGTTGATAACAACAAGGACGACTTGAATGCCTACACAGAATCCGCACCGCATCGTCGGTTTATGCACCTCGAGCAAGGTCTACAACGCCCTGACCGAACTCAAGCACCTGGAAGGCCACCGCACCGCGAAGTTTCTCTCGTTGCTGGCGGAAAACCTGGTGCGCAAGGGTTTTCTCAACGAACACGAGATCGTGCACATGCTCGATCAAGTGGTGGATTGAGCCAGCCCTCAGCGGCGTCAATGACCACTATCGAAAGCGTTGATTGTCCCTGAAACGGCCAATTCCCTAAGGTAGCTCCACAGATTGATGGAGGTACTTTTCATGGCTCAGGTTCAAATCATGTCCGTTGTCGGCAGCGCCGTTCCCGCATCGCTCAGAGAGCTGGGGCTGCTCGCCTGCTGGTATCTGGTGCGCGACGGCGAGCCGGTCAGCGGCCCGCTCACGTCCTTGCCGGCGGCGCAGGCACTGTCGCAACAATTGCTCAACGGCCCGTTCAAGGCTTAAGGCAGCTGCACTTTCGGTTTGCTCTCGATGAACAACGCCCAGCTCGACATGAACAGGGCCGCGATCAGCGGCCCGATCACAAAGCCGTTCAGCCCGAACACCGCCAGCCCGCCCAGGGTCGAGATCAGGATCATGTAGTCCGGCATCCGGGTGTCCTTGCCCACCAGAATCGGGCGCAGCAGGTTGTCTACCAGACCGATCACGAACACCCCGAACAGCCCCAGCACCACGCCCTGCCAGATCATCCCGCTGAGCAGGAAGTAAATCGCGACCGGCACCCAGACAATCCCCGCGCCCACCGCCGGCAGCAACGACAGAAACGCCATCAATACCGCCCAGAGCAACGCACTGGGAATGTCGAGAAACCAGAAAATCGCCCCGCCCAGCGCACCCTGCGTGATCGCCACCAGCAGATTGCCTTTCACGGTGGCGCGCACCACGCGATTGAACTTCAACTGCAAGCGACGCTTGTGATGCTCCTCCAGCGGTATCGCTGTGCGCACCTTGCGCGCCAGTTCGGCGCCGTCGCGCAGGAAGAAAAACAGCAAGTACAGCATGATGAAAAAACTCACCACGAACTCGAACGTGCCCTGGCCGAAACTGAACGCCTGGCTCGCCAGCGCCTGACTGCCCTGCATGGCGGCCTTGACGATCTTCTCGCGCAAGGCATTCAGCTCGCCCATGCCGAAGCGGTCGAGCAGGTGCTGAAAGTAAGGCGGCAGACTGTGCTTGAATTGCGCCAAATAGGCGCCGATATCGAGCTTGCCGCTTTCGATATTGTCGTAAAGTGTCGCCCCTTCCTGCACCAGCAGCACGCTGAGGACGATCACCGGCAAGATCGCGATCACCAGGCAGATGCTCAAGGTACACAGTGATGTGAGGTTGCGTTGCCAGCCGAATTTCAGTTGCAACTGGCGCTGCATCGGTGCGAACAGGATGCCGAGGATCACCGCCCAGAACACCGCACCGTAGAACGGCAGCAGGATCCAGATGAAGGCGACCGTCACCAGAAACAACAGCACGGTGAGGGATTTGAATTGCAGACTCTTTTGGTTCATGTCCGGTCCAGGTCAGTCAGGCGCCACCCGCGCCCGTCCCGTTTAGTCAGCCAGCGTCAGCGCGAGTGCCCTGTTTCTTCATTGAGCATAGATCCAGATCAATAAACCCTCGGCGCAACTGCTCTACCCTGCCGCGCTTTTGCGACCGACGCCGCCATGACGACCTCCTTCACCCCCGAACTGCTCGCCCCCGCCGGCACCCTGAAAAACATGCGTTACGCCTTCGCCTACGGGGCCGATGCGGTGTATGCCGGCCAGCCGCGCTACAGCCTGCGGGTGCGCAACAACGAATTCGATCACGCCAACCTCGCGCTCGGCATTCGTGAAGCTCAGGCCCAGGGCAAGCGTTTCTACGTGGTGGTCAACATCGCGCCGCACAACGCCAAACTGAAGACGTTCCTCAAGGACCTGGCGCCGGTGATCGAGATGGCGCCGGACGCGCTGATCATGTCCGACCCCGGCCTGATCATGCTGGTGCGCCGGCACTTCCCGCAGATGCCAATCCACCTCTCGGTGCAGGCCAACACGGTGAACTGGGCGAGTGTCGAATTCTGGCAACAGCAGGGCTTGAGTCGGATCATCCTGTCCCGTGAATTGTCGCTGGAAGAGATCGGCGAAATCCGCGAGCAAGTGCCCGGCATGGAACTGGAAGTGTTCGTCCACGGCGCGCTGTGCATGGCCTATTCCGGCCGCTGCCTGCTCTCGGGTTACATGAACAAACGCGACGCCAATCAGGGCACCTGCACCAACGCCTGCCGCTGGAAATACTCGGCGCAGGAGGCCAGCGAAAACCAGCTCGGCGAAATCGTGCAGACCTTCGAACCGCAACCGACCCTCGGCCTCGGCGCCCCCACCGATCAGGTCTTCCTGTTGCAGGAAGCCAACCGCCCCGGCGAGCTGATGCCGGCCTTCGAAGACGAGCACGGCACCTACATCATGAACGCCAAGGACCTGCGCGCGGTGCAGCACGTAGAGCGCCTGACCCGCATGGGCGTGCACTCACTGAAGATCGAAGGCCGGACCAAATCGCACTTCTATTGCGCGCGCACCACCCAGGTCTATCGCCGGGCCATCGACGATGCGGTGGCCGGCCGCGAATTCGACCGCAGCCTGATGACCGATCTGGAATCCCTCGCCCAGCGCGGCTACACCGAAGGCTTCCTGCGCCGGCATGTGCATGACGAATACCAGAACTATCAGAACGGCAGCTCGGTGTCGGAGCGTCAGCAGTTTGTGGGCGAGTTGACCGGCGAACGTCGGGATCGTCTGGCCGAGGTCAAGGTTAAGAACCGTTTTGCACTGGGCGATCACCTGGAACTGATGACGCCCAAGGGCAATTTCCACTTTGATCTGCATGAATTGCAGAACCTGAAAGGTGAAGCCATCGACGTGGCACCGGGGGACGGGCACACGGTGTATCTGCCGATTCCGGATGCGGTGGATTTGCGGTTCGGGTTGTTGATGCGCGATCTCGGCGCTGTTTAGAAGCAGCAAAAAAACCCGGCCAATCAGCCGGGTTTTGTTCAGCGCCTGTCATCGGACAGCGGTGTCGGCTCATCAGCCGGCGGTATGTCTTCATCGGACGTCGGATCCTTCCAGTCTTCTGGCCGGTCGGCATCGCTCAACGGGTCGCGCCCGGGCATGACGCCCGGCGGCATCTCGTGATCGGCCAGCGTCGGCTCATCCGTACCGGGGACTTTGCGGGTAGGGTCGGTTGGGGCCGTGCCTCCCTGAAACAGCGTATCGTCAGCCATGATTGCACCTCAGAGCATGAGGCCCGGAAGATCCGGGTCGTACTCGTTGGAAGTGCCGCCGCACCGGGCGTGCTATCGAACAGACCAGCGGCATTCAGCTCGTGGCTGAAAACCGGTCTCGACTGTTTGTCAGGTGCAGCCACATCGCCGCGCGCGCCGCGTCCGGGTCCTGACGCTTGATCGCGTTGAGGATCGCCTCATGCTCAAGATTCGCCAGTTGCCCGAGCTTACTCAAATCCACCGCGCCGCGCTCGGCCGCATTGACCCGGGTGCGCGGGATCATCGCGCTGCCCAGATGCTGCATGATTTCGGTGAAGCAGACATTGCCGGTGGCTTCGGCAATCAGCAGATGGAAGCGCCGGTCGGCCTCGACGCAACTGTCGTTGTTGGCCAATAGACGCTGATAGTCGTCCAGCGCCTGACGCATCTGCACCAGTTGTTGCTCGGTGCGACGCTGCGCGGCCAGCGCCGCCGCTTGCGTCTCCAGGCCCATGCGCAATTCGAGAATGCTGCGCACGCCCAGCGCTGTGTCGACATTCAGCCGTAGCCCCTGCTCCGGCGCACGTTCGATCACGAAGGTGCCGATACCGTGCCGCGTCTCCACCAGCCCTGACGCCTGCAATTTGGAAATTGCCTCACGCACGACGGTGCGGCTGACGCCGTGTTCCTGAACGATCGAGTTTTCCGACGGCAACTTGTCACCGGGCAGCATCTGACCGAGCAGGATGCTCTGGGTCAGTTTTTCCACCAGGTCGTGGGCCAGGTTGTGCGCGCGTTTACGGGCGGGGGCGTCGAGGTCGTCTTGCATGGTCGGTTCCGGTGATCGGGGCAAACCGATCGTAGCACTGGCGGCAATGACTTGTATGAGCTCCTATGAATTCCGGGATCTAACTTGTATGACAACACTCAATTTTAGCTAGAAAATCTTCCACTGCGCCGAGCAGTCGCCCCACTTGCACTGGAACAAAACGCTCTACTACGCGTGCCAAAACCCCTACAAAAGCCAACAAACACGGCGCATAAAATCTGAAAAAGCATAAAAACCCTTTCCCGTAGACAAATTTGATTGAGCACTCCCGCTTGTAGGACAAAAAAATCTAGTTGTATGATGTCTATCAACAACGCAACACCAGCCACACCCCGCATAAAAATAACGAGTGGGAGAAAACCAAGTGAAATCATCCATCGCCGGGATGAACGAGGGCGCCGATTCGGTGCTGTCCTCCGCCATTGCCAAAGTCAAACGCCACGTCCTGCCGCTGTTCGTCATCATGTTCATCGTCAATTACATTGACCGGGTGAACATCGGTTTCGTCCGTACCCACATGGAACACGACCTCGGCATCGGTGCCGCGGCCTACGGTTTCGGTGCCGGTCTGTTCTTCATCGGTTACGCGCTGTTCGAAGTCCCTTCCAACATGTTGCTGCAAAAGGTCGGCGCGCGAATCTGGCTGACCCGCATCATGCTCACCTGGGGGCTGGTGGCCGCCGGCATGGCGTTCATCCAGAACGAAACCCACTTCTACATTCTGCGCTTCCTGCTCGGCGTGGCCGAGGCCGGGTTCTTTCCCGGGGTGATCTACTACTTCACCCGCTGGTTGCCGGGGGCCGAGCGCGGCAAGGCGATTGCGATTTTCTTGAGCGGTTCGGCCGTGGCCTCGCTGATTTCCGGCCCGTTGTCCGGTCTGCTGTTGCAGATCGAAGGTCTGGGCATGCACGGCTGGCAGTGGATGTATTTCATTGAAGGGATGTTCTCGGTTGGCCTGTGCGTATTCGTCTGGTTCTGGCTCGACGCCAAGCCCCACGACGCCAAGTGGCTGACCCGCGCCGAGCAGGATGCGCTGGTCAAAGCCATCGACGATGAACAGAAGGCACGCGAAGCTGCGACCCCGATCCGGCCGTCGCTGGGCAAACTGCTCAAGGATCGCCAGATCATCCTGTTCTGCCTGATCTACTTCTTCATTCAATTGACCATCTACGCCGCGACGTTCTGGCTGCCGAGCATCATCAAGAAAATGGGCGAGATGAGCGACTTCCAGGTCGGCCTGTTCAACTCGATTCCGTGGCTGCTGTCGATCATCGGCATGTATGCATTCGCCTCGTTCTCGGCCAAATGGAAACACCAGCAGGCGTGGGTCGCCACGGCGCTGTTGATCGCCGCGGCGGGGATGTTCATGTCCACCACCGGCGGGCCGATCTTCGCTTTCGTTGCGATCTGCTTTGCCGCACTGGGTTTCAAATCCGCGTCGTCGCTGTTCTGGCCGATTCCGCAGGCCTATCTCGATGCACGGATCGCCGCTGCCGTGATCGCGCTGATCAACTCGGTAGGCAACCTCGGCGGCTTCGTCGCCCCGACCACTTTCGGCTTGCTGGAACAACATACCGGTTCGATCCAGGGCGGCCTCTATGGTCTGGCCGCAACCTCGATCATTGCCGCGATCATCGTGTTCGCCGCCCGTATGACACCCAAATCCGCACCTGACATCGCCGTGGCCGATGCCGCGCCGAAACACGCTTGAAAGGACAATCCCAAATGACCGCACACGACATCGCCAAAGCCCCGATCATCACCGAGATGCAAGTCATTCCGGTGGCTGGCCACGACGGCATGCTGCTCAATTTGAGTGGCGCCCACGGGCCGTTTTTCACCCGCAACATCGTCATCCTCAAGGACAACGCCGGCCACACCGGCGTCGGCGAAGTACCCGGCGGAGAACGCATCCGCCAGACTCTCGAAGACGCCCGCAGTCTGGTGGTCGGCAGCCCGATCGGCACGTATCAGAAGATCCTCAACCAGGTGCGCCAGACCTTCGCTGACCGTGATGCCGGCGGCCGCGGCCTGCAAACCTTCGATCTGCGCATCACCATTCACGCGGTCACAGGACTCGAAGCCGCACTGCTCGACCTGCTCGGCCAGCACCTCGACGTGCCGGTGGCCGCTTTGCTCGGCGAAGGCCAGCAGCGCGATGAAGTGAAGATGCTCGGTTATCTGTTCTACGTGGGCGATCGCCGGGAAACCGACCTCGCCTACCGCAGCGAACCGGATGCCGACAACGACTGGTTCCGCGTGCGTCACGAGAAAGCCATGACTGCCGATGCCGTGGTGCGTCTGGCCGAGGCTGCCCACGCACGCTATGGCTTCAAGGACTTCAAGCTCAAGGGCGGCGTACTCAGCGGCGATGCGGAAATCGAAGCGGTGACCGCACTGGCCGAACGCTTCCCCGACGCCCGCATTACCCTCGATCCGAACGGCGCGTGGTCATTGAAAGAAGCGATCCGTCTGTGCCGCGACCAGCATCATGTGCTGGCCTACGCCGAAGACCCGTGCGGTGCGGAAAACGGCTATTCGGGCCGCGAAGTGATGGCTGAATTCCGCCGCGCCACCGGGCTGAAAACCGCCACCAACATGATCGCCACCGACTGGCGCGAAATGGGCCACGCGATTCAGCTGCAGTCGGTGGACATTCCGTTGGCCGATCCGCATTTCTGGACCATGCAGGGTTCGGTGCGCGTGGCGCAGATGTGCCACGAATGGGGCCTGACCTGGGGCTCGCACTCCAACAACCATTTCGACATTTCCCTGGCGATGTTCACCCACGTCGCGGCCGCCGCGCCGGGCGACATCACCGCGATCGACACCCACTGGATCTGGCAGGACGGCCAGCGCCTGACCAAGGCACCGCTGCAAATCGTCGACGGCTGCGTGCAGGTTCCGAAGAAACCGGGGCTGGGCGTGGAGCTGGACATGGATCAAGTGGCCAAGGCCCACGAACTCTATAAAGGCATGGGACTGGGCGCGCGGGATGACAGCGTGGCGATGCAGTTTCTGATTCCGGGCTGGACGTTCGATAACAAGAAGCCGTGCCTGGTGCGCTAGGCCTGCGCAGCCTCCAGCAACCAGTGTCTGAACGCCGCCATCGCCGACGTCTCCGGCCGTGACTGCAAGCGCGTCAGCCAATAGCTGCCGGTGGTGATTTCGATGGCAAAAGGTTGGCGGATCAGGTCCGCCGCCAGTTGCCGGGCAAACATCAACGGCGGCGCCAGTGCCACCCCGCCACCCTGCAACGCCGCCTCCATCATCGCCAGCGACGAGTCGAACACGATGCTCTGGGGCGGCGCGGCATGGGTTGCCAGCCCCGCCGCATGAAACCATTCCGGCCACTCATCGGTGCGATAGGAGCGCAGCAAACGCTGCTGCAGAAGATCCCCCGGCGTATGCAGTTGCCGGGCAATTTCCGGCACGCAGAGCACCGACAATGGCGCCTCCAGCAAACGGGTCGCCTCGATACCGTGCCACGCCCCGGCACCGAAGCGGATCGCGTAATCCAGCCCTTCGGCGGCGACGTCCACCCGGTTGTTGTTGGTCGACAGTCGCAAATCTATGAGCGGATGTTTCGCCTGAAAGTCCGCCAGCCTCGGCAACAACCAGCCCACCGCGAAGGTGCCCACCGCGCCGACCGTGAGCATTTCCCGATATTGCCCACCCGCCAGACGCTCGAGCATCTGCGCGATATGATCGAACGACGTGGTCAGCACCGGCAGCAGGGTTTCGCCCTCGCCGGTCAGCATCAGCCCACGGGGCAGGCGTTTGAACAGGATCACGCCGAGTTGCGCCTCCAGGATTTTCACTTGATGGCTGACGGCCGCCTGGGTCACGCACAACTCCACGGCGGCGCGCGTAAAGCTCAAGTGACGCGCAGAGGCTTCGAAGGCACGTAACGCATTCAAGGGCAATTGAGGTCGAATCATGCCAAGTCCCAAATTTTTCTAATGGCTCGTCCGAGTTTTCATCGTTTGTCGAAAGACGCCGGACTGCCTAGATTTGGCGGCGCCGATCAGCCGGCCCGACGGAAAACGCTCGCAGTGTAGCGGGATAACACCATCAACACTCATGGAGAGTGGTTCAAGCATGTCTTCGATCAACCTGAATAAACTCAAGTCCTACAGCGCTTTCGGACTTTTCTTCAGCGCCGCCACTTGCCTGGCCGCCCCGCCAACCGACGATCAGTTGCAGGCGCTGGTCAAGGCCACCGTGACCCCGGTCATGCAGCAACAGAACATCGCAGGTCTCGCCGTGGCCGTGACAGTCGATGGCAAGGCGCATTACTTTAATTACGGTGTCGCCGACAAAAGCACCGGGCAAGCGGTAAGTGAAAACACCCTGTTCGAAATCGGTTCGGTGAGCAAAACCTTCACCGCGACCCTCGCCGGCTACGCCCAGGCCAGTGGCAAACTGGAGTTCTCCGACAAGGCCAGCCAGCACTGGCCCGAACTCAAAGGCAGCGCCTTCGACCACATCAGCCTGCTGCAACTGGGCACTTACAGCGCGGGCGGCCTGCCGCTGCAATTTCCGGATGCTGCGGATTCTTCCGACAAGATGCTCGGCTATTACCAACAGTGGAAACCGACGTATCCGGCCGGCAGTCATCGCCTGTATTCCAACCCGAGCATCGGCCTGTTCGGTTACCTGGCCGCAAAAAGCCTCGGCCAGCCTTTCAATCAGGTCATGACCGAAACCCTGCTGCCGAAACTCGGGCTCAAGCACACCTTCCTGTCGGTGCCGGCGTCTGAACAAAAGCTCTACGCCCAAGGCTATGACAAGAACAACAAACCGGTTCGAGTCAGCCCCGGCGCCCTCGACTCCGAAGCCTACGGCGTGAAAACCAGCGCCGCCGACCTGCTGCAATACGTCCAGGCCAACCTCGACACCGACAAACTCGAAACACCTCTGCAAAAAGCCATCGCCCTCACCCACACCGGCTACTACACCGTCGGCGACATGACCCAGGGCCTGGGCTGGGAACGCTACACCTACCCGATCAGCCTCGACCGCCTGCTGGACGGCAACTCGACGCCAATGGCCATGGAACCGCACAAGGTCAAATGGCTGAATCCGCCACAGCCTGAACCGGCGAACGTGCTGCTGAACAAGACCGGCTCCACCGCAGGCTACGGCGCATATGTCGCGTTTGTACCGTCGAAGAAAGTCGGGATCGTGATTCTGGCGAACCGCAATTACCCGAATGGAGAGCGGGTGAAGATTGCGCACAGGATTCTGGGTGAGTTGACCCGATAATCACGCCATAAAAAACGGGCGACCTGAGAAGGTCGCCCATTTTTGTTTGGGGGTTTGAATACTACGCCTGTAGCTTCCAGCCCAGTACATCCATCAGATCGCAGCTATCGCGCAGAGGGATTGCCAGCACCCTAGCGAAATCCTGCAGCAGCAAGGCGTCGTGGCCGGTGCCATCGCTGAGGGAAAGTGTTTCCAGCAGTTGAGTCACGCTGCGCAAGCGGTAGGCGGCAGTGCCGTGGAGTACGTCTACCGGGGCTTCGCGGTCGATCAGGAGGCAGGGAATCTGGCAGTCGATGCCGGTGATGGGGATGTAGCGGGGTTTGGGAGAATCTGTGTTCGTCGGCGTTTCGGGTGCGTTTGGATCTGATTTTTCCATGTGTGAATATCTCGATAACTAAAGGAACACGCCAACGGGTACTGGCGCAAATACGTTCTCGGTGATCATCGGACTTCCACATCCGGAGGCTGATTTTGCAGCGACCCAAATAGATTATCGGCCTATCACTCAAGCCACCAGTTCACCAACGCCGCCGCGTTTTGAAGGAAACGTCCGATGGGTTTGAAGGGTGTTGCCGCGTAAATTTCCGGGCACATTCAGCAATGATTTTCAAAGGTGACCGGCTGAAAGAGATGCATCTAAACTGCACCGCATTGCCGGGTTATCGCGGATGAAATGACGTTCGCCAAACACCTGACCGACTGAAACACAGAGGGGAATGAATGAAGATCGACAGCCTCAAACTCACGAATGTAGGTCGGTTCAATGACATCACCGTTCATTTGGCTCCTCTCTCCGGCCCCCATTCCAACGTCACAGTTTTCGTGGGAATCAACGGCGCCGGCAAAACCACCCTGCTGAAAGCGCTCACCACCTGCCTGAGCTGGCTGATAGCAAGAATTCGCACCCAAAGAGGCAATGGCAGCCATATCGCAGAGGAAGACATTCAAAACGGGACCCCGGCTGCCATCGTCTCGATCGCGGTAACAGAACCCGCACATCCGCGAGTCAATCCCGAGTCTGATCCCGATGAAGAAGACGATGTATTCGTATGGGGTATGTCACACAGCAAGCAGGAAGGGAAAACGGCTCTGAGCAGCTCCTTGGAAGATGTAAATCTGCTCGCCGATCACTATCGCGCCCTGCTGACAGCCGATGACAACGCCTCACTCCCCCTGATCGCCTACTATCCGGTGGAGCGATCGGTTCTCGAAATCCCGCTGAAAATCAAAAGCGGACACACCTTCGATCAACTGGCGGGCTACGACGACTCACTGAAATACAGCACCGACTTTCGCCGCTTCTTTGAATGGTTTCGAGAGCGTGAAGACAGCGAAAACGAGTCCGGCATTTCCGATTCCGCATTGAACGAAATAGCTCAAAAGTTTGGTGCTGAAAGCGAAGCCTGGAAGACGTTATCCGAGCTCAAAGCTTCGTCCCGTGACTCCCAACTGACGGCCGTCCGCTGCGCCATCGCGGCCTTCATGCCGGGCTTCACCAACCTGCGAATACAGCGACAACCTCGCCTGCACATGGCGATCGACAAGGACGGCGTCACTTTGAATGTCGCCCAATTGTCACAAGGCGAAAAATCGATGCTGGCGCTGGTCGGTGACATCGCCCGCCGACTGGCCATGATGAACCCGTCACTAGACAATCCGCTCCACGGCGAAGGCATCGTCCTCATCGATGAAGTGGACCTTCATCTGCATCCGGAATGGCAGCTCAACCTTATCCAGCAATTGAGCAAAACATTTCCAAACTGCCAATTCGTGCTGACAACCCAGTCTCCCTTGGTCGTTAGCGAAGCAAAAGATGCACTGGTTTACGTGCTGAATGACGACGAGCTTTATGAGCGCAATAGCCTTTGAAAATTCCATGCCAGTCAGATGCGGACCTGCATCGCAAAACAGGGCTGAAATGTCATCCATGACCGCCTGCGATCATCTTCAGATCAAAACACCGAGGGCAAAAAAAATGGCGAACGCTTGATAACGTTCGCCATTTTATTCAGAGCCTGCCGCAATCAGTCATCCGGCATTTCCGGCGGCTTGGCCGGTTTGGTTGGCTTCGCCGGTTTGGTCCCTTTTGCGCCTTTGGCCGGTGCGGGTTCTACAGCAGCCGGGGCGGTGACCACGGTGGAAGTGGCTTCTTTTTCAGCGGCAGGCAACGCATCAATGGTGTCGAAAATCTTCTTCAAATCGACCGCCGCCGCTTCATCCCCCGAAGCCGTCAGTTTGGTCTCGCCATCCTTGCCCACCAGAAATACCTTCGGATACGCCCCCGCACCCAGCTTCAGCGAGCGCAACAGCGCCATGGTTTGCTGCTGCTCGAGGCTTTTGCCATCGACCTGACCGCTCATGCTCAGGATGGTGTAGACCTTGATCTTGCGGTCGGCGATGCCTTGTTTGTTGGCCGGGTCGTCCAGCGCTTTTTTCAGGCTGACCCAATAAGAATCGACCGTACTGGAAGCGATCACGATCAATGGGCGGTTAATGCCCTTGTCGACGTCCAGAGGGGAATCGCCGTCGGCGGCGAACAGGGGGCCGGCAATCGCCAGCAAGAGTGTCAGGGTCAGTGACCTGATGAGCATGCGCATCTCCTTTTGATATCCACGCTCTAATGATTGCGCATCGCGGCGATTGTTCCGGAGGCTGCCCGGCAAAAGTGTTTCGCCTTGCCCAAAGCTTAGGTCAGCACCGGTTTTGCGCAACCGGATGGGCGCGACCCTGCGCCCATTTGTTTACCTTTCATGCCCCGCCAGCCTGACGCTCGACCCTTCGGGGTCATGGATGCTCGCCGATCAGAACGCCAGCTTGTAACCGATCAACACCAGCATCGTCGCCAGGCACGGGCGTAGCAGTTCATCGGAGACGCGGCCGGTCAGGTGGCTGCCAAGCCAGATGCCCGGCAGCGAGCCGACCAGCAGAAAGCCCAGCACGCCCCAGTCCATGTTGCCCATGCTCGCGTGGCCGAGGCCGGCGACCAGGGTCAGCGGGACGGCGTGGGCGATTTCGGTGCCGACCAGGCGGCGGGTCGGCAGCAGCGGATAGAGGATGAACAGTGCGACGGTGCCGAGGGCACCGGCGCCGATGGAGGTCAGGGCGACCATGGTGCCGAGGATCAGACCGGTGATCACGGTCATGCCATTCAGGCGCGCACCGCTGGGGTTGTAGTTGCCGCCGGCGCGTTTGTGGGCGAATTCCAGCAGGCGCTTCTTGAACAGAATCGCCAGCGCCGTGGCGAACAGCACGAAGCCCAGCGCTTGCTTGATGATGGCGTTCATCGCATCCGGCGCGGTGTGCAGGGTGCTGAGGAACCACAAGGTCATCGCCACCGCCGGGACACTGCCCAGGGTCAGCCAGCCAGTGATGGCCCAGTCGATGTTCTTGTTCTTCCTGTGCACCAGCACGCCACTGGATTTGGTGATGGCCGCGTACAGCAGATCCGTGCCCACCGCCGTGGCCGGATTGATGCCGAACCACAGCAGGATCGGCGTCATCAACGAACCGCCGCCGACACCGGTCATGCCGACGATGAACCCCACCACCAGCCCGGCAATCACCAGGCCGAAATTTGCCAATTCCATTAAGACGTCCAGACAAACCACAGGAAAAATCCGGCCCGCAGCATAACCAGTTTTCTTATAACGCCCTATATCGATCGGATCTATCGTTATGCCATTTCACTGCACGGGCAAAAAATTCAAAAACAACAGGCTCTGGGCGTAATTCAGGCCAATGCGCCGGTAGCGCTCGTCGAGCATCTGGGTCAGCAGATCCAGACGCGCCACGACTTTGCCGAACTCCGTGGCGAAGCTCAGATTGCTGCCCTCTTCGGAAATCTCGTTGGAAAACAGCAGCGGCTGGCCATCCTTGTTCTGCCGCTGGGCGAGGATCCACGTGGCTTTCTCGATGTTGCGCGCGGCGTTGTTGACGAAGGTCGGGTTGATCGCATCGGTCATGTAGAACTCGGTGCGGTTGCCGTGGGCGGTGACCAGCATGCTGCCGATCGCATAGATGAACGCGCCGACCCGGTCGCCGAGGAATTCCGGGCTCATGGCATAGCTCAGTGCCGCCAGATCTTTCTTGCCGCCGAGAGTCGGCAAAGGTTGCTGTTGCTCGATGGCCAGCCGCACCTGTTTGACCGCCGTGCGAATGTCGAGAAAACCGGATTTGCGCAGCTCCTCAGGGTTACGCAGGTACAACTTGCCCATCAAGCGATAGAGGCTGTCGAGGTTGTCACGCATCGCCAGAGTTGCCATGCGGTCGACACTGGTCTGGAGAAATTCCTGAGGCCTGCCCTCGCGCATCTGGGTGATGAAATTGTTGCCGTCCTGATGGCTGCAACCGCCGAGCAACAGCGTCGACAGGCAGGCCAGTAGCAAGCACGGGCGATGAATGAATGCAGCGATGGGGTGCAAAACTCTCGGCATGAATTCTTTGACGGACACGTTCCTGTGCGGCGGAAGTCACCGCACCCTGGCCATGGATAGAGCCGGGGATTTCGCAAAAGTGCAGTGCCGACGTGGATTCCCGACCTTCGGCGCCGTTGGCTTAATCAATTTAGTCCGACTTTATTTTTGCATTAACCGTTTAATCCGCTATAAATTCCCACTCACCCGTTAATTAGCATGACTATTTACCGATTTTTCAAAACAACAACAAAAAGGAAGGTCAACCCATGCTTCAATCCCGACACTCACTCTGCGGCCTCGGACTGTCCCTGATGATCGCCACCCTCTCCGCCCAGGCCGCCGGCCTGTCCAGCGAACACAAAGCCTTCGGCAAAACCAATGACGGCACGCCGGTCGAGCAATACATCCTGCGCAACAGCCACGGCATGCAAGCCACGGTCATCACCTACGGCGCGACCTTGCAGGCGCTGCAAGTGCCGGACAAGCACGGCAAGCTCGACGACATCGTCCTCGGTTTCGATGATGTGCAGGGTTATCAGAAAGGCACCGCGTACTTCGGCGCAACCATCGGCCGTTTCGGCAATCGCCTGGCCGACGGTGCGTTCGAGCTCGACGGCAAACGCTACCAGGTGCCGCAGAACGACAAGACCAACGCCTTGCACGGCGGCACTCAGGGCTTCGACAAAAAGGTCTGGAAGGCGAAGGAAACCAAGGACAAGGATTCGGTCGGCGTGACCCTGACCTATCTGTCGGCGGATGGTGAAATGGGTTTCCCCGGCAACCTCACC
The DNA here is from genome assembly GCF_949767575.1 of Pseudomonas sp. IT-P2. Taxonomy (NCBI): domain Bacteria; kingdom Pseudomonadati; phylum Pseudomonadota; class Gammaproteobacteria; order Pseudomonadales; family Pseudomonadaceae; genus Pseudomonas; species Pseudomonas sp. IT-P2. The sequence continues at coordinate 224,359 of NZ_CATKQA010000046.1, read as the reverse complement.
ACCGAGGTGACCTACCGCCTCACCGACAGCAACGAACTGCGCATCGACTACAAGGCCAGCACCGACAAACCGACCGTGCTCAACCTGACCAACCACAGCTACTTCAACCTTGCCGGCGCCGGCAATGGCGACATCCTCAAGCAAGTCGCCACCCTGCACGCCAGTCACTACACCCCGGTCACCGCCAAGCTGATCCCGACCGGCGAACTGGCGCCCGTGGCCGGCACGCCAATGGACTTCACCAAACCGACCGCCATCGGCCAGCACATCAAGGCCGACCATCCGCAGTTGAAATTCGCTGAAGAGAAAAAAGGCGGCTTCGATTTCAACTGGGCGCTGGACACCAAGGGAGACGTCAGCAAACTCGCCGCCGAAGTCAGCGACCCGCAATCCGGTCGCCACTTGCAGCTGTTCACCAACGAACCGGGCGTGCAGTTCTACACCAGCAACTTCCTCGACGGCACGGTCAAGGGCAAGGGTGGCAAGGTCTATCCGCACTGGGGCGCGTTCACCCTGGAGACTCAGCACTACCCGGATTCGCCGAATCAGCCGAACTTCCCGAGCACCCGGCTCGATCCCGGCCAGACCTACACCCAGAGCGTGGTGTTGAAGTTCTCCGCCAGGTAAGCACCTGACCTCCTTTCTGGAACCGGACGGAACCCGTGGGCTATTCTGCTGCCCACTCAAGGTATCGACCGTTTCAGAAAGGAGGTTTGAATGCGTACCCTCGAATTGGCTGGCGTGCAGGTGCCGGTGATTGGCCAGGGCACTTGGCGCATGGGCGAAGACCGTTCGGCGCACAAGCGTGAAGTGGCGGCCTTGCGCAGTGGCATCGAACTGGGGATGACCCTGATCGACACTGCGGAAATGTACGGTGAAGGCGGTGCCGAAACCGTCGTCGGCGAAGCCATTGCCGGCCTGCGCGATCAAGTGTTCCTGGTGAGCAAGGTCTACCCGCACAACGCCAGTCGCAAGGGCATTCCCCAGGCCTGCGAGCGCAGTCTGCGCCGGCTCGACACCGATTACATCGACCTCTATCTGCTGCATTGGCGCGGCCAGTATCCGCTGGAAGAAACCGTCGAGGCGTTCGAGCGTCTGCGCGAGGCCGGCAAGATCGGTCGCTGGGGCGTGTCGAATTTCGATGTCGACGATCTTGAGGAACTGTCGAGTTCGGTCTGCGCGACCAATCAGGTGCTGTACAACCTGGAAGAACGCGGCATCGAATTCGACCTGCTGCCGTGGTGCCAACAGCAGCGCATGCCGTTGATGGCGTACTGCCCGATCGGCCAGGGCGGCGCGATGCTGGTCGAGCCGGTGCTGAAACAGATTGCCGCTCGTCACGGCGTGACCCCGGCACAGGTTTCGCTGGCGTGGATTCTGCGTCAGGATGGGGTGATTGCGATTCCCAAGGCCGTGCGCCCGGAACACGTGCAGCTCAATGCACAAGCCGCGCAGCTGCAACTCGATGCCGGGGATCTGGCGGCGCTGGACCAGGCGTTTCACGCGCCAAAACGCAAGCAGCGGCTGGCCATGGTCTGAGCCACCGCCGACTGACAGAGGGCTTCGCCATGAGAAGCACTGATCAGGACGATCCATTCAACCTGCAACGCTTCGTGCTTGCCCAGGACCCGGTGTTCGAACGGGTCCAGCGCGAGCTCGGCGAGGGCCGCAAGCGCAGCCACTGGATGTGGTTCGTGTTCCCGCAGTTCGCCGGGCTCGGCGGCAGCGAGATGTCGCGACGGTTCGCGATCAACTCGGCGCCGGAAACCCGCGCCTATCTCGACCACCCTTTGCTCGGCGCCCGGCTGCGGACTTGCACGCAGCTTGTGCTGAATGTTCAGCAGCGTTCGATTGCCGAGATATTTGGCCATCCGGACGACCTGAAATTCCACTCATCAATGACCCTGTTCGCCCAGTTCGCTGTCGACGACAGCCCTTGGCATCAGGCGCTGGAGCGTTTCTTCCACGGCATTCAGGACGAGTGGACCCTGCAACTGCTGGACTCAAAACAGGCCCAGTTGTCCCCCGATCAGGGTTGAGAAATCGTCGTCGACAAACGGCAGGATCGCATCCGCCACCGGTTGCAGCTGGCGAGTGATGTAGTGGTCGTAGTCGATGGCCGCGCGGCGCACTTCCAGCGGCTCGGGGCCGGCCAGGGTGATGACGTAGCTGATCCAGCCACCGTTCTGGTACTGGCGCGGGCGACCGTGTTGCGCGTTGTAATCATCGGCCAGCCGCGCGGCGCGCACGTGGGGCGGCACGTTGCGTTCGTAGTCGTCGAGGGTGCGGCGCAGGCGCTTGCGGTAGACCAGTCGCTCGTCGAACTCGCCGGCCAGGGTCTTGCGCACATACTCGCGCACGTAATCCTGATACGGCTTGCGCTGGAAGATCCGCTCGTACAGCTCCTGCTGAAATTGCCGGGCCAGCAGCGACCAGTCGGTGCGCACGGTTTCCAGGCCTTTGTAGACCATTTCCTCGCTGCCGTCGGCGCGGGTCACCAGGCCGGCGTAGCGCTTTTTGCTGCCCTCCTCGGCGCCACGGATGGTCGGCATCAGGAAGCGCTTGTAGTGGGTCTCGAACTGCAATTCGAGGGCGCTTTCCAGCCCATACTGCTCACGCACATGCTCGCGCCACCAGTCGTTGACGTGCGCAACCAGCGCCCGGCCGATGGTCGCCGCCTCTTCCTGACCATGGGGGCGACGCAGCCAGACGAACGTCGAGTCGGTATCGCCATAAATCACCGCGTGGCCCTGGGCTTCGATCAGCTGCCGGGTGCGCAGCATGATCTCGTGGCCGCGCAGGGTGATCGATGACGCCAGCCGCGTATCAAAAAACCGGCAACCGCTGGAACCGAGCACGCCGTAAAAGGCGTTCATGATGATCTTCAACGCCTGGGACAGCGGCGCGTTGTGCTCGCGCTTGGCGGTCTCGCGGCCCTCGGCGACCCGAGCGACGATGGACGGCAGGCAATGCCGGGTACGGGAGAAGCGCGCACCGCGAAAACCTGGCACCGAGTCGCTGTCATCGGGATGCTGCAAGCCTTCGATCAATCCCACCGGATCGATCAGAAAAGTGCGGATGATCGACGGATAAAGGCTCTTGTAGTCGAGCACCAGCACCGATTCGTACAGCCCCGGTTGCGAGTCCATGACAAATCCGCCGGGGCTGGCCTGCGGAGGATTGGTGCCGAGGTTAGGCGCTACAAAACCCTGACGGTGCATCAACGGCATGTACAAATGCGTGAACGCCGCCACCGAGCCGCCGCTGCGATCCGCCGGCAGGCCGGTGACGCTGGCGCGCTCAAGCAAAAATTTCAGCAGTTCGGTCTTGGCGAAGATCCGCGTGACCAGCTCGCAGTCCTTGAGGTTGTACTTGGCCAGCGCCGGTTTGTCCTCGGCGAACATGCGGTTGATCTCGTCCATGCGCTGGTACGGATTGTCGATGGACTTGCCTTCGCCAAGCAAAGTCTGGGCGACGTTTTCCAGGCTGAACGAGGGAAAGCTCCAGGTCGCCGAACGCAGGGATTCGATGCCGTCGATGATCAACCGTCCCGCCGCTGCAGCGAAGTAGTGATTGCGGCTGCCGTGTTCGCGCCACTGCATTTCCTCGCCGCCGCGCCCGAGCTTGAGCGGCACGCCGAGGCGCCGGGCGTGTTCGTGGAGGATGCGCAGGTCGAACTGCACGAGATTCCAGCCGATGATCGCGTCGGGGTCGTGGCAGGCGAACCAGTCGTTGAGCTTCTTCAGGATCAGGGTGCGCGACTCGCAGTACTCGAGATCGAAGTCGACGATGCTGTGATCGCCGTTCGGTGCGCCGAGCATGTACACCTGCCGCTCGCCGCAGCCCTCCAGCGCGATGGAATACAACTCGCCCTGCTCGGTGGTTTCGATATCCAGCGAGACCAGCCGCAGTTGCGGGCGATAGTCAGGTGAAGGTTTGAGGTGGGCGTCGAGCAACACGCCGTCGGCATCGGGCGTGCCGCTGAACCAGACGGGCGCGGTGATGAAACGCTCCATCAGGTAGCGCTCGGGCGGTCGCACGTCGGCTTCGAAGACATCGACACTGTGCCGGTTGAGCGCGGTTTCGAGGCGCATCAACTGACCATGCTGCTGGCAATACAGCCCGAGCACCGGGCGATGCTCGAAATCCTGCAGGGCCAAGGGGCGCAGCTCCACGCTCTTTTCGTCCGCCAATACCCGCTCGGCCTGCTCACGCTGCGCCGCCGGGATGAACGCCACCGACGGCTGATGCGGCAGGCGCACACGGCGCGGCCCGGCGTCGGTCGCCAGCCAGAACTCGACTTCGGTGCCGGCCGGGGTGTCGCGCCAATGCCGGGTCAGGACGAAGCCCTGCTGTAAATCCACCACTGCAACCTCAGGAATTGATTCAGACGGGCATTCTACGCGGCATTGCCGCAAGCGGTGACACAGGCCTCGCCATGAAAAACCCGGTCAAATGACGTTTTTTGCGTGTTTTCTGCCGTTTTGCGGCCTTGCCCTGCGCGCCTGCGTCTACGATGCTTGGAGAACAACGACAACACCTGAGTAACCGCCATGAAAACCGTCGCCCAGCTGCTCAAGCTCAAAGATCAGAAAAATCAGGAAGTGCACCAGATCAAACCCGATCACATGGTGCTCGAAGCGCTGATGAAAATGGCCGAGAAGAACGTCGGCGCCTTGCTCGTGGTGGAAGACGACAAAGTGGTGGGCATCATCAGCGAGCGCGATTACGCGCGCAAACTGGTGCTGCACGGGCGCTCCTCGGTGGGCACGCCGGTGCGCGACATCATGGTGGCGAACGTGATCACGGTGGACACCCACCAGACCGTCGACACCTGCCTTGGCATCATGTCCGACAAACGCCTGCGTCACTTGCCCGTGGTGGAGGACGGCAAACTGATCGGCCTGCTGTCGATCGGCGACCTGGTCAAGGAAGCGATTGCCGAACAGGCCGAGCTGATCAAACAGCTGGAGCAGTACATTCGCGGGGAATAGTTCCGGTTTGATCGTTCCCACGCTCTGCGTGGGAACGCCTCTTGTGACGCTCTGCGTCACGCTTTGGGACGCGGAGCGTCCCGGGCTGCATTCCCACGCGGAGCGTGGGAACGATCAACATTCGCGGGGAGTGATCAGCCGGGCCAATGCCGCGCAAAGACCGGCGCCAGCACCGGGTGCCGGTCGATGCGCTGCAGCCACGCATGGAAACCGGGTCGGGCCTGGCGCAGGTGTTCGCGGGCACCGGCCCAGCGCGTGACCACCGCCGCCAGCACATCCAGCGCCCCCGGTGTTTCATCGTCCAGGTACAGCTCGGCCGAGAACTGATCGGCAAACACCTCCCAACTCCAGTGCAGTCGTTCCCGCGCACCCGCCATCAGATTCTGTCGCGAGGCCTCGTCCGGCATCACCAGCCAGCGTTCCGGGTAATCAATGATCCCGATGGCCGCATAACAATTGCTGACGATGTACACCAGGCCCCGAATCGCCTGATCGCGGTCAGCGCCGTTGGCCGGCAGCAGGCCGGATTGCGCAAAGCTTTGCCCCAGATGAATCAGGATCGCCGCACTTTCGGTGATGACACTGCCGTCCGGCAGCTGCAGGGTCGGGATCTGTTTGAGCGGATTGAGCCGCGCCAGCTCCTGCGCCGCTTCCGCACTGGCCTCGATATCGATGAAGCGGTAAGCCACCTGGCACAGCTCGAGCGCCGCCTCGATGGCCGCTGCTCCTGAGTTGCGGTGTCCGTAGAGCTGATACATATCCCCTCCTCCACTGCGAAAGGCATCCCGCCTGGCCCTATTTATAGCCGTTGTATCGAATTTGGCACGGATTGCGCATTCATCGGCAGCTTGCGAATCCCTGATCTCGCAAAACAGCGCTGGCGGTGCCCATCCCGCACCAAGAGCAATCAGCGAACGCTATCCGCGTTCTTGTAAGGTGCGATACCGAACCAAAAGTTCGCGTATCCGAGCTGGCAACAAGGAGTTCACCGCGTGAATCTTCATCTGCTGCGCCACCCTCTTCTCTCGATGCCCGTTTACCTGCGCCGCGTTCGCCCGCCGAACAGTCCGTGCATTCCTTTTATTACCTGAACACCTGCACTATTTATTTTTTAAATAGCACGCAAGCAGTCATTGCGTGCGCGCTGCATTAATGAATGCCAGAACAGATTGTTCGACAATAACTTTCAGACAGCACACCCGTACAACTTTTGCTGTTCGGAGTTGATGCTCGAAGCGCACCAAAACTGCACTTCCAGTCATTACATCGTTCATGCGGAACGACCGACTTTACTTAAACAAGAACAAGGAACATCGCCTGTGACCCGCTAAAACCCTGACCCGCACCAAATCAGTCCGCCACGCACCATCACGCGCCCTGGCCGACACGAGAACAGCCGCTCTATCTCGCTGAACAGCGCGATACCGCGCCAGAGCTGTCTCGCCCTGAAAAAAGCCCTGCAAACAGGGCCATCGGGAGGTTATGCGCCCAGGAAAACCGGCCTGGTTAATGAAACTTATATAAATGCGACATACGTATCACCCATGAAATAACCGATACACATTTGGTCACTCTTTGGCACAGCGGTTGCTATTGCATCAACCATGAGGGCACGAATGATGTTTGCCACTCAATTGCACACTCACTTATAAAAGAACAGCCACGGACCGGATCAATGAACCATCGAAGTCGACATTACTGAAGCAATAAGCTGCACAAGCCCTGTTCAATAGATAGTTCAACTATCGGCTTCTGCACACCTGTATGAAAGTTGCGACCACTCACTCGAACAACGCCCTGTTGTTCGAACGGCACCTTATTGCCCTTCATCCACCCGAGGGAGCTTTAATGAACGATGCGGTAAAGCACAGAAGTCCGCCGGGGCCCTTGCGGGAAGCGCCGCTCCCGTCGGTTGCGGGCCGGCCCGTGTTTAAGGCCAACACTTCGCAGCCCGGCGGCCTGAACAAACAGCAGATGCTGTTGCTGGTGGCGGTGTCGGCCTTGATACACGGCGGCGCCTGGTGGTTTTTCCAGCAGGCGCGGGCCGAGCCGCTGCCCACGCCGCCGGAAATTCCGGAAATGACCGTCGAGCTGACCAGCCCGACACCGCCGGCCCCGCCGACACCGGAGCCGCCGCCCCCACCACCGCCACCGCCACCGCCCGAACCGGAACAACCGGTGGAAGACGAGGACGCGGTCAAGCCGCCGCCCAAACCGGTCGAGAAACCCAAGCCGATCGAAAAACCGAAACCGGTCGAGAAACCCAAACCGGTGAAAAAGGCCGAGCCACCGAAAGCACCGCCCGCCCCTGCACAACCGGCAGCGCCTGCCGCCCCGGCCACCCCGAGCGCGCCTCCGGCACCTGCTGTGGCGCCGGGGCCGGTGAAAGAGTCGGCGGCGATTTCCGGCCTCGCCAGCCTCGGCAACCCGCCGCCGGAATACCCGTCGCTGGCACTGCGGCGCAACTGGGAAGGCAGCGTGGTGCTGCGGATTCAGGTGCTGGCCAACGGTCGCGCCGGTTCGGTGACGGTGACCAAATCCAGCGGCAAGCCGCAACTGGATGACGCGGCGGTCGCGGCGGTGAAGGCCTGGAAGTTCATCCCGGCCAAGCGCGGCGACACACCGATCGACGGCTTCGCCACCCAGACCATCGATTTCAAATTGCCGCAATGACGGCACAACAACCGAACTCACAACCGATTAACGCAAGCGAGGTGTAGCCATGAACGATTCTCTGTCTTCGATGATTGTCCCCGGCGTGCTCTGGGGGCTGGTGCTGTTTTCCGTGGTCAGTTGGGCGATCCTGCTGGTCAAGTCGGCGCAATACCTGCGCCAGAAAACCCAGAACAAGCAATTCAGCAAAGCCTTCTGGGGCGCGCCGGACCTGCTGACCGCCGCCGAACACGCCAGCCAGTATCCGGGCTCCCTGGCGCGGATCGCCAGCAGCGGTTTCGAAGCCTTGCTGGTGGAAGAATCCCCGCGCACCACCCAACAACTGGCGCACACCATCAACCGTGCCGACCGCCTGGAACGCAACCTGCGCCAGCAGATCCAGAAGGAACGCCGCTCACTGGAAAACGGCCAGGCGATCCTCGCCAGTATCGGCAGCACCGCGCCGTTCATTGGCCTGTTCGGCACGGTGTGGGGAATCATGGAAGCCCTGCAAAGCATCGGCGCCAGCGGTTCGGCCAGCCTGGAAACCGTGGCCGGGCCGATCGGCCACGCGCTGATCGCCACCGGTGTGGGGATTGCCGTCGCGGTACCGGCGGTACTGATTTACAACTTCTTCCTGCGGCGCCTGAAGCTGGCTTCGGCGGACATGGATGACTTCGCCCACGACTTTGACGCCCTCGCCTCGCGCAGTGCGTTTTCCATCAGCCGCCAGGCCATCGCCAAATCCACGGCCGCCGTGCGGGAGGCCAGCTGATGTCCTTTTCCACTCAAGACAGCGATGAAGTGCTCAGTGAAATGAACGTCACGCCGCTGGTGGACGTGATGCTCGTGCTGCTGGTGGTGTTCATCGTCACCGCGCCGCTGATGACCAACGCGATCAAGGTCAACCTGCCAAAAACCGACGCCGTCGCTCCCGCCGAAAAGAAGGATCCGGTGGTGGTCAGCGTCGATCAGGACGGCAAGTTCTTCCTGGCCAAGACTGAGCTGGCGCCGGAATCACTGGAGGCCAGCCTCAAGGAGGTCAAGGCCAAAGATGCCGACGTACGCGTGCAGCTGCAGGCCGACTCCGCCGTGAATTACGGCCAGGTCGCCAAAGCCATGGCGTCCATCGAGCGCTCGGGCATCACCAAGATATCGGTGATGACCACCCGCTGACGGCGGTGCCGGGCGCGCTGTGAGGGACGCGCCCGACACCGTTCGTTGAATCCCGTCGCAATCGGCCGACCGAAAAAACGCAGCGCGTCTTCGGAGGGGATCGGCTTGCTTGAAGAAAGTGGTTTTCGCGGCGCGGCACCACCGTGCTCCGTGCAAAGAGGGCTCACAAGGCCATTTCGATAAACGTCTAACAAAGTCGGAAACAACCATGCTGATGAACACTCCACGCTTCACGCTCAAACCCTTGGTGGCGACGATTTCCCGCCACCGTTTCGTTCCGTTGTACCTGGTGGCCATGGGGATGGGCGCCGGGGTTCAGGCTGCCGAGGACGACAACAGCGTCCCGGCCGCTGCGGCGGTGGTCGCGCCGACCACGCAACTGCAACGGGTCGAAGTGACCGGTTCGGCGATCCGTCGGGTCGACGCGGAAACGGCGGTGCCGATCACCGTGCTCAAGGCCGAAGAGCTGCGCAAACAGGGCGTGACCACCACCGCCGAACTGGTGCAGCGCATCACCGGCAGCCAGTCGATCAACAACAGCGCAGGCTCGGTCGGCGCGGCCACCGGCGGCGCCTCGTTCGCCGACATGCGCGGCATCGGCGCGAACAAGACGCTGGTGCTGCTCAACGGTCGCCGGCTGGCCAACAACGCCCTGTCGGGCACCAACTCGGCCGGTGGCGCGGTGGATCTGAACATGATCCCGTTTGCCGCGATCGAGCGCGTGGAAGTGCTGCGCGACGGCGCCTCGGCCCTGTACGGCACCGACGCCATCGGTGGCGTGATCAACTTCATCACCAAGAAATCCATGACCGACGGCCAGCTCACCCTCGGCGGCGAAACCCCGACCCACAGCGGCGGCGGTGCGACCAAGGACATGAGCGCAAGCTGGGGCTACGGCGACCTGGAGCAGGACCGCTTCAACGTGCTCGGCGTGTTCAACTACAACAAGCAGCAGAACCTCGACGCCAACGACCGCTCCTTCGCCCGTGACTACGTGCCTGGCCGAGGTCTGGACCAGACCTCCGGCACCGCGTTCCCCGGCAACTACAGCCAGAACGGCAATGCCACCAACCCACTGGCCAACAGCAATTGCAACGGCCCCAACCTGGTGGCCCGCGACGGCCTCTGCCGCTTCAGCACCCGGGAATTCATCGACCTGGTGCCGCAGACCGAGAAGACGTCGTTCTTCGGCAAGACCACCGGCAAACTGGCCGACGACCACAACGTCAACCTTGAATACTTCTGGTCGCGCAACAACAACGCCACCGCTGTCGGCCCGGCGCCATTGACCGGCCTGAGCCTGGATTCGTCCTCGCCCTACTATCCCGGCAACGGCATCACCCCGGCGCCCACCGGTTTCGCCCTCGACCCGACGCAACCGGTGGACGTGAACTGGCGCGAAACCGCCGCGGGCCCGCGCGAATCGAAAGACCAGAACACCAGCCAGCGCTTCTTGCTGAGCTTCGACGGTCTGGTCGGCGGCTGGGACTACAACGTCGGCGCCTCGTACAACCAGAACAAGATCGTCTCCAGCGTCACCAGCGGCTACGTCAGCGATCAGGCGATGATCGACGGTTTGGCCAGCGGCCTGCTCAACCCGTTCGGCCCGCAGACCAGCGCCGGTCAGCAGTACATCGACCAGGCCATGTACCACGGTGCCTATTCCACGGCGGTCGGTCGGGTCGCCGGTTTCGACGGGCGGATCAGCCGCGAAATCGGTGACTGGTTCGGTGCCGGTCCGTCCGGCCTGGCCCTGGGCGGCGAGTACCGCAAAGAGAAATTCCACCAGGACTTCGAAGCCTTCGCCGGCGACATCCAGAGCCTGGGCATCGACCCGGCCGGCAGCGTCGAGGGCGACCGCAGCGTGAAAGCCGCCTACGCGGAAATCAACGTGCCGGTGCTCGACAGCCTGGAACTGTCCGCCGCTGTGCGTCACGACAAATACAGCGACTTCGGCAGCACTACCAACCCGAAATACTCGTTCCGCTATCAGCCGCTCAAGGAGCTGGTGGTGCGCGGCGCCTACAGCGAAGGCTTCCGCGCGCCGTCGCTGTATGAGTTGTATTCGCCGCGCAGCATCACCTACACCCAGGGCTACTACAACGACCCGGTGCTGTGTACCGGCGGCGTGGTGCAACCGGGCGGCAACGGCGGGCGCGATTGCGGTCAGCAGTTCCTCAACCAGATCGGCGGCAACGAAGACCTGGCCCCGGAGAAAGCGCGCAACGTGACGCTGGGCTTCGTCTATCAGCCGGTCAGCAATCTGTCAGTCGGCCTGGATTTCTGGTGGATTCACATCTCGAACCAGATCCAGCCGTTCCCGGAATCCACCGTGTTCGATCAGGCCGGCAGTTACCCTGACCGCTTCGTGCGCAACGCCGATGGCACGCTCAACTACATCGTCACCGGCAACGCCAACCTCGGCATCGTCGAAACCAACGGCGTCGACGTGTCGCTGGACTATCGCTTCCCGAACACGCCGTACGGTCAATTCGGTCTGGGCCTGCAAGGCACTTATGTCGACGAGTACGACTTCCAGAGCACCATCAAGGGACCGTTCACCGACAAGGTCGGCGACTTCAAGGGTGACGGGGTGATTGCCCGCTGGAAACACAACCTGACCGGGTCCTGGACCTTCGGTGCAGCCCGCGCGGCGCTGACCAACCGCTTCACCACCGGCTACAACGACTACGACCGCGAGACCAACGCGCGGGTCGCGTCGTATTCGGTGTGGGACCTGTCGGCCGGTTACACCTTCGACAAGGTGCTGGACGTCGATGCCGGGGTGAAGAACCTGTTCGACCGCGATCCGCCGTTCTCCAACCAGGCCTACAACTTCCAGAGCGGTTATGACCCGCGCTACACCGATCCGCTGGGCCGCACGCTGTTTGCGCGCATGACGTACCACTTCTGAGTCCCGGTCGGGGCCGCGCAAGACTCCGGCCGGCCCCTTCCCCTTGCGAATTCGCATCCCGCAGCGGCCTGCCGCCGCTTCGGGTTTTTCCGGCTCAGAGGAACGACTTCATGACATTCATGCGCAACATGGCCGGCCTGCTGCTCGGCAGCGCGCTGCTGTGCAACGCGGCAGCTGCGCTGGCCGGCGGCAGCTACGCGATGACGGTGTACGGCGAGGCGCCGAAATACCCCGCCGGTTTTCAGCACTTCGATTTCGTCAATCCCGACGCCCCCAAGGGCGGCTCGCTCAGCCGCGCTTCGATGGAGATCGGTCAGTACAACTACATCACCCCGTATGCCGATCAGGGTATTTCCGTGGTGCAGGTCAACGACTGGGTGTATTCGCCGCTGGCGTTCCGCTCGCTGGACGAGCCCTACACCGTCTACGGTCTGGTGGCGCAAACCATGGAGCGCGATCCCGACGGTCTGTGGGTGCGTTTCAACCTGAATCCCGAGGCGCGTTTCGCCGACGGCACGCCGATCACCGCCGAGGACGTGCGCTACACCTTCGAACTGTTGATGACCAAGGGCAGCCTGAGTTATCGCCAGCAATATGCCGACGTGCAGGATGTACTGATCGAAGGCCCGCGACAGATTCGCTTCACCTTCAAGAACAACCTCAACCGCACCCTGGCGCTGGATCTGGCGTCGCTGCGGCCGGTGCCCGAGCACTGGTGGGAAACCCGCGACTTCGCCAACGGCGGCGGTTTCGAAGCCCCGCTGGGCAGCGGCCCGTACCGGGTAAGCAAGGTCGATGCGGGACGCAGCATCAGTTTCCAGCGTGACCCGCAGTGGTGGGGCAAAGACCTGCCGGTCAGTCGCGGGATGTACAACTTCGACAGCCTGACCGTGAATTTCTACGGCGACACCGACGTCGCCCGGCAACTGCTGCAGGCCGGCGCATTCGACTACAACCGCGAGTTTTCCTCGTCCGGTTACGTGGTCGGCTACGACAGCCCGGCCCTGCGTGACGGTCGCCTGCAACAGGCGATTCTCGCCCCGGACAAACCGACCAGCGCCCAGGGTTTCGTGTTCAACCTGCAGAACCCGCTGTTCAAGGATCGCCGCGTGCGTCAGGCGCTGAGCCTGCTGTGGGATTTCGAGTGGACCAACAAGCAGATGATGCGCGGCTTCTACGTGCGCCAGAACAGCTACTGGCCGAAGAGTGAAATGGCCGCTACCGCACTGCCCGACGCCGAAGAACTGGCGATCCTCGAACCGCTGCGCGGACAGATTCCGGACGAGGTTTTCAGCCGGGTCTATCAGGCACCGAAAACCGATGGCAGCGGCTACATCCGCGACAAGCAATTGCAAGCCCTGAAGCTGCTGGCCGAGGCCGGATGGACGCCGAAAAACAATCGGCTGGTGAACGCCGCCGGCGAGCCCTTCGAATTCACCTTCCTCGACGGCCAGGGCGGCTTCGACCGCATGCTGCTGCCGTACAAACGCACCCTGGCGCAGATCGGCATCACCCTGAATCTGCGACGCATCGATTCGGCGCAGTACATCAACCGGCTCAACGCCCGGGACTACGACATGATCGTTACCAGTTTCCCGCGCAGCGGCGATCCGATCGTCTCGCCGGGCCGCGAGTTGTACAGCCTGTATGCCTCGCAGAGCGCCACGCAGGTCGGCAGCTCCAATTCGATGGTGCTGGCCAACCCTGCGGTGGACCGGCTGATCGACGGCCTGGTCCAGGCCAATACCCGCGACGCCATGGTGCGTTACGCCCGCGCCCTCGACCGGGTGCTGCAATGGGGTGACTACATGATTCCCAACTACTACTCCAAAGGCACGCCGACGGTGTTTCAGAACCGCTTCGGCAGGCCGGCGGTGCAGCCGATCTACAGCGAAGGCCTCGACACCTGGTGGGAGGTTTCGGCCAAGCCGCTGACCAATCAGCAGATGAGCGCCCTGCGCCAGCTCGCGGGGGGCCAGTGACATGTGGCGTTATCTGAGTCGACGTCTGTTGCTGATCATCCCGACGCTGTTGTGCATTCTGGTGGTCAACTTCGTCATCGTGCAGGCCGCGCCCGGCGGCCCGGTGGAACAGGCCATCGCCCGCCTGCAAGGCTTCGGCGGGCACAGCATGGGCGGTGCCAGCGAGGTCACCGCGATCGGCGGTGCCGGGCGCAGCAGCCGTGGTCTGGACCCGGCACTGATCGAAGAGATCAAACACCACTACGGCTTCGACAAACCGATGCACGAACGCCTGTGGCTGATGCTGAAAAACTACGCGCAACTGGACCTGGGCAGCAGTTTCTTTCGCGGTGCCAAGGTCACCGATCTGATCGTGCAGAAGCTGCCGGTGTCGCTGTCCCTCGGCCTGTGGGCGACCTTGATCACCTACCTGATCTCGATCCCGCTGGGCATTCGCAAGGCAATCAAAAACGGCAGCGCTTTCGATGTCTGGAGCAGCACGGCGATCATCGTCGGCTACGCGATGCCGGCGTTTCTGTTCGCGATTCTGTTGATCGTGGTGTTCGCCGGGGGCAGCTACGTCAACTGGTTTCCGGTACAGGGGCTGGTCTCGGACAATTTCGACAGCCTGAGTCTGTGGGGCAAGCTCGGCGACTACCTCTGGCACCTGGTGTTGCCGGTGACGGCGCTGGTGATCGGCGGTTTTGCGACGCTGACGATCCTGACCAAAAACAGCTTCCTCAACGAGATCAGCCGCCAGTACGTGATCACCGCGCGCGCCAAGGGCCTGACCGAAAGACGCGTGCTCTACGGCCATGTGTTTCGCAACGCGATGCTGCTGGTGGTGGCCGGTGTGCCGTCGGCGTTGATCGAGGTGTTTTTCGCCGGCTCGCTGCTGATCGAAACCATCTTCAACCTCGACGGCCTCGGGCGCATGAGCTACGAAGCGGCGGTGTCGCGAGACTACCCGGTGGTGTTCGGCACGTTGTTCCTGTTCACCCTGTTCGGCCTGTTGATCAAGCTGATCGGCGACCTCTGCTACACCCTGCTCGACCCGCGCATCGACTTCTCGGCGAGGACTGCCTGATGTTCACACTCTCCCCTCTGGGCCGGCGGCGCATCGCCCAATTCAAGGCCAACCGTCGCGGGCGCTGGTCGCTGTGGCTGTTCATCGGGCTGTGCCTGATCTGCCTCGGCGGCGAACTGATCGCCAACGACAAGCCGCTGGTGATCCGCTACCACAACGCCTTTTACTTCCCGATCCTCAGCGAGTATCAGGAAACCGATTTCGGCGGCGAACTGCCGTTCCAGCCGGATTACGCCAGCAATTACGTGCACAAACTGATCGAGGATCAGGGCGGCTGGATGCTGTTCCCGCCGATCCCGTTCAGCTACGACACGGTCAATTACGACCTCACTGAACCGGCGCCGAGTCCGCCGTCCTCCAGCAACTGGCTGGGCACCGACGATCAGGCCCGGGACGTGTTGGCGCGGGTGATTTTCGGCACGCGGATTTCGATCCTGTTCGCGCTGATTCTCACGGCCGTCAGTGCGCTGATCGGCATCGTCGCCGGGGCGTTGCAGGGTTATTACGGCGGCTGGGTCGACTTGCTCGGGCAACGGGTGCTGGAAATCTGGTCGGGGCTGCCGGTGCTGTACCTGCTGATCATTTTGTCCGGGTTCGTCTCGCCGAGTTTCTGGTGGCTGCTGGGGATCATGGCGCTGTTTTCCTGGCTGGCACTCGTGGACGTGGTGCGCGCCGAGTTCCTGCGCGGGCGCAGCCTGGAATACGTCAAGGCCGCGCGGGCCCTGGGCCTGACGGACAGCGAGCTGATGCGCCGGCACATTCTGCCCAACGCCATGACCTCCACCCTCACCTATCTGCCGTTCATTCTGACCGGCGCCATCGCCACCCTCACCGCGCTGGATTTTCTCGGCTTCGGCATGCCCGCCGGCACCGCGTCGCTGGGGGAACTGATCGGCCAGGCCAAGCGCAATCTGCAAGCGCCGTGGCTGGGGCTGACGGCGTTTTTTGCCCTGGCGCTGATTCTGTCCCTGCTGGTGTTTATCGGCGAAGCCTGCCGTGACGCGTTCGATCCGCGATCCTGATCCCCGGAGCTGAAATGACCGATAACCTGATTGAAATCCGCGACCTGCGCGTCGCCTTCGCCGGGCACGAAGTGGTGCACGGCGTGAACCTCGATATCCGCCGTGGCGAGTGCCTGGCACTGGTCGGTGAATCCGGCTCGGGCAAGTCGGTGACGGCCCACTCGATCCTGCGTTTGCTGCCAGGCAAAACCGTCAGCAGCACGGGCAGCATCCGCTACAACGGCGTGGACTTGCTGCACGCCAGCGAACAGCAGATGCGCAGCTTGCGCGGCAACCGCATCGCAATGATTTTCCAGGAGCCGATGACCTCGCTGAACCCGCTGCACACGGTGGAGAAACAAATCAGCGAAGTGCTGGAGATCCACAAGGGACTCAAGGGCCGTGCCGCGCGCCAGCGCACGCTGGAACTGCTGGAACTGGTCGGCATTCGCCAGCCGTTGCAGCGCCTGAAGGCCTATCCGCACCAGCTCTCCGGCGGCCAGCGGCAACGGGTGATGATCGCCATGGCGCTGGCTAACGAACCGGAATTGCTGATCGCCGACGAACCGACCACGGCGCTGGACGTGACCGTGCAACAGAAGATTCTCGAGTTGCTGATCGAGTTGCAGCAACGCCTCGGCATGTCGCTGCTGCTGATCACTCACGACCTCAATCTGGTGCGACGCATCGCCCAGCGGGTGTGCGTGATGCGCCACGGGGAAATCGTCGAACAGGCCGATTGCGCAACGCTGTTCCGCACGCCGCAGCATCCTTACAGCCGCCTGCTGATCGAGGCGGAACCGTCGGGCGCACCGGTGCCGAGTCGCTACGATCACAACCTGCTGGAGGTGGACGATCTGAAAGTCTGGTTCCCGCTGCCCAAGGCGCTGTTCAGTCGCACTCAGGAGTACATCAAGGCTGTGGACGGCGTGAGTTTCCGGCTGCAACGGGGCAAGACCCTGGGCATTGTCGGCGAGTCCGGCTCGGGCAAGTCGACGCTGGGCCAGGCGATTCTGCGGCTGGTGGAATCCGAGGGCGATATTCGCTTCGGTAACAAGCATTTGAGCCTGCTCAATCAGCGCTTGATGCGCCCGTTGCGCCGGCAGATTCAGGTGGTGTTCCAGGACCCGTTCGGCAGCCTCAGCCCGCGAATGTCGGTACAGCAGATCATCGCCGAAGGCCTGCTGACCCACGGCATCGGCACGGCTGAGGAACGTGAGGCAGCGGTGATCCGCGTGCTGGAGGAAGTCGGCCTCGATCCGCAGAGCCGGCATCGCTATCCCCACGAATTTTCCGGCGGCCAGCGCCAGCGCATTTCCATCGCCCGGGCGCTGGTGCTGGAACCGGCGTTGATTCTGCTCGACGAACCGACCTCGGCACTGGATCGCACGGTGCAGAAACAGGTGGTGGAGTTGTTGCGGCAATTGCAGATCCGCCATGGGCTGACGTACCTGTTCATCAGCCATGACCTGGCGGTGGTGCATGCGCTGGCGCACGACTTGATGGTGATCAAGGACGGCAAGGTGGTCGAACAGGGAGCGTCGCGCCAGATTTTTGCGGCGCCGCAGCATGCCTATACCCAGGAACTGCTGAAAGCCTCCGGCCTGGCATTGGCAAAAACCGGGAAAGAGCTGGTTACAACAATCTGACTTTCAGTGCTTTCCGTCAGTGCTTTCAGATTTATTTTCCGGCCACTGCATCCAAACCGCTCCGTCACGGGTAGTCCCTGTAACAGCCCTCTTTCGGCTGTCAGCGGTTTACCCTTTTTCGGAGAAACACTGATGAACATCACCCAACTGATCGGCTTCACCGGTTTACTCGCCGTCGCCTCGACAAGCTTTGCCCAAAGCAGTTATCCCGACGCGATCAAAGTGCCGGACGGCCACAAGATCGCGATGGAAACCACCGGGATCGGCGAGATCACCTACGAATGCCGGGACAAGGCCAATGCCGCCGGCCAGACCGAGTGGGTGTTCGTCGGCCCGAAAGCGGTGCTCAACGATCGCAGCGGCAAACAGGTCGGCACCTACTTCGGCCCACCCGCCACCTGGCAGGCCAAGGACGGTTCGAAAGTCACCGGCACGCAACTGGCCGTAGCGCCGTCGAGCCCGGGCAACCTGCCCTATCAACTGGTCAAGGCCAACCCCGCCGAAGGCAAAGGCGCGATGAGCGGCGTGAGCTACATCCAGCGCGTCGCGCTCAAGGGCGGCGTGGCACCGGGCAGCGAATGCACGGCGGCGAACAAGGGCAAACAGGAAGTGGTGAAGTACCAGGCCGACTACATTTTCTGGGCGGCGAACTGAGCCTGACTGGACGTTTGGCCGATGCTTGCTAGATTGCAGGACATGCCATTACCCGAAACCGCGTTCGATTACGAAGCCCGCCTCGCCGCCTGTGCCCGCGGCGAGCGCGGGGCCCTGCGCGAATTGTATGTGCAGGAAAGTCCGCGGCTGCTGGGTGTGGCCCGGCGTCTGGTGCGTGACACGGCGCTGGCCGAAGACATCGTTCACGACGCATTCATCAAGATCTGGGCTGGCGCGGCGGGTTTCGATCCGGCGCGCGGTTCGGCCCGGGGCTGGATGTTCAGCGTGACCCGGCATCTGGCGCTGAATGTGCTGCGCAATCACGACCGGGAAACGCCGCTGAACGACAGCAACGAATCACCCGCGAAAGATGACGACTTAGACGCACTGGCGCAATCGACCCGCATCCACCGCTGCCTGCATCAACTGGAACCGCAACGCCGCCGCTGCATCCTTCACGCCTACGTCGACGGTTACAGCCACGCGCAGATCGCCCAACGCCTCGACACGCCGCTGGGCACCGTCAAAGCCTGGATCAAGCGCAGCCTCAATGCGTTGCGGGAGTGCATGGGATGACCACCGAATCGGCGCAGGACCGCGATGAACTGGCCAGCGAATACGTGCTCGGCACGCTCTCGGCCGAAGCGCGCGCCGAAGTGCAGCGGCGCTTGCCCAACGAGCCCGAGCTGCAAGCGGCCGTGGATGCCTGGGAGCGGCGGCTGCTGGAGCTGACCGACCTCGCCCCGGCGCATCAGCCTTCGTCGCAGCTGTGGCAACGCATCGAGCGCAGTGTCGGGCAACTCATCCACAAGAGGGCGCCAGAGATTTCCTGGTGGAACCGTCTGTCGCTGTGGCGCGGTTTGAGCGCTGCCGGGCTGGCCGCGACCTTGTTGCTGGGTTCGATCCTGCTGACTCAAACCACACCGAAACCGAGCTATCTGGTGGTGCTGGTCGCCCCGCAGGACAAGGCGCCGGGCTGGGTGATCCAGGCCAGCAGTGCACGGGAGATTCAGTTGATTCCGCTGGGCGTGGTCGAAGTGCCGGCCGACAAGGCGCTGGAGTTCTGGACCAAGGCCGACGGCTGGCAGGGTCCGGTGTCGCTGGGGCTGGTCAAACCGGGCCAGGCGCTGTCGATCCCGCTGGACAAGCTGCCGCCGCTGCAACCGAATCAGTTGTTCGAGCTGACGCTGGAGGGCGCCAACGGTTCGCCGATCGGCAAACCCACCGGGCCGATCCAGGCAATTGGCCGCGCAGTGAAGGTGCTTTGACAAACCATCATCGGCGTCGATGTTCACCATCACGTCAATGAAGTTCTCTTAAAAAATCCCGGGCGTAACATCCGCTCCATACCAAACAAACAACACCCCCGGAGCACAAAATCATGAAACGCCAAGTCATCCTCAGCATTGCCCTTTCGGTTCTGGCCTTCAACGCATTTGCCGCCAAACCGGCCCACACCATGATCGCCGAAGGCGGTTCGGATCGTCTGATTGAACGTCGCGTTGCTGAAGGTGGTTCGGATCGTCTGATCGAACGCCGCGTTGCCGAAGGTGGCTCGGATCGTCTGATTGAACGCCGCGTCGCTGAAGGTGGTTCGGATCGTTTGATTGAACGCCGCGTTGCCGAAGGTGGATCGGATCGACTGATCGAACGCCGCGTTGCCGAAGGTGGTTCGGATCGTCTGATCGAACGCCGCGTTGCTGAAGGTGGTTCGGATCGTCTGATCGAACGTCGCGTTGCCTGAATGAATGGCTTGACCGCAACAACCCAGAAAAAACCCGGCTCCCGTCAGCCGGGTTTTTTTATACCCTTTTGATCGTCCTCAGCCTTTGGCCATGCAGCGCCGATAACGCTCGTCGACCCGTTTGGCAAACCACGCCGTGGTCAGTTTGCGGGTGATCTTCGGGCTCTGCAGCACGATGCCCGGCAGCACCGCACGGGGCAATGTCTTGCCTTCCGCACGCTCCGCCAGTTCGAAGATCCGTTGATACAGTTTGGTCTCCTCGAACGCCAGGCTATCGCCCTTCTCCAGTTGATCGCGGATCACCGGATTGCGCATGCCCAGGGATTTGCCGAGGGTGCGCACCGCCAGTTCAGTGCTGCCCGGCATGATCGCGCCCGGGCGGATCAGGTCGCCATCCAGCGCCAGGGGAATGCCCGACGCCCGGCTGACCGCGTTCTGAAACGCCGCATTGCGACTGGCGTACCAGCCGGCGTTGAAGTCGGCGAAGCGGTACAGCGGCTCGCGATAACTCACCGGATAACCCAGCAAATGGGCGATGCCGAAATACATCCCGCCGCGACGGCTGAACACCTCGCGGCGAATCGTGCCGTCCACCGGGTACGGGTAGTCCTTGGCGTGCTGCTCGGCGAATTCGATGCTGACCTGCATCGGCCCGCCGGTGTGCACCGGGTTGAAACCGCTGAACAGCGTACGACCCATCGGCACCGAGCCGATGAAATCATCGAAAATCGCGCTCAATTCCTTTTCGCTGCGGGCGGCGCTCAGGCGTTCGCTGTAGGTCTTGCCGTTCGGCGAGCGCACCTGCAAGGCACCGCTGACCAACAGGCTCGGGATATGAACCTTGGCGGCGCGGCGGTCGATTTCGTCACGGGCGATCTTGCCCAGGCCGGGCACCGGCGGATCGACCTGGAAAGTGGATTCCTGCTCGGCGACGGCCAGCACCGAACACAGATTCTGCGTGGTCGGGCTGATGCCCTGGGCGGCGAACGCGGCGTAGATGTCGGTGGCCCAGCCTTGGCGGTCGACGGTTTTGGCCGGCAGCAGGCGCACGATCTGTGCCTTGACCTCGGCGGGCGGGCGCGGCGCCGGTTCTTCGCTGCGTTGACCGGCGCAACCGGCCAGTACCAGCAACGCGGCGAGGCTGACGAATAATCGAGGGGTGTGCATAACGCTTCATCCAGTCCGTTGAGCCGGGTTAACCCTACGCTCAATCGCAGGGTGCAGGATAGGACTGCGGGCCGGCGGCGCTGTTCCATCGTCCCGTCTGGCAGGCCGACTGGCCGCCCTCGCCGTCTGATCCATACTTGCTGCTGCACACTCAGTGGCAAGCCTGGGGTCAGGACACGCGAGGAGGACAGACCATGAACCGCAGTGATGTTCTGATCATCGGCGCGGGCCCCACCGGGCTGGTGCTGGCCCTGTGGCTGAGCAAACTGGGCGTGCGCGTGCGCATCATCGACAAGACCTCTGCCCCCGGCACCACCTCGCGGGCGCTGGCGGTACAGGCGCGCACCCTTGAGCTGTACCGGCAACTGGACCTGGCCGATACGGTGGTGCGCAACGGTCATCGGGTGGCCGCGGCGAATTTCTGGGTCAAGGGCAAACCCGTGGCACAGCTGCCGTTGAACCGGATCGGCGAAGGCCTGACGCCCTATGCCTTTCTGGAGATGTACCCGCAGGACGAACACGAGCGGCTGTTGATCGACCGCCTCGAAGACTACGACGTGACCGTCGAGCGCAACACGACGCTGGAAAGTTTCACGGAAAACGGTGACGGCCTCACCGCACATTTGCGCCTGCCGGATGGCGAGCAGGAAATCTGTCAGGCCTGCTATCTGGCCGGGTGCGACGGCGCCCGTTCGGTCGTGCGCAAAACCCTCGACACCGGTTTTCCCGGCGGTACCTATCAGCAGATTTTCTATGTCGCGGATGTGCGGGCCAGCGGTCCGGCGCTCAATGGCGAGTTGCATCTGGATCTGGATGAAGCGGATTTTCTGGCGGTGTTCCCGCTGGCCGGCGAAGGCCGCGCGCGGTTGATTGGCACCGTGCGCGACGAGCGTGCGGAGCGTGCCGAAACCCTGGAATTTTCCGATGTCAGCATTCGCGCTATCGAACATCTGAACGTGCACATCGAGGACGTCAACTGGTTCTCCACCTACCGCGTGCATCACCGGGTGGCGGATCACTTTCGCAAGGGCCGGGCGTTTCTGCTCGGCGACGCGGCGCATGTGCACAGCCCGGCTGGCGGTCAGGGCATGAACACCGGCATCGGCGATGCGATCAATCTGGCGTGGAAACTCGCGGCGGTGCTCGGCGGCGCGGCCACGCCCACACTGCTCGACAGCTACGAAACCGAACGCATCGCCTTCGCCCGGCGACTGGTGTCGACCACCGACAAGGTCTTCAGCTTCGTCACCGCCGAAGGCCGCATGGCCGACCTGTTGCGCACACGGCTGGCGCCGTTCCTGATTCCGAAAATGGCCTCATTCGAGACCAGCCGCGAATTGCTGTTTCGCACGGTGTCGCAGATCACCCTCAACTATCGGGGCATGGCGTTGAGCGAAGGCGTGGCCGGGCACGTCCACGGCGGCGACCGCTTGCCGTGGGCCCATGATGGCGAGGGGGACAATTACGAGCCGTTGCGCCAGCCGTGCTGGCAGGTGCATGTGTACGGCGACACCAGCGACGAGATGATCGCCTGGTGCAATGAACATCACTTGCCGCTGCACGTGTTCGACTGGCGTCCGGCGTTTGAAACGGCGGGCCTGGGGCGCAACGGCTTTTACCTGCTGCGCCCGGATACCTACGTGGCGATTGCCGACAACAGCGCGGATCCGAAGGTGATCGAGCGGTACTTCCGTGATCACGGGATCCGGCCGTTTTTCAATTGCCCCTGACGGATCAGATCCCGGCCAGGGCCAGGTCCATCGCAAAGTAGGTGAAGATCAGATCCGCACCCGCGCGCTTGATTGCGCCGAGGCTTTCGCGCACCACGCGATCTTCGTCGATGGCCCCGGCCTGGGCGCCGAACTTGATCATCGCGTACTCGCCGCTGACCTGATACGCCGCCAGCGGCAGGTTCGAGGCTTCGCGGATGTCGCGGATGATGTCCAGGTACGCGCCGGCCGGTTTGACCATCAGCGCGTCGGCGCCTTCCTGCTCGTCGAGCAACGATTCGCGCAGGGCTTCGCGGCGGTTCATCGGGTTCATCTGATAGCTTTTGCGATCGCCCTTCAGCGCGCTGCCGCCGGCCTCGCGGAACGGGCCGTAGAGCGCCGAGGCGAATTTGGTCGAGTAGGCCATGATCGGAATCTGCGTGAAGCCGGCGTCGTCCAGCGCACGGCGAATCGCCCGTACCTGGCCGTCCATCGCTGCCGATGGCGCAATCACGTCGGCACCGGCACGCGCCGCCGCCACCGCTTGTTTGCCGAGGTTGATCAGGGTCTGGTCGTTGTCGACTTCATGGTTGTGCATCACGCCGCAGTGGCCGTGGTCGGTGTACTCGCAGAAGCAGGTGTCGGACATCACGATCATTTCCGGCACGGCGTCCTTGGCAATCCGCGACATGCGCGACACCAGGCCGTTTTCGCGCCAGGTGTCGCTGCCGTTGGCGTCCAGGTGATGAGACACGCCAAACGTCATCACCGACTTGATCCCGGCCCGGGCGTAACGCTCGATCTCGCCGGCCAGTTTGCGCTCGGGAATACGCATCACGCCGGGCATGCTCTTGATCGGCACGAAATCGTCGATCTCTTCTTCGACGAAGATCGGCAGCACCAGATCGTTGAGGGAAAACTCGGTTTCCTGGAACAGGCTGCGCAGGCTCGCATTGCGGCGCAGACGGCGTGGACGTGCTTCGGGGAACTGACTGGACATGGGGCCTTTCCTGAAAACAGCGGATGAGACGAAAGTCGTAGGGGGCGAAGCTTATGCCTTGCGGGGATCGGGGTACAAACCTGGATCAATCAACAGTGCGTTACCGGGCGCGCAATAATCGGCGCGCCCGATTCCCGCAGGGTCAGGAAGGGATGGTCAGGCCGCGCACCACCGCCGGCCGCGCCAGGAAGCGCTCCAGCACCCGGGTGACGTTCGGGAAGTTGTTGATGTCGACCAGATCGCCCGCCTCGTAGAAGCCGATCAGGTTGCGCACCCACGGGAACGTGGCGATGTCGGCGATGGTGTAGCGCTCGCCCATGATCCAGTCGCGCCCTTCCAGGCGGGTGTTGAGGACGCTGAGCAGGCGGCGGCTTTCTTCGACGTAGCGGTCACGGGGACGCTTGTCTTCGTAGTCCTTGCCGGCGAATTTGTTGAAGAAACCGAGCTGGCCGAACATCGGGCCGATACCGCCCATCTGGAACATCAGCCACTGAATGGTTTCGTAGCGCAGCGCGCCTTCCTGGGCCAGCAACTGGCCGCTCTTGTCGGCGAGGTAGATCAGGATCGCGCCGGATTCGAACAACGGCAGCGGTTTGTCCTCGGGGCCGTGAGGGTCGAGGATCGCCGGGATCTTGTTGTTCGGGTTCAGCGAGAGGAATTCCGGAGACATCTGGTCATTGGTGTCGAAGCCCACGCGGTGCGGCTCGTACGGCAGGCCGATCTCTTCGAGCATGATCGAGACCTTGACGCCGTTGGGGGTCGGCAGGGAATAGAGCTGAATCCAGTCAGGGTACTGCGCCGGCCATTTCTGGGTGATCGGGAACGCGGACAGATCAGTCATGTGTAGCATCCAGTCACAAAATGAAAGGCCTGAGCATAATCCACGAACAGCGCTCTGGCTCGGGTTCTTTACGCCCTCGCCCGCCGGCTTACTTAAATCCGCAACATCCTGTGATTAACCTTCCCTCCAACCGCACAGCCTCAACGGTAAAGTGCGGCGCACTCAAGCGGATCGAACCAAACGGGCCTCAGGGGGCTCCAAGCAAGCCATTGATGACAGGGAAAACACCCGGCGCGCGAGCCCCGGTGCAGAGGTTTGTCAGCCTTAACCGAACAGACTGAAGACGCCTTATCCCATGACGAACTTGATGAAAGTCGCCAACCGCTTCAAACATCGCGCCTATGTGGCCCTGCCCACCCTGCTGGCAGTCAGCGCGCTGTTCCTGTCGCTGGAATCCAGCGAAAGCCGTGCGCAACCGGTGGACGGCACCCAGACCCTGGTGTTCCTGCGCCATGCGGAGAAACCGGCCGGTGGTCTCGGCCAGCTCAACTGCCAGGGCCTGAACCGGGCCATCGACCTGTCGACCCTGCTGCCGGAAAAATTCGGCAAGGCCGACTACGTGTTCGCCGCCAATCCGACGCGCAATGTCGAGGAAGGCGAGCTGGACAACTCCTACAGCTATATCCGCCCGTTGATGACCATCAGCCCCGCCGCGATCAAGCTCGGCCTGCCGGTGAACATCGAGTTCTCGGCCAACGACACCAGTGACCTGGCCCGGGAGCTGATCGACGACAAGTACCACAACTCGACCATCTACACCGCGTGGTCCCATGGCTACCTGCCGGAGCTGATCAACAAGGTGGCGGACAAGGCGGTCGGCGGGAAGCAGAAGATCACCGAGGATTGGGAATCCAGCGATTACGACTCGCTGTATGTGCTGACCCTGACCTGGCACAACGGCAAGGCCAGCCTGCAGAGCCACAGCTACAAACAGGGACTGGATAACGGCCAGGAAAGCTGTCCGACCTGAGTTTGTCCGGGGCCCGCTCGGGTCCCGTCAGGCCTTGGGTTTGACCCGCTCACGCAGGTACTCGATAACGGCCTGCCGCTCCCCCGCAAACTCGATCCGCCCGCCCTTCTTCTCGCGCTGAAACACATACATCGGGTCGTAATACTCACGCAGCAAACCTTCGATCCACGCGCGATGCAACTCCACCGCCCCGCTGCGGCCCTGCTCTGCCAGCGCCTCTTCCATCAACACCCGCATCCGTCGATGCCGCTCGCCGCCCAAGCGCTTGTGCACGTTGTCGAGGCTTTCCAGCAAGCGCTCGCAAAACCGACCGAAACCTTCCTCCCCATGCACGGCCTGAAACTCGGCAGACAAATCCACCACGTAATCGCGCAGGATCCGCTCGACGCGCTGCTCGAAACGATCTTCGAGCCAGACCATCGGGTACTGCTGCATGCCCTGATACAACGGCAAGGGCAGCGCGCAGCTGCCGACCACCCGGCTCTCATCCTCCAGCACAAATTGATCGATGCCGGCCGCACGCTTTTTCAGGAAGTCGATGGCCAGCCGGTTCTCGAAATCGATGTTCGACGGCTGACCGGTGGCGCGCTTGCCGAAACTCGAGCCCCGGTGATTGGCATGGCCTTCCAGATCCACACTGTTGCGCAGTTGCACCAGCACTTCGGTCTTGCCGGTGCCGGTCATGCCGCCCAGCAGCACGAAATCACACTCGTCCATAGCCGATTCGAGGGTGTCGATCAGAAAACCTCGCAGCGCCTTGTAGCCACCGCCGATACGCGGGTAGTCGATGCCGGCTTCCGACTTCAGCCACTGCTGCACGATTTGCGAACGCAGGCCGCCACGAAAGCAATACAGATAACCCTCGGGATGCGCCCGGGCAAACGCCGCCCAAGCCTGGAGACGCTCGGCCTTCACCGCGCCGGACACCAATTGGTGACCCAGCTCAATGGCCGCCTGCTGCCCGTGATGCTTGTAGCAAGTGCCGACCCGCTGCCGCTCGATGTCGTTCATCAGCGGCAGATTGACCGCCCCGGGAAACGCGCCCTTGTGAAACTCGACCGGCGCACGGGCGTCCATCAGCGGGCGGTCGTTGAGGAAAATGTCGCGGTAGTCGGTGAAGTCGGCGGTCATCAATTCACCTCGACCGCGTGGCTCTGTCGCGCGATCAATTCACCGACCGGCTCAAGCGCGAGGCCGAGTTCGGCAGCGACGGCGAGAAATTCGGCATTGCCTTCGGGGGTCACGGCCACCAGCAGCCCGCCGCTGGTCTGCGGGTCGCACAGAACCCGTTTGTGCAATTCCTGCACTCGCCCGACGCGGCTCGAATAACTGTCGAAGTTGCGCAAGGTGCCGCCGGGCACGCAGCCCTGTTCGAGGTAGTACTCAATGCTCGAAAGCCGCGGCACCCGGTCATAAAAAACCCGCGCCGTCAGGTGACTGCCGTCGGCCATTTCCACCAGATGCCCGAGCAGGCCAAACCCGGTGACGTCGGTCATGGCGGTGACCCCGGCCAGTTTGCCGAAACGGCTGCCGGGCTTGTTCAGCGTACACATCCAGTCCCGGGCCACGCCGATGTCGTCGGGGCGCAGCTTGCCCTTCTTCTCGGCGGTGGTGAGGATGCCGATGCCCAACGGTTTGGTCAGGTACAGCAGGCAACCGGCGGTGGCGGTGTCGTTGCGTTTCATGAAGCGCTTTTCCACCAGCCCGGTGACAGCCAGACCGAAGATCGGCTCCGGCGCATCGATCGAATGCCCGCCTGCCAGCGGAATCCCCGCCGCATCGCACACAGCACGTCCGCCGCGGATCACGTCCCGCGCGACTTCCGGCGCCAGCACGTTTACCGGCCAGCCGAGGATCGCAATCGCCATCAACGGATCGCCGCCCATGGCGTAGATGTCGCTGATCGCGTTGGTGGCGGCGATCCGGCCGAAGTCGAACGGATCGTCGACGATCGGCATGAAGAAATCCGTGGTCGAGACCACCCCGCGCTCGGCATCGATTTCATACACCGCCGCATCATCGCGCGACGCGTTGCCGACCCACAGTTTCGGATCAAGGTTCTGCGCCCCGCTGCCGGCCAGAATCACCTCCAGCACCTTGGGCGAAATCTTGCAGCCACAACCGGCGCCGTGGCTGTATTGGGTCAGACGGATGGGCTCGGTCATGGGGGCAGTCTCCGGGAGGCAGTGGGGCAAATACTAGCAGAGGGGATGGGAAGCACGTTTCTGCCGCTCAATGCAATCGACCACCCTGCGTCTCTACTGCCCCCGGGACTACCGCTGCACCTCGGCAAAGATCTCGGTGATCGGTCGATGCGGCTGACGTTTTTGCAGTTGGCGGACTTGCTCACTGAGTCGCAGCAACTCTTCACTCGGTTTGGCCCATTGATCCTTCGGCAGCGGCTCCGACCATTGGCGCATGGCCTCGGGCAGTGCCTGTTTGCCGATTCTTTCGAGGCGGCGCACTTCCCATTCGACGAGGTGGTTGGGAATCGTCCACAAGGTCATGACGTGATAGAGGTACCAGAAGAAACCCGACAGCCGAGTACGTGAACCGTCGCGGATCTGCTGGTGCATGCGTGCGCGGGCGTTGCGGAAGGTGTGCAGGCCTTCGTGGGGTGGGTCGTCGGGGCCTTGCAGGTCTTGAAGGTCTTGAATCGATTTGAGGTCGTGGATTTCGTATTCCATGTAACCGCGAATGGCTTCCCAATGGCTGATCGCGAGGGGCAGGCCGGCGCATTGGAATTCGAGGCTAGTGAGGGTTTCGCCGTGGTAGAAGCCGATGCCCATGCCGTACTGGCGGTGGATGCCGTATTGGGTGGCGCCCTGGGCTTCGATGATCCAAGCGGAGAGGGATTCCCAGGGGACGAAGACCGGTTCGGTGGCGCCTTCGGGCATGAAGCAGACTTCACGGCGTTGGCGGTTGAAGCGGGTCGGGATGATTGAGGCGCGTTTTTTGTGGTTGTGGTGCCAGACGCCGAGGCCGATAAGTAGTCCCCAGAAAAGGGCAAGAAATGCTTTTCCATAGGCCTCGTGAAAAATCCCGTTTATGGCATGAGTTATGTCCTCCCATCCCATGCCAAATAAAAAAAACAGGAAGCCACCTATTAAGGGAAATAGAAAGGCGATCATGCATGCAACGCTGAAAGGGCCTCCAAGAGTCATTTGCCACATGAATACTTGCGGTGATCCCGACCCAAAATCCATGCAAACATCATTCAGCTCACCAATATGTGGACCATAAGGTGGAATCGGTGTTGGTAAGGGTAAAGGGGACAGATAGGTGATCTTACCGCCTGGAAACGGCTCGACATCCCCTGCTTTTCGAGGTGTGTCGACTTGCGGAATGACTATCGGCTCGACTTGATTACTCAGCATGAGCGGCCAGCTCCAGAAATTGGGTTTCAACAAGCAAAACCGGTGGTTTTTCTTTAATCAACGGCGGAGCAACCACTGCAAAATGCCCCTCTCGCCTAGGATCGATATGAATGACACGGGTGCGACATGTCCATTCACCTTTGTCGTTCAAGTTCTGAACAAAACGGCCAACTCCTGAGTTTCCTTCGCTGGCGTGAATTCGGCCCCCGTGCGCTGTTTGGGAAAACAATTCATGCACGGCGCTTACCCGTAGATGCCGTGCGCTGCACCTCGGCAAAAATCTCGGTGATCGGCCGATGCGGCTGGCGTTTTTGCATT
This sequence comes from Pseudomonas sp. IT-P2, assembly GCF_949767575.1. NCBI lineage: Bacteria > Pseudomonadati > Pseudomonadota > Gammaproteobacteria > Pseudomonadales > Pseudomonadaceae > Pseudomonas > Pseudomonas sp. IT-P2. The sequence continues at coordinate 195,145 of NZ_CATKQA010000046.1, read as the reverse complement.
TGGCGTACTTGCTCACTGAGTCGCAGCAACTCTTCACTCGGTTTGGCCCATTGATCCTTCGGCAGCGGCTCCGACCATTGGCGCATGGCCTCGGGCAGTGCCTGTTTGCCGATTCTTTCGAGGCGGCGCACTTCCCATTCGACGAGGTGGTTGGGAATCGTCCACAAGGTCATGACGTGATAGAGGTACCAAAAGAAGCCCGACAACCGAGTGCGTGAACCGTCGCGGATCTGCTGATGCATGCGTGCGCGGGCGTTGCGGAAGGTGTGCAGGCCTTCGTGGGGCGGGTCATCGGGGCCTTGCAGGTCTTGAAGGTCTTGAAGCGATTTGAGGTCGTGGATTTCGTATTCCATGTAGCCGCGAATGGCCTCCCAATGGCTGATCGCGAGGGGCAGGCCGGCGCATTGGAATTCGAGGCTGGTGAGGGTTTCGCCGTGGTAGAAGCCGATGCCCATGCCGTATTGGCGGTGGATGCCGTATTGGGTGGCGCCCTGGGCTTCGATGATCCAGGCGGAGAGGGATTCCCAGGGGACAAAGACCGGTTCGGTGGCGCCCTCGGGCATGAAGCAGACTTCTCGGCGTTGGCGGTTGAAGCGGGTCGGGATGATTGAGGCGCGTTTTTTGTGGTTGTGGTGCCAGACGCCGAGGGTGATGAGCAGCATGAATGGGCCAGTGAACGATATGTTCTCGCAGGCTACTTCAAAAATGCCAACCATCGAGTCCCAAATGGCTTCCTGTCCATACCCAAAAATAACTCCCAAAAACCCGGTAATCAGTGGGAATAGGAAAACTACTGTGAAAGACACGCTGAATGGTCCACCCAATACGACCTGCCAAGAAAAGACTTGGGGCGACCCCAACCCAAAGTCCATGTACACATCATTCAACTCACCGATATGTGGGCCGTAAGGTGGCATTAGTGTTGGTAATGGCAGCGGAGAGACATGAGTAATTTTTCCACTAGGAAACGGCTCTGTATCTCCTGCCTTTCTGGGTTGTTCAAGCTGCTGCACAGCTAATGGCTCGACGAGATTATTCGGCATGATCGGCCCGTTCCAAAAACTGGATTTCGACAAGCAAAATCGGTGGTTTCTCTTTGACGAGTTCAGGAGCAACCACTGAAAAATGACCATCACCGTGAGGATCAAGATGGATCACACGGGTTCGCGAAGTCCACTCGCCTTTGCCATTAGCGTTTTGAACGCAAACCGCCAGCTCCAAAGTTTCTTTTGCAGGAGTGAACCCAGAATCAGGATCCACCGGGTACTGCAGACAGAGCACCAGCCCTTCGGGCGATGACTTGACGATCCGCAAGCTGCTTAAAATCTCATCGCTGATCACTTTCTTGCGCTCTCGCGGCGCTCCTCGACTATGCAAGGGAATGGAGATACGGTGCGCGCCGATACCTAATCGATATTTCGATTTGCCTCCCAAAGGAGACAGGAGATCACTCAATGTCAGTCTTGGTAGCACCAAGTGGATATCGCTGGGTTTGGCTTTGAACAACAGGTTTTTCAGCCAGGAGTCGTACGGATTTGGGCCAAGTTGCGCATAAGGCGCGTGGATCAGAAAGGCCAGATAGCTTTGATAGTCATCCAGCGAATGGTCCCCGCGCATTTCGGAATCCCGGCTCCATGGCGTGATTTTCAGCCATTTGTCGTGAGCGCTGATGTTGTAGCGGTTGTATAGCCAAGTACCACTGAGTTCCAAAACGGTGAATAGCGCCCCCGCAAGATTGAAGCGGAAAAACACTGTTGATAGACGTGTACCGGCGGCGGCCCAGGCAGCAGTTTGTGCGGCCTTGTTCGGAGCGGTCAATACAGTGAAAGTGGCGTGGACAGTATGACTCAGTCCGTAAGCGTTAACCGTTACCATGCCGCCAGCACCTATTGTGGCTAGCGCGGCTGCAACTTGCGCCGATTGATTTCCACTGCGCACCGCCCCCTGCCAATTTTTTTCCTGGTTGTTAAAACTCATCGCTGATGACACCAAGCCAAAGCCATAAGTGAAGAAACCCAACCCAATATGTAGCATCCCCATCTGTACATTCACATTCAACAATGCATGGTGCTGAAGCCCTGCAACAAGCGCGGTTCCACGAGCTTTCATCGCCGTATCCGCAAGACTTTGCGCCGCAGTAAACCCGGCCGCTCCCGTCGCAGCCAAAGCAGCAAAAAAGTCCGCCCGCTTCTTCTTGTCTCGGGTCTGCTTCATCAACTCCCTATAAGCCCCCACCAAATTCACCACCTGCACCAAAACCACCACCAACCCCATCCCTTCCGTCTTCACCAGACTCCCCGCCGACACTCCGCCCAATCCCGCCCGAATATTCCCCAACAACCCGCGCAGTTCCTGCTGCTGCGCCGGCGGAAACACCACCGTCACCCCTGCTCTTGCAGGCGTCGCGCCGTACAACCGGGCCGAGCGGTCCTGCAGTTCTTCAATCGGGCTTAACGCTGCCGCCAATCGCCCTTCGATCTGCGTCAATTGTGCCCGCACCCGCATGATCTCTTCCTGCAGCTCCACCGCTCTCGCTGTTTTGTGGCCCTGACGATTCTTGTTGTGGGTGATCTGGTTGCGTTCGCGGTTGAGGGTCGTGAGGTATTCGCGTTCGCGCAGAACTTCCTTGATCACCGTTTGCAGCGCGGACTGCTCAGCCGGGCTGGCGACGGTGAAGGTCACGCCGCTGGTTTTTGCCGCGTCGAACAGGCGCAGGCGCAGTGCTTTGGGCAGGCGCTGGAACAGTTCATCGAGGTCGGGGATTTTTTCGGCCGAGAGGTCGAAGCCTTCCAGCACGCGGTTCAGGCCCAGGTTCAATGCCGGGCTGTAGGTGTCCTGCACGGCTGCCGCGACGACGCGGGTGTGTTCGGGCATCTCGTCGAGGGCCGGCAGTTGCGGTTGTTCGATCTTTTTCAGCCTGGCCAGCCAGTCCGGCAGGTTGTTGAACGTGGCCATAAGGGCGTTGAACAGCGTTGAGTATTGCCCGCTCTGCTCCGATTGCAGGCGCAGCGGCAAGGTGTAGAAGACGGTTCGGGTCAGTTCCGGGTGTTCCTCCAGATAACCGAGCATTTTTTCGCTGGCTTCGTCGCTGCGGCACAGGTCCTTGAGGCAGGCGTATTCGGCGCTGAGGGCCTGATGGAGTTGCGCCGCCACTTGCGCGTCGTAGTACCAGGCCGAACGATGGAAGCGTCCGGCGACCAGCAGTTGCGTGCGGTCGGCGGTGATGCGTTCGAGCAGGCGGTTCCAGCGACCGAGGTCGTCACGCAAGAGGTTCAGTCGCTCGTCCATCGCCGGGCGGTCGATCAGGTCGTTGATCCCGCGTTTACCGCTGAGTAGCGGGCCGTCGAGCACGTCTTTGATGCGCCGATCCTGATCCTTGCCGAGGCGGATCAGCGTCTCCAGATGCTGTTCGACAAAGTCCTGGGGAGCGACGGCTTCGAAGTACTGGCGCGTGTAAAAACGCCGATCCACCTCAGCCGTAGGGGCCAGACGATTCTGTCCCATGCCGTCATCAAAACCCTGAGCGCGCAGTTTTTGCAGTTCGGGCGGCGCCGGCGCATCGGCCTGGACATCCCCGCCCTTGTTCAAATAATCGAGCAACGCCTTGCGCGTATTCTCGCGATCCGGCTCGGGCAACTGTTCCAGATCGGCAAACAGGGCTTTGGCCTGCGGCTGTTCGCTGGTCTTGGCCAATCCGTCGACATCGGTCTCGCTCAGTTGGCTCAGCGACTCGATATAGCTGGCGAGCAGATAATCGCGCGCGTTGTTGCCGGTGTTGCTCCAGTCATCGACCCAGCCGACCACGGTGTCCTGATACTCGGCCAGATCGCGCATCACACCCAGATCGTCGTTGACCAGCAGAAACAGCGTGTCGTCCTGATAGGGCCCGCGCACCCGGCCGAGGAATTCGCCGATGTGCGCTGGGCGAAAACGCCGCGGTTGCTCCCACAGATAAGGTTCGCGTTCGTGCTCGGGAGCGTCGCTGACCTGCACGGTTGGCATCCGCGTCGCGTCAACCTCCGCGACAGGTTCCGCGCCGGCGGCCACCTCCGCCAACCACTGTCTGGTCTGCTCCACGGTGAGTAAATGCTCGCCACCGGTCAGACAATTCACCGCTGCAAGATCGACCGCCTGCATGAAGTGCTCGCGCTCTTCGCGGCTGTCCAGCACCTGATGGCACTTGCCCGCCGTCCACTGCACCTCGGCAAAGGTCACGTACAACGTACTTTGCCGGGGAAAGATCAGCGCCGGATGCGCTTCAATCGCTGCGCGCTGATCCTCGCTGACCTGTTTGCCCTGGTGCAGCAGGGCCGTGACGATACCGTCGAGCATTCGGTATTCGTACAACTCGCCGCTGAGGCTGTCGATGATGTACAGCCAGCCATCGCGCAGCCGGCGAATGCCCAGCGGGCGCACGGTCAAGGTGTACGGCAATTTCAATTCGGTGCCCGGATCGAACGCTCTTTCCACCAGGCCGTAGCTCAACGGCAGCAGTTGCACATGGGTTTGTTGCAGCGGGCAAGCCGCGGGCGCAACGATGGGGGCTTTCGAGGCGGCGGCAGCGTCGAGGATGGCGGGATGGGTCATGGGCGTTCCCTTTGACTGGCCCAACGCTGCGCCACATCAACGGCCAGCGTGAGGCGCTCGCCCGGTGATTGCAGAGAAGGCGTGTGGAACAAGTGGTGGATTTGCGGGTGTTGGGCGATATCGCGGCTGTCGAGCAACGCCAGCAGGTTGGCGAAGTTGAACAACTCGGATCGGCTGCTCAGGCCAAGCGCGCTGGCCTGGGCTTCCATTTGCTGCAGCGTTGGCCAGCGCTGGGTCAGGGTTTCTCCGACATGAAATCGGGAAAAGTGCTTCAACAGATGCGCATCCAGATCCAGCAACGCTCGGCGCCGATCCACCTGATCCAGCGCCGCGTTCTGTTCCGGGTTCAGACAATAAGGGACAGGCAGCTCCGGACACTCGGCCTGCCGAGGCCGATGGACGTGCCAGGCATCGTTGACGCAGTCCGCCGTTGCCACACAGGTCAAGGGCCCGAACAGACGCTGATCGCCACTGGCATACAGCGCATGCACCACCCCGGCATCGGCCAGCCGCAACAACGCCGATTGCCCGGCCGGCAATTCGACGCTCAGCAGTTTGCGCAGGTGTTCACCAACGCTGTGCATCGGCGCGCAGCTGAACAACAGCACGCCCCACTCTTGCGCTGCGTGTTGCAGGAAGAACCGTGCCAATGGCTCGTCAGCCCGCTGGATGGCCACGAGCAACGGCGACAGATCGCGCAGTGCCGCGAAGGGTGGCTGGTCATACAGAGCCAATGTGCTGACCGAAGGGTTAATCTGCTTCAACCGCGTTGGCAGATCACTGATCGTCGCCCCATCCAGCAGCAAAAAGGCCTGGTGTCGGGTCCATGGCAAATCGTCGGGCAGACCGGTCGAAAGGCTCACGCGCGGGCAGCCTCGCAGATCAGACAACGCGAAGCGCGCGTAGACACCAGGGCGTGGCGTTGCTGAACCGGATCAAAAGCCACTTTCAACAACGGCAACGCCCCCGGCACCAACGGTTGCGCCGCCATTCCGAGCGCAGGCGCGCCGCCCTGAAGAATCGGCACACTGCTGCAAATGCCTTCAGGCCCCAGCGTCAACCAATGCCCGCCGGCCTTGATCGTCACATGGGTGCCGCCGTCAATGACCACTTGCTGACCGGCCCCGAGGTGGATTTGCTGACCGGCACTGAGCCGTTGGCTGGCAACCCGAATGTGGCGGTCGCCATGCACCCACAGGTGATCTTCCTGTTTGAGTTCGGTCAGGCGATTGCCGTGGGTCAGATGGTGTTCGTCGCTGTGCAGCTCATGACTGGCAATGCCGCCAACGACCACGGTGCGTTGATTGTCGACCTGGACTCGCTGGTCATTGAGCACAAGCTGGACAAGGTCACGTTGCGCGCGGATGGCGATCTCTTCGGCGCCTTTTTTGTCCTCGATGCGCAACTCGTTGTAACCACCACCACCGGGGCTGCTCTGGCTGCGCCAGATACTGCGCGTCTGCTCCGCTGGCAGATCCAGCGGCACTGGCGCCACGGCGTTGGGCAGGCAACCCAGCACGAACGGCTTGTCCGGATCCCCCTCGGTGAACCCGACCAGCACTTCCATGCCGACGCGCGGAATCTGCACGCTGCCGTATTGGTCATGAGCCCAGCCTGTGGCTACGCGCAACCAGCAACTGGATTGTTCATTGAGCTGGCCTTCGCGGTCCCACAGCAGTTGGACTTTCACCCGGCCGTAGGCATCGCAGTAAATCTCTTCGCCGGGCGGCCCGGTCACCACGGCATGTTGGTTGCCGTTGATTCGGGGTTTACGGTGTTCGAGGGCGGGGCGAAAAATGACGTCCCAGGGCGTCGCGACGAAGTGGTTGCGATAGCCCTGAGTGAAGCCGTCTGCGGTAGCAAGATCGGTCGCCGACTCTTCCAGCACTTGCGGCTGTCGGCCAACGTGATCGACACGGGTCAGCAGCCATAAACCGTTGTAATCGGCGCGCGGATGTTCCCTGATGTCGACGAAGCTGCCACTGCGCATCAGGCTCTGATCGCTGCGCCCCTGTGCTTGCCGGTAATCGGCGCGATGCCGCTCAAGGGCGCGTTGACTGAGATGTCTACCCTGATCGCGATGAGTGAACTGACCGGGAAAGCGGTAATCCTCAAGCACTGGAAGCCGCATTTCTTTGGCTTCGGCGTCCAGTTGCACGGTGGGCTTTTCGAAGTGGTAATCACGGCGACTGACGTGCGTGGTGCGGGTTTCCACGCGGACGTTAAAGCGGTCTATGACCGCAGTTTCGGCAACCATGCCGCTGCCTTGTGCATAAGCCGTCGGTGCAGCCGGCGTGGGGAAAGCGCTCTGATCATCACCGAATACCAGCAGGTGCCCGTCGCGACTGTGCTGAAAATGAAAGTGCAGTCCCTCCTCCTCACACAAGCGCTGGATGAAGAACAAGTCCGTCTCTTCAAATTGCACGCAATACAGACGAGGCTGGTAATCGGCGCTGAGCTGGAAACGCCAGGCATCCGGCTGCATGCCGTGGTCGCTCAACACGCGAGCGATGATTTGCGGCACGCTCTGATGCTGGAAAATTCGTTGGTTATGACGATGGGCGAGGTAGGCCAGATGGGGCACCAGAACAATCTGGTAGCGGGTCAAGCGTGTGCCCGAATCACCTTGCGCGACTCGATGGATCTGGCCGTGAATGCCAGAGCCGTCCGGGCAGAATGACAAAAAGGCTGGCCGGTGCAGCAGGGCTTCGAGATCAAGGTCGCGGCGTTCACTGACCAGCTCAAGTTCGACCTGGTAGGTTTGGTTGAGCGCTTCCCGGGCCCGGAATTCGAACACCTGAAGGTCGTGGGGAAAACCCTTTATATCGAGTCTGAATACAACGGGTTTGCTGGCGCCAAACATCCACTTTTTCCTGTGCCTTTTTCAGGCTCGGGACTTTGCGTGGGTCTGCGGTTCGACGCAGTCAGGACAATCGTTTAATCGTGTAGGACATGTCCGTGATGCCAGAAACAAGCCTGCCGCTTTAGCAAACGCCTACAGCAAAATCCGAGCTTCGGTGAAGGCAACTGCCGCAGCCTGTGAACTGGCAAAAAAAAACCGCCCTTGCGGGCGGCTGAAGTGCTTCGCTCCTGAATCAGAATCCGAGGCTGAAGCTGATGGTCATCGCATGGTCGTTGCTCTCGTTCGACAGCTGCCCCGAATAGCCGATGCCGAGTTTGCCGGTCGGGCTGATCTGGAAGTCCACGCCTGCTTCGACCACCGCGCTGTCCTTGGCAATCGGCACGCCCTGGGTGTTGAACGAGGCGCCGCCGTCGATGAAGGTCAGGTCCGCGTCAGGTTTGGTGTCGCCGAAGGCATGCCGCCAGCCGAGAGCCGCGCGCGGGGTGAACTGCCCGCCGTTGGCCAGGGTGATGACCTTGCCGGCGCGCACGCCCAGGGTCGAGAAGGTGATGTCCTGATCGGACTCGGCGCGCAGACGCCCCACCCCGCCTTTTTCCTTGGCCTTGTCGCTGTCGTAGTTGACGTACGCCAGACCGGCGAACGGCTCCAGGGCAATCCCGGCCGCTTCGATGGCATAGCCGACTTCACCGAACACCTGGGCGCTACGGGCGTCGTAATTGGCTTTCAACCGATCGTTGTAGGCGCCGACGCTGACGTCGCGTTTGGTCTCGATGTCGTGCCAGCTGTACGCCGCACCGAGGCGCACCGCCAGGGCATCGAATTGCGAGTTGAGGTACGCCGCCAGGTGGTAGCTCTCGACCGTGGCATCCGAGCGACGATCATGGGCGTCCAGATCGCTGCGGGTGTAGCCGGCGGCCATGCCGACGCGCCATTGGTCGTCGAGCTGCTTGTCGGTGCCGAGCATGAAGCCGCTCAGGTTGCGATCCAGCTTCGCACTGTTGCTGTTGCCGTCCGACTCGCCCCAGGCGCCGAGTGCACGGGCCCAACCGACCATTTCGCCGTGGCAGCCGTTGCTGCTCAGTTGGTTGTCGCTCGGGGCCAGGGCGCGGCGTGGATCGTCCGGCGCGCTGCACGACGGCTGGCGCATACGGTCGTTGACCGCGTCCCGCACGTAGCGCGAATCCTCGAGGACTGCGCTGGCGGTGCTGGCATGGATTTCCCCCGACAGACTGTCGAAGGCGTTACGTGCCCCGGCCACGCTGAGGTTGACGATTTCGTCCTGCAACGCGCTGCCCGCCGCGCCGTTGCGCATCAACGCCGAAGCGGTGTTGCGCTGGTTGCGAGTAGCAGCGACGTCGACGAACGAGTTGCCGTTGCGGCTGACCAACAGGTTCACCGCGTTCGGGTCATACACCAACGCCGTGTCGAGGAAGGCATATTGCGGCAGGTCGGCGGCGCTGAAGGTGCCGGTCACCCCGCCACCGGCGGTGATCAGCGAGTACACGGTGTTGCCGGTGAACGGTGCCAGGCTGTTGACCTGCAGACCACCACTCAAGGTCGCGGTACCACCGACGGCCAGCGGAGTAGCCGTCGGCGAACTGACGGTCAGGGCCAGCACACCGTCAGCGGCGTTGGTCAAGTTGCCGGCGACACTCAAGGTGCCGTCCTCACCACCGGAAGCCACCACGCCATGGTTGACCACCGAACCGACGCTGCCATTACCGCCCAGGCCCGCGCCATTGGCCACGGTGACCTGCCCGGCGAGGGACGCTCGCGCCGCACGGCTGCCGACTTGCAGCACGCCCTGATCCACCGCCACGGTGCCGCTGAAGGGTTGATCACCGGTCAGCAGCAAGCGCGCGGCACCGCGTTTGGCCAGGGCGCCAACACCACTGAGGCGACCGTTGAACTGGCCGTTGGCGTTCTGCTGGAACACCAGCGAGGCGTTGTTGAGGATGTTGCCTTGCAGGCTGGTGGTATTACCGATCAGTGTACCGCCGCTGACCGTGGTCCCGCCGCTGTAGGTGTTGGCGCCGCTGAGGACCAGGGTGCCGGAATCGAGCTTCTCGATACCGCCACTGCCCACCAGCGGTGCGGAGATTTCCGCACTGCCACCGGCATTCACCCGCACCGGCGCGAGGCTGCCGCCCGGGCCGTTGACCGGGGTCAGCGTACCGCCGGCGCCTGGAACCAGGCTGTAACCGCTGGAGAGGAACTGCAACCCGGTAAAGTTCTGATTGCCTTGCACGGTGACCGTCCCGCTCTGCCCGCCGAACACGGCGAACTGACCGTTCGACGCCAACGCCTGGGTACCGCTCGGATCGGTCCAGTTGGTGCCCGGCCCCCACACGCCGCTGCCGCCACCGATGCTGCCGTCCGGATTGGTGGTGCCGCCGTTCCAGAACTGCACTTCACCCGGTGTGTTCTGCACCAGCAGGTTGACCTGATTGGCCAGCGCGGTCTGCAGGGTCAGGTTGGCCGCCGACACCGGCAGGCTGCCGTAGACCAGTCCGTTGTTGGTCAGGCTGCCGCCGTAGCTGAACAGTTGATAGACCCCGGTGCCGAAGCCGCCGGCGTTGCTGATGTTCAGCGTGCCGTCGAGGGTCAGGTTGCCGGCGACGTTGACCACGGTTGTGGAACTGGCGGCCGAGCCGAGGGTGAAGTCCAGGTTGGTGCCCGAAGACAACGCCAGCGAACCGACCGACAACGGCGTTGCAGCGCCGCCACCTGTCAGCGTCGCACCGTTGGCCAATTGCACGGCGCCGGCGAACACGCCGCTGCCGCCGATTTTCGCCCCGCTCGCAACGTTGACGTTGGCACTGTTGAGCACACCGTTGACGTTCAGCGCACCGGCCTGCACCGCGGTGTTGCCGGTGAAGGTGTTGTTGCCGGTCAGCAGCAAGGCGCCAGTGCCGGTTTTGTTGAGTGTGCCGGCGCCCGTCAGGTTGCCGGTGTAGCTGCCGTCGCTGTTCTGCTCGAAGGTCAGCGTCGCGTTGTTGGCGATGGCGCCTTGCAGGCTGCTGGTGTCGCCACGGGTGCTGCCGCCGTTCAGCGTCGTGCCGCCGTTGTAAGTGTTGGCGCCGCTAAGGACGAGGTCGCCACTGCCGTTTTTCACCAGGCTGCCGCTGCCGGTGATCGCACCGATCAGGGTGGTGTTCTGGTTGCCGGCCAGGGTCAGTTCCGCACCCAGGTTGATGGCGTTGGCCAGTTGCAGCGCAGAGGTGCTGTCGAGGGTGCCATTGCCCAGCACGCTGAGGGCGCCGCTGCTGATCGCGCTGTTGTTGCCCAGGATCAGCGAACCGCCGGACAGCTGAGTACCACCGCTGTAAGTGTTGCTGCCGTTGAGAGTCAGACTTGAGGCGCCGGTCTTGATCAGACTGCCGTTGCCGCTGACCACACCGCCGAGGGTCAACGCGTTGGAGCCGGCGACGGTGAGTCCGCCATTGAGCACCACGGCGTTGGCCAGGCTGACCGCCGTATTGCTGTCCAGCGCCGTGCCATTGGCGGCGGTCAACACGCCGGTGCCGAGGGCCGCGTTGTTGCCGACCACAATCTTGCCGCCATTGAGCGCGGTGCCACCGGTGTAGCCGTTGGCGGCGTTGAGCACCAGGGTGCCGGTGTCGTATTTGCCCAGTGTGCCGGCGCCATTGAGCGCCACGCCCACGGTCGCGGTGACGTTCGGATCGACCCGCACAGTCGCATTGCCCAGCGAACCGTTGACCAGATTCAGCGAACCGGCCGTGCCGTTCTGCAGGCTGTAGCCATCGGTGACGAATTGCATGCCAGTGATGGTTTGCGCGCCGTTGACGGTGACAGTGCCCGCCGTGCCCTGGAACACCGCGAAGTTGTTGGTCCAGGCCTGATTGGTGGTGCCGTTGACGTCGGTCCAGTTGGTGGTGCCGGTGCCCCAGGTGCCGCTGCCGCCATCCACCGAACCGTTGGCGACCAGTTGGTTGCCGTCCCAGAACTGCACGGTGACGCCGGGTGCGGTGACCAAAAGGTTGATCTGGTTGGCCAGCGCGGTTTGCAGGGTCAGGTCGCCCGGAGTGACGCTGCCCGGCACGGTGCCGATCAGCATGCCGTTGTCGGTCAGGCCGCCGGTGTAGTTGATCAAGCGGTACACGCCGCTGCCGAACCCACCGATGTCGCTGACGTTGAGGGTGCCGTCGAGGGTCAGGTTACCGCCGACGTTGACCAGCGCGTTGCCGCCACCGGAGACCGGTGTGCCGAGGCCGACATCGAAGTTGGAGTTGGCGTTGAACACCAGCGAATTCACCGACAGGGTGCTGCCGGTGGCGCCGGCCAGATGACCGCCATCCGCCACGGTCACGGCCCCGCCGAGCGAGCCGCCGCCGGTCAGGGTGCCGCCGCTGTTGACCAGCACACTGGCGCTGTCCAGCGAGCCGCTGACATTCAAGGTGCCGGCGTTGACCGTGGTGTTGCCGGTCAGGCTGTTGAGGCCGGTCAGGGTCAGCGTGCCGGTGCCGAGTTTGCTCAGTTCGCCGGTGCCGGTGAGCACACCGCCGAAAATGCTGCTGGCGTTGTTGCCGCCGATGCTCAGCGTGTTGCCGCCGCCGATCAATGCGGTGCCGCTGCCGGTCAGGCTGGCGAGGCTGCCCGAACCGCCGAGGTTCAGCGTCGCGGCATTGCCGAGATTGACTCCGGCGTTGCTGCCCAGTGCCGAGTTGCCCAGGGTGGTCAGGCTGCCGGACTGCACGTCGAAGGTGCCGCTGAAGGTGTTGTTGCCGGACAGCGTCAGGTCGGCCAGACCGTTCTTGGTCAGGGTGCCCGCCCCGGCGATCACGCCGCCGAGCGTCAGGTTGTTGTTGCCGGCCACGCTCAGGTTGGCATTGACGTTGAGGTTGTTGGCCAGCACCAGCGGCGCCGTGGTGTCGAGGGTCGACGCGCCTGCAACGGTCACCGCGCCGGAACCCAGGCTCGCCGCGGTGCCGAGGGTCACGGTGCCAGCGTTCAGGGTGGTGCCGCCGCTGTAGGTGTTGATGCCGTTGAGGATCAGGTTGGAGGCGCCGTTCTTGATCAGACCGCCAGTGCCGCTGACCACGCCGCTGAGGGCCACGTCGCTGTTGCCGGTGTTGGTCAGGTTGGCGTTGAGCACCACGTTGTTGCCCAGCGACACCGAGGTGTTGCTGTCCAGCGCCGAAGCACCGGCCACCGTCAGGTTGCCCAGACCGAGGGCGCCGTTGCTGCCGGCGGTCAGGGTGCCGGCGTTGAGGGTGACGCCGCCGAGGAAGTTGTTGGCCCCGCTCAGGATCAGGTTGGCCGCGCCGTTCTTGGTCAGGCTGCCGGCGCCGTTGATCGCACCGCTGAGTGTCAGATCGTTGCTGCCGACGATGCCGAGGTTGCCCGCCAGGTTGATCGCGTTACCCGCCGTGACAGCACTGCCGGCATCCAGGGTAGTGCCGTTCGCCGCGTTCAGAGTGGCCGAACCCAGCGCGCTGTTCGACGCCAGAACCAGTCCGCCCGCGTTCAATGCCACCGGGCCGAGGAAGGCGTTGTTGCCGCCAAGGGTCAGGTTGGCCGAGCCGTTCTTGATCAGCCCGCCGGTGCCGTTGATCACGCCGTTGAGGGTCAGCGCGTTGCTGCCAACGATCGTGAGGTTACCGTTGAGCGTGGCCGCGTTGGCCAGGGTCACGGCGGTGTTGCTGTCCAGTTGCGTGCCGGCATTGGCGATCAACGCACCGTTGCCCAGCGCGGTGTTGCTGCCGACCACGATTTTGCCGCCATCGAGTTGCGTGCCGCCGGTGTAGCTGTTGGCGCCATTGAGCACCAGGGTGCCGCTGTCGAGTTTATTGAGAATGCCGCTGCCGTTGATGTTCACGCCGACCGTGGCGGTCACGCCCGGATCAACGCGCATCGCCGTGGTGCCGCCGGCACCGTTGACGGCGGTCAGCAGTCCCGAGGTGCCGTTGACCACGTTGTAGCCATCGGTGAGGAACTGCATGCCGGTGAACAGTTGCGTGCCGTTGACCGATACCGTGCCGGCCGTGCCCTGGAATACCGCGAAGTCGCCGGCCCAGGTCTGATTGACCAGACCATTGGCGTCGGTCCAGTTGGTGCCGGCACCGTTCCAGGTACCGCTGCCGCCATCGACAGTGCCGTTGGCGATGGTCTGGCTGCCATCCCAGTAACGAATGTCCGAATTCGGCGCCGAGACCTGAATGTTGATCTGATTGGCGACCCCGATCTGCACCACCAGATCGCCCAGCCCATAACCGACCGGCACGCTGGCAACGTCCAGGCCCAGATTGGTCAGGGCACCGGTGTAGTTGAACAGACGATACACACCGACGCCGAAACCACCGGCATCGGTGACGTTGAGATTACCGTCGAGGGTGAGGTTGCCGCCGACGTTCATCAGCGACGTGGTCGAAGGTGCCCCCAGCGCCGCATCGACATTACTGCCAGCCGCGAGCGTCAACGATCCGGCCGAAAGTGTATTACCCGACGACAGAGCCAGGTGACCGCCGCTGTTGATGGTCATCGCGCCGAGTGCCGAACCGTTACCGGTGAGGGTGCCGCCGGTATTGACGTTGACCTGGGCACTGGCCAGCGAACCGCTGAGGTTCAGGGTGCCGCCGTTGACGGCGGTGTTGCCGACGATGCCGTTGATGCCGGTCAGGTTCAGGGTGCCGGTGCCGACCTTGGTCAGACCGCCGTTGCCGCTGAGGTCACCGTCGAAGGTGCTGGTGCTGCTCACGCCGCCCACGGTGAGGGTATTGCCGCCGCCGATCTGCACGCTGCCGCTGCCGCTCAGGCCGTCGAGGCTGGCGTTGCTGCCGAGGTTGAGGCTGGCGCCGGCGCTGATGTTGGCGCCGGAGGTGTTGCCCAGCGCCCCGCTGCTCAGGGTGGTGACGCTGCCGGCGGCAATGTTCAGCGCGCCGGTGAAGGTGTTGGTGCCGCTGAGGGCCAGGTCGTCCAGACCGGTTTTGGTCAGGCTGCCGGCGCCGTCGATCACGCCGCTGAGGGTCAGGCCGTTGTTGCCGGCCACCGTCAACCCGGCATCGAGGGTGATGTTGTTGCCGAGGGTGAAAGCGCTGCTGTTGTCCAGCGTCGCGGCGCCACCGACGGTGAGCGTGCCGCTGCCCAATGCGCCGGGCGCGCCGAGGGTCAGGGTGCCGGCGTTGAGGGTGGTGCCGCCGCTGAAGGTGTTGGTGCCGTTGACGGTCAGGTTGGCCGCCCCGTCTTTCACCAGTTGGCCGGTGCCGCTGAGCACGCCGCCGAGGGTCAGGTTCTGCGTGCCGCCGACGCTCAGTGCCGCATTCAGCACGACTGCGTTGGCCAGGTTGACCAGCGGCGAACTGCTGTCGAGGGTTGCCGCACCGCCCACCGTCAAGGCGCCGGTGCCGAGCGCCGAGCTGTTGCCAACGGTCAGGGTGCCAGCATTCAGTGTGGTGCCGCCGGCGTAGGTGTTGGTGCCATTGAGATTCAGATTGGCCGCGCCGTTTTTCACCAGACTGCCGGCACCGGCGACGGTCCCGGTAAGGGTCAGGTCCGCGCTGCCGCCCACATTGAGCGCACCGGCGAGGTTGACCTGATTGCCCAGAGTGACGGCGGTGTTGGTGTCCAGCGTGGTGCCGGCCGCTGCGTTCAACGCGCCGCTGCCGATCGCGGTATTGCTGCCGACAATCAGCTTGCCGACGTTCAGCGCGGTGTTGCCGAAGTAGGTGTTGGCGCCGTTGAGGATCAGGTCGGCCGGGCCGCTTTTGGTCAGGCCGCCGACACCTGAGACCACACCCGCGAGCGTCAGCGCATTGCTGCCGCCAATGGTCACGTTGCCGCCGAGGTTGACGTTGTTGGCCAGACTGGTCGCGGTGCTGGCATCCAGTGTGGTGCCGTTGGCGGCGTTGAGTACGCCAGTGCCGAGGGCAGTGTTGGAGCCGACGACCAACGTCCCGGCGTTCAGCGAAGTAGCGCCGGTGTAGGTGTTGTTGCCGGTCAGGGTCAGGGTCGAAGCACCGGTCTTGATCAGGTTGCTGCCGCCGCTGATCACACCGCCCAGAGTCAGCGGGTTGGCGCCGCCGGTGGTGAGGTTGGCGTTCAGCGCGATGGCGTTGTTCAGCGTCACGTTGGCGCTGCTGTTGAGCGTGCCGCCCGCCCCGCCCACGGTCAGCGTGCCGGTGCCGAGCGCCGCGCCGTTGCCGATGGTCAGGCTTCCGGCGTTGAGTGCGGTGCCGCCGGTGAAGGTGTTGGCGCCGTTGAGGGTCAGGTTGGCCGTGCCGTTCTTGATCAACTGGCTGGCGCCGCTGATCACGCCGCCGAGGGTCAGTGCACTGCTGCCGCCGATCCCCAGATTGTTGTTGAGAATGACGTTGTTGTTCAGCGTCACCGCGGTATTGCTGTCGAGGGTCGCCGCGCCGCCGACGGTGATATTGCCACTGCCCAGCGCAGCGTTGGCACCCGCTGTGATGGTGCCCGCGTTCAACGCAACAGCACCAAGGAACGTGTTTGTGCCGTTGAGAATCAGGTTCGCCGCGCCGTTCTTGGTCAGCCCGCCGCTGCCGCTGACCACGCCGCCGAGGGTCAGGTTGGCGCTGCCGCCAATGTTCAGGTTGCCGCCGAGGGCGACGGCGTTGCTCAGTGCCACAGTGGTGCTGGCATCGAGGGTGGTGCCCGCCGCCGTGGTCAGCGCGCCGGTGCCCAGCGCGGTGTTGGAGCCGACGATCAGCGTCCCGGCATTCAGTGCCGTGCCGCCGGAGAAGGTGTTGTTGCCGCTGAGGGTCAGGTTTGCGGTGCCGTTCTTGATCAGATTGCCGGCGCCGCTGATGACCCCGCTCAAGCCCAGCGCCTGAGTACCGCCGATGGTCAGATCCGCCGCCAGCGCCACCGCGTTGGCCAGGGTCACGGCGGTGGTCGCATCCAGCGTAGTGCCGGCCGCTGCGTTCAACGCGCCCGTGCCGAGGGCGGTGTTGCTGCCGACGAGCAAGCTGCCGCCATTGAGCGCGGTGGTGCCGCTGTTGGTGTTGTTGCCGGTCAGGGTCAGGCTGGCGCTGCCGCTTTTGGTGATCGCGCCGGTGCCGGAGACGATGCCGGCCAGGGTCAGGGCATTGCTGCCGAGCACGTTTAACGCACCGGTGATGCCGACGTTATTGGCCAGGGTCACGTTGCCGGTGCTGTCGAGGCTGGTGCCGTTGCTGGTGTTGAGGACACCGGTGCCCAGCGCGTTGTTGTTGCCGACGCGCAAGGTGCCGGCGCTGAGGCTGGTGTTCCCGGTGTAGGTGTTGATGCCGTTGAGGGTCAGGCTGCCGCTGCCGGTCTTGGTCAGGTTGCTGGTACCGCTGATCACCCCGCCCAGGGTCAGCGCTCCGGTGCCGGTTGCGGTCAGGGTGCTGTTAAGCGTGATCGCGTTGGCCAGCGAAATCGGCGTCGTTGCCGAGATGCTCGAAGCGCCGTCAACGGTGATGCCGCCGGTGCTGAACGCCTGGTTGTTGCCCACCAGCACCACCCCGCCGTTGAGCACGGTGTTGCCGGTGTAGGTATTGATGCCGTTGAGGTTGAGCTGACCGCTGCCGATCTTGGTCAGGCCGCCAGTACCGGAAATCACGCCGTTGAGGGTCGTGCCGTTGATGCCCTGCAGGGTCAGGCCACCGGCGCCCAGACTGATCTGGTTGGCCAGCGACAAACCGGCATTGCTGGCCTGAAGAATCCCGCCGTTGGACGTCAGCACACCGCTGCCGAACGCGGCGTTGTCGTTGAACTGCGCGACACCGCCATTGAGGGTGGTCGCCCCGCTGACCAACGGCCCCTGCAAGGTCCAGGTGCCGCTGTTGAGGGTCAGGTTGTTGAAGTTGACGTAGGTCGCGCTGGACGCGGTGCCGGTCCCGGTGACGCCACCACCGACGCCGATCGGGTTTTGCAGGATCAGCGTGTTGGTGCCCCCCGCGCCGCCATCGATGGTGCCGGTCGGGGCGAAGGTCAGGTTGATGCCGACCAGGCCACCGAGGCCGACGGACACTTGCACACCGTCACCGACGTTAACGCTGGACCCGGTGATCGCGTAGAAGGTGTTGGTGCTGCCCGCCCCCATCGACACACCGCCGGTGATGTTACCGGCGTTGGTGAAGGTGTTGCCTGCTGCCGACGTCTCGAACGCAATCCGGCCGTTGATCGTGCCGCTGGCACTGTTGGTCATGTTGACTTGCGAACCGCCATACACCCCGACCACCGGGGTATCGGCCAGGGTGATGCCGCCGACCGACAGCCCGGTGGACGTAATGGTCCCGTTGTTGGTGATGGTCGTGGTACCCGCCGCCGCGTTGTTCACGCCGATAGCCAGGCCGTCAATGCTGGTCAGGTTGAGGCCGAGCAACATCCCCGTGCCACGCATGATCCCGCTGGCATTGTTGACCACGCTGACCGTGCTGGTCGCGCCGGTGCCGATGAATGCACCGCCACTGAGGATCGACACCAGGCCCAGCAAGGCCGGGTCGACGGTGCCGGAGTTGTTCAGGGTGATATTGGCCCCGGTCAGGTTGATGACTTTGCCGCCCAGCGTCGCATTCATCTGCGCGCCCGAGTTGACGTTGACCGTCAGGCCGCTGGTGGCACTGCTGTAGTCATTGAGAAACAGCGGCAGGCTCGGAACGCCCGAACAGGTAATCGTGGAGCCCGCCGCCGAACAGGTGGCGAATGCCTGCTCACTGACACCGCCAAACAGCAACCCGGCGACACTCAGATGCACAGCAAGGGACAGTGGGGAAAAACGCGAAACGAGGGCGACACCAAACCTTGCTTCCACGGGCTACTCCTTTCGTGGCCGATTTCGTCCTTGAAGGCGTGTAACAGCGGCAAGATCCAACACGCGTATCAAGCGTATGACGGTCATCAGATAAACCGTCCCATTCCAGACACACGCTAGTTGATGCCCTGCGATGGAGCATCGGTTAAATAGTGTTAATACTTTTGTGCGATAAGGCCCTGCGTCGATACTTCCGGCCGTTCTGAGCAAGGGCTTGAGGACGATTGCAGGCGCTTTGAGGGGGCGTTGATCGAGTCGCCAGGTTAACCCGCGAATCAATCGATTTTTCAGCGGCTTGGGAAACTGGTACGGCTTGTGCAAACGTTTGCGAGTCGCTGTTGACCGCATTTTCGTTACAAAACCGTACAGGCCCGTGATTCCGGGCCTTGATCCGCAAAAAGGACTTTGAATGCACGCTTTTTCCTGCCACCGCCTTCGCGGTGCGCGCACTTTTGCTGTTTCCCTGCTACTGGCCGGCGTTACCGGAGTTCTCAGCCACACCGCGCTGGCGCAACCGGTCTTGCCCGATGAATCCGCCCAGGGTGAAGCCCTCAGCCCCGAAGCCAGCCCGCCAAAAAAAGGTGCGTACCTGTCGGACTGGTACAACCAGGACCTGATGCTGATCGGCAGCAAGGACATCAGCTTCGGCCCGCAACCGGCCGATGACATCTACCTGGAATACGAGTACTTCGGGCGCAAGGGCCCGTTCGAGCTGTACGGCTACATCGACATTCCGAAGATCTTCAACATCGGCAACAGCCACGACAAAGGCGTGTGGGATCACGGCTCGCCGGTGTTCATGGAGCACGAGCCGCGCATCTCCATCGACTACCTCGCCGGGCGCAGCCTGGCCATCGGGCCGTTCAAGGAATGGTACGTGGCGTTCGACTGGATCTACGATCACGGCAGCCGCAAAGAGAACCGCGCCAACACGCTGTACAGCGGTTTCGGCACCGACATCGACACCCATTCGCGGGTCAATCTGTCGGCCAACCTGTACGGGCGCTACCAGTGGGAAAACTACGGCGCCAGCAACGAATATTCGTGGGACGGCTACCGCGCGCAGCTCAAGTACATCGTGCCGATCGACACATTCAGCAACGGTGCCTCGCTGACCTACATCGGCTTCACCAACTTCGATTTCGGCTCGGACCTGCACAAGGACAATCCGGCGCGCACTGCCAATGCCACGGTGGCGACCAACGTGTTGCTGTACTCGTTCACACACCTGCGCTTCACCCTGGTCGGGCGTTATTTCCACAACGGTGGCAACTGGGAGGACGGCAGCGAGCTGAACTTCGGCGACGGTAATTTCCGTGCACGTTCCAATGGCTGGGGGTATTACGCGGGGGTCGGGTATCAGTTCTGATCCCGCCCCTTTCAAGGCTGAACATACTGGCGAGACTGCTCGCGTTGACGCCTACAGAACAATACAGCGCATCAGGTATACAAACCCGCCGCCCCGTTTGATCGGGACGGCGGATTTTGTCGTTTCGGGCACAAATCAACGCAGTGTTGAAGAGTGTTGAAGATTATGTCCGCAAAGCCACGCGACCTTGCGCCTTTGCCTACGCATCCGCCAGAATCCGCCGGCTTGTGCGCCTTGGGGGCGGGTTCTATTGTTTGGCGGTCGCTGAAAAACAGCGATCGGGTTTAGCGACTCGAATCATAAATAGGTGCATCAGCGCTCCATGCTTTGTCGCAGGCTCAACGTCTGCAACTCCGCTATGGTGGCTGTATGCGGGAGACCCTCGGGTCTGCCGGGTGCCTATAACCGGTTCGCTAACCTGCGTACAGCCGCCACCTTCCTGTTTAGCGACAGCTCCGGGCGGCTCCACTCTTATAGGAGCTTCACCATGATCAAACCCACACCCAATCCACCCGAAACCGACCCCACCTCGCCCTACGAAACCCTCGACTCCAAGAAATTCCACGAAGCCGCCGAACGCGCCCTCGATCACTATCTCAATCCACTGCTCCCCCGAAAACCCCTGCTCAAACACAACACCCGCTACCTCATCGCCCCCGGCATCGACAACGAAGAACTGCTGGCCGACGCCTGCGAAACTCTGACCTCGGCCAAGGTGATGGCCAATGACTTCGCCGGGCTGGTGGATGGCCCGCAGCGGCATGTGCTGTTGGGGATTGCGCAACTGATCATGCTGGGTGAGCTGGCGGTGAATCGGGTGCTGGATAATCTGGAAGTGAAGACTGAGGCGTCCGCTGCAGCCTGATCGATTGATCGACTGATCGTTCCCACGCTCTGCGTGGGAATGCAGCCCGGGACGCTCCGCGTCCCAAAGAGCGGACGCAGAGCGTCCATTGAGGCATTCCCACGCAGAGCGTGGGAACGATCTAATGCATTGGTGTCGCTCAGGGAATCAGGATGACCTTGTCACCGCTGCCCTGATTCACATCGGCATACCGCGCCAGCCCTTCGGCCAGCGGCGCTTCGACCAGCCCTTGCGGCAGTGGCAGCAGGTCTTCGTCGAAGAACCGGCCGAACTGTTCCAGCATCGCCGCGCAGGCTTCAACGCCATACAGCAACGAGTTGATGCCGACCACCGAACCGCCCTTGCGATACAGCGCCAGCGCCGGCAGTTGCACATGCCCATCGACTGGCGCGGCGATGATCGCGATCCGCCCGAATGTCGCCAATGCCGCCACCGACGCCGGCAGCCAGAAACCGGTGGTGTCGAAGATCACGTCGGCACCGCCGCGATACACCGCGTTGACTTGCGCGCCCAGATCCTCGGGTTTATCCAGCTGAATCGTCTGATAACCCTGCACCTGCAACTCCTTGACCTGCTCCGGCCGCCGCGCCGCCGCCAGCAACTGCGCGCCGCGCACTTTGGCCAGCGCCAGCGCCGCCGTCGCCACCGCCCCGCCGCCGATCACCAGCAAACGGGTTTCGGCACTGACCAGGCTGCGCTCCAACGCATCCCACGCCGTGGTGTAAGGCACCCCAAGGCTGGCGGCCTGGGTGAAACTCAAATGCGAAGGCTTGTGCGCCACGCCGTTGGCCGGCAATTTGACGAACTGCGCATGGGAGCCATCGGCGAAAAAGCCCAGCTCACGCCCGGTGCCCCAGACCTCCTGGCCGATCAACGCCTGCGGCCCTTCGACCACCACACCGGCAAAATCCCGACCGGGAATACGCGGCAGCGTGGTGTACGGGAAACGCCCGAGCACGTTCTTCACGTCGCTGGGATTGAGACCAGCAGCCTTGATCTGCACCAGCACCTCGTCAGCGCCCGGCACTGGCGTCGGCACCTCGACGAAGCGCAGGGACGACAGGTCGCCGGTTTTATCGAATTGCAATGCTTTCATGGAAATCTCCACCGAAGGGAAAGGACAGAATTCAGGACAGCCAGCCACTGACCAGTTGCCGGCCCATCGGCCACAACTGCTCGCCCGCCAGCATGCCCAACAGGCCCACCAGCGCGATGGCCGGCGGCGCCGGAGAACGGACATCCAGCGCGCCATACAGCAGGCCGACACCCAGACCGACGGCCAGTGAAATCAGGTAATTCATGGGATCACTCCGCCACAAAAAGGAATGGGCAAAGTCTAGGGAAAGGCGGCGACCGGCATCGGCCAAGGACTTCTGAATTTCTGCCAAATCAGGCTGGAAGCTGCCCCACACCGAACTGCGAAGGGGCGACACCCAGCTCCCGGCGGAACATGTCGCTGAAACTGCTCGGCGAATAACCCAGCTCACGGGCAATCGCACTGACCGGCACGCCCTGGATCAACTCCGCCACCGCCGTCGCCAATTGCACCTGACGCCGCCATTCGGCAAAGCCCATGCCCAGCCCTTCCTTGAACAACCGCGCCAGGGTGCGCACGCTGGCCCCGGCGTTTTCGGCATGTTGTTCAAAAGGAATGTCCAGCGACGGCGCGGCCATCACCGCCTGACACAGACTCATCAACCGCCGGTCGGCATCGTCAGGCAGCGGGATCTTCAGCTGTGAACGCCTTGCGCGTTTCAGCTCCAGCAGCGCCAGCCCGACCAGTGCCTCGTAGTACTCGGCATCGCCGCTGTCGCCCTGCGCCACCAGTCCGACGATCAACTCGCGTAGCAAACCACCGACCTCAATCACCTGCACGGTCTCATCCAGCGTCGCCGCCAGCGCCGGGCGCAGGTAGATATTGCGCATCTGCAAATCCGACACCACCCGAATTCCGTGCGGCACCCCCGGCGGCAACCACACCGCCCGCTGCGGCGGCACCACCAGCGCCTCGTGGGGCGTCTCGACCCACATTACGCCGCTCATCGCGTACAGCAACTGCCCCCAGACATGCTCATGCGGCTCGATGAACAAACCACGCGGATACGTGCGCGCCAGCGGTTGCACCGGCACATCGGTATCACTCAGATCAGGGGGCGCAGCGAGGGCCATGGCGAACATTCATCGGGGTTGGCGAAGCGCCATGGTAACCAGTCCGACCGGGACCTCGCCATTGATAGATACCGTCGGACAATCCGAATGAATTTTCCCGGAGCGCAGCGATCCTTCTATTACCACAGGGAGGAAGATGGGCTTTATGAACAACGCAAAACTGTACGTCATCGATTACACCCTTCACGGCGCGCCAAAGTCGTTCATTATCCGCTCGGACAAAATGGACAACACCGAGGCGTGGCACTGGGCAAGCTGCGACGCAGGGGTCGGCCGCATCCCGCGTTTCGGCCGGGAGAAAGTGCAGAAGACCAGCAAGCCGATGGCAGAAAAATTCGGCGTGGAAAACGTCACATGGCGACCGGCAAGCTAAGCTTGCGCGCAGGCGGGGACACTTTCGGGGGGACTACACATGACAACCATCAACAGCCCGGCGCATCTGGACTACGGCCTGGACACCCTGTTCGGTCGCATCACCAAAAGCGTCGACTGCCCGGTTGGCCTGGAACCCGTCGAAAACGACCCCTACCGCTTCGCCCTGCGCGTACCGGCCCCCTTGCCGGAAGACCTTGAAAAGGCCAAGACCATCGTCGTCAACGTCGAGGGCCGCCGCCTGCACGGCAACGTCCGCCATACCGAACGCCTGGACGACGACAGCCTGAAACTGGAAGTGGAGCCTGATTAGGCTCCACCTTTTCAATACCCGAGATTACTTGGGATGCGCACACTGACACCCCTTGCCAGAACACTCCTCACCACTCTTGTGATGATGCGCACAGGCCTCACAGCAATAATGCTTACCGTGCGCCACATAAGAATGCTCACCCTCCTTGATCGTGCAACGACATCCCGGACAATCGCATTTTCTATCTGCCATGAAACAGACTCCTCTGGTGGTGGTTGTCTGAGGCCGAAAGAACAGCCGTGCTACCAGTTTAGAACGTGAAAACCACCTAACCTCCCACCCCACACCACTCACCACTAACCACTCACCACGATGAGCGTTAGCTCGAGTAAAGCTTTTGATCTCAAGGCCCGTCGGCAGGCTGAGTGGAGGGATTGATCCGGGGGTGGGAGCGCAGCGACCGTGCGGCGCAGCCGCATGCATCGAGAGGAGGTGCAGCGAAGCAAACCGTAGGCGATGCCCCCGGATCAATCCCGGAGCGAAGGGACCCGAGCCACAGCGAGGGCCGTACGTCAGGGCCCAAGACCTTTGGTTACTTTGGGGCGTTTGCCAAAGTGACTCGCTGTAAGAGCGAAACCGCCAGCGGCCGCACCCGAAGAAACGGATATGTACTCAATAATCCGAGAACCTGGTCGGCCCAAAGGCCGCCAAGTTCAAACAGCCTGCCGCACGCTACTGCGATACATGAAAACCAGCGCCAACCCGAGACAAACCATCGCCAAAACCCGACTCGAAGACAACTCAATAGCGGGATTCCCCAACCAGCCAAAATTATCAATCAACATCCCCATCCCAAGCTGCCCGACAATCACCGCCACCGTCGCCACAGCCGCACCAACGCGCGGCACCGCACCAACCATGACCATCATGTAAACCACCCCAAACAGAGCACCGCTAAGCTGCCACTTCGGCACCTCCAGCAAACTCACCGCCTGAGCAGGCTCAAAAAACAAAATCAACAACCCCGTAGAAACAGCGCCGACGACAAACGTCAACAAACTGCTGCGCAGAACCCCAACGGTCTCCCCCAACCGCCCATTGATCGCCGCCTGAACACTCAACACCGCACCCGCCAACACCACCACCGCCAACAAAATAACCAGACTCATCATTCACCCCCGCGCAATCAAAACCAAAGCCGCCACAATCAACCCCAACGCCAGCCACCGCTCAGCATTGACCTTCTTGCGCGTAGCCCCAAACCACCCGAAATGGTCAATCAGCACACTCTTGCCAACCTGCCCCGACAGAATCGCAATCATCGTCATCGCAATCCCGATATGCGGTGTGGCCAGCGTCAACACCACCACATACATCGGCCCCAGAAACCCGCCGATCAACTGCCAGCGCGGCAGATCCGTCAGCGCCGGCCCCTTCTGCGGCCCCGCAAACAACAACAGCAAAAACAGAATCGCCGAGCCCACCCCGAAGATGCTCAAGGTCGCCCACAAATGCCCGACCTGCTCACCCAACGGCCCCAGCAACCCCGCCTCCACCGACAACCCCATGCCAGCCAGAATCACCAACGGCAACAGCAACAAACGCAAACCTGGCCGCGCTACCGGGGCCGGCGCGGCACTCACTTCATCAAACGACTGCATCTGAAAAACCTCTGAAGGAAACGATGGCGCGGATTATCGGCTGGCGCAGCTGTGCGATAAATGGGAGCATCCGGACAACACTTTTGCGTAACTCGCACAGCAGGACACACGATGCACGGGCTCAACGAACTGGGATTCAAAGCGCTAAGGCTGTTTGTGGCGGTGCTCGACCACGGCAGTTTTTCCGAAGTCGCCCGCCGCGAGGGCGTGGCGCCCTCCTCGATTTCCCGGCAGATCCAGTTGATGGAACAGGCGCTGAACCAGCAACTGCTCTACCGCCACACCCGCGCGGTCACGCCGACCGAAGCCGGGCGCATGCTCGGCCACCACGCGCGGCTGGTGCTGGTGCAACTGGAAGAAGCCGAACAGGCCTTGCAGGAACAGCAAAGCGAACCGACCGGCCTGGTGCGGATCAACGCCCCGGTGGTGTTTGGTCAGCGCCACCTGACACCGTGGCTGGGCCGTTTGTGCGAGCGCTATCCGAAGCTGCAACTGGACATCCAGCAGACCGACCACTACATCGATCCGCTACAGGAAGGCGCCGACCTGCTGTTCCGCATCGGCCCGCTGCACGACTCGAGCATGCAGGCGCGAATCCTCGCGCCGCACCGCTTTCAGGTCGCGGCCAGTCCCGCGTATCTCATGCGTTTCGGCACACCACAACATCCCGAAGACCTCGCCCGCCACCAGTGCCTGGCCTACAAGGGCGCGACCGGCCTGCAGCGCTGGTTCTTCCGGCAGGATCAGAGCGAGTGGACGCCGTATGCAGTCAAGGGCCCGATCACCGGCAACCACGCGGACACGTTGACCCAGGCCGCTGTTCAAGGGCTGGGGCTGGTGATGTTTCCGTCATGGCTGATCGGCGAGGCGGTGCGTGAGGGCACGCTGGTGCCGGTGCTGGGGGATTATCAGGTTTCGAACAGTGTCGAGCCGCAGCAGATTTCGGTGCTATGGCCGGGGAGCCGGCGGTTGTCGGTGAAGGTGCGGACGGTGATTGATTTCTTTGTTGAGTGTTTTGGGGAGGTTCCCTACTGGGACAGACCCTGAACTCGCCAAAGTCAAAAGCCGGCCCTCACCCTAGCCCTCTCCCGGAGGGAGAGGGAACCGAACGGGGGATATTCGAGAGATACGCCGACATGAGCGATCGGCTGTGAATCCATAATCGACACGATTTTTCAGGTCGATGTATGACGCAAGACACTGCGGTCAGTCCCCTCTCCCTCCGGGAGAGGGCTAGGGTGAGGGGGCTTTCAGGGTTCAGATACGGAACTGCCCCACCAACTTCCCAAGCCGCTGCCCCAGATCCGCCAGACTCCGCGAAGTCTGCGCCCCCAACTGTGTCTCATCCGCCACGTTATCCACCGCCACCGCAATCTGATGCACGCTGCGGTTGATCTCTTCGGCCACCGCCGTCTGCTCTTCCGCCGCACTGGCGATCTGCGCGTTCATCGAATTGATCGTCGCAATCAGATCCGCCATCGCATCCAGCGACGCCCCCGCCTGATTGGCCTGAGCCGAAGTACCGTCACCCGCCTCGCTGGAACGGCGCATGGCCTCGACCGCCGACTGCGTCCCCGCCTGCAAGCGGTCGATCATGCCCTGAATTTCCTGAGTGCTGATCTGCGTGCGCGACGCCAGCGCCCGCACCTCGTCCGCCACCACCGCAAACCCGCGCCCGGCCTCGCCGGCCCGCGCCGCTTCAATCGCAGCGTTGAGCGCCAGCAGGTTGGTCTGTTCGGCGATCGAGCGAATCACCCCGAGCACGCCGACAATCGACGATACGTCCTGTTGCAGGCTGTCGAGGGACACGCCGCTGCTGCGGATATCGTCCACCAGCGCATGAATCTGCTTGATGCTGCCGGCCACCACGCGCTTGGCGGTCTGGCCTTCTTCGTCGGTCTGCTGCGCGGCGACGGCGGCGTTCTGCGCGCTCTTGGCGACTTCTTGCGCGGCCGCAGACATTTCGTTGATCGCCGTGGCGACCTGATCGGTTTCGTGACGCTGACGCTCCATGGCCTGATCGGAGCGCTGGGCCTGATCCGACACTTGCGTCACCAGCCCGGTCAGTTGCGAGGTCATTTCGGTGATCTGCCGCACCAGGCCGTGGATCTTGTCGACGAAACGGTTGAACGAGCCCGCCAGTTCACCGAGTTCGTCCTGGCTGGTGATGGTCAGACGCCGGGTCAGGTCACCCTCGCCCGCCGCGATGTCATCGAGGTTGGCTTTCATCAGGGTCAGCGGTCGCAGAATGGTGTTGGCCAGCAGCATCCCCGCCGCCGCGATCACCAGCAGTACCACCACCGCCACGCCGACGATACTCAGCACCACGCCCTGCATGCGCTCCTGCACCTTGGCCTCGACCACCGCCACTTGCGCTTCGATGCCATCGAGGTTGACCGACGTACCCACCGCCATGTCCCACTTCGCCAGGTATTCGGTGTAGCCGAGTTTCGGCACCAGCACTTTCGCGTTGCCCGGCAGCGGCGAGCTGTATTGCAGGTAGTGAGAGCCGTCCTTCGCCACTTTCACCAGGTCGCGGTTGACGTAGACGCCGTTCGGGTCGCGGTTGTCCTTGAAGCTTTTGCCCACGCCTTCGGGGTCATTGGCCTTGAACAGGCGCACGGTCTCGGAGTCGTAGCCGAAGAAGTAGCCATCCTTGCCGTACTTGATGCTCGACAGCAGCTTGATCGCTTGCGCCCGCGCATCGGCGTCGCCGGGAGCGGCGGCGTCGTACAACGGTTTGATCGTGGTCATGGCCACGGCGACGTAGCTGGCCAGCGTGGCTTTGGCATCGCCGAGCAGGCGTTCGCGGGTCTGCTGGACTTCATTGCGCGCCTGTTCCTGAAGGATGAACAGCGTGGTCAGGCTGATCACCAGCGCAAAGAGCAAGACCGGAAGGACGGCAAGGGACAGGACTTTAGCCTTGAGACTCAGGCGCATGGGGGCTCACTCTTTTGGTTTTATTGGCGTGGTTAAAGGCTTTAACGGCACGCGAAACCAAAAGTTGAGGTTTACCTCAGATCGTTCCCACGCTCTGCGTGGGAATGCCTCTTGTGACGCTCTGCGTCACGCTTTGGGACGCGGAGCGTCCCGGACTGCATTCCCACGCGGACGGTTCGACGCCTCGACGTGGGAACGATCAGAGTGGATTGTTACAGGACCATCGCAGCCACCCAGCCAAACGCCAGCAGCGGCAGGTTGTAATGCAGGAAGGTCGGAACCACGGTATCCCAGATGTGGTGATGCTGGCCGTCGATGTTCAGCCCGGAGGTCGGACCAAGCGTCGAGTCCGACGCGGGAGAACCGGCATCGCCCAACGCGCCGGCCGTGCCGACGATACAGACAATCGCCATCGGGCTGAAACCCAGTTGCACGCACAGCGGCACAAAAATCGCCGCGAGGATCGGCACCGTGGAAAACGAAGAGCCGATGCCCATTGTTACCAGCAGCCCGACCAGCAGCATCAGCAACGCACCGATGCCTTTGCTGTGGTTGATCCACGACGCCGACGACTCGACCAGCGTCTGCACCTCGCCGGTGGCCTTCATCACTTCGGCGAATCCGGAGGCGGCGATCATGATGAAGCCGATCATCGCCATCATCTTCATGCCTTCGGTGAACAGGTCATCCGTCTCGCGCCATTTGACGATGCCCGACGCCGAAAAGATCAGGAAACCGGCCAGCGCCCCGATAATCATCGAATCCAGCAGCAACTGAATAATGAAGGCTGCGGCAATGGCGACACCGGCGATCAACAGACTGCGCGGGTTGTACTGCACTGCCACCTGCTCGACCTGCTCGATTTTTCCCAGGTCGTAGATGCGTTTCTTGCGGTAACTGATAAAGGCGATACCCAGCCCTGCCAGCATGCCCAGCGCCGGAATCCCCATGGCATGGGTGACGTTGATCCCGCTGATGTCAACGCCACTGCGGGCAACGTTGGCCAGCAGGATTTCATTAAGGAAAATGTTGCCGAAGCCCACCGGCAGGAACATGTACGGCGTGATCAGGCCGAAGGTCATGACGCAGGCGATCAACCGGCGGTCCAGTTGCAGCTTGGTCAGTACATAAAGAAGCGGCGGCACCAGCAGCGGAATGAACGCAATGTGGATCGGCAGGATGTTCTGCGAAGCGATCGCCACCACCCACAGCAGGCCGATCAGCAACCATTTGACGCTGCCGCCACCGGTCGCATGCTGGCGGTCGACCATCGCCAGAGCCTTGTCGGCCAACGCGTGGGCCAGGCCGGACTTGGCAATCGCCACGGCGAAAGCGCCGAGCAACGCGTAGGACAACGCCACCGTCGCCCCGCCACCCAGGCCACTGTTGAAAGCCTTGAGCGTGGCGTCGATGCCCAGACCACCGGTCAGGCCACCAACCAGCGCACCGACGATCAATGCGATCACCACATGCACCCGGGACAGGCTGAGGATCAGCATGACGCCGACCGCAGCAATCACTGCATTCATTTCACTACCTCGAAAACACGACGGTAAAGCCATTCACCGCCAGACAGGATGAGTCCGGCCGACAAGCCACGAGGGTCGCCAGCGGATTTGCATAGAGGGTCTTATTAGAAGGGCGCGCACTGTGCCGCAGCGCGGGCGCAGTGTCAAAGCGACTGGTCGCAACACTGTGCAACTTTCCATGATCAATCCGCTGAACAGGGCATATCCGCCACAACATGCGTCAATTCGCCCTATTGCATTTACGCCATAAAGAAAGCCGAAACGCGGCCGTTACAGTGCAAAGTCTCAGATATTTATCGAATAAGGACGTTTCCATGTCACTCAGACAACTTTCCATCCAATGGAAAATCACCCTGCTCGCCGGGCTCTGCCTGGCCGGTATCGTGACCCTGTTGGTGGGTCTTTCGCTGTATCGCATGGAGCACAGTTCCGAACTGGTGAAAGCTTCGAGCATGGAAATGCTCACCGAGTCGGCCCAGGCCCGCATCGAATCCCAGGGTGAAGTTCAGGCGGCGGGCATTCGCCAGCAGTTCATGGACGCCTATCAATATGGCCACGGTTTCTCGCGGCAGGTGCTGTTCCTGCGGGAGCAGGCCGAGAAGCGCTTCCTCGATGCCTTCGACCTGCGCGAGGACATGACCCGTCAGGTGAAATCGGCCTTGCAGGCCAATCCGGATCTGCTCGGCCTGTCGCTGGTGTTCGAAGCCAACGCACTGGACGGCAAGGACGAGCTATTTGCCGGACAAGGTGAATTAGGCAGCAACGACAAGGGCCGCTTCGCCCTGTACTGGTCGCAGCCGACCCCGGGCAAGGTGACCTCGATGGCCCTGCCGGAAAGCGACATGACCGACACCAGCACCGGTCCCAGCGGTCAGGCCGCCAACGCCTGGTTCACCTGCCCGCGCACCACGCTCAAGCCATGCGTGATCGAACCCTATTTCTATGTGATCGACGGGCAAAAGGTGCTGATGACCAGCATCGTGTTCCCGCTGATGGTCAACGGCAAAGTCATCGCCTCGCTGTCGGTGGACATCAACCTCAACAGCCTGCAAGCGATCAGCCAGAGCGCCAGCAAAAAGCTCTACGACGGCCAGACCGCCGTGAGCATCGTCAGCCCCGCCGGCCTGCTCGCCGGTTACAGCCCGGACGCCAATAAACTCAGCCAGCGCCTGGATGCCGTGGACACCACCAGCGGCGCCGAACTGCTGCGTCTGCTCGCCTCGAGCAACACCGTCAGCAGCCTGCACAGCAACGCGCAACTGAAAGTGCTGTCGCCGTTCCAGCCGATTCCCGGCGGCCCGTCGTGGGGCGTGCTGCTCGATGTGCCGGAAAAAGTGCTGGTGAGCCGCGCCGAAGCACTCAAGCAACAACTGGATGCCAGCAACACCTCAGGCACCCTGATCGAACTGAGCCTCGGCGTGCTCGCCGCGCTGATCGGCCTGTTGCTGGTGTGGCTGATGGCGCGCAGCGTGACCAAACCGATCCTCGGCGTGGCCCACATGCTGGAAGACATCGCCAGCGGCGAAGGCGATCTGACCCGCCGTCTGGCCTACGACAAGAAGGACGAGCTCGGCCAGTTGGCCGGCTGGTTCAACCGTTTCCTCGACAAGCTGCAACCGATCATCGCCGAGGTGAAACGCTCGGTGCAGGACGCGCGCAACACCGCCGACCAGTCTTCAGCAATTGCGACCCAGACCAGCGCCGGCATGGAGCAGCAATACCGTCAGGTCGATCAGGTCGCCACCGCGTCCCACGAAATGAGCGCCACCGCTCAGGACGTGGCCCGCAGCGCTGCGCAAGCCGCCGAAGCCGCCAAGGACGCCGACCGCGCCACCCGTCAGGGCCTGACCGTGATCGACCGCACCACCGCCAGCATCGACACCCTCGCCGCCGACATGAGCGCGGCGATGGTGCAGGTCGAAGGCCTGGCCGCCAACAGCGAGAAGATCGGCACCGTGCTGGAAACCATCCGCGCCATCGCCGAACAGACCAACCTGCTGGCCCTCAACGCCGCCATCGAAGCCGCCCGCGCCGGTGAAGCCGGGCGCGGTTTTGCGGTAGTAGCCGATGAAGTGCGCAACCTCGCCCGCCGCACCCAGGAATCGGTGGAAGAAACCCGCCAGGTCATCGAGCAATTGCAGACCGGCACCCAGGATGTGGTCGGCTCGATGGGCAACAGCCATCGCCAGGCCCAGGGCAGCGTCGAACAGGTCGGCCAGGCCGTGACGGCGCTGCGCCAGATCGGCGATGCGGTGACGGTGATCAGCGACATGAACCTGCAGATCGCCAGCGCCGCCGAGGAACAGAGCGCGGTGGCTGAAGAGATCAACAACAACGTGGCGACGATTCGTGATGTGACGGAGTCGCTGTCGGGGCAGGCGAATGAATCGGCGCGGGTGAGCCAGTCGCTCAATAGCCTGGCGAATCAGCAGCAGAGTTTGATGGATCAGTTCCGCGTCTGACGCGGGATTGCTGAAGATCAAGAGCTTACCCCCTCACCCCAGCCCTCTCCCCATCGGGGGCGAGGGAGGAAAGGAAGCAGATCTTCGTTGTTGTGCAGGATCGCCGGAAGCCGATTATCAAATCTCGTCGCCTACAGCCCCTGCTGTAAGTGCGTTTAGCGTCACAACCAAATCCATCGACTAAGCTGGCGGATGTAGCACCTCGCAGCCAGATTTAGGACTGCGAGAAGACGTAGACTATCCTCATCACCAGGTGAATCACATGGCAAAACAGCTTTCCCCTGCAGGGGTGATGGCGCTCAAAGAGGCGCTATGCTCGGTGTACTGGTATAAATCAGAGCTCCGGGGATTTTTACAGCTTTGTCTTTCCACCCCAACCATCCTCCACCGGTTTAACTGGGAAAACTACAAGCGCCAGATTGCCTCGGACGTGGTCGATTTTTTGTGTGCAAATGCCGAATCCCATCTGGGTGACTTGACTAAAATTTGTTATGAGCTTTGTAGGCTGACTGATTTCTCTCATCTTCAACGCTTGGAAGATGGCCCCCAGAAAGTGGAAAAAGCTAGAAGTGCCGTCAACCAGCTCAAATCATTGGTTGAGCCACATCAGGACGCCAAAAAAGAACAGGACGAAATCAAACGCAGGCAAGAAGTCGCGGCCAAAAAGCTCCGTGAAAACGCTGCTGTACGACACAAACTCCAAGCCATAAACACTCGCTATCTGACTCTGATTAGCTCTGACAACGCGCAAACGCGCGGCTTCGAACTGGAGCGCGTAATGTATGAAATGTTTGAACTATTCGACCTCGACCCCAAGGCCTCGTTTAAAAATAAGGGAGAGCAAATCGACGGAGCCTTTTCCTTGGACGGAACCGAGTATCTGTTCGAAGCCAAATGGCAGAAAGACTCGGTCAACAAGGGCGATCTCGCAATCTTCACCGACAAGGTGAGGACCAAGTTAGAAAACACATTAGGGATATTTCTCTCAATCAATGGCTTCTCTCCAGAAGGAGTTGCTGCACACCAGGCTGGAGGAGCTTCAATATTGCTGGTTGACGGTGGAGACCTGATGGCGGTACTTGAGGAGCGAATCGACTTTGTAAGTTTGCTGCTCAGGAAAAAGCGCCATGCTGCACAGACCGGGCAAATTTTTCTCAGTTACTACCAAATGGTTGCCTCTGGGGCTGTCTAGTCAGAATCTCGAATCGAGCCTTGAATCTACCGATACCGGGTAAATGGGATCATCCCCTAAATCCCGATTCTCGGAATAGCTTCGAAAACGCCTAGAGAATCGACCAGCATGCCTCCATCGTTCAGTCCCTTTCACCGCTCAAATAGTGGCACTCTGTTACCATGCACTGTGTAAGTCTGAAATGACCCGACTGATTACAACAGGAGCCAAGGAACAGTGGCCGATTTATCAAGTGGTTCAACGGGGCACGAAGCTGGCGCTTCCGCGTTAGGCTTTTATTACCAAGCCCACTACGCCTTGCTGTCACTGTTACGACATTCCACGGACGATTCTGCAGTTTCCGTCGAACGTCTCGACGACGTGCATCTGGAAGTGAACGGGCAGCAACTGCTCATTCAACTCAAGCATTCCCTCTCTAAACGCCCACCTCCCATCTCTCTCAGCTCAACAGCGCTGTGGAAGACGATCAAAGTATGGATCGATACGCTACCGAATGTTTCTCTTGCTTCGACCAGATTTCACTTGATCGCCGTTGGGGCAATACCAAACGGATCTCCGTTGCTTTCATTGTGTGAGCAAAATACTGATCGGCGTCCGCTTCTAATGGCGATGACAGAAGAGGCAAAACGAGTCGTAGACCTACGTGCCACGTCCAGCA
The DNA here is from genome assembly GCF_949767575.1 of Pseudomonas sp. IT-P2. Taxonomy (NCBI): domain Bacteria; kingdom Pseudomonadati; phylum Pseudomonadota; class Gammaproteobacteria; order Pseudomonadales; family Pseudomonadaceae; genus Pseudomonas; species Pseudomonas sp. IT-P2. The sequence goes on along the minus strand of NZ_CATKQA010000046.1, from coordinate 161,469 downwards.
AAAAAAACCTCCCCTATGCAGATCGGGCGCAAGGATGTGAAGCCTTCTTGACGCTGAGTGATTCAGGTCGCTTGAACTTGCTAAGGCAAATCGAGATATTCCCGGACAGCCCTGATATCACCCGGATCGAAGCCTTGATTGCGCAGCAGCTGAAATTAACTCCTGTTGAGTATCGTCCAAATGTTACAAAGAGACTGGTCGAGTGGTGGGGGCTTCAGGTCGTATATTCGCTTTGCGGTATGAGAGACCGGGCAATTTCGTTTACCGAACTGCAGCATATGTTAATGGAGATAGAAAGCGACTTGGTCGAAGACAACTTGTCGTGGGAGTTTGAGGACGCGATGTTTCCCCCAGGTCATTCGCCCCACCGCATGCTTGAACGGCAAATTGCCTTGGTCAATGGCAGTAAGGTCGACCTGAAACGCTCTACTCGAGATCAATGGCGAGCCCATGGACAGAGGTCTAGCTGGGTTTCCGGTAACCCAAGCATGAAGCTCAAAGTCGCCAAATACGACTCCCGACTGATCGAATACTGGTCTGACCTGCATGAGCAAATGGCATTGGACTGCGAGGGAAAAGATGAAGCGATCAAGCGAGAGAGTGGCCTCCAGCTTCTGAGGTGGGCTTATGACGAAGCGCCTAAGAACGTGGAACCAATCTCAACGCCGAGTCGCCACTTCTACATCCGAGGCACCTACCAAACTCTCTCGATAGACCGTCGAGTGGGTTGGCACCCTGACTATATTGAGCTTCTGGAGGATGAGTCTTGATAGTTGCTCACGACCTCTACGCTGAAACGAATCCTGCGTTCTGTTCCTACATCCTTACGACCTTCACATCGGCCTACGAAGAGGAAAAATCTAGTAGTCCGGAGATGTTGCTCTGCTATGCAGCATTACCCATTGCGCTGTCAGGAGATCTGGAAAAAACGTTTCTTGGAACTAACCGCCTGACCGGGCTTCTCGAGTGGCTACAGAGAAATCCAGTCGTCCAGATTGACCTCCGCGAACGCATCGATAGCTCGGCAGACATCGTTACTGAAGCCATCCAATACGGCTGTTTTTCGAAGATCTTAAGTATCAATGAGCAAGGCCTGATGTCGGTGGGGCCTAAATCTACGAACAAAAGCGCAATCAATCGGCTCAGCTCTCCTAATTTGAATGCATTCAAACGTGCCCGCTCACTTGGATACTGGATGGCAATGGCGGGAAGCACCCGCACGACACTCAACATGATGGGATTGACAGTATGAGCCGCTGGAACATCGCGAGCATCTTCTTCCTTGGAGAAGAAGGTCGACTGAGAACGGTTACCCTAGAGCCAGGTGTAAACATCATCACTGGCGCCTCCGGCACTGGAAAATCTACACTTATCAAGGCAATCGACTACTGTCTGGGATCGAGCGAGTGCGAGCTCGCCGCGTATGTACGCCGTCACAGCATCGCGGTTGGAGTCAAATGGGTCTCCGGTAGCGCTGAAATGATCACAGGTCGCATCATTCCGCCACTCGCTCAGAAGAGTAGCGGGAGTATGTTTGTCAGCACCGGCAGAGACCTACCATTCCCTCAAACGATCGGTGAGTTCGAAGGCGCTACAACGCTCAAGTCAGCTAGGGCACTCATTGAGCGAGCGTTTGGAATTGGAGATATTGCCGGAGACTCGCATGAAGCTGGTGTGCAGCGCTGGCGTGCCTCAGTACGCCACGCCACTGCCTATATGTTTGTGACCAAAGAAGTCATCAACAACGAGAAGGCATTACTCCACGGCTTGGATCAAGCAGACGAAGCGAAGGGCATCGTTGAAACGATGCCTTATTTTCTCCGTGTAGTGAACGAAGAATCCGTGATCCATGAGCGGAAGCTCCGTGAACTGCGCCAACGGTATGACAGGGAAGAGCGCCGTCAACGCACCCAGAAAGCGTCTGACAGTGAGTTCAGGACAGTTGCAATGCGGCTTTTGATGGATGCCCAGCGATGCGGCATGATCAGCTCTCTCCCAGAAGGTCAAGCTACGGACGAAGAACTCAAGGCCGCCCTTGTTGCAGCTCGAAGAAGCCCGGTCAGTCGCTCGATCAATCCTGACGAAAACGAGCTGCCAGCGTTATACGCTGAGCGGAAAAGACTACTGAGCCTGTTGGATTATCAACGTCGCAGAGTACGTGCAACTCAGACCGCGCTGACTGAAATGGAGGAATTTAGAGGCACAGTACGGCGCCAATACGAAAAGCTGGAGATTTCGGAACACATCCGGAAGATAGGCGAAGTGTGCCCGGTATGCGATTCGCCCTCTCAAAAGGGACAGTCAATAGCAGGTGCTTTGCAGGCCACCCTCCAGATCATCCGGTCAGAAAGTGTTGCTGTCGAAAGCGTAAAGCCACGACTCGTGGAGCACGACCAAGTGCTTCATGACGAGCTCAAAAACATCAATACCGAACTCAAGACAGTGAACGAACGGATTGCAACGTGGGTGCGGCAAAACGAAGAAAATAAAAGGTTTGAGTCGGCTTCGACTTATAGGGCGAATCTGCTAGGAAAAATTTCACTCTTTCTTGAGCTCAGCCCCGCTCAACGGCCAGCCGCTGTCAGCCTTGATGTGTTACGTACTCAGATCGAGGAACTGGAAGCGAAGGTCGACCATGCTGCTAGAAAGGTGCTCCTGGATAGGGCTCAACGTAAGGTCTCGGAGAGAATGACGAAATCAATCGTTGCCTTACCGACCAAAGAACCATGCTTTGATGTGGACATTGAATTTTATGCACGTCCACCTGAGGTGGCGGTCATTGAACGGGGACAGAATGCGGTCCTGCGGATGATAGACCTAGGCTCGGACGAAAACTGCCTGGCGATTCATGTTGCCCTTACTTTTGCTTTGCAATCGTTCTTCAAGGAGGTTGGAGCGCCAGTACCAGGCTTCCTCGCTTTCGATCAGATAAGCCGTCCCTACTATCCAACTCGTGGTGAAGATGAAACCTTCCTCACAGGTGAGGACGAAGAGATTCTGGCAATGCGCAAGCACATCAATTTCTTATTCAATGAAACGGCGGCCCAAGAGGATCTCCAGGTACTGTTAATTGAACACGCCTACTTCGCTGATGATCCCCGCTATGTAAGTGCGACAAGGGAACGATGGACTCGTACCTCTGGAAATGCATTGATCCCTATGGATTGGCCGCAGCGATCTGAGCAGTGAACACAGTCGTCTGAGTGCTATTAGCTAAAGAATTCGGTCATCAACTCTCAAGTACAAAAAAGCCGCCCTCTTGGGCGGCTATCTCTACAGGGCAGGTAATTAAAGCAGAACCAAGACTCGACCACGGCTCCGCCATACTGGCCCTTTATGTGTAAGTGAATAGCTCTGAACCTACCTACCAAGCAGCAAGAGATTGCTTGCACAGCATTAGGGACGTGGGCACGGTGGTTACTTCAATCTTGATAGGCAGCAGGATACTTCCTATACCCTCGCGCCAATGTCGATAAACTTTAACGACTCATCTGAAGGTGTGGGCCTTGAGCCGGCGGCGTTCCGATGAGGGCTTCTACGGGCTCACCGCCGAGGCAACTGAATCTCCACCTTCAACCCACCCCACTCGCTTTCGCCCAACACCAAAACCCCGCCCCACGTTTCGACAATATCCCGCACAATCCCCAGCCCCAACCCATGCCCATGGGTCTGCTCATCCAGCCGCGTTCCCCGGCTGAACACCTGAGCCCGCTGCGCCTCGGGAATCCCCGGCCCGTCGTCTTCCACGCTCAGCACAAAGCCTTCCGCCGTCTCGACCACGCTCAGCCGCACCTCGGCATCCGCCCACTTGCAGGCGTTGTCCAACAGATTGCCGAGCAGTTCCAGCAAATCTTCACGATCCCACGGCAATTGCAGACCGGGTGGGGCCACATAACTCAGCTCCAGATGCTCGCCATGGATCATGTTCAACGTCGACAGCAGCCCCGGCAGCTCGGCGTCGCAATCGAACAGCGCCCCCGGCAACGCATCGCCAGAGAGCCGCGCTCGATTGAGCTCGCGGTTCAGCCGTTGCTGAACCTGTTCCAGTTGTTCCTTGAGAATCCTGCGCAGTTCCGGATGCGCGTCGAGCCTTTCACTCGACGCCAGACTGAGCAGCACCGCCAACGGAGTTTTCAGCGCATGCCCGAGATTGCCCAGAGCGTTGCGCGAACGCTTGAGGCTGTCTTCGGTGTGCGCCAGCAAATGGTTGATCTGCGCCACCAGCGGTTCCAGTTCCGCCGGCACTTGTTCATCGAGTTGTGAACGCTGGCCCTGCTGCAGCTGGGCGATCTGTTCGCGAGCCTTCTCGAGCGGGCGCAACGCGCGGCGCACGGTCAGGCGTTGCAACAACAGAATCAGCAGCAACCCGGCCAGGCCGAGGCCGAGACCGATCTGGCGCATGCGCTGGAAACTCTCGCGCACCGGCGTGTAATCCTGGGCGACGCTGATGGAAATCGACTGACCGAGCCGTCGATAGTCCGAACGCAGCACCAGCAATTGCTGACCGTCCGGCCCCAGTTGCAGGTTGCTGTGCAGCCCGGAGCGTTCGAGCAGCGGCAGATCCTGATCCCACAACGAGCGGGAGCGCCAATGGCTGTCGGCGAAGTCGATGCGGAAGTAATGCCCGGAAAACGGTCGCTGGTAGGCCGGCGACAAGTGCCGCTCATCCAGCTGCAAGCCTTGCGGCCCGCGAACCAGCGCCACCAGCAGGCTCTCGCTGTCGTTGCGCAACCCGGCTTCGAGATAGCGCTGCAATCCCACTTCGAACAGCCACAGACTGGTTTGCGCCAGCAGCACGCCGACGACCACCAGCACGCTGATCAACCCCAGGCTCAAGCGGCGCTGGATCGATCTCACGAAGCCTGTCCGCCAAACAGATAACCCTGACCGCGACGGGTTTCGATCACGCTCTTGCCGAGCTTGCGTCGCAGGTGATTGACGTGAACCTCCAGCACGTTGGAATCGCGCTCGGTCTCGCCGTCGTAGAGGTGCTCGGCGAGGTGGCTTTTGGAGAGGATCTGTTCCGGGTGCAGCATGAAGTAGCGCAGCAGACGGAATTCGGCGGCGGTCAGCTGAATGTCGGCACCGTCGCGCACGACACACTGGCGGCCCTCGTCCAGGTGCAGACCGGCGGCCTTGAGCGTCGGCTGGTTGGCCTGGCCCTTGGAGCGGCGCAGCAGCGACTGGATGCGCAAATACAGTTCTTCCGGATGGAAAGGTTTGGTCAGGTAATCGTCGGCACCGGCCTTCAGGCCTTCAATGCGCTCGGCCCAGGAATCGCGGGCGGTAAGGATCAGCACCGGAATCGTCAGACCGCCGGCGCGCCATTGCGCCAACACCTCAAGCCCCGGCACGCCGGGCAGACCGAGGTCGAGGACGATCAGGTCATAGGGCTCGCTGCTGCCCTGATAGACCGCATCGCGCCCGTCCGCCAGCCAGTCCACCGCGTAGCCTTGGCGTTGCAGGCCGGCGAGCAATTCGTCGGCCAGCGGTACGTGGTCTTCCACCAGAAGCAAGCGCATCGGTCAATCTTCCTTGTCTTTCACGAGTTCGCCGGTGTCGGCCTTCAGATGCAGCTCACGGGCCACACCTTCGACGGTCAGCAACTCGACTTCATAAATGTAGACGTCGTGTTTTTCTTCCAGCTCGACTTCCAGCAGTTTCGCGCCGGGATAGCGGTCCATCGCCTGCTGCAATACCTGCTCCAGCGGCAGGATCACACCCTGCTTGCGCAGATTGAGGGCTTCGTCGGGACCCAGGTCACGGGCCATGGCCGTCGAGCAAAACATCACCAGCGCCAATGCCGTACGGCGGGTGGCGCGAACATTCACCTTCATTACGTATCCTGATGATCCTTGAGCACTTGCCCGCTCACCGCGTCCAGTTCCAGATCCCACTCCAGCCCCTGCGGATCACGCAGTTCGATCTGGTAGATGTACTTGCCGTACTGTTCTTCCAGCTCGGTGTCGGTGATCGTCGAACCCGGGTGTTTGGCCAGCGCGGTGGCGTTGAGCTTCTCGAAGGAGACGATAGTACCAGCGTCGCGCAGGCGCAGGGCTTCATCCGGGCCCAGATCGCGGGCGTGAACGGTGCTGGCGGTGAGGCCGATGATCGAGGCGATGGTCAGGGCAGTCAGGGTTTTCATGGTGTCTCCGTATTTTTATGTGTCGCTACGGGCCGCACCTTAACGGTGCGAACTTAACTGAAACTGAATTGCCATCATTGGGCCTGCTCCTGCAGCCACGGCAACATGTGCTTATAATCTTTCGCTTGCTAACGATCGAGACCGGTATGACCGCCATTCACATCAAGTTCCCTGCCCTCACCCTCAAGGCCGGCCCCAGGGCCATGGCGCGTATTCGTGCCCAAGGCCTGAACGCCGCCGACGTCGGCACCCTGCCCGGCGCTGCCGGTGGGCCCAAGGCATTGGGGATTCAGGGCCTGGATCTGGCGCTGTTCGGCGAGTGGTTGCCGAAGGCGCCGCGCGAGCGCTCGCTGATCGGTGCGTCGGTGGGTTCCTGGCGCTTCGCCAGCGCCTGCCTGCCGGACGCCGCCGAAGGCATCCGCCGCCTCGGTCATCTGTACACCGAGCAGAACTTCAACAAAGGTGTGACCATCGGCGAGGTCAGCCGCAGTTCGCAGCGCATGCTCGATGACCTGCTCGACGGCCGAGACACGAGCCTTCTGACCAACGCCCATTACCGCTTGAACATCATGGTGGTCAAAAGCCACGGCGGGCTGGCGGACGACCATCGCGGCCGGCTCGGGCTGGCGCTGGGTTCGGTGATCGCCGACAACCTGCGCGGCCGTGCGCGGCTGTCGCGGCATTTTGAACGGCTGATCATCCACGACCCGCGCCTGGCGCCGCCGGTGCATGCGCTGAATGACTTCCCGTCGCGCTTCGTCGCCCTCGACGCCGGCAACCTGCGCCAGGCGCTGCTGGCCTCGGGCTCGATCCCGATGGTCATGGAAGGCGTGCGCGACCTGCCGGGCGCCGGTGCCGGCACGTTCCGCGACGGCGGTCTGCTCGACTATCACCTCGACCTGCCCTACAGCGGCGACGGCATCGTGTTGTATCCGCACTTCACCGACCGGGTGATTCCGGGCTGGTTCGACAAGACCCTGCCGTGGCGCAAGGCGTCGGTGGAGCGCTTGCAGGACGTGCTGTTGCTCGCGCCGTCCAAGGAATACCTGGCGCGCCTGCCCTACGGCAAACTCCCCGACCGTAACGACTTCAAGCGCTTCATGGGCGATGCGCCGAGCCGGCAGAAATACTGGCGCGCGGCGATGGACGAGAGCCGCCGGCTGGGCGACGAATTCCTCGAACTGACTGCCAATGGTCGCCTCGCCGAGCGCTTGCTGACCCTTTAGTCAGCACAGCCCTGGACAAGCTGGTAAACTCGCCGCCTGCCCGAATTCGCTGCGGCGAACGCCATCTGAACAGAGCTGAAATCACTGTGGAAATCTTCAAGGAATTTACGTTCGAATCCGCCCACCGCCTGCCCCACGTACCGGACGGCCACAAGTGCGGACGCCTGCACGGTCACTCGTTCAAAGTGGCGATTCACCTGAGCGGCGACCTCGACCCGCACACCGGCTGGATCCGTGATTTCTCCGAGATCAAAGCGATTTTCAAGCCGTTGTACGAGCGTCTGGACCACAACTACCTGAACGACATTCCTGGCCTTGAGAACCCGACCAGCGAAGTGCTGGCCAAATTCATCTGGAATGAATTGAAGCCCCTGCTGCCGGAACTCAGTGCGATCCGCATCCACGAGACCTGCACCAGCGGTTGCATCTATCGCGGCGAGTAATTCCCGCGACACAAAAAAACCACCGAGACCGGTGGTTTTTTTACGCCTATGCTTTTTGGCTCGAACCCGCCAAGAGGACAGGCCCATGACGGACTGGCTGCTGGATCAGGTCTTTGATTTCAACGGGCGACAGATTCGCCACGGGGTGCGCGGCGACGGCCCGCCGCTGGTGTTCGTGCACGGCACGCCCTTCTCGTCTTACGTGTGGCACCGCATCGCGCCGCACTTTTTTGCCACGCATCGGGTGCATTACTTCGACCTGCTGGGCTACGGCCAGTCCGAGCAACCGGACGCCGATGTCTCCCTCGGCGTGCAGAACGAATTGCTCGCGCAGTTGCTCGATCACTGGAATCTGCAACGCCCGGATGTGGTTGCCCATGACTTCGGCGGCGCCACCGTGCTGCGCGCTCATCTGCTCAACGGCAAGGATTACCGCAGCCTGACCCTGATCGACCCGGTGGCGCTGACACCCTGGGGTTCGCCGTTCGTGCAGCACGTGCGCCAGCACGAAGCGGCGTTCAGCGGCCTGCCGGATTACATCCAGCGCGCCATCGTACCGACCTACATTCGCGGGGCGATTCACCGGGAGATTCCCGATGACGAATTGGCGCCCTATGCGCAGCCGTGGCTTGGCGATCCGGGGCAAGCGGCGTTCTACCGGCAGATTGCGCAGATGGATCAGCGCTACACGCTGGAGGCACAGCCGCTGTATCCGACGATTCGCTGCCCGGTGCAGATTCTCTGGGGTGAAGAGGATCAGTGGATTCCCATCGAACGCGGGCGTGAGTTGCACAAGATGATTCCCGGATCGCAGTTTCATCCGGTTCCGAATGCCGGGCATCTGGTGCAGGAGGATGCGCCTGAAGCCATAGTCGCCGCGCTGCTGCGGTTCCTCTGATCCAATCCCGTGACCCTGTGGGACCAGCTGCTCCCACATGGTTCGGTAGGGCGCCCGATGCACTGCTTTCGCGCCGATCATCCGTGCCTCGACTATAAATACCCGCAACATCGCGTTTGGCACGACCGCTGCAACCACTTCGCGTCCTCCCCTTTCCAGCAAGGAACGCCCCATGACGCAAAACGATCCCGGCAACGATTACCCCCTCAGTGAAGTGCCGATGCACGCGCGCAAAGGCCTGGCCTCCACGGCGATGGTGCTGCTGGGCTTCACCTTCTTCACCGCGACCATGTTTGCCGGCGGCAAGCTCGGCGTGGCGTTCAACTTCGGCGAAATGCTCGCCGTCATCGTCATCGGCAACCTGCTGCTTGGTGTGTACGCCGCAGGCCTGGGTTACATCGCCTTCAAAAGCGGGCTGAATTCGGTGCTGATGGGGCGCTTCTGTTTTGGCGAAGTCGGCAGCAAGCTCAGCGACCTGATCCTCGGGTTCACCCAGATCGGCTGGTACGCCTGGGGCACCGCGACGGCGGCGGTGGTGCTCGGCAAGTATTTCGACTTGAACGAAGCCACGGTGCTGGGCCTGATGGTGCTGTTCGGCCTGGTGTTCTGCGCCACGGCGTACGTCGGTTATCGCGGGCTGGAGATTCTGTCGTACATCGCAGTGCCGGCGATGATGTTGCTGCTGATGCTGTCGATGTGGGTCGCGACCGTGAAGGTCGGCGGCCTCGACGGTTTGCTCAGCGTCGTACCGACGGGTTCGCTGGACTGGTCGACCGCCATCACACTGGTGTTCGGCACCTTCGTCAGCGGCGCGACCCAGGCCACCAACTGGACGCGTTTTTCCCGTTCGGCGCGGGTCGCGGTGCTGGCCAGCCTGATCGGTTTTTTCATCGGCAACGGCCTGATGGTGCTGATCGGCGCCTATGGCGCAATCGTCTATCAACAGCCCGACGTGGTCGAAGTGTTGCTGTTGCAGGGCTTCGCCATGGCAGCGATGGCGATGCTGTTGCTGAACATCTGGAGCACCCAGGACAACACCATCTACAACTTCGCCGTCGCCGGCTGCAACCTGCTGCGCACCGGGCGCCGCAAGACCGTGACCCTGGCCGGTGCCGTGATCGGCACGGCGCTCGCGCTGCTGGGCATGTACGACATGCTGGTGCCTTACCTGATCCTGCTCGGCACGGTGATTCCGCCGATTGGCGGCGTGATCATGGCGGACTTTTTCTACCGCTGGCGCGGGCGTTATCCGCGTCTGGCCGACGCACGGTTACCGGCGTTCAACTGGCCGGGGCTGGCGGCCTACGCGGCCGGGACGGTCGCGGCGTTTGGCTCGCCGTGGGTCGCGCCGCTGGTCGGCATCGCCGTTGCCGCGTTAACGTATATCGCAGTGACCGGCCTGCTCGGCGCCCGCAACGCGGCCGCCCCTCTACAAGATCTATAAAAGGATTCGCCCGATGCACATCATCAACGCCCGACTGCGCAACCAGGAAGGTCTGCACGAATTGCACCTCGAAGACGGCCTGATCCGCAGCATCGCGCGCCAGACCGAAGCGCCGACCCTGGGCCCCGACGACCTCGACGCCGGCGGCAATCTGGTGGTGCCGCCCTTCGTCGAGCCGCACATTCACCTCGACGCCACCCTGACCGCCGGCGAGCCGCGCTGGAACATGAGCGGCACGCTGTTCGAAGGCATCGAATGCTGGGGCGAGCGCAAGGTCACCATCACCCAGGAAGACACCAAGACCCGGGCGAAGAAAACCATCCAGACCCTCGCCGCCCACGGCATCCAGCATGTGCGCACCCACGTCGACGTCACCGATCCGCAGCTCACTGCGCTCAAGGCGATGCTTGAAGTGCGCGAGGAAAGCCGTCACCTGATCGACCTGCAAATCGTCGCGTTCCCCCAGGAAGGCATCGAATCGTTCCGCAACGGGCGCGAGCTGATGGAAGAAGCGATCCGCATGGGCGCCGATGTGGTCGGCGGGATCCCGCATTTCGAGTACACCCGCGACCAAGGCGTCAGCTCGGTGAAGTTTCTGATGGACCTGGCCGAGCGCACCGGCTGCCTGGTGGACGTGCACTGCGACGAAACCGACGACCCGCATTCGCGCTTCCTCGAAGTGCTGGCCGAAGAGGCCCGCAGCCGCGACATGGGCGCCCTCGTGACCGCCAGCCACACCACGGCGATGGGCTCCTACGACAACGCCTACTGCGCCAAACTGTTCCGCCTGCTCGGGCATTCGGGGATCAGTTTTGTCTCCTGCCCGACCGAAAGCATTCATCTGCAAGGGCGCTTCGACAACTTCCCGAAACGCCGCGGCGTGACCCGCGTCAACGAACTGCTCGAAGCCGGGATGAACGTCTGCTTCGGCCAGGATTCGATCGTCGATCCGTGGTATCCGCTGGGCAACGGCAACATCCTGCGGGTCCTCGAAGCCGGCCTGCACATCTGCCACATGCTCGGTTATCGAAACCTGCAGAGCGCGCTGGATCTGGTCACCGACAACAGCGCCAAAGCCATGCACCTCGGTGAACGCTACGGCCTGGAACAGGGCCGCCCGGCGAACCTGCTGATCCTGTCGGCGGACAGCGATTACGAAGTGATCCGCAGCCAGGGCCTGCCGCTGTATTCGATCCGCGACGGCAAAGTGCTGATGAAGCGGCAGATGCCGGTGGTGGAATTCGTCTAAGGTGTAGAAGTCGGCGCTGCAACGGCGCCGACTTCTTCCGATGGACGCACTGTCATGCCGTAGTTCGCGCGTAGTTGCTCCGCTGCCATCCTCATTGATCCGTGAGGACGCGACATGAATCAAAAGACCACTTCCGATCCCATGGCCACGCTTTACCAGGAAGGCCGCCATACGTTTGTCGAGCTCGTACCCGATGGAGGGGCCAGGCTCGACGCCTTGTTTCGTACCGTTCCCGCACTGCGCGAACTTGCCGTTGGCGTGGTGTACGGACATTTACACTCACGTCCCGGTCTTGATCCGCGATTACGCGAAGCGGTGTCATTTGCCGCCATTGTCGCCTCGGGCATGGTCGGACCTCCGCTGAGCGTGCACCTCAAAACCGGCCTGGCATCCGGCCTCGCACCGGGTGAATTGACTGAAATACTGCTGCAGGCTTCGGCCTTCGCCGGTTTCCCCCGAGCGGTCAGCGCTGCGGAGCAGCTCAATCATCTGTTTGCAGACGCGGACCTTGAATCACCACCGTCACGCACCCCGAGAGAAGTCACTTCGAGATTTTGCTCTGACGTTCGCGAGGGCCATTCACCCATTCCGTTGAGTGCCGCCGTGAAACGCCAATTGCGGCACGCAGACCGTTTGGCGCTGCAAGCCAGCTCGGCGCAGGCTGTGATCGTCGAGTGCTTTCAAAGCCCCGAGACACAGCCCATAGCCCTGCTGTATGTGACGGTGGTCGATGACACTGTTGTCGCCGTGAAACTGTTCAAGGGCCAATGAACGGTTATGGATCGGGGCGGCTTTATCGCAAAACGATAGAGCCGACCTGTCAGATCTGACAGGCGACAAGCGCTGCGTGTTGGCTCACAGTAAGCCCCAAGGGATCCATCGTTCCCGGGGGGACGATCATGAAAGGGACTTCACCACTTCTTCTGATTTTCGCGCTTGGCCTCGCCGTCACCGCCACCAGCTCTGCGAGCGCGGCAGTTCGCAACGGCGGCGGTGAAAATATTCTGCTGCAAACCTTCCACTGGAATTCCAGCCGCAATCCAACCCCCTGGTATTCAGTACTTGCTCAACAGGCGGCGACCATTGGCAACGACGGATTCACCCTTGTCTGGTTACCGCCCCCTTGGACGGACAACTCAAGCTGGACCGACAGCCAGGCTCAGACCTCCGGTGGTGGAGAAGGCTACTTCTGGAACAGCTTCGACAAAAACAGCCGTTACGGCACTGATCAGCAACTCAAACAAGCGGTGCTGGCGTTCAACAACGCTGGCGTGAAAGTCGTCTTCGACGTCGTGCCCAATCACACGGACGATAAAGCGGTCTTTCCGCTGTTCCCGGCAGGGAACAACGAACGGCGGCACGACTGCGCAAATTGTGACGAAGGTGACGCGTTTGTGGATGGGAGGGCGGATTTGAACACTGCGAATCCAACAGTCTTCGAAACCTTCAAAAACGAGTTCATCAATCTGCGCGACAACTACGGTGCTCGAGGCCTGCGCTTTGACTTTGTCCGTGGCTACGCGCCGGAAACCGTGGATCGCTGGATGAACGCCTTCGGCAACCAGCAATTTTGCGTCGGCGAGAACTGGAAAAGCCCCGGGGAATACCCGCCGGGCGACTGGCGACACAATGCGAGCTGGCAGGATGTGCTCAAGGACTGGTCGGATCGCTCGCACTGCACGGTGTTTGATTTCGCCCTCAAGGAGCGTATGCAGAACGGTTCGCTCGCCGAGTGGCGCCACGGTTTGAATGGCAATCCGGATCGTGCCTGGCGCGAAATCGCCGTGACCTTTGTCGACAACCACGACACCGGTTATTCACCCGGCGCCTACGGCGGCCAACATCACTGGGCGTTGCCCGATCCACTGGTCAATCTGGCTTACGCCTACATCCTCAGCAGTCCCGGCACGCCGACCGTTTACTGGCCGCACATGTATGACTGGCAGCGTGATCAACTGATCCGGCAACTGATCAAACTGCGCAAGAGTGCCGGAATCCGCGCTGATTCGCCGATTCGCTTCAACACTGCCTATTCGGGACTGGTCGCCACCACACAAGGTGTACGCGGCACATTGGTGATCGCCCTCAAATCCGATCTGCAACAGTTGCCGCAAGGCAAGGACGCGCCGACCTTGAACTGGGATAACGGCGATATCCGGATCTGGAGCGGCCCTGTGGAACCGGCGACAGTGGCAGTCAACGTGCATTGCGATAACGCCAATCCGCAACCGGGCGAAAGTGTCTATGCAGCGGGTTCATCGCTGGAGTTCGGGGCGTGGGACCCACAACATGCGATAGCGCTGACACTGAACAACAAACGCTGGAGCACAACCGTGGAGGTGCCAGGTCAGCAACAGCTCGAGTGGAAGTGCATCGTGCGGGGCCAGGCGCCGACCGCAGTGTATTGGCAGGCGGGCGCGAATAACGCATTCAAAAGTGGTGCGGTGAGCGACACTGTCGGGCGGTTCTGATCTTGAGGCTTCAGCAATTTTCGTCGCGCACGGCGGTGCCGAACAGACGCACGCCAGTCAGTTCTCCGTCGCGCGCCTCCAGCAGGATCGGCGCCGTGCCACCCGGCATTACCACCTGCACCTCTCCCGCCGACACCCAGCCTACCCGCCATGCCGCAGACGCCACCGCACTGGCGCTGGTGCCGGAAGACGCCGTCGGCCCCTCGCCCCGTTCGAATACCCGCGCCACAATGCGTTGATCACCGGCGCGCATCGCCCATTGCAGATTGACCCCGGCCGGGCACGGCTGGCCGGCGCCGGTGGGCATGGCGTAGGCGATGGCGGTCAGACTGTCCGCCAGCGGCGATTCAAGCATCTGTGCGTTGCTCGGCAATGCGGCTTCATCCTGCACCAGTGTCACGCAATGCGGATTGCCGATGCGCACGAACTGGCTGTGCGCCCAGGCGGGATCGAGTTGTGCCAGCGATCGAACACCGCTGACTTCCACGCCATTGAAAGGGTGCGACTCAACCCCGAGCGCACCGACCGCCGTCGGGCCGAAACCGGGCTGGCCGAGGTCCAGCCAGAAGCCCTGCACGCCCGCCACTTGCGCCGGCTTGACCGAGGTCGGCACTGGCGATTGCGCATCCGGTTTATCGTGATGCACCCGTAGCGTCGCACCCTCCTCCGGCATCAGCCCCTGTTCGAGCAGCGCCCGGGAGAAAATCGTCAGGCCATTGCCGCTGCGTTCAGCCAGCGTGCCGTCGGTGTTGACGATCAGCAGATCGAAGGGTGGCGAGGATTGAAACGGGCCGATCAGCAAGCCATCGCTGCGGTGAGACTTGCTACCGGCGGGGCGTTGACCATCGGGCCAATCGCAGCACAGCGCAATGGCAGCAGCGCTCCATGCCTGTCGCGACAGCGCGCACTGCTCGGCGCCCGTCGGTAATTCGATCCCGGCATCGCGCAGCGCCTGGGGCGATACGACCCCGTAGATATTGCCTCGTGCATCGTAGAACTGCGTCATGAACCGGCCCTTGTTTTTCCCGTCGACAGGGGCGCCACTGTAAATCGCAACGCCCTGCCGAGGCGAGCGGGCTCGCTCCATCGAAAGAGCTGTGCAAGGATGTCCGCTGCTGAAACGTTTTTTGCCAAGGATCGTTATGACCAGCCTCACCCCTCAAGACACGTTCGTTCCCGGACGCCTCGAACAGATGTCCACGCGCATCGCATTCTTCATCGCCGGGCTCGGCATCGCCGCGTGGGCGCCGCTGGTGCCCTACGCCAAGGCGCGGGCCGGGCTCGATGAGGGCACGTTGGGTTTGTTGTTGCTGTGCCTGGGCGTCGGCTCGATTCTGGCGATGCCGCTGGCGGGGATTCTGGCCACCCGGTTCGGCTGTCGGAAGGTGGCCACCGGCGGCACGCTGCTGATCTGTGCAGCATTGCCGTTGCTGGCGACGGTGTCGTCGATTCCGGCGTTGATTGCCACGCTGTTCATGTTCGGCGCCGGGCTCGGCACCGTGGATTCGACGGTGAACCTGCAAGCGGTGATCGTCGAGCGGGCCAGCGGCAAGAACATGATGTCGGGGTTCCACGGCCTGTTCAGCCTCGGCGGGATCGTCGGCGCGGCGGGCGTGAGCGCCCTGCTCGGTCTCGGGCTGTCGCCATTGGCGGCGATGCTGGTGGTGGTCGTGGTGTTGATCGCGGCGCTGTTCAAGGCCGTGCCGCACATGCTGCCTTACGGCAGTGAAAGCTCGGGGCCTGCGTTCGCGGTTCCCCACGGGATCGTGCTGTTCATCGGCGGCATGTGCTTCATCGTCTTCCTCACCGAAGGCGCGGCGCTGGACTGGAGCGCGGTGTTTCTGGCGCAGGAACGCGGGATCGACACCGCCTATGCGGGGTTGGGTTACGCAGCGTTCGCACTGACCATGACCGCCGGCCGTTTGACCGGTGACCGGATCGTCCGCGCACTGGGCGCAACCCGGATCATTCTGTTTGGCGGTCTGCTGGCCGCGGCGGGATTGTTTCTGGCGACCTTCGCCCCGAGCTGGCAAGCCGCGCTGCTGGGTTATGCGCTGGTTGGCGCCGGCTGTTCGAACATCGTGCCGGTGCTGTACACGGCGGTGGGCAAGCAGACGGTGATGCCGGAAAGCATCGCCGTGCCGGCAATCACTACGCTGGGGTATGCGGGGATTCTGGCGGGGCCGGCGGTGATCGGCTTTGTCGCCCACGCCAGCAGCCTGAGTTTTGCCTTCGGGTTGATGGCGACGTTGCTGGTGGCGGTGGCGATTGGCGGCAAAGCGCTCAAAGTCTGAAAAACATCATCTGAACGCCCCCGAAGCGAACCCGCTCCCACAAGATACAAACGTTCCCTGTGGGAGCTGCGGTTCGACGATTCGACTTGCCCGCGATGAAGCCACCTCGGTCTATCAGAAACCGACGCTGGCCTGCACGAAGAACGTCCGCGGCGTACCCACGTAGATCCCCGAGTTGTTGTCGCTGGAGCGGGTGAAATACTGCTTGTCGAAGATGTTTTTCACCCCGGCGCCGAGCTTCAGGTTCGAGAGCTGCGAACCAAAGTCATAGCCGCCGCGCACGTTCCAGGTCACGTAACCCGGAATGTCGCCGTACTGCCCGTCCGCCGTGCCTTCGGTGATGTAATTGCCATTGAAGCTGCCATCAGCATTCACGCCGGTGCCCGGCGAGCGCTGTTTGGACTGGGCGAAGCCGTCGATGTTGTAGGTCCAGCGGTTGATGTCGTAACGCAGGCCGACGGTCGCCACCTGACGCGAGTAGAACGGCAGGTCGCGGCCCTTGAAGCCGGGGATCTCGCCTTCGTAGGTCGCGCGGGTGTAAGTGAAACCGGCGTTGGCGGTCAGGCCATCAAGGCGCGGGTCAAGCGCCGCCATGTCGTAGTGCACCGACGCTTCGATACCCTGGTGCTTGGTCGCGCCGAGGTTGGTCCAGCCCACGTCATTGCTGATGTATTGCAGTTCGTCATCGAAGTCGATGTAGAACAGCGTCACTTCCCCGCCCCACACGTCATCGTTGTAGCGCGTGCCGATTTCGTAGGTCTTGGCTTTCTCCGGCTCCAGACCATTGGCGGTCTGGTCACCCGAGCCGCCCTGACCGAGCTGGAAGTACTGAAGGCTGCCGAACGACGTCTCGTAGTTGGCGAACAGCTTCCACGCATCGGACAGGTGATACATCACGCTCAGGGCCGGCAGCGGCTCGTTGCTTTCGATGCTGCGGTTTTTCTCCGGCACGCGTTTGCCGGCGGTGTCGAGCACGGCACGGTCGTGCCAGTCAGTGCTGATGTGCTCGAAGCGAATGCCCGGGGTCACGGTCCAGTTGCCGACATCGATCTTGTTGTCGATGTACACCGAGTTGGCCTCAGTGCCGCCGGTGCGATCCTGGAACACATGACCGTCGGAGGTCTTGGTGACCACCGGCACATTGTTGACCAGCGCCAGGCGGCTCGATTGTTCGTGCATCGCCTCTTTCAGATAACGGTAACCGACGCTGACTTCCTGAGTGGTCGGGCCGACGTCGAACACACGCGAAACGCGCGGCTCGATGCCCAGCGTGTAGTAGGAACGCGGGAACGAGCTGAGGGTTTTCTGATCGCGGGCGGCGATGGTGCTGCCGCGAAAGCTGTCGGAATAATAGGTCAGCACTTCTGCCTGAGTGCGCTCGTCGATCTGCCGGATCCACTTGAACGACACGTCCTTGCGGCGGCCGCTGAAGCCGTCGTAGTCGCGGTCGGACTGGAACGGTTTGTCGTCGTACTGCTTTTGCGTCAGGCCACCGGGCATGTCGGCGCTGGCGTCGTAGTAGTGGAAGTTGAGGCTGAAATCGTCCTGATCGGTCGGCGCCCAGTGGGTCTTGAGGATCACGTCGTCGATGTCGTTGCCGTTGTTGCGCTCGCGGTAACCGTTGCCGTTGACGCCCGAGTACAACAGCGCCATGCCGATGCCGTTGTCGGCAGTGCCGCCGAGAAACGCGGTATCGATGTGTTTCCAGCCACCGTGCTGGGAGGTTTCCAGGGTGGTGCCGATTTCACCGGTGGTTTTTTCCGGGATCGCGCGGGTCACGAAGTTGATCACGCCGCCGACGTTCTGCGGCCCGTAACGCACGGAGCCGGCACCACGGACCACGTCGATGCTGTCGAGGTTGCCGGAAGAGATCGGCGCCATCGACAGTTGTGGCTGGCCATACGGGGCAAACGCGGCCGGCACGCCGTCGATCAATACGGTGGAGCGTGGCGACAGGCGCGACGTCAAACCCCGTACGCCGACGTTCAGCGAAATATCGCTGCCGCCGGTGCCGTTGGCTTCCTGCACCTGCACACCCGGCACACGGCGCAGCACGTCGCCGACGTTCATCGCGCCCTGCTCGACCATCGCTTCACGGCGAATCACGGTGCGCGCGCCGGGGTGGTTCTGCACCACGGCGGCGTCGGCGTCGCCGAGCCAGTCGCCGACCACTTTGATGTCGGTCACGCCCAGTTCCAGCGGGCCGTTGGCGGCGGAAGTCGGGGCTGGGGACAAGGTCACCGAACCTTCATTGATCTGATAATCCAGACCGCTGCCTTGCAGCAATTGGCGCAGGGCCTGCTCCGGAGAAAGATTGCCGTCCACCGCCGGCGCCTGTTTGCCAGCGACCAGGTCCGGGCTGAAAAACACCTGCAACGACGTTTGCTGGCCCAGTTCGCTCAGGGCCTGACCCAGCGGCTGTGCGCGGATGTGAATGGCTTCGGCGGCAAAAGCCATCGGCACGGCGGCGTTGACCGCCAGCGCGAGCGCCAACGGTAACCAAGGGGATTTATTGTTTTTGGCGGTGGAGTTTTTCACGTCGAACGGAGTCCTGTGGATCGCAAGAGTGTGCGGCTGTTAATGCAAACCAGTTGCAGTTGAACAGGAAGACGACGAACTCGAAAAAAACCTGAATTTTATTTTGAAATTATTTCCTGGCTGCCGTCGGCAAGGGTGCGCACGGCCACCGGAAGAATGCTTGGCAAGGCCTTGAGCAAGGCATCGGTGTTGTCGGATTTGAACACGCTGGTCAGGCGCAAATTGGCCACGGCCGGGTTGGCGACCTTCAGCGGCTTGTCGCGATAACGCGACACTTCCTCGGCGACTTCGCTGAGGCTGGCATTGTTGAACACCAGTTTGCCGCTGCGCCAGGCCGTCAGCTCCGCCGGGTTGACCGCGTAGGCCGGCGCCACTTTGCCCTGGGCATCGATCCGCGTGCCGAGACCGGCAGTGAGGCTGATGAAATCGGCATTGGCCGCATCACGGCCCTGCACCTTGACCGTGCCCTGCTCCACCGCGACCCGGGTCTGCGTCACGTCGCGCCGCACATCGAAGCGGGTGCCGGTCACCGTGACCTTGCCGCTGCCGGTCTCGACCACGAACGGGCGGGAAGTGTCGTGCTCGACGCTGAACATCGCTTCGCCTTCGGTCAGTTCGATGAGCCGCCGATCCTTCTCGAAACGCACCTGCAAACGGCTGCGGCTGTTGAGGTCGATCACCGAGCCGTCCGGCAGCGCGACATGCTTGCGCTCGCCCAGCGCGGTGGCGAACTCGGCGCTGTAACCTTGCGGGTGATTCAAGCCGCTGAACAGACCGAGCCCGAGTGCCACCGCGACCACGCTGGCCGCCACGGCATAACGCAACAACGGACGGCGTTCGCGCCGCGCTGGCGGCGTTTCGCACAAAGCTTTAAGCCGTGGCGCCGGCAGCAGATCCGCCGCTGTCCACAAGCCTTGCAGCAACTGGAATTCGTCCCGGTGCTGGGGATGTTCGTTCAGCCACGCGTCGAAGTTCCGATATTGTTCGGCATCGACCGCTGGCTCCTGCAAACGCACAAACCAGCGTGCCGCGTCATCGCGCACCGTTGTTTGCCCGCACGCGCAATCACGAGTATCCATCATGGAATGTCCTGTTTGGCTGGGGATGAAAAGACGCCACGGCTCATGATTGCGCCCCGTCCAGGCGATCACGCAGATGCCGCAGGGTGCGGATCATATACTTTTCCACCATGTTCCTGGACAGGCCCAGGCGTTCGGCGATTTCCGCCTGGGTCAGGCCTTCGATCTTCTGCCAGACGAAGATTCGTCGGCAGTTGACCGGCAGCTCCGTGAGCGCGCGTTCGATGGAATCGGCCAGCTGGATCGCATGCATGTAATGCTCCGGGTCGCCGGTCGGCGCCTCACTGAGATCGATCGCCTCCGACTCCATGGCGCCCCGCCGGTCCTCACGCCGATAGCCGTCCACCGCGATGTTGCGCGCGGTCTGGTGCAAATACGCCCGGGGTTGCTGCACCGCCGACGAATCGGATTCGAGCACCCGCACAAAGGTGTCGTGCGCCAGATCCTCGGCCTGCGAGCGATTGCGCAGGCGACGGGTCCAGGTGCCGATCAACTCTTCGTAATGCTCGAGAAAGCCGGGTCTGCGGGGCAGCATGGGGGTCATTGCGGCGTGCTGAGGAAAGGGGAACGAATGGTAATGCTTCCTATTAAGCCGAGGCAATGGATTCCGACGAGTGCTATACGGAGCACAGGGCATTCATTGAAACGCTTGAGTTTTCTGAACCGGGCCTTTTTCTCAGGTTACGTCGCCTGCCCCAAGCCACTCTCTGACGGATTCCAAAGCCATCACCTCCTGACGGAAGGCATGCCGTCACGCCTCTTCGCCTGACACCCTCGCCTTTTTGGTTTGGCTTTGGTTATCTGGCTCAACCTCATCCTCCCTCAGTCTGACGTTACGCTCGCGATACTCGATCGTGATGTCACCATGAGTCGCCCAGAGGTGCTCCAACTGTTTGGCAGGTGGTTTTTCGGCCTTGATTTTCGCAACCGAGGCCTCGCGCAATGAAGTCCTGAAGGTGTCGGAGAACTCAAAGCGCTCTTGAGCCCTTCTCGCGATCAATACGTGCCTTGATTTGAGGGTCGCTTCTATCCGGTTACCCGCTCTCAGGCCTTTGATCAGCTCGGACATACTATGGAGCGCTGCCTGCTTGGGCGCAGCGCTGCCGATGCAATTCTTCTCAGCCTTGGGCGGAGAAATCAGTCCAGTGGTTCGCCACGTAGATCGCTTGAGCGTTCGACTCGACATGAAATGATCGTTCCATAGCACAGCCTGCGAATAGATTGGCCATGCATCTACGGCAATAATCGCTATGGTTTTCAGTGGCTTGCCGTTTACATATCGGATAATCGATTCAGGTTCTTCCCCCTTCCACACAAGGCAAAATCCATGATCTGCCGGCCTGGGTGCCGAAGCGCGCATCACACGCCATTCACTGGAGAAATACTCCCGGCACAACACGTAGGCCAGATCGGCCATTTCCCCGCAATTCCCTGCGCCGACTTCCAGAGCGGCGATCGCTCCTCGCATTGGATGATGGGGACCGCTGTTGGGTCTGACAGGAAGCGCGTACAACTCTTTCTTCAATGCCCGAGCCTCTCTCACCAGATGAGTCGCAGGATAGGCACTGATAACGGCTTTCTGCTCCTTGCTCTCCGGGACAAATACGGTCGGGATATTAGAAGCGACCTGATTTCCCGAGCCATGACGAAGGGATTTTTTGACGGAATAGATAATCAGATCCGCCAACTGTATTGCACGAACGTACTCACTCGGCAACTCAACTGTCTTGTCCATGACATGAAGCTCTCCAGAGACGATGTTCGCGTGAGATTAGCTCATAAATTGCAACCCGCCGTGACGAAAACGTTGACAGAGTCAGTGTCAACCAGAAAGGAATTTTCGGCCGAACGACCACGTTGGCAAGCACGCCGGTTCCCGCAGACGTATAACGTGGCTGTGGGTTCCGGTGCATCCACCGTAGCTGGGTGGATTTAGCGCGCCTCTTCAATTCCAGCTTGAAGATATTGGCTGTCAGCATGACCGCTCAGGGTCACCGGGCCGACTTTCAGGTTGCCGTTTTCAAGGGACACCTTCGGTGCGTTTTCTTCAGTTTTGTGTGGCAGGTCGAGGCCGGCTTTTACGCCGTAGTCGAGGTTGCTCAGATCGCTGCTGCTGACCTTCGAGCCGCCCAGATCGACTTTGCCTTCGGCGGCAGAAATCCGCGCACCGGTCAGCTGGGTAGCGCCGCCGACCGTGAGATTCACACCCTGACCAGCACTGATACCGGAGGCCTGTTTGACGCTGTCCTTGTGCGCGTATTCGCCTCCGGCTTTCAGCGTTGGCTTGTAGTCGGTGCCCGCGAGTTTGCCCTTGTCGTCGGCCGGAGTCTTCTTGGCGGTGAGGCCCAGATCCACGTCAACCTTGGCGTGAGTGCTGGAGTCCTGACGGCTTTCGACCGTCAGATCACCCGCCACGTTGCCGCTGACGTTGCGCGCATCGATCCGCGCGCCGTTCAGGCTCGCATCGCCGCCGCTGTTCAACACCACCGTGTCAGCCTTGATCTGGCTTGTCTGCTGAGTGGTGCCTTGCAGGTAATCCACGCCGACCTTGGCCCCGGCATTGAAGCCGTGATCGCTACTGACTTTTTCATCGGCGGCGGTCGGTGTGCTTTTGCTCAGATTGCCACCAGCGTTCAGGGCGACGTTCCAGTTATTGCGGTTGTCGGTGGACTGCGCGGATTCCTGAACGAAACCGCCCTTCTGCGCGTCGATGCTGACGTTTGGCGCGCTGACCTGAGTGCCTTGCAGGTGCACCGAATCGCCGCTCAAGGCGATGCCGTTCTGGCTGGTGAGCTGGCCACCGCTGAGGGTCTGCGTGTTCTCGTTGACCCGACCGATGTTGAAGTTGCCGCTAAGGCTGCCGCCCTGATCGCGGCTCTTCTCGCTGCTGGTTTTGCTGCCGCCGGTCTTCAGGCCGCCGCCGAGATTGCTGCCGGTGGCGACGTGCGAGTCGGTGGCCGCTTGCAGGTCGAGCTTGCCGTCAGCTTTGAGGTCGATAGCACCAGCGCTGTCGATCTTCGTGCCTTGCTGAATCTGATTACCGCCGCTGCTCAATTGCACCGTGCCGTTGCCGCTGAGGCTGGCAACATGCGCCTGGCTGTCGGTGGTCTGGTTGCCTTTGTGATCGAGCTGGAACCCGGCGCCGAGATCGACATTAGTGCCTTCGGTGCCCGGCAAAGTGCCGACGGTCAGCGAACCGTTGCCGCGCAGGCTGGAGCTGTCGCTGCTCTGGCGGTCGTTGGCCTGATTGAGTGCCAGATCCCCGCCGGTCTTGACGCTGAGAACGCCCTGGCCGCCATCGAAACGGCTGCCTTCGAACCGGGCATCGCCGCCGACATGGATGTTCACACCCTGATTGCCAGCGTAACCGCCAACCAGCGCCGTGGAGCTGTTCTTGCGCGACTGGCTGCTGCCACCCGCGCCGCTGCCGGCCACGTTCACGTCTTCACCGGTCTTGGTGTAGACGCGCACATCGACCTTGGCATCCACCGATTTTTCGGTGCTGCTGTGGGTGTTGTTCGCGGCATCGGCCACCAGTTTGTCGGCGCTGATGTTCACTTGGCCGGCGCTGGCGTTGTACTGGGTGCCCTGATCGTGCAGCGTGCCGCCGACCTTCACGTTCACGGTCTGGCCATCGAACCGGCTGACTAAGGCGTTGCTGCCCTGCTCGGTTTTATCGGCGCCGGCATGACCGATTGCCACGTCGATACCGACGTTCGGCTGACCGAGATTGGCCAGTACGTCCTTGTCCGGCACCTTGCCGTCGAGCACGTCTTTCACCGCGCCGGCAATCGGCCGGGCGATGTCTTTGTACTCGACGTTGGCGCCGATGTCCGCCGACCAGTTGCTCTCGCTGTGGGTGCTGCTTTCGGTGTTGCTCGCAGCACGGTTGTCGACTTCGTTGGCGGCGACATTCAGACCGTTGCCGGACTTCAGTTGCGCGCCTTCGGTGACGAGTTTGTCAGCGTTGATGTTCAGGCTGCCGCTGCTCTGCACGCCAGTGGTTTGCGCAGCGGTTTTAGCGGTGGTGTCTTGCGAAGTGCTGTGCGAGAAATCCACACCGCTACCCGCGCGGTCGAGGCCGCCGGTGTAGTAGAAACCGCCGCCGGTGTTGCGGGTTTCGGTCGAGGTGCTGTGGCTGTCCTGCTCGGCCAGCAACGAGACGCTCTTGCCGCTCAGGGTGGTCTCGCCGGCGGTGGATTTCACCTCGGCGCCCTTCAGCGTCAGATCGCCGCCCGCCTTCACCTGCACGCTGCCGCCGCTGAGGCTGGAACCCTGCTGCGTGACGTCGTTGACGGTGACGGTTTGCGCCTTGTCTGAGTAATGCACGCCGGCGCGATATTGCTCCGCCGTCTGCTCCTTGGCGTAGGCGTCGAAACCACGAGTCTGAGTGCTCTTGCTGCTGTCGTGGGTGTTCTGCGTCGAATGCACATTTACATCGCCCGCAGCATCGGCCACCAGCGCGCTGCCAGCCTTGACCGTGGAACCGGCGACTTCGATGTCCTTGGCGCTTTTGAGCTTGAGGTTGCTGTCGGAAGCGAGCTCGCTGCGCACCGTGGTGCTGTCCTTGCTGTTCTGCCGGGACTCGTCCTTGGTGATGCCGAAGAACTTGTTGTCCTTGTCGTGGTTGTTGCTGTGCGAGGTGTCCTGCACGCCGTCGATGGTCAGCGAACCGTTGTCGCTGATCACGCTGGCGTCCTGGCCGCCGCGCACCTGGCTGCCGCTGATGCGCACGTCGTCGGCCTTGGCCACCAGTTTGCCGGCCGCGTTGATCTTGCTGCCCTGATGCTGGGTCTGGCCCTTGTCGGCGTCGCCGGTCTTGCCGAAGAAACCGCCGCCGACCAGATCACCGGAATAGCGGTTGTCGCTGCTGCGATGGGTGCGGGTCGCGGTGGTGATTTCCACTTGCTTGCCGGCCAGTTGCAGATCTCCGGCGCTGTTCAGCTCGGCGCCTTCGGAGCGCAACAACGCGGCGGTTTGCAGGGCGATGTTGCCGGCCTTCAACTGGCTGGTGACGCTGCGCTGCTCTTCGCTGCTGCTGTCCCAATCGGCTTTCCACAGGTGCTTGCGGTGCTTGCCCTGATCGGTCCGGGTGTGGCTTTCAGTGGCGGCGGTCAGGCGCAGGTCGCCGCCGCTTTGCACGCTGAGGTTGTTCTTCGCGTCGACCTTGGCGGCTTTCAGTTCGGTGTCTTTGCCGGACGACAATTGCGCGTCGCGGCTGGCGACGATCTGGCTGCCGTGCTGACGCGAATCGCTGTCGGTCTTGGTGCGCTCGTAAGTTTCCCAGGTGATGCCGATGGTGCTGTTGTTCCAGTTCTCGCGCTGTTCCTGGAGCTTGCGGCTTTCCACGGTGGTCAGGGTCAGATTGCGCTTGGCCTCGACCTTCACGTCGCGACCGCTCACGTCAGTGGCGGCCAGGGTCAGGTCCTTGCCGCTGTGCAGGCCGACGTCGCCCTGGCTGCTGCGGATACCGGCGCGGGTCAGGTCGAGGCTGTCCGGGATCGCCTGACCGCTGACGCTCAAGTCGCCCGCCGAACGGATCTGCACACCGTCACGCCCGGCGACTTGCACAGCGCCGACCTTCACGCCCGCGCCTTCTGCGGTGCTGACGATGTTGATGCGCCCGGCCTGCATCGCGCCGAACAGGCTGGCGTCGATCCGCTGATCGGTGGTGTTGCCCGCCGGGTCCACGGCTTTCACCTGGCCGCTGGCGTAGTCGATCTGATTGCGCCCGACGGTGAAGTTCAGTTGATCGCGAGCGCTGATTGCGCCCTGGCTGTCGATGCGCGGGGCGATCAGGTTGATCGAACCTTCGCCGTTGCGCAGGCCGCCGCCCTGAATCTGCAACTGGCCGGTGGCGTCGCGGGTGCTCAGGGCTTGCAGCTTGCCGTCGTTCAGCTCGGGACGGCCGACCAGCAGATTGGCGTTCGGCGTGTTGATGAAACTGCCGCCGTTCACCGAAATGCCGTTCGGGTTGGCGAGCACGTAGTCGGCGGCGCGACCGAAGATTTCCTGGGCGCCGTTGATGGCCGACGGGTTGCGGCTGATCACTTCGTTGAGGATCACGCTCGCGGCCTGGCCCTGCAATTGCGGGTTGGCCGCCAGTTGCCCGGCAAGCTGCGATTGCCCGGCCTGAAGGGCGTTGTTCAGGACCAGGCCCTGTCGGTCGACGTTGTAGTCGAGGAACTGGTTATGCGACAGGCCCTGTCCGTTGGGCGCGACGATGTTGACGATCGGGACGCCGCCCTGGGTCTGCAATTGCGCGGTGCCGCCGGGGCCGGGTGCGACCACCACACCGCCGGCCATGGCGCCCGGCAGGTGAGCGACCAGGAACAGGCTGGCGATGGCCCAGCGTAGTTTGCCCCGTGGGGAAAGATGAAACGCAAAGGTGTTCATTGGCATAAAAAACTCTCCATGTAGTGCGGCATCACGTTGCGCGTTGAGTTGAAGGCCACGGCTGTCGCGCTCAGGTCCGATGGCTGTTGTTCACTGACGTTCATATCTGTAATCCGACCCGCATCAGCCAGGTTTCAGGCTCGCGGTGCAGGCCGGTCGGGGTGTTCAGGCTGCGCTGGTAATCGACATCCACTTGCAGGTTTTTCCAGCCCAGGTTGAAGCCGATGCTGGCGCCGCTCAGACGTTGAACCGGAGCACCGTGATCGGCCTTGATCCAGCCGTGGTCGAGGCCGACGCGCGGGGTGAGCTGCACCGGCAGATCGGTGCGCAGCGGCAGGCGCAAGGTGTTGCGCCAGATCGCGCCGCTGGCGCCGGACGCACTGCTGATCCGATAACCGCGCACGGCGGAATCGTCGGTGCCGAGCAGTTGTTCGATGGCTGGCAGCGGATCCGGGCTGTATTGCACATTGAGTTGGCTCTGCCATTGCCAGGCTTGCGCGCCGAGCTGGCCATTACGCCATTGGCTGAGGCCGGCGCGGTACTTGCGAAACTGCGCCTTGGGCAGGTTTTTGACCTGGCGATCGGCATCGTCATCGGCGCCGAACCCGCTTAAACCCTGGGCGTAATTGACGTCGAGGTTCCACACCGCGCGGTCGAGCCAGAACAGATTGAGCCCGGCTTCGGCCACGGTCAGGGTCGGGCTCTGAATGCCGAGGCGGACGTTTTCCAGATAACTGTCGACGTCCTTGTGCGCCAGTTGCAGGTTGGCACTGAGCTGATGGCTCTGGTCGCGCCACAACACCCGGTCGGCGCGCAGGCTGAGTTGATCGGTGATGCCGGTGCTGTGCAGGGTCGCCGTGCTGAGTTTGAACGGCGCACGGTATTCGGCGTGACTGGCGAAGGTGCTGAACGTCCAGTAACCGTAGGGAATCGCGTAATAGAGGCTGACGTTGCGGCTGTAGCGGTCGCCCTGATTGAGGGTGTCGCTGGCGCTGAGGCTCAACAGATCGTTGAGTTCGAGCGGACTGTCGAGGGTCAGGCTCAGCGTGTCGCGATCACGACCGGTGCTGGCGCTGCCGAGGTTGTCCACGCCCAGGCCCAAGCTCCAGCGCGACTGTCCCGAGGTACGTGAACGCAGGATGATTTTCGACGCCCCGGGCTGACTGCCGGGGGCGATGTCGGCGGTCAGATCGAGCGAGCGCAGACGGTTCAACTGATCCAGCCCCTGCTCCAGATCTCGCAGGTTCAGCGGTTTGCCGAGCATGCCAGGGAACGCCCCGCCGAGTGACACCGGCAGGCTTTGGTCCGCCAGTTCGATGGACTCGATGTAACCTTCGTCGATCAGGATATCCAGCGATTGCCCCGCTGCCGGCGCGCTGCTCAGGTACGGCCGGCTGGCGATGTAGCCCTTCTCCACGTACAGCGCGGTGATGGTCGCCAGCAGATGGTTGATCTGGCCGACGCCCATGCACGGCGCCAGCAGCGGTTTGATCCGGGCGTTGAGCTTGTCTTTGTCGATCAGCGTGACGCCGCCGATGCGCGTCCCGCTCAAGGGCCAGCAGCGCTCATCGGGTTTGATCGATTCAGGAATGGCCGGATTGGCCGGCGCCGGGCCGAACGCGCCGCGCTCCAGCTGCCGCTTGCGCTGTTCGAGTTGCAGCTGTTGCAGATCGCGCTGTTGCAGCTGTTGCTGGCGCAGCACTTCCTGGCCTGGGGCTGAAACTTCGGCGGCGAGAACGCCGGGCGCACACACACTCAATAACAAGGCCGACAACAGCGGGCGCGGCAGGGAACGACTACTGAAAACAACGCAAAGCGAATACGGCACTCAACATCCTTGCAATCAACTGGCGTAATGCCACCCCATCAATTGCGGTGATAGTCAGAGCCTTCCTACACAAATGCAAGACGCTTCCTACGCTGCTTACATTTCTTAAACAAATGCCCTTTTAGCGCGGATCGCCAGCGATAACGCCAGCAAGTTGCAGATCATCAGGGTTTCCCCGAGGGCCTGAGACCAGGCTGCCAACATCAATCCTCCGCCGATCAACAGGTAGTAAAACAGCCCCAGCAACGCGCCGGCGGTACCCAAGCGATCCGTGTAATTGCTCAAGGCTGCTCCCAGAATGTTCGGAATCGCCATGCCGAACGCCAGTACCACCAGCAGCATCGGCAGCACGAACCAGATGTGCGCCTGCAACAGCCACACGCCGATGCCACCGAGCAAACCGGTGACGGCCGCAAGGCGAATCAACTGCAGCGGACTGCAGCCGATGCGCAGCAAGCATTTGTTGAGCCATGCTCCAAAACCTGAGGCCAACGCGAGCATCACGCCGCTGTAGCCGAACGCTGAACTGCTCAGCCCAAGCCGCTCGAACAGAAACGGTCCGAGGCTGTAATAGCTGAACAACGCAACGTTGAACGTTGCGATCCACAAAGCCGAACGCCAGATGCCGGGATCGCGCAGCATGTCGCCCATGGTTGCAAACAGACTAATGGAGGTGAGTTGTGGAGCACGGGTTTCCGGCAAGACGCGCCAGCTCCAGAGCCACAAGGCCGACGCCAGTAGCAACAACGCAGCAAGCACGCCGCGATAACCAAAGCCCTGAACCAGACTCGCCCCGCTGAACAAACCGATGGCTGGGCTGGCCGCCAGCGCCATGCCTGCCAGAGAAAAGACCTGGGCCAGTTCGCTCCCGCGAAAACGATCGCGCAACAACGTCTGGGTCACCACCGAGCCAACCGCAGCGCCGAATGCCGCCAGTGCCTGGGCCATCAACAAGCCGTTGAAACTGCGAACGCTCAAACCGAGTACGCAGGCAAAAACATAAATCGCCAGACCGGCGAGCATCGAGGGCCGGCGGCCGATCCGGTCGCACACCCGCCCCCACGTCACCACACCCAACGCGAACGCCAGGAAGTACACCGACAGGGTTTGCGCCGCCGCTTGCGGGCCGACATCAAATGCCCGGCCGATATCCCCCAGCGCCGGGCTGAACAAGGTCTGGGCGATCTGCGGGAACATCAGCAGTGCAATCGCCAACATCAACAACTTTCTTTGGTCCATCACCAAGACTCCTCAACAAAAACGCCGGGGAGTTTAAAAAACGGTGGCTGACGTATTATCCGAATCCTGACAATTTATCGTTGAAATCGGACAAACCATGGCCTGGCTCGAAGCCCACGATCGTTTTGACCCTGATCGCTTCCCGGCGCCGGTGATCGGCATCGCCTCTACTCTCGGCGATCACGACTCCGGCCTGCATCGGCATCAGCGCGGGCAACTGCTCTACACCCGACAGGGCTGCACCCGCATCACCCTGGCGCAGCAGTTGTGCCTGCTGCCGCCGTCGCGGGCGGCGTGGATTCCCGGTGGCGTCACGCATCGGGCGGTGATGCAGCAAAGTGTCGATTACCGCTCCATCTACCTGACGCCCGAGTTGTGCTGTGAGCTGCCGCAACAGGTTTGCGTGATTGAGGTCAGCCCGTTGCTGCGCGCGGTGCTGGAACCGATGGCGATTGCCGATTTCGCCACCGATTGGCAGCAGGGCAAATTTGTCCATTTGCTGGGGCTGTGCCTGAGTGAAATCCGTGATGCGGCGCAGCAACCGATGCTCCTGCCCCTGCCGCAAGACAAGCGTCTCGCCTCCCTGCTTGCACACCCCGAGCAGCTGCCACCGGAGCTGCAAGTGCTGGAGCAACAGATCGGCGCCAGCAGCCGAACCATCGGCCGGATCTTCCAGCGCGAAACCGGCATGAGCTATCAGCAATGGCGCCAGCAGTGGCGGCTGATGCGCGCGATGGAATTGCTCGCCACCGGGCGCAACCTCGGCTACTGCGCGTTTGAACTGGACTTCGCCAGCGACAGCGCATTCATTGCGTTCTTCAAATCCATGACCGGCAGCACACCCGGCGCCTGGCTCAAGTAAGCAACTGACGATCGGCGACAAAAATCAATTGCCACAAAATATTACTCGCGTCATATTACGGTCGTAATAGCCATTCCGCTTTCTCAGGTATTACGCCATGACCAGCATGCCCACCGTAGAACCCGATCTCGCCGTTCCGGTCAGCGCTCCCAAACCGACCCTGCTCAAACGCCTGCTGTTGCCCACTGCGGGTTTGGCCGCGCTGGTGTTCGCCGGCCTATATGCCGCGCATTGGTGGGGCACGGGGCGATTTCTCGAGGAAACCGACGATGCCTACATCGGCGGCGACGTCACGGTGATCGGGCCGAAAGTCGCCGGTTACATCGAGGAAGTGCTGGTCAGCGACAACCAGAAGGTGAAGGCCGGCGACGTGCTGATTCGCCTCGATGCCCGCGACTACCGCGCCAATCTGGCCAAGGCTGAAGGCGCGGTCGCCGCCGAAGAGGCGCTGCTGGCTAACCTCGACGCCACCGAACAACTGCAGCAAGCGGTGATCGGTCAGGCCCGTGCCGGTATCGATGCCGCCAGCGCCGAAACCGCCCGCTCGCGGGATGACAACGCCCGCTACAAGCGTCTGGTGACCACCAATGCAGTCTCGGTAGAAAGCGCGCAACGGGCCGACGCCACCTTCAAGACCGCGCAAGCCTTGAGCGCCAAAGCCCAGGCCGAATTGCTGGCCGCGCAACGCCAGCTCACCGTGATCGAAACCCAGAAACAACAGGCCCGCGCCGCCCTCCAGCAAGCCCGGGCCGAGCGTGATCTGGCGCAACTCAACCTCGGCTACACCGAGCTGCGCGCTCCGGTTGACGGCGTGATCGGCAATCGCCGCGCGCGGGTCGGCGCTTATGCGCAGGCCGGTTCGCAGCAGTTGTCGGTGGTGCCGGCCAGCGGCCTGTGGGTCGATGCGAACTTCAAGGAAGACCAACTGGCGCGGATGAAACCCGGCCAGCGCGTGAGCATCCGCGCCGACGTATTGTCCGGCCAGGAATTCCACGGTCGCCTCGACAGCCTCGCCCCGGCCACCGGTTCGCAGTTCAGTGTGCTGCCGCCGGAAAACGCCACCGGCAACTTCACCAAAATCGTCCAGCGTGTACCGGTGCGGATCCTGCTCGACCCGGCCGACGGCGTGCTCGGCCACCTGCGTCCGGGACTGTCGGTGACGGCTGAAGTCGACACCCGCGCCCAACCTGAAACCACGGCTGTGGCCAGCGCGCCATGAGCACCGCCCTCACCGCCGCCGCGCAGCCATTCAACGCCGCCGAGATGGCAACGGCGACCAAGGTGTTCGCCTTCGCCACGATGTGCATCGGCATGTTCATCGCGCTGCTGGATATCCAGATCGTCTCGGCCTCGCTGCGCGATATCGGCGGCGGGTTGTCCGCCGGCACCGATGAAACGGCGTGGGTGCAGACCAGTTACCTGATCGCCGAAATCATCGTGATCCCATTGTCGGGCTGGCTGTCGCGAGTGTTCTCCACGCGCTGGCTGTTCTGCGCCTCGGCGGTCGGCTTCACCCTCGCCAGCCTGCTCTGCGGCATCGCCTGGAACATCCAGAGCATGATCGCCTTTCGCGCACTGCAAGGGTTTCTCGGTGGGTCGATGATTCCGCTGGTGTTCACCACGGCCTTCTTTTTCTTCACCGGCAAACAGCGGGTAATCGCCGCTGCCACCATCGGCGCCGTGGCTTCGCTGGCGCCAACATTAGGCCCAGTGATCGGCGGCTGGATCACCGACATTTCGTCCTGGCACTGGCTGTTCTACATCAATCTGGTGCCGGGAATTTTCGTCGCCGTGGCAGTGCCGATGCTGGTGAAGATCGACCAGCCGGAACTGTCGCTGCTCAAGGGCGCGGACTATCTGAGCATGGTGTTTCTGGCGCTGTTTCTCGGTTGCCTGGAATACACCCTCGAGGAAGGCCCGCGCTGGAACTGGTTCAGCGACCAGACCATCCTGACCACCGCATGGATCAGTGGCCTCGCGGGGCTGGCCTTCATCGGCCGCACGCTGCACGTGGCCAATCCGATCGTCGACCTGCGCGCGCTCAAGGATCGCAACTTCGCCCTCGGCTGTTTCTTTTCCTTCGTCACTGGCATCGGCCTGTTCGCGACGATTTACCTGACGCCGCTGTTTCTCGGCCGGGTGCGCGGCTACGGGGCACTGGACATTGGTCTGGCAGTTTTCTCCACCGGGGTGTTCCAGATCATGGCGATTCCGCTGTACGCCTTTCTGGCCAATCGCATCGATCTGCGTTGGATCATGATGGCGGGCCTGGCGTTGTTTGCGTTGTCGATGTGGGAATTCAGTCCGATCACCCACGACTGGGGCGCCGGAGAATTGCTGCTGCCGCAAGCCCTGCGCGGGATCGCCCAGCAACTGGCGGTGCCGCCAGCAGTAACGTTGACGTTGGGTGGCCTGGCACCGGCGCGGCTCAAGCATGCGTCGGGCCTGTTCAACCTGATGCGCAATCTGGGCGGTGCAATCGGGATTGCCGCGTGCGCGACCATTCTCAACGACCGCACCAACCTGCACTTCACCCGGTTGGCGGAGCATCTGAACAGCAGCAACGAAGCGGTGAATCAGTGGCTGGCCCAGGTCGGCGGCAACTTCGCCGCGCTGGGTCAGAGCGGCGATGTCGGCGTCACCGCCAGCCTGCGTCAGCTGTGGCTGCTGACCTACCGTGAAGCGCAGACGCAAACCTACGGCGACACGTTCCTGATGATCATGGTGTGCTTCGGCATCGCCACGGCGATGGTGCCCTTGATGCGCAAGGTGCAACCACCGGCCGCGCCGAGTGCCGATGCACATTGATCGATCAGGCCTGTGGGGTTTTACGGAAGCCCACGGCCAGACGGTTCCAGCTGTTGATGGTGCTGATCGCGACCGTCAGGTCGACCATTTCCTGGGGCGAGAACTGCGCAGCGACCACTTCGTAGTCTTCGTCCGGGGCGTGGGTCAGGCTCAGTTGGGTCAGGGATTCGGTCCACAGCAGCGCGGCGCGTTCACGTTCAGTGAAAAACGGCGCTTCACGCCAGGCGGTCACGGCGAACAACCGGCGCGGGGTTTCGCCGCCCTTGATCGCGTCGGCGGTGTGCATGTCGATGCAGAACGCGCAGCCGTTGATCTGCGAAGCGCGCAGCTTGACCAGTTCGATCAGGGTCTTTTCCAGCGGCAGTTTCGAGACGGCGGTTTCCAGGGCGATCATCGCTTTCAGGGCATCTGGGGACGCGGTGTAGAAATCGATACGAGGTTTCATCGGGATCTCCGGGGCAAGTGAATGTGGGGCTACGTTAGTCCCGGCGTCCCGACCGGCAAATAGCCAATCTCCCGGAAGATGGGTAGGCCACTGCGCGGGTGTCAGAAAAGAAAGTGTGAATGGGCAATTGCCAGCACTCGTTGCGCGCCACTAGAATGCGATCAATTCTTAATTGCACCCTAATCGCACTCTCGATTGCATCTCTGGCAACGGACGCCCGAAACGAGTACCTGCCCTCCATGTCGTCCCTCGATCAGCCGTTGAATCAGCAAGTCCAGACGCTCTACAGCGAACACCACGGGTGGCTGCAGGGCTGGCTGCAGCGCAAGTTGGGCAACCGCTGCGAGGCGGCCGATCTGGCGCACGATACCTTTTTGCGCCTGCTCACCCGGCAGGTGATCAAACCGCTGGGCAACGAGCCCCGGGCGCTGCTGACGCACATCGCCAAAGGCCTGATGATCGATCGCTGGCGGCGTCAGGACCTGGAGCGCGCGTACCTGGAAACCATCGCGCAGCTGCCCGCCGCCGAAGTGCCGTCGCCGGAAACCCGCTACCTGATCCTCGAAACCCTGTGGCGCATCGAAGCGCTGCTGCGCGAACTGCCCGAGCAAACCCGCGAGACCTTCCTGCTGTCGCAGATCGAAGGCCTGACCTACGCGCAGATCGCCACGCGCCTGAATGTTTCGCTGATCACCGTCAAACGCCACATGCGTGCCGCGTTCATTGCCTGCCTGAGTGTCGCCTGATGAATTCGTCGATGATCAATCCGCAGATTCTCGGCGAAGCCGCCGACTGGCTGGTGCAACTGCATTCCGGCACCGCGACCCCGTCCGACCACCAGGCCATCGCCCAATGGCGCACCCGCAGCGCCGAGCACGCCATCGCCTGGCAACGGGCCGAAGCGTTGCTGGGGGACTTGCGCAGCGTGCCGGCCAACGTCGCGATCCAGACCTTGAAACGCGCGTCCCGCAAAGAAGGCCTGAGCCGTCGCCAGACCCTCACCCGCCTCGGCTTGCTGTTGATGGCCGGGCCGCTGGGCATCGCTTCGCAGCATGTGCCGTGGCAGCAATGGACCGCCGACCAGCGCACCGCCGTCGGCGAGCAGAAGAACCTGCAACTGCCAGACGGCACTCAACTGGTGCTCAACACCGACAGCGCCGTGGACATCGCCTTCAGCCCGGTGGAGCGTCGGGTCCTGCTGCTCAACGGCGAAGTGCTGATCAACACCGCCGCAGACACCAGCGCCCGTCCGTTCATTGTCGAAACCCCGCAAGGTGTGGCCCGCGCGCTGGGCACGCGATTCTGCGTACGCACCGAGGGTTCGCGCAGCCAGGTGTCGGTGCTCGAAGGCCAGGTTCAGATCACCCCGCAACTGCTCAAGCACAGCGCGATTCTTCAGGCGGGCGAGCGCCAGCGCTTCAAGCTCAACAGCTTCGACAGCGCCGAAACCTTCGACACCGCATCCCTGGCCTGGGACAAAGGCATGCTGCTGGCCAGCAACATGCGTCTGGACGAATTGCTCGGCGAGCTGAGCCGCTATCGCCGGGGCGTACTGCGCTGTCATCCAGACATCGCGGCGATGCGCGTGTCCGGGGCGTTTTCCCTGCGCGACACCGACGCCAGCCTGCGTTTGCTCAGCGATACCCTGCCACTGAACATCAACAGCCTGACCCGTTATTGGCTGTCGGTAGAGCCCCGTGTCTAAGCCCTCGGAAAATATTTTCATTATTCCCTGATACCTTTTCGCGACTCGTCCGGTGAGTGGATAGACCTTCCCATTCCACGCCCCCGACAGGAACACCGAATGACCGCAATGCCATCGCCCCGCCCCGCCACGTTTGCGCTCAAGGCCCTGAACCTGAGCCTGGCCCTGGCCTTCAGCGCGCTGCTGCCGACCGCCGCCCACGCCGCCGACAGCGTCAGTGAAAGCGCCAGCCGCAGCGTCAACATCGGTCCCGGCCTGCTCAGCCATGTGCTGGCGCAATTTGCGGTCAGCGTCGGCGTGCCGCTGTCGTTCGATCCGGCGCAACTGGGCAATCGCCAGAGCCCCGGCCTGCAAGGCAGTTACACCGCACAGAGCGGTTTTGCCCGGTTGCTGGAAGGCAGCGGTTTCGAACTGATCAGCACCGGCCACAACGGTTACACCGTGGCCCCGAAAGTCGCGGCGGACGGCGCGCTGGAACTGGGCGCCACCAACGTCAGCGCCCTGCGCGACGACAGCGGTGATACCTACGGCGGCGAACAGGTCGCGCGCCGCGCGCAGATCGGCATGCTCGGCAACCAGGAGGTCAACGACCTGCCCTTCAGCGTCACCAGCTATACCGCCAAGACCATGGCCGATCAGCAGGCCCAGACCGTCGGCGATGTGTTGCTCAACGACGCCTCGGTGCGCCAGTCCAACGGCTTCGGCAACTTCTCGCAGATGTTCATGATCCGCGGCCTGCCGCTGGCCTCCGATGACATTTCCTATAACGGCCTCTATGGCGTGCTGCCCCGGCAGATCATCGCCGTCGAAGCGCTGGACCGGGTCGAACTGTTCAAGGGCCCGAATGCATTCGTCAACGGCGTGACCCCGAGCGGCAGCGGCATCGGTGGCGGGATCAACCTGCAACCCAAACGCGCGATGGACACGCCGACCCGCAGTGTCACCCTCGATTACAGCGCCGACGGTCGGGTCGGCGGGCATCTGGATCTGGGCCAGCGCTTTGGCGAGGACAACCGCTTCGGCGCGCGGGTCAACCTGATGCAGCGCGAAGGCGACACCGCCGTCGATGACGAAGACCAGCGCTCGTCGCTGTTCAGCGTCGGCCTGGACTATCGCGGCGATCGCCTGCGGGTCTCGACCGATTTTGGCTATCAGAAGCAGGTCATCAACCAGGGCCGCTCGGTGGTCTATGTCGATTCGAGCCTGACAAAAGCCCCCAAGGTGCCGCACGCCAACGCCAGCTATGCCCAGAGCTGGAGCTATTCGCAACTCGAAGACACCTTCGGCATGGCCCGCGCCGAATACGACCTGAACGACAACTGGACGGCCTACGTGTCCGGCGGCGCCAAGCACACCCGCGAGAACGGGGTTTACTCGTCGCTGACCGTTACCGACCTGAACGGCAGCGCCCGTGGCGGCATGCTCTATTCACCCCACGACGAAGACAACCAGAGTGCCATGGCCGGGCTCAACGGCCGCTTCGACACCGGTCCCGTCACGCACCAGTTGAACCTCGGTTGGGCGGGCATCTGGGGCGAGCAGCGCTCGGCGTTCGAAACCATCGGCACCGCCGGGCGCTACAGCACCAACCTGTACAACGTTACCGACAAGCCGCGCCCGGCGCCCACCTCGTTCGCCAGCGACATCAATGACCCGCGCATCACCGGCAAGAACACCCTGCGCAGCGAGGCGATTTCCGACACCCTTGGCTTCGTCGATGACCGCATCCTGCTGACCCTCGGCGTGCGTCGCCAAGAATTGAAAGTCGACGGCTGGAGCACCGCCACCGGCGCCCGCACCTCGAGTTATGAAGAGTCGATCACCACCCCGGTCTACGGCCTGGTGATCAAGCCGTGGGAGCATGTGTCGTTCTACGCCAACCGCATCGAAGGCCTGGCCAAGGGCCCGACGCCGCCGACCACCGCGATCAACCGCGACGAAACCTTCGCCCCGGTGCGCAGCAAACAGATCGAGGCCGGGGTGCGACTGGACATGGGCAGCTACGGCGCCAACCTCGGCGTCTATCGCATCGAGCAACCGTCGAGCTACACCCAGGACGGGATCTTCCGGGTCGACGGCCAGCAGACCAACAAAGGCGTGGAACTCAACGTCTACGGCGAACCGCTCGACGGCCTGCGCCTGCTCAGCGGTGCAACCGTGATGAAGACTGAACTGGAAGGCAGCAGCAACGGGGTGAATGACGGCAATCGCGCCGTCGGGGTGCCGCGCTTCCAGTTCAACCTCGGCGCCGACTGGGACATTCCGGGCCTCGAAGGCGCCGCCCTCAGCGCGCGGATGTTGCGCACCGGCGGCCAATACCTGAACGCCGCGAACACCCAGAGCATACCGGCGTGGAACCGCTTCGATCTGGGCTCGCGTTATGCCTTCAAGCTGGATGAAAAGCAGATCACCCTGCGGGCCAATCTGGAGAACGTCGCCAACGAAGCTTACTGGGCCTCGGCCAACGGCGGTTACCTGACCCAGGGCACACCGCGCACGCTGAAGGTTTCGGCGACCGTGGACTTTTGACCGCTCGTCATCCGGCCGGCACCAAGGGTTCGGCGCGTCTGACCAATATCAGGTAAACCCCTTTCCGGAGACAGACCATGATCACGCGCAAACTCACCTCGCTGTTGTTGATCGGCCTGCTGGCCACAGGCTCAGCCGCGACATTCGCCGCCAACGACGGCGCCGATGCCACGGGCACCAAATCCGGCTCGACCAGTGGTTCACAAATGCCGCCCGACAACACGCCGGGCTCGCCGTCCGGTGGCAGCGGCGCGGGTGGCGGTACCGGCACCAACGGC
Organism: Pseudomonas sp. IT-P2; assembly: GCF_949767575.1. Taxonomy (NCBI): domain Bacteria; kingdom Pseudomonadati; phylum Pseudomonadota; class Gammaproteobacteria; order Pseudomonadales; family Pseudomonadaceae; genus Pseudomonas; species Pseudomonas sp. IT-P2. Next base: position 123,592 of record NZ_CATKQA010000046.1, on the reverse strand, counting down.
GGCGCCAGCGGTTCGGGCTCGGGAGCAGGCGGGGGCACTGGTTCGGCCGGTGGCGGCACGGGCGGTGCCGGCGGTGGCACCGGCGGCTGAACGAACAAGAGCAGGCCGTGGTAAACGCCATGGCCTGTGTCTGAACCCTATCGTTTTTTGTCAGCGATCCGAACGTAGCAATTCGCCGAAACCGACGTCCATCGACAGCACGGCCGCACGATTGCGGCCGGCGTTTTTGGCCTGATACAGCGCCGCATCGGCGCGCTGGATGAACAGCTCCGGGCTGTCGTTGCCCAGCGGAATAAATGCATAGCAACCCAGGCTCACCGTCAGATAACCGGTGGGCGAGCCGCTGTGGGTGATGTGTTTGTCCATGACGCTGCGGCGGATCTGCCCGGCAATCGCCAGCGCGCCGTTGATGTCGGTGTCCGGCAGCAACACCGCGAACTCTTCCCCGCCATAGCGCACCGCCAGATCGGACTTGCGCTGGCAGCAGTTCTTCACCACCTGCGCGACCTGGGTCAGGCAATGGTCGCCGGCCACGTGGCCGTAGGCATCGTTGTAGCTTTTGAAGAAATCGATATCGAGCATGATCAGGCTCACCGGGCTCGACTGCCGCGCGCCCCGGGCAAACTCCACCTCCAGCGAGCGCTCGAACAGACGCCGGTTGGCCAGCCCGGTCAGACTGTCGTGGGTGGCGATCTGCTCCAGCGTCCGCTGGGCCTTGCGCAGGTTTTTCTCGATCCGCTCGCCATCGCGCACCTGATGAATGAACACCCAGCCAAACAGCCCCACGCCGAGCATCACCAGCGCCACGATGACGCTGGACTGGAACGCCCGGTCATACCAGCCCTGGAGGATCGTGTCCCGGGACGAAGACGCCGCGACCACCAACGGGTAGCTTTCCAGCTGCCGGTAACCATAAAGACGGGTGACACCGTCGACCACCGAATCGATCATCGCGGTGCCGGCGGCTGCATTGGGCAGCAACTTCTGGTAGATCTCGCCCTTGGCCAGCGAGGTGCCGATCAGGCTCTCGTCGAAAGGCCGCCGGGCGAGCAAGGTGCCGTCGGTCAGGCCGAGGAACATGGTGCCGTTGTCGTCCAGGCTGAAGCTTTTGAAGAACCGGTCGAAGTAGGACATCTTGATCCCGGCCAGCAGCACACCCTGAAAATTGCCGGCGTGGTCGTTGACCCGTTTCGAGATCGGGATGATCCACTCACCGTTCTCACGGCTGCGGATCGCCGGGCCGATGTGCGCCACGGCCGAGACGTTCTGCTGGTGAAACTTGAAGTACTCGCGATCGGCCACGCCATGGCCGCGCGGCAGATCCGCGAACGAGGTAATCACCCACTGCCCTTCGCGGTCGAACAGGAACATGCCGTGCAACTGCTCCAGTTGCTGCACCCGCCGCGCGAGGGTTTTCTGCAAACGTGGCTTCTGCGCCGCGCCATAGCCATCGTCCTGAACCCAGTCGACCAGGCTGGTCAGCACCAGATCCGCTGCCAGAAAAGTGTCTTCAGCCTGCTGCGCCATGGCCCGGGTCAGGTTGGCCGACGACACCTGTGCGTTGGCCAGATCCTGGCGCCGCGACTGTTCGATCTGCAAATACAACAGACCGGACAGGCTCAGACACACAGCCACGATGAACAACACCGCCGCCTTGCGCAGGGGCAAACGCTTGAGGGTGCCGCCGGGGGCCTGGTGCGGATCGTGAATGGGGATAGGCAAAAGCGTGTCCTGGGCAGGTACGACAGGGGCAAAAGCCCGAAACCCTTGTTCTTGTGAGCGTAGCCCACCGGGTTGTGTGGGGCAACCAAGTGCCACCGAGACAATCCCGACCCTGTTGCTATCGGCGCGCAGGGCAATTGGATGACCTGCGTCGCGAATTATTTTTGCCTGCCCGTTTTCCTCGCTTTTACCCCCGGCTCGCCAACCGCCGCATTGCACTGTGCAGATGCGCCCGCGCACTTTCCGGATCGCCCTCGCGCATCTGCTCGTAAGCCCGTTGCGCAACCGCGTGCGGCACCGGTTTCAACACCCGTTGCGTGGCCATCGCCAGCAGTTGCACCTGCGCGGCACGCTCCAGGTAATACAGATCGTCCCAGGCTTCAGCGATGGTCGGCGCCCCAACGATCACCCCATGATTCTTCAGAAACAGAATGTCGGCCTCGCCCATGACCCCGGCAATCCGGTCGCCTTCACGCTCATCCAGCGCCAGCCCGTTGTAATGCTCGTCCACCGCCGTGCGCCCGTAGAACTTCAGCGCGGTCTGGCTCAGCCACAACAGTGGCGGCCCCTCCAGCAGGCACAACGCCGTCGCGTTCGGCATGTGCGTATGGAATGCGACCTTCACCCGTGGCAATCGCTGATGCAGGCGCGCATGAATATAGAAAGCAGTGGCCTCCGGTTGGCCCTCGCCGTCCACCACGTTGCCGGCGAAGTCGCAGATCAGCAGGTTGTGCGCGGTCACTTCGGAAAACGCATGGCCGTACGGATTGACCAGAAACAGGTCAGCGTGTCCCGGCAACATCGCCGAAAAGTGATTGCAGATCCCCTCCTCCAGCCCGTGCAGCGCCGCCAGTTGAAAGCACGCTGCCAGCTCTTTGCGAGCGGTGATGATGGCTTCGCTGTCGAGGTTCAACGAGGCGTAACGCGCGGGTCGGGCGCTGCCGGTCAGGGTATGGGCCATGGCGAAACTCCTTTATGACCAGCCAAGGGATGAGAACAACGGAAGGACTTCGTCCAGCGTGTTGAGGATCGCGTCGGGCCGATAGTCCGGCAGCAACTGACGACCGGTGCCCCGGTCGATCCAGATGCAACGAAAATGCATGTCGCGGGCCGCCGTGTGATCGAGCATCGGGCTGGCGCAGATGTGCACCACCTGATCGCGGCTGACGCCCAATTGCTCATGAGCGTAGTCGAACAGCCGCGGCGCCGGTTTGTAGGCACCGGCCTGTTGCGCGGTGATCACCCGATCGATATGGCCGCCGAGTTGAGCGACGTTGCCGGCGATGATTTCGTCATCGGTGTTGGAAACGATGCACAGCTTAAAACCCTGGGCCTTGAGCTGCGCGAGGGTCTCGACGACTTCGGGAAACGGCGGCATCTGCGGGATCGCGGCGGCCAGGCGCTGGCTGTCCTGGCTGGCACTCGCCAGCCCCAGCTCCTCCAGGGCCAGTTGCAGGCCGAGGGTGCTCAGCTCGCGAAACGAGCGGTGCGGCGGCGTCTGTTCCAGGCGATGTTCGTGGCGGTCGTAGACCTCGATCAGGCGCCCGGCGTCGACCCGGTGCTCGCCCTTCTCGCTCAGAATCCGCTCGGCCACGGCGCGCAGGCCTTCGTCCCATTGAATCAAGGTGCCGTAGCAATCGAATGTCAGCCATTGCGGGCGCGGTGTGTTGATCAAGGTCATGGGGAATTCCTCTGCAAGTGAGGGCTTCAGCTTATGAACTCGGGGTGATAGTGTGAAATTAAATAAATAGCCGGCTGTCAGTTGCCAAACAAATATCGAGGCCGCCGCCATGCTGGATCTGGAACTGCTGAAAACCTTCGTCTGCGTGGTTGATGAAGGCAGCTTCACCCGCGCCGCCGAACGCGTCCACCGCACCCAGTCCACGGTCAGCCAACAGGTGCGCAAACTGGAAGACCTGGTCGGTCACGCCCTGCTGTTGCGCGACCGCACCGGGTTGAACGTCAGCGTCACCGAGCACGGCGAACTGCTGATCCACTACGCCCGTCGATTACTGGCCTTGTCGGCCGAGGCCAGCGAAGCCCTGGCCAGCGATCTGGATCTGGAAATCCTGCGCATCGGCATGCCGGAAGACTTCGACGCCCGACGCATGGCGCTGATCCTCGCCGGCTTCACCCGCAGCCACCCGCAAGCGCGACTGGAAACCGTCAGCGGCATGAGCCTCGACCTGCGCCAACGCCTCGACAGCGGCGAAATCGACATCGCCCTGATCAAACGCGAACCCGACAGCGGCCCCGCCTGGGCGACCTGGCCGGAACGACTGGTTTGGGTCAAGGGTGCTGAGTTCGACTCATCCAGTGGCGTGTTACCGCTGGCGCTGTTTCCCCAGGGCTGCCTGTACCGACAACGGGCAATCCGCCTGCTCGACGTGGCGCAACGCCCCTGGCGCGTGGCCTTCGGCAGCCACAGCCTGACCGGCATTCAGGCGGCGGTCGCCTCCGGGCTCGGGGTTTCGGTGCTGCCGGCGTCGGCGGTGTTGCCGGAGCATCGGGTGTGCACGGACTTGCCGCCGCTGCCACCGACGGAACTGGCGCTGGTCAGTCGCGAGGGGGTGTTGAGTGGATTGCAGCGGGGTTTGGTGGAGTTTCTGCGGGGGGAATTGGGGGTGGATGCGGGGGGATTTGCTTGATCCCCCCAAATGGCGCTGAGCTCAGGGCTTGTTGACTTCGCGCAGCAGGTCTGCGACCGGGAGGTTCATGGTGTTTGAGTAGTAGGGTTTGTAGCCGTAAGCGGTGACGACGACTTTGCAGGGGATTTGTTGTTTGCCAGAGAGGAGTTGGTTCAGTTCGGCCGCTGACAGATTTCTGTCCGTACTTCTATCGCTAGAGGTTTCGATCAAAAACGCGCTGGTCAGATAGGAAAATCCCGTTTTGTTCGCCTGCCCCTTGTCCGAGGTAATCAAACCGAGGGCAGAAAACTGCATTGATTTATCAACCGCAAAGTCTTCGTCGTCTCCCAAGGCGCACTCAAGAGTACCCGACGCCATTCCTTTACGTTCACCTCGGTCAAAAAGATCCAGAACATCCACGTCCGATTGATACCGAACGTCGTAGAGCGTTCGTTCTCTTGCGACAGACACGAAGCTCAAATTTGCCGGAGGTTTTACATGACCCTTTGCACACCCGGAGCAGATGACCATAAATATGCATAGAAGAAATTTGTACCTCACGAGAAATCTCCATGATCGATTCAAGCAGCAAGTCGCTGGCCGATTTACTGCCTACTTCTCTGGTGGAAAATCGCCCTGACCCAAGTATGTTCCCTTTTAGCAATGAGCTCAGAACTTGTTACCTTCGCGCAGCAGGTCTGCGACCGGGAGGTTCATGGTGTTTGAGTAGTAGGGTTTGTAGCCCCAGGCGGTAATGACGACTTTGCAGGGGACCTGGAGCTTTCCGGACAACAGGCCATTCAACTCCTGAATTGAAAGAAATTCCTGAGTTGAACCGTTATTTACGGTTTGCCTTAAAGTTGCACTCGTCACGTAGTTGTATTTCCCGCCGGCTTTGTTCGTCTCATCTACATCAATCAGTCCGTACGCCGAATATCTGAATCGGTTAGTGATAGAAAAGTCCTGATCGTCACCCAGTGCACACTCCAACATTGTCGAAGCGGCGCCTTCCCTCATTCCTCTCCCAAACAGATCCAAAAGGTTTACATCAGAGGCGTAGTAAATTTCGTAATACAGGCTGCTGGGTTTTCTCTCTATAGTCAGAAAATTGAGATTTGCAGGCTGGACCGTATGGTTTTTAGCGCAAGCTGAACACAAGATGGTCAATAGAAGAAGCAATAAGGTTTTCTTACCGCTGGTGCCATGTCCCGGCAATGGGCAAGCGGTCGGGTCGGTCACTCGGGCAGCGGGTTTTCCGCTCATGAAAAGCTCCTTGCGGTGTCGCGTCATCATCCATTGGCGCGAAAGCATGAACAAAGTCGCGGCGTTGTTCAAACCCGCATGCAAAAAAACAGGCGCCTGAAGAGGCGCCTGTTTTCCATGGACGGTAACTGCTCCGGTCAACGCGACGGCGGCACTCGAATGTCCCCCGCCCGGCACTGGGTTTTCACGCCCTTGCCGCAGGCGCCGAATTGCAGGTCCTTGCCCATGCACACGCGCACTTCCGAGAGTTCCGGGCCGTTGCAGATGACGGCGATGCCGTCTGACGGGATGCCCGGATTGCTCTTGCGGAACAGGTCGGCAATTTCCTGCGCTTCGAAGTAATAAGAGCTACTGAACGGTTGCAGCTCTTCCGGGATTTTCACCGCGGCCACGGCTTTATCCGATTCGTCCAGATAGCCCATCGCGCCGAGGCCGCTGCAGGTGCCGTGTTTGCTCCATTCGTGATCGAGCAGTTTTTTGGTCGGGAACAGCGTCAGGCCTTTGGCCGTTTCGGCGGCCGACAGGTTGGTCAGCGGTGGGCAGGATTGCGGCCAGCCGCCCTTGGCGTATTGCGGCCACAGGCCATGCAGGACAAAACCGTAACCCTTGCCGGTGCATTGCGGGTCATCCTTGTGGGTCAGGCAAAAGGTCGGCGACCAGGACAACGCCAGGAGGTAGTAATCGAATACCCCCGCCACCGATTCCGCCTTGCTGGCAGACGACTGGCGCGCCGAACTCAGGCCGATGCTACCGACCGTCAGCGCAATCAGCGCCATAATTGTAAAAAGCTTTTTCATGTTCCCGTTCCTTGGGACGCGTGCGTCCGTGGTTTCTGTGGTCTGACCATCACTTGGCCAGACGCTGATTGAGTCATGCCCGTGTTGCAGGCGCATGACGCAGGGCAAAACCTGCATTACTTTGAAAGGACTACGATGAAGTTGAAATCACCACAGGGAACCGACATGAGTAAAGCAGACGAACTCGCCGCGAAACTCAAACAAACCCGGCACACCCATGCTGACGAAATCACCTGCGCTGAACTGGAGATCGATTGCTGGCCGGCTCAGGTCTACGCCTTGTATCACCGAATCGAAGGCTGGTTGCAACCGGTCACCGAGGTAGGCCTGAAGATTCGGCGCAATCCTACGCATGTTTGCGAATCTTCTTCGGATGGCGAGACCCACGACTACGCCATCGACCAGTTGATCATCGAAGCCAACCACCACAGCCTGACGTTCGACCCCATCGCCCGCTTCACCGAAGACGGCGCAGGGCGAGTGCAAATCGTCCTGCCGGGGCGCGAAGTATCGCTGCTGCGCACGGTCGATGAGCACGGTGAAAGCCATTGGTGGTTGCAGACGCTCGAAACCGGGCAACAGCTGGATGCGATTGCGTTGACGGAAAACAACCTGCTGCTGGTGGTCCAGGAAGGGCTCGGTTTGTAGGTTGAACCTGACACAACTGTAATCCGCCCCTCAGCCTGCTGAAAGCTGCCGCTGGTTAGCCTCCCCGTCATTGGTCAAACGGGGACTTCCAGCGCATGCCTTCCACCACCTCAAGACGCACCTTCGTCAAAGGCCTCGCCGCCGGCGGTCTGCTCGGCGGCCTCGGCCTGTGGCGCACGCCGGTCTGGGCCTTGAACAGCCCCGGCCAGGTGAACGAGTTAAGTGGCACCGACTTCGAGCTGTTCATCGGCGAAACCCCGGTCAACTTCACCGGCCAGCCCCGCACCGCCCTGACCATCAACGGCAGTCTGCCCGGCCCGCTGCTGCGCTGGCGCGAAGGCGACACCGTGACGCTGCGGGTGCGCAACCGGCTCAATACAGACACATCGATCCACTGGCACGGCATTCTGCTGCCGGCCAACATGGACGGCGTGCCGGGCCTGAGTTTCAAGGGCATCGAGCCGGGCGGCGTGTACGTCTACCAGTTCAAGGTTCGCCAGCACGGCACCTACTGGTATCACAGCCATTCCGGCTTGCAGGAGCAGGCCGGGGTCTACGGGCCGTTGGTGATCGACGCCCGGGAACCGGAGCCGTTCGACTACGACCGCGACTACGTGGTGATGCTCAGCGACTGGTCCGACGAAGACCCGGCCAGCCTGATGAAGACTTTGAAAAAGCAGTCCGACTACTACAACTTCCACAAACGCACCGTCGGCGATTTCATCCACGACGTCGGCGAAAAAGGCTGGGGCGCCACCGTTGCCGATCGCACGATGTGGGCGCAGATGAAGATGAATCCCACCGACATCGCCGACGTCAGCGGCGCCACGTACACCTTCCTGATGAACGGCCACGCCCCGGATAACAACTGGACCGGCCTGTTCCGCCCCGGCGAAAAACTGCGCCTGCGGCTGATCAACGGCTCGGCCATGACCTACTTCGACGTGCGCATTCCCGGATTGAAAATGACCGTGGTCGCCGCCGATGGCTTGCACGTCAAACCGGTCAGCGTCGACGAGTTGCGCATCGCCGTGGCGGAAACCTATGACGTGATCGTCGAACCCGCCGCCGACGCCTACACCCTGTTCGCCCAGGCCATGGACCGCACCGGTTACGCCCGAGGCACCCTCGCCGCCCGCGCCGGATTGTCGGCCCCGGTGCCGGCGCTGGACCCGCGCCCGCTGGTGACCATGGACGACATGGGTATGGGTGGAATGGATCATGGCTCCATGGACATGAGCGCCATGGATCACTCAAGCATGAACATGGGCCCGATGCAGTCGCACCCCGACAGCGAAAAGGACAACCCGCTGGTGGACATGCAAGCCATGACCACCGCGCCGAAACTCGACGACCCCGGCCTCGGCCTGCGCAACAACGGTCGCCGCGTGCTGACCTACGCCGACCTGCGCAGCACGTTCGAAGACCCGGACGGCCGCGACCCGAGCCGCACCATCGAGTTGCACCTCACCGGCCACATGGAGAAATTCGCCTGGTCGTTCAACGGCATCAAGTTCTCCGACGCCGAGCCGCTGCTGTTGAAGTACGGCGAGCGGATCCGCCTGGTGCTGGTCAACGACACGATGATGACTCACCCCATTCACCTGCACGGCATGTGGAGCGATCTGGAAGACGAAAACGGCAATTTCCAGGTGCGCAAACACACCATCGACATGCCGCCCGGCACCCGTCGCACTTACCGCGTCACCGCCGATGCGCTCGGCCGTTGGGCCTATCACTGCCATCTCCTGTACCACATGGAAATGGGCATGTTCCGCGAAGTGCGGGTGGAAGAATGAGGACGCCGACCATGACTCGATTTGCCGCGTTTTCGTTGTCGCTTCTGTCGATGGCTCCGGCCTTCGCCGCCAGCGACATGCAGGGCATGGATCACAGCCAGATGGGCGATATGCAGAGTATGGACGACGGCATGATGCAGCCCGCCGCGCCGACCGAAAGCCGCACGCCGATCCCGGCGCTGACCAACGCCGACCGCGCCGCCGTGTTCACCAGCCACGCCGGGCATCAGGTCCACGACAGCGCCATCAACACGTACTTCCTCGCCGACAAACTTGAATGGCAGGACGCCGACGACGCCAGCACCCTGGCCTGGGATTTGTCCGGCTGGATCGGCGGCGACATCGATCGGCTGTGGCTGCGCTCCGAGGGCGAACGCAGCAACGGCAAGACCGAAGACGCGGAAGTCCAGGCGCTGTGGGGCCACGCGATTTCGCCGTGGTGGGACATGGTCACTGGCGTGCGCCAGGACTTCAAACCCGGCGCCCCGCAAACCTGGGCCGCGTTCGGTCTGCAGGGGATGGCGCTGTACAACTTCGAAGCCGAAGCCACGGCGTTCCTCGGCGAAAACGGCCAGAGCGCGGTGCGGCTGGAGGGCGACTACGACATCCTGCTGACCAATCGCCTGATCCTGCAGCCGACCGCCGAACTCAACGTCTACGGCAAAAACGACCCGCAACGCGGGATCGGCTCGGGCCTCGCGAACACCGAAGCCGGGCTGCGCCTGCGCTATGAAATCCGCCGCGAATTCGCGCCCTACATCGGCGTGACCTGGAACCGCACCTACGGCCACACCGCCGATTACGCACGGGAAGAAGGCGAGGATCGCAGCGAAGCGCGACTCGTCCTCGGCGTGCGGCTGTGGTTCTGAATCCCATCAAAAAACAACACCGAGGTCTTGCATGCGCACATTGAAAATCTCCCTCGTCCTCGCCAGCGGCTTGCTCTTCAGCACCCTGGCCCAGGCCCATCCGAAACTGCTGTCGTCAACCCCGGCCGAAGGTGCCGACGGCGTGGCGCCCGGCAAGATCGAACTGCGCTTTTCGGAGGATCTGCTGACCCAGTTCTCCGGCGCCAAACTGGTGATGACCGAAATGCCCGGCATGGCCCACTCGCCCATGCCGATGAAGGCCAAAGTCAGCGCCGGCAGCGACCCGAAAACCATGCTCGTCACCCCGCTCGCACCTCTGCCGGCCGGCACCTACAAGGTCGAATGGCGCGCGGTGTCGTCGGACACGCACCCGATCACCGGCAACGTCACATTCAAAGTGAAATGAGTGATGGCTGAACTGATCAACATCCTCCTGCGTCTGGCGTTGTATGTGGATTTGCTGATGTTGTTCGGGCTGGCGTTGTTCGGGCTATACAGCGTTGACGCGGTGCTGCGGTTTCGGCCGATGCTGCGCGGGATGGCGTTGATCGGGGCATTGCTGTCAGTGGCGGGACTGGTGCTGATGACCCGCGCCATGAGTGGTGAAACGGAGTTCGCGGCGCTGTGGCCGCACCTGCAAATGATGGTGCTGGAAACCGACGTCGGGCTGGCGTGGGCGCTGCGGATGATTGCGCTGATCGCCGTGATGATCTGGCCGGGATTGTGGCTGGCATCAATGGCCGGCGCCGTCGCCCTCGCCTCTCTGGCCTGGAGCGGACACGGCGCGATGGATAACGCGTGGCATCTGCTCAGCGACATCCTGCACCTGCTCGCGGCGGGTGCGTGGCTGGGCGCGATGCTCGCGCTGATCTTGATGTCGCGGCTCGACGCACTGTGCAGCGAAGCGCGCATTCGTTCGCTGGCGGATTCCGTCAAACGCTTCGAAGGCGTCGGCGCGGCGATTGTGCTCTTCCTCTCGATTACCGGCGTGGCGAATTACCTGTTCATCGTCGGCCCGACACTGGGCGAAGTCCTGCTCGGCACCTACGGGATTCTGCTGGCGATCAAGGTTGTGTTGTTCGGGGGAATGTTGGTGTTGGCCGCGTTGAACCGCTTCCACCTCGGGCCGTTGCTCGAGCAATCTTTGCGCGCCGGGCAGCATCAAGTGGCGGCCAATGCCTTGCGCCGCAGCGTGGCACTGGAGCTGATGATTGCGCTTCTGATCGTGGGACTGGTGGCGTGGCTGGGCACGTTGAGCCCGGAACCGGGATGACACCCGGCAAACCCATTCACTACACTGGCCCGCACTCCCACTGCACAAGCCAGATCCCCATGACAATTCAAAAAAGCACGATGATCTTTTGCAGCCTGCTGGCCATGGCCGGCGCCGCCCAGGCACAAGAACCGGCCTCGCACCTCGACACCATTCAGCAACAAGGCCAGTTGCGCGTCTGCACCACCGGCGACTACAAGCCCTACACCTTCAAACGCCCGGACGGCGGATTCGAAGGCATCGACATCGCCATGGCGCAATCCCTGGCCGACAGCCTCGGCGTCAAGGTCGAATGGGTGCAGACCACCTGGAAAACCCTGATGCCGGACATGCAGGCCGGCAAATGCGACATCGGCGTCGGCGGCATTTCGGTGACCCTCGAACGCCAGAAAAAAGCCTTCTTCAGCAACACCCTCGACGTCGACGGCAAGATCCCGCTGGTGCGCTGCGCCGACCAGTCCAAATACCAGACCATCGACCAGATCAACCAGCCGAACGTGCGCCTGGTCGAACCCGCCGGTGGCACCAACGAAGCCTTCGTCCACGCCTTCCTGCCCAAGGCGCAACTTGCGTTGCATGACAACGTGACCATCTTCGAACAACTGCTCGACAGCAAGGCCGACGTGATGATCACCGACGCCTCCGAAGCCCTCTACCAGCAGAAACTCAAACCCGGCCTGTGCGCCGTCAACCCGAGCCAGTACATGCAATACGGCGAAAAAGCCTACCTGCTGCCGCGCGACGACATCAGCTGGAAACTCTACGTCGACCAGTGGCTGCACCTGAGCAAAGTCACCGGCAAATACCAGAAAGTCCTGAGCGAATGGATCGCCGTACCCGCGGCCCAGTAACCCTCAATCGTCATGCATCAGGCCGGAGCTGTACTGGTTGAAACTGTTACCGATATTGCTCCCGCCGAACTTCAACGTATTCACGTTCCGCGCCTCCGGCGACTGACAGTCGCTGGAGAAACAACTGGTGGTGGTCAAACCACCGGAGCCGGAGCAGGCGCTTAGAACTGAGACGGTTGCGACGATCAACAGCGCTTTGAGTGGATTGTTCATGGTGTATGGCGCTCGGGTGGGGTCGGGATCTTGTGGATGGATCGTAGGCCTGTGCGGGTGGCGGGAAGATGAAACTTGCGGGGGTTTCAGCGTGGGTTCAGGTTCGGCCTTTCACAAAGGTTTACATCGGTTTTTCAGTTCGCTCGGTATAGTTTTTTGCAACTTACGAGACCTAGAGAACACGTAATGCCGTCGAACAGCCAGTTGGTAAATTCTGACCTGATAATAGTTTGTTAACGGCTCTAAGCGTCGGAACAAATCAACTCGATTTCGTTTTTTTGCGCGGTTTGAGAGCCACATTCACGGCCGCCCTTAGAAGCAAGGCTGACACCATCGAATGACAGGACGTCAAAAAATGGCTGAACCAACCACTGGGAAGACATCCTCCATCAAGCGTGACTGGGCGTTAGCGACTGAGAAAGAGCGCTCCCACGTCTATTGGGCACTGTCCGACGCGTTTGTAGACAACGAGGTCAACTACGAATCCATCGCGCGCCAGACCGAAGATTACGACCCGCAAGAGATAAAGCGAATTCTCTACGAGGAAGTCGCACCTGTCTGCCATTCGAACCTTGAGACAGTCATCCCGATGATCTGGTCTGCGTTCAACCTTGAACAACTAACGTCTGACATTAGGGAAAATTTGAAAGCCCGAAAGCGCAGCCGTTATCGACGCCAAATAGACAAACTGCTGATACGTTGGCTTGAGTTCCGATACAGATACATATGGAAAGAAATCTCCAGGCACTATCCAAAATAATCAGCGCTATGCGCACATTCTCTACTGCCCTTCCCTTCATCGCTCGAGTGACGAACCCTCCGCGACAGCAAACTGCCCGCCTGCCACAGAGGGTCACAACGACCTACTTCGGCTCGACGTTATCCAGCGCCTGATTCACCGCCAAAGACCCCAACATCACCAACTGCGCAATGCCGATGGCGGTTTTGCGGTGGGCGGGTTCCAGGGTGGCGGCGAAGTTGTTGAGCATTTCGGAGGCTGATCCCAAGGATTCGCTGGCGTTGGCGAGCAGGGATTCGGTGTCGTAGGCCGGGTTGGCGAAGTACATCGGGTCATGTTGGGTGTGACTGCCCATGATCCGTTGCTGTGGGGTGAGGTAGTGATCGAGGGCGCGCTCGGCGGCTTCGTTCAGGGTTCGTGAATCAGGGAATTTGTAGGGGGAGACTGGATCTGTTTCTGGTGGGTTGGGTGTTGGTTTGAACATGGATGAAACTCCTAACACTTTTAGTGAAGGCTTCACCCTTTCGCTACCAAACGAAGGGTGGCGGCCATGAACAGGTTGGTAGACCGGGTGTTAGGAGCCGGCGCGCCCGAAGACGCCCTGTACATGACCACCATAGACCCCGGCCGAAAGCACGACCGGAGACGATGACGTTGTACATCTAACACACGGGCTACCAAACCCGATCACTGGTTTTCAGTGACCCGAGAACGATAAAAGCCACGGCTTAGACGCACAAGCCGGCGGATTCTGTCTTAGGTGTAGGGGGTGGCGCAAGGTGATGTAGGGCTTGGATGACGAAAGAATGAGTAACTTAAACGAGTGAGTTTTTAGGTTTAAAACGTGCGCAAGGATTTCCGACTAGCGAATAGCCCCGCCTTCCGCATCGCCACAGTCAAACCGATGATGTATTGGGCGTAGTCCATCGCCTGCCCCCCGGCCAGCCTGGCTAATCCCGCGAAAACACATAGCCTCGTAGCAATTTCTAAGCATGCAGCAATTCCAGCCCACTAAGAGCACTATCGGTACTATGCTTGTATTTTTTCGAAAGGGGTCGATGCACTGGCAGACGAATATTCGTTAGCGGATGTGCTGGAGAGGATGTACCAGAATCAGCTTAGTCTAGAAGCAGCCTTGATGGAGCTTACGCTTCGTGCCGAACAGCGAGAACGCTGGGCACATCAAGCAGGGACTTGCCAAGCTGAAGGGAAAGAGCCTGGGCTAGATTTGATTTTTATGCATCTGCGTTCGATCATTCGGGATGGGCTACGATATGCCCGTTTTCGGCAAGGTGCGTAATCTTGGCGTGCTGAGCGCAAATAGACGTTCAAATAGTTCGCCTCAGCTTTTTTCCAGAACACTAAAACTCGCAGACTACTGAAAAATTAGGCACAACAGTGAACAAAAATCTCTCGCCAGAAGTACAAGAGCGATTCAAGCGTTTTGATGCTCACCTACCATCGTCAGATGATCCAACATTGGTGGTCCTTAAAGGGCATCTTCTGGCAGAGGAAATTTTAGAGAACCTAATTAAATCCAAATGCCGTTTCCCTGAAACTCTTGAAGGCGTTGAAATTGGATTTTTCTTGAAAGCGAAACTCGCACGCGCCCTAATCGGGAACTCTCATCCAAACGGTCTGCTTCTTACCGACAGCGTGTGGGGAATGCTAGAAGCTTTAAACTCCCTGAGAAATGAACTAGCTCACGCTCTGGAGCCAAAAAAATTAGAAGCAAAAATCCAGAAATTTCTTTCGTTCGCTCCGAAACCGAACAAAAAGAAAACATCAAAGCAAGAATCCAATGCCGCTCTTTATACAGCGATTGTTGGGACTCTTTCTTACCTAGCGTGTTTCGAAACGATAGCCTTGACTGGTGAGATCCCTGAGAGACTATCTGATAATGAGTAACAATAGGTTAAGTTAGTTTCTTTGCCTACTGACTCTGCGTACGCGGCCCTTTAGCTCGAATGCTATCAACGTTTATCAAGCAGCTTGCGGCCACTAGTCAGGATAGGGATTCGAACACCCTACTAACTCCTTCAAGGCCGCGTCAGGCCACCAAATTGAGCTTTCACGCGGTAATCACACGGCATGCCGCGGACTATTCCGGCCTACGGTATGCCCTAATTTTGCCCTAAACTGACATGTGCCATCATTCGAGGGAGTCTCCATTCGAGCGCCTCCTTTTGGCCATAAATGACCATGCAATGGTTTCCGCCGCCCACTCAAAAAAAAACATTAAAAGCCACTCGAATATATTCAATACTGCGAATGGACATGCTGGATGTATATGCATGTCCCATAGCACTCAGAGCGCGCCCCGTAGCAACTTGATGTACCAGTTAACTGCCTCTCTATTTTTTTCTCTAATCGAGTGTTCATAATTAATCAGCGCCTTTCCAGCCTCA
Source organism: Pseudomonas sp. IT-P2 (assembly GCF_949767575.1). NCBI lineage: Bacteria > Pseudomonadati > Pseudomonadota > Gammaproteobacteria > Pseudomonadales > Pseudomonadaceae > Pseudomonas > Pseudomonas sp. IT-P2. Next base: position 108,383 of record NZ_CATKQA010000046.1, on the reverse strand, counting down.
AGACTTTTTCTCAATGCCTCGTCAACTTCAGCAGGAGACAGGCCGTTTTCGTTTTCTTTTTCTGCTTCGCGTAGGAGCTGATCTCTGTATGCGTAATCCATTCTGTCAGAGAGTTGATATCTATTCTTCTCCATCAACGAATAAGCCTGCTTACTCCACGCCTCAAGACTAGATCTTTCAATTTGCAAATCATCTCCGGATGAATCTTTTGCCGTTGCGAGCTGAACATCTGATATAGCTGACTTTATATTTTCGTAAGGATTACAACCTACTTTTTTCATTTTTTCATATTCAGGAGTATCGGGGCGTCTCCACCGCCTCAGGCTGGTATCACATTTTTTGTCGAGCGGGGAAATGAGGGTATACCATTCCAATGCTTGAATAAACTTCAGCTTCTGAGAATGAACAATTTGAGCGTTGGCAGATAGCGCCCGGAGCTTCTCTTTATTCAATGTCGAACTTAAGCGGAGCAATTGATCATTTTTTTGGCCTATCTCTTCTTCTAAAGCATACAACCGAGATCTGTCATCAGCTAATTTTTCCTTCAGGCCTGAAACTTCCTTTCGAGCAGACTCTATTTCCTGAACCTGCGTAGAGTAGCTAGCATTAAGGAAGTTTAATCGCTCCTCTGCGGCTATTTGATCAATTTGTATTTTTGCAAGTTGCTCGCTTGCCAGTTCTTTCTGATAAAGGGGGATCACCGAATAAAAAATAGTAAAAACAGCAATAACCACAAGAACAATTTGACTAACTGAAGTAACTCGCTGCAATATCACGTCAAATTTACCCATATCCTTACCTAACATTCTTGCTCCATGGACGACTAATTAGTGCTGGGCACTCCGCTGTAATAATTGGGACAGATCTATTTACTACCTAGAAATCCAAGATAAATAAATCTATCCCTTTTGCCATCTCTTTTGCCGCCCTCACTTTCCCAGCCCCCTCCTTAACTTCAAAACTAATTAACGTAATCGATCGAGAAAAGAGCGCTATGAAAGGTTAGGATCTACATATAAATCCTAACACCTGCTTTGCCAATACTCCTCACAACCCTCGTTCTCACTTCTACTTACCACGGTTTAGCAATGGCAAAGCGAGAAGCAATATGTATCGAAAATCCAGAATCGGTAGCAATCGCTAAATCATTCAAAAAACCAGATACCGACCTAAGCGTCCCGCAATCAAGGTGCGCACTCCCAGCTCTTCCCGTATTCCAAGGAAACATTGGCATCGTGAAACCATGAGCGAAGCTATGACGAACCTTAAAGACCTCATTCAGACGGTTAGTAACCATAATCGAGGCGGGTAACGTAGCAGAACCAAATCGTATATTTATCCAACTAGGCCATGGGTCAAAGTCTGAGCACTCCATCATGAAATTCCGAACATTCTCTGCATTCGGAGTGTTCAGTTTCTCGATAGCCTTTTCTGTTCGCCTTCGAGAAATTTCATGTAATGTCCCATACCCTGGAGAGACTGTACTGAATATAGCACCGTACTTTTCTCGCATAAGCCGTTTTACATAGGAATCCCAAGCAGCAACGTGCGCTGCTAACGCGGCATGGAGCAATATAGCTTTTTCCTTATGCAATTTCGCACGTCTGAGTTGTCCTGCATGACTAATAAGATAATCTGCCTTGCTTCTTTGACTTCCATAATCCACCAAAGCTCTCGACGGCATAGTTAGAGCACATCCACAAATTTAGACAAGGCTTCCTTATAGCCAGACAAAGGTGACACGTTAATCTGAATCCGCTCACCATTAATCATCTTAGGTCCCGCTTTTAATTTATGCATAGGGGTGCCTGTAAGAGCTGAAACAATAGCAGCCGTATGATAATCCGGTATTTCAATAAACCGCTCGGCGACACCTACGGACGGGTTAGCGAATATGGACCGATGATTTTTTTTAACAAGTTCAACCGTTCTAGTAATCGCCGTCGTTGCTGCCTGCGAAGCTTTACTGGCTTTCCCGTCAAACAAAATGATTCTATTTGATACGAACGTATGCATTTTCGGGAGAGAAATACCTTCCTCTTTCGCACGCTTATAAAAACTTAACCGAGCAAAATTTGCAAGATAATCATCCCCCTGACCATACAACAAAGCAATAATATTTTCCATACCTCGTCGAGAGCTTTCATCCGCAGTAAATGGCACAACCAGATACTCTGCTGCAGCGATAGCTAACTGCGTATAAACAGCAAAACTAGGATTGCAATCAAAAAAGAAAACCGCCTCATTGGAAGATGCTTCAGTCAAAGACTCTTTCAAATCTGCAATCCACGAAATAACCTTTTTCCACGAATCAAACGGCACCGACAACTGGGACGTTTGTCTAATCGCCTCACCGAGAACCTCAACCAAGTTATCCCCACAAACCAACGAAAGATTACTTGGAGCCGCACTATTATGCTCACTCACATTAACAGCAAACTTCACTGCATCCGGAGTTTTATGGAACGGAGAGTTTAATCGCTCTTCGAGATACCCTCCAACACTCTTTCTAAATTTTGGATTGGCAAGGCATTTTCTAAGAACTAATCCTCCTTTATCTTGGCCACCCAGGAGCATTTCCGAAACATTCGCCTGAGGACATAGATCAATCACATACACATCAGTATTCGGATTTCTATTTGCATACTCACAAGCCGCAATAAAACAAAGAAAACTCTTCCCAACCCCACCCTTATTGTTCCAAAATGCATAAGAGGACATAAAAACCCCTAAATCTATACAACTAGTTAATCGAAATTAGAACACCACCCCCGTAGAGAATCCTCTCCAACCCGGAAAGCGATAACATTACACAGCTACCATCGCTTATAGATTTGAGTAGTGGATGACGCTACTTTAACGGCACTGTCGATTGAGCACTAGCAAAAAAACCGTAGAAACACTCCACCCAGAGGTAACCGTTTTCACAAAAAGAAGAGGAAGGCAGAGAAGGCTTTGGCGCCATAACCGAATCTGTTACTAGAGAACCATCCTTCTCCCCTCCCACTACCAACTCCTCGAAAGCAACCTCAGAGCATCAGCAAGGCCCTCCCTATCCATTCCTGATAAACTCCCCCACCTCCCAGCCACACCGATTCCGTACCCCCAATGCCCCCAATCACCGCTACACCCGCCACACTCTCCCGCCGTTTCTCCGTCGCGCCGATGATGGATTGGACTGACCGCCATTGCCGGTACTTCCTACGCATCCTGTCGAAAAACGCCCTGCTCTACACCGAGATGGTCACCACCGGCGCTTTGCTCAACGGCGATCACGAGCGTTTCCTCCGTCACAACGACGCCGAGCACCCGCTGGCGTTGCAGTTGGGCGGTAGCGTTCCGCTGGACCTGGCCGCTTGCGCACGTATGGCGCAGGAGCACGGTTACGACGAGGTGAATCTGAACGTCGGCTGCCCGAGTGATCGGGTGCAGAACAACATGATTGGTGCGTGCCTGATGGGGCATCCGCAGTTGGTGGCGGATTGTGTGAAGGCGATGCGTGATGCGGTGTCGATTCCGGTGACGGTGAAGCATCGGATCGGGATCAACGGGCGGGACAGTTATGAGCAGCTGTGCGATTTCGTCGGCACGGTGCGGGATGCCGGGTGCACCAGTTTTACGGTGCATGCGCGGATTGCGATTCTGGAGGGGTTGTCGCCGAAGGAGAACCGGGACATTCCGCCGTTGCGTTATGACGTGGCGGCGCGGTTGAAGGCGGATTTTCCGGGGCTGGAGTTTATTCTGAACGGCGGGATCAAGACGATGGAGGCCTGCCATGAGCATTTGCAGACCTTTGACGGGGTGATGCTGGGGCGCGAGGCGTATCACAATCCTTATCTGCTGGCCGAGGTGGATCAGCAGTTGTTCGGCAGTAGCGCGCCGGTGATCAGCCGGGCCGAGGCGCTGGCGCAGTTGCGGCCTTATATAGCCGAGCATTTGCTGGCCGGCGGCGCGATGCATCACATCACCCGGCATGTGCTGGGCCTGGGCACCGGGTTCCCGGGGGCGCGCAAGTTTCGTCAGTTGTTGTCGGTGGATATCCACAAGGCCAAGGATCCGCTGGCGTTGCTGGATCAGGCGGCGGAGTTGCTGGCCGGGCGTTGATCGACGCTTGGAGCGTGTGGGCAACGAATGAGCGTTGCCCGGTGTTTTGCTGTACTGACAGGATGTCTTTTGGTTATGCCCACGTTCAGCTGTGTTTTATTCAAGCGTTTCACCCTCCTCGCTTTACTCTCGACTCTCTCTGCAAGCGCCTATGCATCCTGTGATTTTGCGAAGGGGTGCGGCAACGGGGAAAATGGCCCTTTTCAATCTACCCAGATGTCTGGTTTTCTGGTTTTCACGACGACGATGGTCACAGTCGACGGGATGTCGGACATTTCCGGACTGAAAAAACGTGTGTATTCGGTAGAGGAAATTGAAGCGGCACGTTATTTCCTCGCCAGTGACGGCGTGCTGCAAGCCGCGTATTTCACCTCGGCGTTGCAGCGGTTTCGTCAGGATTCGCCCGACTCTGAATTGAATGACCTCGCCGTCGCTGCGCTGCTCAGCAGTCAGTAATCAGCTTGCCGCCGCAGCCGTCCAGTTGACCCAACCAAATTGCCAGGTGGCGAGGATCAGCAAGCCGAAGCCGATCCGATACCAGGCGAAAGTGGCGTAGCTGTGGTTTGCAATGAACTTCAGCAGGCCGCGCACGGCAATCATTGCGAAGATGAATGCTACGACGAAGCCCAGGGCGAAGACCGGCAGGTCGCTGCTCTGGAACAGTTCGCGGTACTTGTAGCCGGAATACACCGCAGCGCCGACCATGGTCGGCATTGCCAGGAAGAACGAGAACTCCGTGGCGGCCTTGCGTGACAGGCCGAACAGCAGACCGCCGATGATGGTGGAACCGGAGCGCGACGTGCCCGGAATCATCGCCAGGCACTGTACGCAACCGATCTTCAGGGCGTCGGCCCACTTCATGTCGTCCACATGGTCGACGCTCACTACATGATCGCGCTGCTCGGCCCACAACATCACGATGCCGCCCACCACCAATGCAACCGCTACGGTGATCGGGTTGAACAGGTATTCATGAATCGTGTCGGCGAATAACACGCCGAGAATGACTGCCGGGAAAAAGGCGATCAGCAGATTACGGGTAAAACGCTGGGCATTGCTTTGGGTCGGCAGGCCTTTGACGATCTCGAAGATCTTCGGGCGAAACTCCCAGACCACCGCCAGAATGGCGCCCAGTTGAATAATGATGTTGAACGCCATGGCGCGTTCACCGCCGAATTCCAGCAAGTCGGCAACAATAATCTGGTGGCCCGTACTGGAAATGGGCAGGAACTCGGTCAGGCCTTCTACCGCCCCAAGAATCAGCACCTTGAACAAGGTCAGTAAATCCATTAATCCTCCGTCAGAGCGCTCTTTGCGGGCGCCCTGTTAAATGCATTCAGGCATTGAGTATCTGAAGTAAAACAATTGGCAGATGTACACCCATTGCCCGACTCGGGGACGGAGAATATGTCTTATCAAAAGCCACACTCAAGGCATGTTAATAAACGTCCGTGTGTGAACTTGTCGACGTTATAGCCAAAAGACAGGCCTCTCCATAAAATGTGACCCACCTCACACTGCTCTGATACGTATGCAGTTGAGTGATGGCCAAGGGACATAAAAACAGCTCGCGATAATTACAAAATAGTGGCACCATTCCATATTGCCACCATCTAACGGCCTCAATTCCGTTAGTTCACAGCCCCGAAAAAATCAACTAAAAGCTTGAATCGCTTAATTATTGTTAGAAAACTCGGGAGCCACGTCTAAAATTCGTCCAAATGTTACCAATTGTCAGTCACAGATGAGAACCGGTGCTTTAACATCCCGATGTCAGCACCTTTTCGAGTCAATGCATGATGCTCACAGGTAACTTAGCGACTAGAAGCCCGCGCCGCACAAGCGACGAACCAGGTGTTCTCACCCTGGGTCGTACCCGTGGCGTGGCTGAACACTTTAGCGCGCTAATCGCAAAGCATGTGCAGAGCGGTGTGGCTGTTGAAGCCGACGCCTACATTAGTTCATATCAGCACAACGAATATCACGGCCTGTATCGGGCGATCTTCATTATCATCGACAGCCCTCAGGCACTCGAAGATAACCTTGCACTGGTGGAAAACCTGCGCAACGACAACTTGAAGCCGATTATTTGTGCAGTGATCACGGGGCGCGGCGCCCACAACAAGATCAAGTACTTTCTGGCCGGTGCCGACTTCTGTATCAAACTCAATACCTTGTCCGATGAAAGCGCGGAACTGCTGGGTGAGTTCTTCGACAGCGAAGAATGGCAGCGGGATATCAGCCTGGTGCTGGACCCCACCCGCATCTGCCTCTCGGACACCAGCAAGAAACTGGATATCTCCTTTGCCGAAATGAAGATCCTGCAAGCCTTTGCGCAGACCGGCAATCACATTCTCAGCCACGATGAAATCGCCAGCATCATGGGGCTGAACACCCAATTCTACGACCCTCGGGCGCTGGAAAAATCCATCAGCCGCTTGCGTGGGAAAATCAAGGACGTGTACGGTACGAACGCCATACAGAGCATTCGCGGGTATGGCTATCGTCTGATGAGGGGGTTGATCTCAACCCCCTGATTCAGGGAAACACTCTTTTGCAGCATACGAGGGAACGTCTGATGCAACGCTTCAAACATCCGCTTTCTCATAGTTTTAACCGCGTCACATATCTAATAAAAAGCTGTCAATTGCATGAGCGCTGCAACACTTAAACATAACAATAAACCATTACTCTAACGCAGACCGAGTGGAACTTATCGAGGCCATCTTTGGGCCCAGACCCTGCCTGATCGATTAATTCCGAGGAAAACATTGCTCGCCTGCCATTATTTTTTCGCCAAATTTGGTGTGTACTTTAGGAGAGAGACATGGAAACCAGCACGACCCTCCCAAGAAAATACTTTGTTGTCGTGACTAACAGCTCAGCGTCGCAACGCGAACTCGAGAGCATTCTCTCCAGTGAGCGTTTCAATTCGTTCGGCACGTCTCAGGCACAAATGTTTATTGAAGGTGTTGCTTCGCCCTCTTCCACTCCGATGCTGATGGAGTTCACTTACCCACGCGGCACAAGGAAGCATGTCGCACGTAGCATCGAACATGATACCCAGCGCTTATTGGCCACCCTCGAATCGGAATGGCTGGCAGCACAATCGGCGCATTCATTCCACAATTCCACGGCCATGTCCGAAAACCCTACTGACACTTCCCGAACGATCGAATCCGACGCGCCCTGCACCGAAGCCTGGCATCTGGACAATGATCAGGGTGCATTGACCAAAGAGGGTGTCGAAATCAGTCTCACCGGGCTTGAAACCGCACTGGTGCGCAAGATGCTGCACCATGAAGATCGTGTTGTCAGTCGGGACGATCTGATCCTCAGCATCGGCCGCGAGCCGGAGCAGTACCGGGGACTGGAAATGTGCCTGAGCCGTCTTCAAGACAAATTCAAGAACGCCAGCAACGGTGAACGATTGTTTCGTGCCGTGCGCAATCGCGGTTATTGCCTGATCCAGGAAGTTGTTGCCTAAACAACATCCCCCACTACAAGACAAACAGATACAAGTGCGATTACAAAAATAAAAAAGCACTCTGTTTGGTTTCACCCCTCCCTGGTTATACCCGCCTCCTGACCCCACCTACGATAGCAAACACAATATTGATTATTCACCCCCTGCCTTTCGACCTTTTCTAACGTTTGAATATTGGAAATTTAAATAAGTTGGCACTGTGCCATCTTGTTAGAACTCGTCAGACAGCATCCCCGGCAATAACTTAGTCTATTGACTGACGACAGTTCCGCATTCCGGCGTTGTTACCTCAGGACACTGACTCAAACAACAATAACAAGTCTGCTTAACAACTCGGTTTTCTACTGTCGAAACCTGAACGGACGTCTTTTGGGGATATCGTATGGATCTTTCTCTTCGTATCAATCGAAACACCGGCCTCAAGGGACTGACCTTTTGGGGCCAATGGGCGCTGGCACAGAGTTTCATTGTTTCCCTGTTGTTCATACTGGCCGAACAGCACACGGGCACCGTCGAGTTCTACTATCGGATGTGCACGATCCTGGCCGTACTGGCCTCGGTGCCGGCTTATACCTTCAGCGGCGCGTATCGAAAGCGAGACAATTACCTGACCGGGCTGGGTCGACTGTTCATGGGCTGGTTCATGACCATGGCCGGGCTGGCGTTCATCGCCTTCATCTGCAAGGCCGATGCGCTGTTTTCCCGCCAGGTCATCCTTGAGTGGGCGGTGTACGGTTTCCTCGGTCAGGCGCTGTTGTACGCACCGCTGCATGCGTTCTCGAAGTTCTACCAGCGTTCGCGCAAAAGCGAACACAAGACCCTGATCGTCGGCACCGGCGAACTGGCGCTGGGTCTGGCGAAGAAGCTGAGCCAGCATGAAAACCTGCCGCTGGTTGGTCTGGTCAGCAACGGCGATACCCCGTCGCTGGAAGCGGACGCCCCGCGCGTTGTCGGCGCTCAGGACGAACTGCTCGAGCTGATCCAGACCCACGACATCCGCCGCTTGTACATCACGCTGCCGCTGTCGGAAGCCGCCAAGATCGAGGCGATGTATGTGGACTTGCTGGATGCCAACGTTGACGTGGTCTGGGTGCCGGACCTGAACAGCCTGACGCTGCTCAATCACTCGGTGAAAGTCGTGGACGGTCTGCCGGCGATCTACCTCAACGAAAGCCCGCTAACCAGCCGCCCGACCGCTGCGCTGAGCAAGAGTCTGGTGGAGAAAGCCGTCGCCCTGCTGGCGATCATCCTGTTGAGCCCGGTGCTTCTGGCCGTGGCCCTGGCGGTGAAACTCAACTCGCCGGGCCCGGTGTTCTTCAAGCAGGATCGCCACGGCTGGAACGGCAAGGTGATCAAGGTCTGGAAATTCCGCTCGATGCGCGTTCACGATGACCGTGACGTCAAGCAGGCCAGCCGCAACGATTCGCGCATTACCGCGGTCGGTCGCTTCATCCGTCGCACTTCGCTGGATGAGCTGCCGCAACTGTTCAACGTGCTGCAAGGGCACATGGCACTGGTCGGCCCACGTCCGCACGCCGTGGCGCACAACAACTACTACTCGGGCAAGATCCTCGCCTACATGGCCCGCCACCGAATCAAACCGGGTATCACTGGCCTGGCGCAGATCAGCGGTTGCCGGGGTGAGACAGACACCCTCGACAAGATGGAAAAGCGTGTTGAGATCGACCTGAAGTACATCAACAACTGGTCGCTGTGGCTGGATCTGAAAATTCTGGTGAAGACGCCGTTCACCCTGTTGTCGAAGGATATTTACTGAGACGCAGGGCTTGAGAAAGCAACACCGCAAGGGGACGAAAGTCCCCTTTTTTGTGGGCGGGGTTTGGGGTTGGTCGGGGTTCTGAAACCGAGGAGTGACAGATGCTCTGATGTCGGCTGAGCGGACGCCTTCGCGGGCAAGCCCCGCTCCCACAGGTTTTTGGGTGATGCCGTAATCTTCAGCATTCCCCGATCCTTGTGGGAGTGGGCTTGCCCGCGAAAGCGCCGGATCATTCAACACCAGATTTGAACCTGCCAACCACCCGCAACACACCAGCTCCCACAGCAATCACGGCTGCATCAAGATCCCCCTTCACCACAAACAAAAACGGGAGCCATCAGGCTCCCGCTTTAATTCTCCGCTCCCCCCAAACTTACTCGGTAATCTTCCCGAAGTTCCGGTAGAACATGTCCCCTTCACGGCTGTCCGTCATCGAATGCAGCTGGAAGCTGCGATTGAGCCGTGCGCCACCGTCACGGGTCAGCGGTGCCCACACCAGGTTGGCGCGGCGCATGGTCGACATGCTCATCATTTCGTCGAACGGGATCGACAGGTATAGCCCCTTGTCGAAACTACCCTCGCCATACTCGGCGCTGCCGGCGGTGGTGATGGTCGCCCAGGCGCCAAAGCGTACGCCGTTGAAGAACTCGCGGGAGATATCCACCGTGCCGCCAAAGTCGCCCGCCAGGTAACGCCCGACGCTGACCGCGGCCAGCGTGTCGAACGGCAGGTCGGTGTAGCCAGTGATGTGGCCGGTCCAGACCGAGTAATCACGCAGGCCGAAACCCTGGTCGAATTCACGCTGACGCACGTAGTTCAGGTCCGCACCAATCGACCAGCGCTTGCCGGTCGGACGAAACAGCACCTCGCCCCCGACCCCGGCGAACATCGATTCCAGATAACCGCCGTAGACCATGCCGTACAAATCCTTGTCCAGTTGCTCGGCATGACTGACCTGGAACAGCGGCATGGTGGTGTCCGACGTGGTCAGGTACTGACGCAAGTCGGTGCGCACACGCGGCAGGCCGCTGGGCGCGTCGTAGGTGAATTTGTCGAAGTTGTTGATCAGGTTCTGACTGAGCAGACCGTTCCACCAGGTGTTGCGGTTGAAGCGGTACTCGGCATCCAGATCCGCCGTGAACTGATAGAGCAAACCATCGGGGCCGCCGACGTTCTGTTTGAAGCCCAGGCCGACGCCGTAATTGAAGCGCTGCGGCGCTTCGGTGTAGAGGGTTTTCTCGTTGCGCGGCATTGCCGGGTTGATCTCGGTGGTGCGGTGCAGCGACTCCAGCGGTTCCTCGTTGTTGAGCACTTCGCGGAAGGTCTGCCGGGGCACGCTGGTTTCTTCCAGCGGCAGGTCGTAACGCTTGTTGACCACAGTGAACCAGTCGATGTCGTCGTTGACGCTGTTGTCGAGAATCCGGCTCGCGCGGCCGACGGCCTTGGGCGAATGGAAATAACGCTGCTGCTCGCCGTACACGATCAGTTCGGAATCGCGCTGAGTGATGCGCTCGACCTTGTAGCCGGCGTTCTGCTGCAAGCGGCGCGACACGTCAGCCCAGTTGACCTCTTCCATGGTCGCGGTTGGCGCCTTCGCCGGCAGCGGTTCGGCCGGTGGGTCGAAGGTCTTGGCCGGGGCCTTGCGACTGACGAAATTGGTGTGGAACGTGATGCCGAACATCGCCGTGTTGCCGCGCTCCCAGGCCGCACTCAGATCGACGGAATCGGTCACCTTGAACACCGCGCCGAGGTTGATCGGCGAGTCCTGCTTGATGATGTTGTCCTTGGGCTCGTGCTTGTAGTCGTTGCCTTCGTATTCGAGTTTCAGGCTGAGGCGGTCCCAGGGCGTCTGGTAACTCACGCCGCCGAAAAACGACGGCTTGCCGCGGAAGTACGAGCCGGCGTTGACGTCACCGGTGCCTTCCAGATCCGGGCGGGTGTTGAAGCGGTCACTGATCGAACCCAACGGGTTGTCGACATCGCCACGATTACCGATGTAACCCCAGGCGATGCCGGCGCTGAAATCGAAATTGTCCCAGCGCTTGTTGGCCACGAAGAATTCACTGGCAAACAGACCGGTACCGCCGATGTCTCGAAAGCCCAGCGCCACTTCCGGCGCCCAGTGGCTTTCCTGCCACAGCCGGACCTTGGCGTCGACCGCCTTGTCCTTATAGCTCTGGCTGCCGCTCAGCGCTTCGGAACCGTACGGACGGTTGGTGATGGCGGTGTAGCGAAACGAACCTTCCAGCCAGTCGAGCGGCTGCAACGAAACGCTGTATCGGCTGTACGGTTCGGTGCGGTTGGCGTTGACGCTCAACTCACCGGCGGGCGACATGCGCGCGGTCGGGGTCTGCAACAGACCGACGCCGCCGAAGTCATTCTGGGTAATCCGTGGCTCGGCATGCACCAGGCCACACGGCAATAACAACACAGCTGCAAAACGCAAATTCAACGAACCACCTCAGCCAACTGCGTGGCAATCAATTCGGCCAACTGCTGATTCAGTTCAGGGACAGGCGGATCCAGATCATCGTTTTTCACCGGCACCAGAATCTTGCTGCCGGCCACGGGCATCTGCCCGCTCTCGCGGTTCCAGTGGGCGATGCCGACCCGCCGCGATTCGCCGTTGGGCTGGATCAGCCACAGGTAATCGGCATCGGTGTCCGCCGTCAGCAACGTGCAGCCCTGCAGGTATTCGCGGGCTTCCTGCAACGGCTGATAAGGCAAACGGCACGGCTCGGCGACCGCGCCCAGCACTTCGACCTCGTCGACCCGTTTCGGGTAGATCAGTTGATCACCATCGTCGAGGCGGATGTTGCGGGCGAAACCGACTTCCACCGCCACCGGATCGAGATCGGCGATCTGCCGCCCGGTCACCGGCATCTGCCGGACCTGCTCGGCCAGGCGCTGTGCCAGCGCCGCTCGACTCGGTTTGTCGAACAGCATCGCCATGCGCTGCAGCACGTCCAGATCGAACAGCACGCCGACCTTCAGCCGCGTCTGTTCTTCCAGCAATGACTGACGCAACAGGACGCCCGCCAGCCAGTAGCCTTCGGCATTCGGCACGGCCTCGCCGATCACATCGCGCAAACGTCCGCCCGCCGGCAATTCGATCGGGCCCGGGTTGGCGACATCACCGCTGACGATGACCGCGGCCTCGCTGGCACCGGCAAGCAACATCAGGCACGCCGAGAGCGCTCTTAGCCGCTTCACGGGACATGCCTGCGGTCAGGGGTCAGCTGCACGATCCTGACCCGCAACTGCGAGGTCAGTTGCTGTTCACTCTGCACAATGAAACCGTCCACCGGATCGACCCAGTAACGGTTGGTCGCGCGCAGGCCGATGGCCGGCGCGTCAATCTGCTCATCGACGCGCAGCACGGAGTATTCCTTGTCGAGAATGTCGAGGGTTTCCAGGGATTTTCGGGAGAAGCGGCTGTTGATGATGATCCCGACTTCCTGGCCCTTGTAGAGGTCGATCCAGCGGCGGCTGGTGTAGCCGTCGGTGATGCGATGCAGGCCCTGTTTGAACGGCGAGTCATCGGACAGACGCGTGCCGTCCAGATCGCCCTCCACACCCAGGCCCACAGTGCGCATGGCCAGGCCGTCGCGCATCAGCAGCACCTGCTTGCCGGAGGCGACCCAGAACTGCAGGTCCTCGCGCTCGCGCACCAGCGCCAGCACCCCGGAGCCGGACGGCGTGGTCAGTTTGAGTTGGGGATACTTGACCCCCGCGACCTGCTCCGCCGACACGTCCAGTTCATCCGGCCCGATGACGGCGGATTTGAGGTTGTTCAACGAAGCGCTCATCAGCGGATTGCAGCCACTGAGCAACACGGCCGCCATCAGGCACACGCCCACTTTCAACGTTTTCACAGTCGGCGGCCTTATTTGCTGTTGTTACTGTATTCGCTCCAGTTCTTCGCAGCGGAAGCCCCGGTCCCGACAATCGATGCCGACGGCACCAACTGGCTGATCAGGCGATTCCAGCGAGTCACGTTGGCAGGCCCGACGTAGACCACGTCCTGGGGCCGCACTTCGAAGTGCGAGGCGAGCGCCATGGCGGTCGGCGATTCGGCTTCCAGCTGATAGATTTTCGCCGGCTCGACATCGAGGTTTTCCACCCCGCGAATCACATACACGGCGTTGCCGTTGGAGGTGGTCTGGCTCAAGCCGCCGACCGATCCGAGCACGTCGGACAGGTTCATGGTGGCGGTCTTGAAACTCAGCGCACGGGGCTGGTTGACCTCGCCCATCACGTAGATGCGCTTGTTGTCGTTGTACGGCAGATACAGCTGATCGCCCCCCTTGAGGTAGACGTTCTGCAATTCGGAATCCTGCTGATTGAGCGCATCGAGATTGAGCGGATAGACCCGCCCGTTGCGCGTCAGCATCAGCCCCGACAAGTCGGCATTGTTGGTATCGACACCGGCCGAGCCGAGGGCTTCGACCACGCTCAGCGGGTTGGTCGAAATCGCCTGGGGGCCAGCCTTGGTTACAGCGCCCGAGACCACGACTTTCTGGCTGGCGAAACGCAGCACCGCGACATCCACTTGCGGCTCGGCAATGAACGCCGAGAGGCGTTGCTCGATGTCCGAACGCAGTTGCTGGATGGTTTTGCCGGCGGCCTGGACTTCTTTGATGTACGGGTAATACAACGTGCCGTCGGAACGCACCAGACGACCGTTGGCATCGATCTGCTGTTGCGCACCCGAAGGGGCGGTCAGCTCGGGGTGATCCCAGACCGTGATGTACAGCACATCGTTGCTGCCGATGCGGTATTCGGCCGGGGTCGCCAACAACTCCGCCGGCACCGACTCACGTTTGTACGTGGCGCGGTTCATGGCGATGAGCTTGGGGGTGATCGGAATGAGCTCGACCCGGCTGCTTTCGCTGGCGCCCTGGCGCGTGATGCTACTGGTGCTCAGGTACTGGCCGGGGGAGAACATGCAACCTTGCAAAGCGATACTTGCCAACAATAAAAGAGAAAAACGACGGGTCATAATGGCACTACGCTATTCAAGGGCGAATCCAAAAACAAAGTCACCCGACTTTCGTCGGGCGACCCTGTACTGCACCAACAGATACTTCAGTTAGTTGTGCGTGCCGGTTGTACCCGTGGTACCGGTGGTACCCGTTGTACCGCCGTTGGCACTTCCACCACTGTTGGACGCCGCTACAGCACTGGCGACCATGGCAGTACTGGCAGCAGGCGCTGTAGAAGCCGCAACACTGCCAGATACATTGGTCACTGCTGTAAGCGGCGCTTCAGCTGCGGAGGCCCAGTTGCTCAACATCGTCAACAGGGCGATCGCCATCACTTTCTTCATATCAACTCCTTTCTAACATCGCACCTGAACATCGGGTGTTGGTTAGAGGTGGTAGAGTTCAAGTCGCAAAAAGCGCGAACAAGATCCGTTGTTCTTTCACAGTCTTACGCAACTGATAAAAGTCGAACGGCAGGTTTATATCTACGGACTTGCAAAAGGCATTGCCAGTCTAATTTCCCGACGATATCTAACAACCTGACTGAAACTAACATTGCACTAAAACGCCATCATCCCTGATAACCCCGGGGATGATTCGATTGCCAGCGCCAGGTGTCGGTGACCATGTCCTGCAAGTTGCGTGTGGCTTTCCAGCCGAGTTCCTTGGCGGCCTTGGAGGCGTCGGCCCAGCTCTCGGCAATGTCCCCGGAACGCCGTGGCATTACCCGGTAAGGCACCGGCTGCCCGCAGGCCTGCTCGAAGGCCCGCAGCACCTGCAACACACTGTAGCCGTCGCCGGTGCCGAGGTTCCAGGTATGAATGCCGGTACGGTCGGCGATGGTTTGCAGGGCTTTCAGGTGCCCGTCCGCCAGGTCGACGACGTGGATGTAATCACGCACGCCGGTGCCGTCGACTGTCGGGTAATCGTCGCCGAAGATCGACAACTCCTTCAGACTGCCGACCGCCACCTGGCTGATGTAAGGCACCAGATTGTTGGGAATGCCGTTGGGGTCTTCGCCCATCTGGCCGCTGTGATGCGCGCCGATCGGGTTGAAGTAGCGCAGCAGCGCGATGCTCCAGCGCGGTTCGGACTGGCACAGGTCGCGCAGCACGTTCTCGACGATCAGCTTGGACTGGCCGTAGGGATTGGTCGGAGTGCCGGTCGGGAAATCCTCGCGGATCGGCATCTGCGCCGGCTCGCCGTAGACCGTGGCGGACGAGCTGAACACCAGCCGGAACACCCCCGCCGCTGCCATTGCCTGGCACAGCGTGATGCTGCCGCTGACGTTGGTTTCGTAGTATTCGAGCGGCTTGCGCACGCTCTCGCCGACAGCCTTGAGCCCGGCGAAATGCAGTACGGCATCGATGGCGTGCTGCTGGAAAATCCGGTCCAGCAGGGCCCGGTCACAGACATCCCCGCGAATCATCAGCGCACTTTTGCCGCAAATGGCTTCTACCGCGTGCAAGGCGGCGTCGCTGCTGTTGCAAAGATTATCCAGAACTACAACTTCATAACCTGCTTCAAGTAGTGCAAGTGTGGTGTGCGAGCCGATATAGCCGGCGCCACCCGTTACCAGAATCTTCATAGCGCGGTCCATAAGTGGGAAAAGTGCCAACTCGCGTGTCAAGCGCTGTTTGTTTAATGTGTGTCTTGATTCACACAAACCGCGCGACAACAACCAGAAACAAAAACAGTTCAATCACTGGCTATAAATATTTTTACAAGCCAAACTGTATTGCCTGGTACTTATTAGCACTCCCGCGCATTCATCACTATCAACGGATGCCGACTAAAAATAACCAATAACTGTCAAACCGACATCTCATAACATTGTCGTGTTTTACACTCATTGCTATTTGCCACTCATCTCCCGAGTCAGGTATTAAAGTACAGCTTCAATAACTTGCAACCTTCGTTATTGCAATAAACGATGGCAGTGCGCCATGAATGACCAGGAAACTTTTATGATCCGTAAATGTTTGTTCCCCGCTGCCGGTTATGGCACGCGTTTCTTGCCGGCCACCAAAGCCATGCCCAAGGAAATGCTGCCGATCGTCAACAAGCCGTTGATCGAATACGCCGTTGAAGAAGCACGGGACGCCGGCCTGCAACACATGGCCATCGTCACCGGCCGGGGCAAGCGCGCACTGGAAGACCACTTCGACATCAGCTACGAACTCGAACACCAGATTCGCGGCACCGAGAAAGAGAAGTTCCTGGCCGGTACTCGCGAGCTGATCGACACCTGCACCTTCTCCTACACCCGTCAGGTGGAAATGAAAGGCCTGGGCCACGCGATTCTCAGCGGCCGCCCGTTGATCGGTGACGAACCCTTCGCTGTGGTTCTCGCGGACGACCTGTGCCTGAACCTCGAAGGCGACGGCGTACTGACGCAGATGATCGAGCTGTACAAGAAATTCCGCTGCTCGATCGTCGCCATCCAGGAAGTGCCGCGCGACCAGACCCACAAGTACGGCGTGATCGCCGGCGAAGCGATTTCCGAGGGCATCTACCGGGTCAACCACATGGTGGAAAAACCGGCCCCGCAAGACGCACCGTCGAACCTGGCGATCATCGGCCGCTACATCCTCACGCCGGACATCTTCGACCTGATCGCCGACACCGAGCCGGGCAAGGGCGGCGAAATCCAGATCACCGACGCCCTGATGAAACAGGCGCAGAACGGTTGCGTGCTGGCCTACAAATTCAAGGGGCTGCGCTTCGACTGCGGCGACGCCGAGGGTTACCTGCAGGCGACCAACTTCTGCTACGACAACGTTTACCTGAAGGGCCGCTGAGCGGCCCCCACTGATTCATTGCGGCACGCACATCCAACGAGGCAACCATGAACATTGCACAACATTCCGCAGAGATTGAACGTGAGGTGGACAACCTCGGGGTGATGAGCTGGTTATCCCGCCATCAGCCATTGCCCAGCGCCAATGGCCCGTGGCTGGGCACCCTGCTGCTGGTCGACCGTCTCGGCGTGTTTCCCTCGTCCGGGGACATACGCCGACCGATGCGCGATCCCTATCCTCTGCTCGCCCACCTGAAACGGATCTACGGCGAGCAGGCGCTGGAGGTCGATGACCGCGACGGCCTGAAGATGATCTTCAGCGACTGGCGTTTTCGGGTGCGGATCTGCTGCAACGACCCGGCGATCATTGTCAATGTGGAAACCCGTTGCGTGACGCAGTTGATGCCGCAGAAAACCGCAGAGCTGCTGAGCCATCTGGATCTGTTCGACAACTGACGGCTACTTCGAAGTCTCGCCACAGCTATCCTGTGGCGAGACTTTTTGCTGTCCGCCCACGACCCAACGATAGAAGTAATCGGCAATCACCCGCCCGCCCGTGGCCGGCACCGGATGAATCTTGTCCGGCCCGATCATGGCCGCCGCGTAGCGTTTGACGTCGGTGCCGAACGCACATTGCAGATTGGCATAACCCAGACGCTGCTCACGGGCCCAGGGCTCGATGACCTGCGCATAAGCCGACATCGGATAGGCGCTGGAGCGGGTAGTGTCCTGACGCAGGATCAGGTTGATGCTTGCCGCCGGTTGAATCTCGCGGAGCATGCCGACCAGCCCCTGAACGTTATGCAGATACTGCTCGGGCTTCACGCCAAAACCCTGATCGTTGCCACCGAGCATGATCAGGTAAATGTCTGCGGGAATCTTCGATACCACAGCTTTCCACTGCGCCTGCCAGCGGGCATCGTCGTGGTAGAAATCAGCGGATGCCGCGCCGGACGCCGCCAGTTTCGACACCCGAACCCCGTTCTGATCGTTGCTCAGCCACAGGCCGAACAGGGTCGGCGCGCCTTTCACCACTTCCAGCCTTAAGGCCCAATCGGTCGCTGCCGATGTGCCGGACAGCGGGACTTCCTGTACGCCCTCGCCCGCGAGTTTCAACGGCTGCCAGTCGGCGGAGGGTGACCAGCGATAACGCAACTCACTGGACTCGCCGTTGCCGAGGTAGAGCAGATTCGCCTGAGTGACTGCGGTGTTGATGGCAGGCGTCGGACTGGCCTCGACTTGCAGCCAGGCGCCGGGGTGACCGGTCACCGTGCGGCTATCGGGGCTGGCCTGGCCGAGGCCGGAGACCTGCCAGTCGCCGCCGAAGTATTTTTCGCTGCTGCGGGTGTACTTGAAGTGCGTGCCGCCGAGCGCTGCGCCGTGGTTGAAACCGACATAACCCGGCCCGGCAAACCCGACCTCCCCGGCCACCCGTTGCACCAGTTTGTTCAGGTAGAAGTCCTGCCCCGCGCTGTAGCTGTCGCCGATCACCGAGATCGATAACACCTTGCCGGCCTTGCCTTCGCGCCACTGGCCAAACCGCTCGCGAGCGTCGCCGACCTGCACCACCGACGCCGCCATCGGCGGCACATCATCAACAGCCAGCATGAATCGCTTCCTTCATCGAATCTGCGCCACCGGGGCAATGGTCGCCGCCGGCTTCTTTTTGGTCGCGGCACGTTCGCCGAGGAACAGCACGGAGGTGAAGTTGAAGCGGCTGAAAATCATCGACAACACCACAGGCCCGAGCAAGCCACACGTCAAACCGCAGAACACCAGCACGCTTTCGTCCTTCACACCCAGGCGGCCGAGGATCGAACGCGACGTAGCGGCGAACAATACGTGAAAGAGGAAAATTGCGTAGGAGTAACCGCCAAGCCAGGTCAACGTCTTCGAGCGCATGTCACTCGACAGTAACGCGATGCAGGATACGCAGCCCACCGTCAGGCCGATCAAGCTGCGGCGGTCGACAATCAGCTCGCGATCCACCGCCGCCACATACAGCAGCGTCAGCGAGATCAGCACAAATACCAGCGGGCCGATCACCTTGAACGTCTGCTTCAGCTCGCTGACTTTCTCCTGGCCGATCATGCCCGCCACGAAGAACGGCAGCAGATAAATCGCCCCGTTGATGCCGAACGCATCCACGGGAAACGGCGGCAACAGGAACACCGCCGCCGCGAAGGCGAACAACAGGTACAGGCGCGTCGGTGTACGCAACAAACCGCGCCACTCCAGCAGGCCGACGAACATGAAAATGATGAACACCGCCTGCAGAAACCAGAAGTGGTTGATCGGCACGTAGAACGACAACAGCGCATCCATCACGCTGACGTCCTTGTTCACGCCCGGCCCCACCGCCTGCAACACCGAGAACGGCACACCGACGCAAAACAGCGGCACGATCAGGCGCCGCACCTTGCCGCTGAAGAACGCGGAAAAGTCATTACCGCGAATCTTGTAGAGGGAATAGATGTAGCCGGAGATGAAGGTGAACAGCGGCATCCGCACGTACACCATCGAATCGGCGATCACCCGGAACGGCGAGCCGATGTCGATTTTCAAACCACCGCCCAACGGCCCGATCACGTGATAGAGCACCAGCAACAGGCACGCCAGGCCACGCAGGGTTTCGATCTCCAGGGACTTTTTCTTGCTCGACATAAAGCACCCGCCTCAATTCAGAATTCTTGATTCAACCTTCGCCGGTTTGTTCGCCCGCAGCATCAACCCCAGGCCCACGAACAGCACCGGCACCACCATCGAAAAGTGCCGGGCGAACGAACCGAAGTCCGGCTCGAACAAGCCCTGAACCAATAGAAACGCCAGTGGAATCGCGATCAGTTCCTTGGGTTTGGTCTGGATCGGTGCGCCCTTGTAATCGGTCGAGGTGATGACTTTGAACAGCAGCAGCGCGGTCATGATCATCAACGCCACGAAGATCACCTGGCCCGGCCCGGACAGCAGGATCAGCTCAACGGGAAACGACAAGCGGAAGAAAATGATCATCGAGTCCAGGGCCTGCGAGACGAAATCGCTGCCGCTGAGCCACGAGACGATCAGCGATTTGGACCCCTCTTCGCCCGCCGTGCGCAGTTCGTTGTTGCTGGCGCGAATCGACGACACCGGAAAGCCCAGCGCCAGCTGGATCGCCATGGCGACCGCGAGATAGAACAGGAACAGCATCAGGAAGAAGGTGGTGCGCGAGACGTATTTCTTCATCACGCAGACGCCGACCCAGGACAGCGAAAACAGAATCCAGTAAGGCCGGATCAGCACGCCGTAGATCACCGCCGAAAGGAAAAATCCGCCGCGATATTTGCGCGTCAGCGAGCTGAACAGAATGCTCAACACCGCCACCGACACGATGATTTCCTTGGTCAGGTTTTCCAGAAAAAACGAACGTACGATGCCCCACAGGCACAGGGTTCCGAAGATGGTCAGCGGCATGCGCCGGAACACCACCACGGGAATCGCCGTGAGGAAAAAGTTGCAGAACATCCCGTAGGCCCAGGCGTTGGTCAGGTTGATCCCGGTGGGCCGCAGCAGGAATGCCGAACACTCGTAGGACGAGCGATCCGGCGAGAACGGGTTCCAGAAATTACAGTTGTCGGCCCGGGCATAGGACGACCACAGGGTCATCGCATCCGGGCCCGGATCGCGCGGCACCAAGAGCGGCATGGCCACGGACAGAAACAGCCCGGTGAACAGGATCAGGAACGACAGCGACGAATCGAGACGGCGACCACGAAACTCGATGCACGGCAGTTTCAGGCCCATGACACGACAGCCTTTTTCGCCAGCGTGGCACGAGTCAGCAGCGCGATCACGGCAAGCTGCACGATGATCGCGAAGACGTTGCCCCAGGCCGCGCCGTAGATCGAATAATGCTTGATCAGCAGGTAACTGACTGGCACTGAAACCAACAGACAAATGGCCGCGCTGGCCAGGGACACCCGGCTGTTTTTCGAAGCGATCAACCCGCCCCAGACGATGTCGCCAATGGCACGCAGGGCGAAGGAGAAAATCAGCACGCCGAGGATGCCGTTGTCCGGACGCGGAACGCTGGTGGCGACGTAATCGAGCACCACGTTGAAGAACAGATAAATGCCCACTGCGACCGCCGCCGACACCACCAGCGAACGCGCGACCCACTTGTTCACGAACAACTGCCGGACCGTGAACGGTTGCTGATCGGCCTGATAACGCTTGGCGAGCAGCGGAATGCCGACCACCGCCACCACCGCGTAAGACAAAGCCTGCAAGGTGTTGGCCGCCGACCACGCGTACACGTATTTACCGAGGCTGGCGTAAGGTTCGAGGTCGATGATCAGAAAGCGTTCGGCGTACTGACTCAGGGCGATCAGGCCAGTGCCGAGATAAAACGGCAACCCGGCTTTCCACACTGCGGCAGTGGCCAGCGTCCCCTCTTCCCGCCCACGATGAACATTCACCACGATCAGGTAACCGGCGACGATCACCAGCACGTTGGCGATGACCCACAGCCACAGCACGCTGGCGATTGCGGACACCCAGCCGAGTGCCATGCCGCCCACGGCCAGCAGCGCCCAGAGCCCGGTCTTGATGAAGAACAGCAGCGCACCCGCCGTGGCTTTCTGCGCGGAAAACACGAACGAGTTGATCTCGAACGACAGGTGTTCGGTGAGCAGTACCAGCGTCACGCAGGCGATCAGCGCGGTAGTCGCTTGCACCGACTGGAACAGCGAATAGATCACCACCGTCAGCACCGACAACGCCAGCCCTACGGCCAGGTACAGCAGCAGCACCTTGTCCACGACCCGGCGCGAACTGCCGCCCACGCTGATCAGCCGGTTGATCTCGGAACTGAAACCGACGCTGTAGAACTTCGACGCGATCAACGACGCCGCGACCACCACGCCGTAAAAACCCAGCGCCTCGTAACCGAGGTAATGGGTGATGGCGAGCACCAGCAAGAACTTCGCGCCCAGTGCTCCGCCGCGCAGCAACAGCCGGAATATCATCGAATGACGCCCTTGATGATGTCGTCCATGGCCACGGTTTTCGCCTCGATCTCGCGGCAGGTGTCGGTCAGGCGCTTGCCGAAATTCGACAGCGCGTCCGGTGCGTAAACCGTGTCGATGATGGTGTCGACATTGATATCGCCGCCGTTGATCACCCAGTCTTCGACGCCCATGTCCTGATAAGCGCCGAAGCCTTTGCGTTCGTAGCTGATGTGGTACGCCGGCACACCCGAGAGCAGTGATTCGATCGCGCCGTGCAGGCGTACGGAAATCACCAGGTCCGGTTGGTATTTGGCCAGCGTGGCCTTCAGCGGCAACAGGTCTTCGGTGATGCCCAGCTCGCGGTAAAACGCGCCGTCATCGTTACCACGCACGGCGCTCTGTACGGCGCAGACCACTTTGCTTTTGTTCTTCAAACGCTGCAGCAGCACCTTCAGGTTGGCCACGTAGGCGAGTTTCTTCTCCTTGCTCCACGCCGGTGGCTTGCGCAGCACTACGCACACCGTGGCCGGCGTCGAGGCGCAGCGGGTGAACTTGGGTTGCTGAAGGATCTTGCCGGCCAGGGCCTGCACCGCGAGGTCCGGCGCGCGGTAGACATTTTCACAAGCATCGAACAGCGCCGAGGACCGGTTATCGCGCACGAACACCGCGTCGGCGCTGGCGTAGTGGCCGACGATCTTGTCGCTGTCGCCGTGGAACGGCCCGATGCTTTGCGGCAGGTACACCGACGGCACTTTGCTGAGGATTGCGGTTTCCAGCTGCTTGGCGTGGCCGAGTTTCAGCTTGATGTGCTCGAAGGCGCTCTTCGAGCGCATGTAGCCGCCGCCAACGCCGACGATCAGATCGGTTTTCTTCAACAGATCCGCCAGCCCCGCGTAGGACTGATTGAGGAACACCGCTTCTTTGACCCGGCCCAGGCCCTTGGCCGCCATCACCGGCGCGTTGAAACGCGGGTGCGGCAGGTACTTGAAAGAGTCCGGATCGGACGCCACGACACTGATCGCGGCGTCTTCGCCAAAGTTGCGCTGCACCAGCGCGATAGCCAGATCGACCAGCAGACCATCGCCGGAATTGGAGGCACTGTAGCCATGCAAAATCGTTACGTTCATGAGCGGAGTTCTACTTAATAAGAGGGAGCGGAATACACGTCGTAGGTCTGGCGGATCATCAACGCGGCGCTGAAACGCTCGCGGACGATGCGCCGACCTTCGATGCCGAGGGCCGACAACGCAGGCTTCTGGATTTTCTTCAGGCGATCGGCCAGCGCCTGGTGGTCACCGGCGGGGAACACGTAACCGGACACACCATGGGTGACCAGTTCGGGCAACGACGTGCAGTCGCTGGCAATCACCGGCAGGCCCAGCGCCATGCCTTCCAGCGGCACCATGGCAAAACCTTCCCAGCGGCTCGGGACGATCAGCGCATCGGCTTTCTGATACAGCGCGTGCACTTCGGTTGGGGTCACCCAGGGTAGGTATTCCACCCCGTCCAGCGGCGGACATTCGACCACGTCCTCGTTCACTGCACTGCCCACCACCGTCAGTTTCAGGTCGCTGCGCTTTGCTTCGCTGTAAGCCTTGAGCAATACGTCGAAGCCTTTCTGGTAGTCGAGGCGACCGACGAACAGCAGATGAATCGGTGCCGGATCGTTGGCCTTGCGTTCTTCATGCTTGTGATCGATGCCGTTGTAGATCAGCGTCATGCGCTTGCGCTCGATGCCAAACTTCGCGGCCTTGTCCAGCTCGAACTGGCTGACGCAGATGATCGTGTCCGTGACCTTCTGCAGCACCCGTTCGATCCCCGCATAGAGTTTCTGCTTGATCGGCGAGCTTTCCATCAGGAACGAGAACGCATGGGGGCAGTAGACGATTTTCGGCTTGCGCCACGGCCGCAGGAGCACGCACACGCAACGGCCGATCACCCCGGAAAAGGTGCTGTGCAGATGCACCACATCGGGTTTTTCCTTGAGCAGGACTCGCGCCAGTTGCCAGGCAAAGCGCAGCAGCGACGGCACGTTCCGCCCGCTTCGGGCGAAGGTGCGGATCTGCTGTGGATCGATGCCGTGCAGTTCTTTCTTCTGGTCGAGCGGGACCAGATACACCAGCTCATAGCGCCCGTCTTCGGGAGCCGCCGAAATCGTGCGGATGACCGTCGCCACCCCACCTTTGATCGTTTCCGCCACGTGCAGTATTTTTTTCACAACTCACCCACTTTCATGCCTGTAAGGACCGTCGCTGAATTTCAGGACTGGTCGGACGCGTATTCGTAGTTGTAATAGCTGCCGTTGCCGTAATAGCTGGCCGCGCGCTTCTCGACGCCGTTGAACACCGCGCCTTTCAACTCGATACCGTTCTGGGCGAAACGCCGGATCGTCATTTCGATTTCCTTGGCCGGGTTCACCCCGAACCGCGCGACGATCAGGCTGATGCCGGCTTCGCGACCGACAATCGCCGCATCGGTCACCGCCAGCAGCGGTGGCGTGTCGATGATCACCACGTCATAGCGCTCGCTGAGTTGCGCCAGCAGGTCGCGGAAATTGGCGTGCATCAACAGCTCGGAAGGGTTCGGTGGAACCTGGCCACGGCTGATGAAGTGCAGGTTGTCGACTTCGACCTTGTTGATCGCCTGTTCGAGGGTGCAGCGCTTGACCAGCAGATCGGACAAACCGTTGGTGATCGGCGTGTTCAGCGTTTTGTGCAGATGCCCCTTGCGCATGTCGGCGTCGATCAGCACCACGCGCTGCCCGCTCTGGGCCATGACCGCTGCGAGGTTGGAAGAGACGAAGGTCTTGCCGACCTGCGGGCTCGGGCCGGAAATCATGATGCGGTTGTTGGTCGAATCCAGTGCGGCGAAGTGCAGGCAGGTGCGCAGGCTACGGATCGATTCGATGGACAGGTCCGTAGGGTTGCGCAGGGCCAGCAGGTACGCCGGCGTGTCCGCCGCGACTTTGGCCCGGACTTTTTTGCTGTCCTCTTCCTGTTGCAGGGCGCTGTAGGGAATCGACGCGTAGACCGGCAAGCCGAGCTGCTCGATGGCTTCCGGCCCTTCCAGGCCCTTGCTCAGGGATTTGCGCAACAGCACCAGCGCCACGCCGACGAAGGCGCCGAGGAAGGTGGCGATCAACACGATCAGGGCTTTTTTCGGTTTGACCGGGCTGGTCAGGTCGACGTCCGCCGTATCCACCAGACGCACGTTACCCACTGCACCGGCGCGGATGATGTCCAGCTCCTGGGATTTGTTCAGCAACTGGGTGTAGATCTGCGAGGCGACTTCGACATCGCGGGTCAGGTTGAGCAGTTCCTGCTGCGTGGCTGGCAGGTCCTGAACCTTGCCTTCCAGCGAGCGCTGTTGCTGGGTCAATTCGCCAATCTGGGTCATCAGCGCGCGGTAGGCCGGGTGCTGTTTGGTGAACTTGCGATCCATCTCCGCCTGTTGCAGTTTCAGCTCGGAAATCCGCGTTTCGAGCGCCACGGACTGGCCGAGCACCGATTGGGTTTCCATGGAGATGTTCACGGTCTTGCCGTGGGTCTGATAGGCGTTGAGCGCATCGCTGGCCTTGGCCAGATCGCGTTTGACCTGCGGCAACTGGCTTTGCAGGAAGGCCAGGCTCTGCGCCGCTTCGGCCGAGGTGCGGCGCACGTTCTGATCGACGTACAGCGAAGCGATCTTGTTGAGGATCTTCACCGCTTCGGCGGCGTCGCTGCTGGCCAGGGCCAGACGGATGATCCCCGATTCCTTGCCTTGCTCGGAGATGTCCAGCGCGTCCTGATAACCCTGAATGGTCACGATTCGTGGGTAGCGCACCACTTCGAAACGGGTCCCGGGGTTGGCCAACAGTTGCGCGACCTGCCCTTCTACGCCGTCCTGCGAGAAGGCTTCGCCCGCCACGCCTTCGACCAGCAGGTTGTCGTTGTCGTCCAACAGCTGAAAGCGATGTTGTTCGCCGGCAATCAGGGTGAGTTTCTTGCCCAGCAGTTCCTTGGGCAGATTGAGCTTGGCAAACTCCAGGCGTTCACCGCCCCAGGCGTAGCTGCTCAGGCCGAAACGCGGCGGCGCGACGCTGAGTTCGGTCTCACCGCGATAGCGCCGGGAAAGAAAGCCGCCGATCAGCGGGAAGGTGTTGGGGGTGACGTCGATGTCCAGGCGCAGATCATCAACTGTCTTGCCGATCACCGCGCGGGATTTGATGATGCCGATTTCGGTCACCGACGGCGATTGCCCGCCGAGCATGCTGTTGAGGTCGGAAAAACCGAGCATGTCGTTCTTTTTCGGTTCGACCTGCACCAGCGCGTTGGCCAGATACACCGGCGTGGCCAAAATCGCATAGGCGACACCGGTCATCATGAACGCGCCGGTGAACGCACCGATCAACCATTTCTGATCGATCAGGCTGCCGAAGATGCCGAGAAGATCAATACTGTCTTGATCGTTGTCGCGGGTGCCGATTACTGACGGTAACTGCATAAGTCTTTCTTACCATTCACTGAACTGAAGAATATTCATCAACGCGCCAGGCGTTGCGTCCATGAGCTAACAGCATCTTCAATCAATGCATGGGCATGAATAAAAGCGGCCTGCCCCTGACGATACGGGTCCTGTATTTCTCGTTCGCTCTGCCACTTGCCCAGCAGAAACACTTTGCCCCTGGCGTGAGAGGCAATCTTCAGTACTTGATTAACATGTTGTTTTTCCATCACCAGAATCAGGTCTGATTCATTGACGATGTCCGCTGTCAGTTGCCGCGCCTTGAACCCTTCGGCACTGTGGCCGCGCTCTTCCAGCACCTGGCGCGCGGTCGACTCCATGCCTTCGCCGACCCGTGCAGACAGGCCTGCGGAGGTCACGCTGATCGCCGAGGGTGTCAGTGCATTGCGCAACAGAAGTTCCGCTGTCGGACTTCGGCAGATATTGCCTACGCAAACGACAAGAATCTTTTTGAACAAGGTTTACTTTCCCGTGTAATGTCAATCGGCCAACATGCCTTGCAAATTCGAATGAACCCGCAAGACCTTCCTTCACTCGGAAATAGATTCACCCTTAATACCGATGCATTAAGTACCACGGCCTCTAAAAGTCCCCCAACCAGAATTACCGGACTAAAAATAACTGTGATTTTCAGGCGAAAGTTTTCCGACAAAAAATAACATTCGTGCACTTAGCATCCATATTGCCCTCGAAACCTGTGTAACGAGATAACCCTTCGCTAGATGTCATTCTCATCAGGAGAGCCGACATGAAATCAGCACATCTCAAACATCTTGGTGCCACCCTGTTGATGCTCAGTGCTACCGCACAGGTTCACGCCAGTACGCTGTTCCCGTCATTGCCCACCCGAACCATTGGCGTTCAGGTCAAGATCCAGAACTTCACCCCGGCGGACGCCGAGCAGATCAAAGCGGCCGGATTCAGCTTTGTGCGCTTCGGCGTCTGGAGCGACAGCCTCGGCGGTAAGGCCTACCAGAAACAGATCAGCGATGCGTTTGCGACGGCGCGGTCCGCCGGGTTGCCGGTCTTGATGACCGTTCGCGCCACCAAACCGTTGACCGGTGACCTGACCACCGCCGGTGAAGCCTTTGCCAACGCGGTGAGCGGGCTTGAGCAAGCCTGGAGCGCGCAACTGGTGGGGATCGAAATCTGGAATGAGCCGGACCTCGACACCTACTGGCCCACTGGAGACTTCAAAAACACCTTCGTGCCGTTCATGACGGCCATGTGCAAGACGCTGCAGGGCAAACCGCAATCGACGCCTTTGGTGGGCTTCGGTTTTGCCCGTCCGCCGACAGCCGGCTCCGCCTCGACCGTGGCCCTCAACAGCATCCTCGGCACTTATCCTGAGTGCCTGGACGCCATTTCCTATCACCCCTACGGCATGACCGCGACGCAGATCAGTAACGCGCAGACCTTCATCCAGCAAAACTTCCGTCTGCCGGGCGTTATCAGTGAATGGGGCGTCTCGGCGCTCGCTTCCAACGGCGGGCCGGAAGGGCAAGCCAGTAAAATCGCTGCGTTCATCGCCGATGTTAAAAAACTCAACATCCCGCTGACATCGATTTACGAATGGAAGAACAGCGAGTCGGGCAGTAACGACCGGGAGAAGAATTTCGGCCTGCTGACCTCCGACGGCCAGCCGAAACCGGCACAGACGGCGGTCTCGACTCATTTGAACGCCGATTAAGCCGTACAGCGGGTCAGTTGCTTTGAACCTGTGGTCCTTTTTGGCATCGTATTGATCGATACGCGCCCCGCCTTTCAAACAGCCGTTTTCAGGTTGTTGCCGCCGGGGCGCTCGATACGCCGACATGCCCTTGAGTGGCTGTCGGCGCTCGGGTAATGTCACCAGACCCATAGGACAGAGCACGCTCATGACTTCCAAGCTGGAACAACTCAAACAGTTCACCACCGTCGTGGCCGACACCGGCGACTTCGAAGCGATTGCCCGGGTCAAACCGGTCGACGCCACCACCAACCCTTCCCTGCTGCTCAAGGCAGCGGCGATTCCGGCCTACGCCGAACTGCTGAACGCCAGCGTCGGCGACTGCAAGGGCGATGTCGGCCTGGCCAGCGACCGTTTCGGCGTCGCGGTCGGCCAGGAAATCCTCAAAGTGATCCCGGGCCGTATTTCCACTGAAGTGGATGCACGCCTGTCGTTCGACAAGGACGCAGTGCTCAAACGGGCCCACCGCCTGATCGAGCTGTACGACAAGGCCGGCGTTGGCCGTGACCGCGTACTGATCAAGATCGCCTCGACCTGGGAAGGCATCCGCGCTGCCGAGATCCTCGAGAAGGAAGGCATCCAGACCAACCTGACCCTGCTGTTCTCCTTCGCTCAGGCCGCTGCCTGCGCCGATGCCGGCGTATTCCTGATCTCGCCGTTCGTGGGCCGCATCTACGACTGGTACAAGAAGGCCAACGGCAACGACTACACCGGTGCCGACGATCCGGGCGTGCAGTCCGTGACGCGCATCTACAACTACTACAAGGCCAATGACTACAAGACCGTGGTCATGGGCGCGAGCTTCCGCAATCTGAGTCAGATCGAGCAACTGGCCGGCTGCGACCGCCTGACCATCAGTCCGGACCTGATCGAGAAACTGGCGGCCGACACCGGCAAGCTGGAACGCAAACTCGCTCCGGGCCATGCTGGCGAAGCGCGCCTGAGCCTCAACGAAGCGCAGTTCCGCTGGTTGTCCAACGAAGACGCGATGGCCACCGAAAAACTGGCCGAAGGCATACGTCAGTTTGCCCGCGACCAGGAAAAACTCGAGGCGCTGCTGCAAGCCAAGCTGTAATCGGCCAAGCGCAAACGCAAAAAGGGCGAACCCTCACAGGTTCGCCCTTTTTTGTGCCTCGCGGCCTGGCTGATCAGTGCCGTTCGAGGGCATTCACCAGGTCATGGAAGGCTTCGCGGTTGGAGTCGTTCAGGCCCATGAGGATCTTGTGCGCTTCGAGCACCTTGATCCGCACCACCTCTTCCGACTGGTCCTGATCCGGCAGGTCATCAAGGCATTCCGGGCACGGCACGGGATGGTTGACGATATTGAACACCTGCTCGAAACCCATCGACTGCAGCAGACGGGTGATGTCCTCGTGGGTGGTGACCACGGTCGGCAGCAGGCCGACCTTCTGCCGCGACAGGATCGACAGCTTGGCCAGCAGGCCCAAGGTGGTGCTGTCGATGCTGCGGGTTTCGGTCAAATCGATCACGATCGCGTTGAAATTCAGCGCGGTGAAGATTTTTTCAATAGTCGCATCCAACGCCGAACACAGGGTCAGGCGAACTTCACCGACGAACTTCAGGACGAAGGTGCCGTCCTGCTCGGCGAACTGGATTCTACCGGTACTCATCAAAGATTCCTGCTCAACACCAACAGGGCGATATCATCCGGCATCTCCCCTAGCGTGGCCAATCCAAAAACCTGCCGCAGACCATCCAGGCTGCCGCCCGCCGACTTCACCTTTTGCGGTAAAGCGGCTTCTTTCTCTTTGAGTGTGGGCTCTGGCAAAAGATCCAGAATGCCATCAGACATCAGCGTCAGGCTGAACGTCGGTGGCAGCTCGAGCACGTGGTCTTCGTAGGTGGCCTCATTGAAAAGCCCCACCGGCAGACCGCGCCCCTCGAGGTAGCGAACACTGTCAGGCGTGTACAACACAGGCAACGGCAGATGGCCGCCGATGCTATAGGTCAACAAACCGGTCTCCTCGTCGATGACTCCACCGACCATTGTGACGTGTTTACCCAGCTTACAACTGATCAGCCCCCGGTTGATATGACCGAGGACTTCCGAAGGCTTGAATTCCGGCAGCGTGCCGTTGCGCTTGGATTCGAACAGCAGGCGCGTGGTCATGAACTTCAACAGCACGGTGACGAACGCCGAAGAGGCGCCATGACCGGACACGTCCGCCAGATAGAACGCCACCCGGCGCTCGTCGACCCGGAAGTAGTCGACAAAATCACCCGACAGGTACAGCGACGGGATGATCTGGTGCGCGAACCTGAATTCGTCGATGGCCCACGGACTTTCCGGCAGCATGTTCATCTGCACCTGGCGACCGGCGTTCTGGTCTTCCTGGAGCAGGTTCAGGCTGGCTTCGAGTTCGCGGTTGGCCTTTTCCAGTTTTTCGCGGTAGCGCTGGTTTTCCAGCAGCAGACGCGCACGATCCAGGGCCCGGCGCACGGAGTGCTCAAGCACGGCCAGATCTTCGAGAGGCTTGATCAGATAATCCGCCGCGCCCAGGCGCAGGGCCTCGACCGCGTCGTTCATCACGCCGGCGCCCGAGACCACGATCACCGGAGTCTGCGGTGACCGCTCAGTGACTTGACGGATGAGTTCGAGACCGCCCATCTGCGGCATGCGCAGATCGCAGATGACCAAGTCGGGCGTGTCTTGCTCGAATACCTGAAGACCCTGCTGGCCGTTACTGGCCTGCAAGACGCTGAAACCACTGTCTTCCAAATAGGCCGCGAGGCTCGCGCGCACTACTTCGTCATCATCGATTATCAGCAGCGTGGCACTGGTTTTTGGCATGTGGGCAAACGGCGCCAGAATTAGGTTGGCGTAGCAGGCGGGGCAACGGCCCGGCGCAGACTACTGGATTCGCTTTCTAGCCTCTCTGCTGCACCGCTTCGGAGCGTTTGCCCCGCACACGGTTGCACCAGAGGTGCCCTTCTAAGGCGCAGACGGTACTCCCATCCTTCGAGCGTTTCAAGCATGCGCCGATGGTCGCTTGGAGACTTTGTTTGTCAAATCACTCGCAGTTATAAGAACGGCTTCAACCGTAACCCAATCATTGGACGCGCCCACAAAAAAGGCGACCTCACGGTCGCCCTTTTGTACTGATCAATCGAGATCAGAAATCGTCTTCAACCTGCCCGTCCTTGACCTTGAACTCGCGGTTCTGCAGGTAGGCGTTGCGGATGAAGGTGTACTTGTCGCCGCTGATCAGCTTCTCGCTGGACAACAGGCTGGCGCGGGTGTCGACGATGTTCAGGCCGAAAATCGAGTTACGCACCGGCACGTCGTTGATGTAGCGATACGGGCCGGTGAAGCTGTCGACGTACTTGGACGGCGCGTCACGCAGGGTGCTCGGGCCCATCAGCGGCAGCATCACGTAAGGACCGCTGCCGACGCCCCAGTAGCCGAGGGTCTGGCCGAAGTCTTCGTCGCTGCGGTTCAGGCCCATTTTGGTGCCGACGTCGAAGAATCCGAGCAGGCCGAACGTGGTGTTGAAGATCAGGCGCGCGGTGTCGACGCCAGCGGCGGCCGGTTTGGCCTGAAGAATGTTGTTCGCCAGGTTGGTGACATCACCGACGTTGCGGAACATGTTGTGGATGCCGTCTTCCAGGAATTGCGGAGTAACAAATTCGTAACCCTGCGCCAGCGGCTTCAGCGCATAGGTATCAACGAAATCGTTGAACTGGAAAATCGGACGGTTGACGCTTTCCCAAGGATCTTCTTCCGTTGCGGCCTGAGCGGCGAACGGCACCAGCATTACGCTGGCACATACACAAAGCTGAGCAAGAGGATGGCTCCAGCGCATAGAAAACTCCTTGGATAGTACGGACGCAGCACCTGGGCCGCGGCGATTAGTGCGTCAGTATAAGACGGAAACGGCGCTTTAGGCAGTTCCCCGGTGAAACCCTCTGTAGGACGCTTCGTCATTCAC
Organism: Pseudomonas sp. IT-P2; assembly: GCF_949767575.1. NCBI lineage: Bacteria > Pseudomonadati > Pseudomonadota > Gammaproteobacteria > Pseudomonadales > Pseudomonadaceae > Pseudomonas > Pseudomonas sp. IT-P2. The sequence goes on along the minus strand of NZ_CATKQA010000046.1, from coordinate 76,063 downwards.
CTGTCACGTAACTGTCACCGCTGACGCTTAGCCTGATCGCTATTTCAGGGACGTTTTCCATGCCTCAAGCCGAAGCCTTGCCCCTCGCGGCACCGACGCTGACCGCCGTGCTGTTCGGACTCAGCGGCTGTCTGGTGGACTTCGGCGCCCGCGCCCGTCATCAAACCAGCGTCGGCCCGGAACACGCCGACGTCACACCCGGCGCCCTCGACAGCCTGCGCAGCCTGCAGCGCCAGCAAATTCCCTGCGCCTGGCTCGATGAGTTGTCCATCGTGAGCACTCAGGTGCTGGCATCGGCGCTGCCAGACTGGATCAAACCATCGCAATATTCGGCAACAATCAATCCTTGGCCGGCGCCCAACGCCTGCTGGCAAGCGTTGATGGGCTTGAATGTCGATCGCCTCGACGGTTGCGTACTGGTCAGCGGCGAACCGCGCCTGCTGCAATCGGGCCTCAATGCCGGGTTGTGGACCATTGGCCTGGCGTCCTGCGGTTCACTGTGCGGCCTGGCGCCGAGCGAATGGCAGGCCCTGAGCCAGAAGGAACGCGAACAACTGCGCGGCAAGGCGACCGTGCAACTGTTCAGCCTCGGCGTGCACTCGGTGATCGATCATCTGGGCGACCTCGACACTTGCCTCGCGGACATCAACCTGCGTCGCCTCAAAGGCGAAAAGCCCTGACCGGGATCATGCAGGTTGGCCAAGAGTGGATTAGTCTTAAGGAGAGCCATAGACCTTTGGCGCACAGCTGCGGTCTATGCCAGTGCCTCTCGATAAAAGGAAACAACCATGCCCGCTCAAGAACTGCAGAAACAGCTCAATGCCCTGCGCGAGCAACTGGATCAAAATCCTCCGCTGACCGAAGCCGAGCGCGCTGATCTACATGCACTGATGGAACAGATCGAACTGGAACTTGAACTGGAAACCAAAACCAAGGACTCCAACATTGCCGATGGCGTGAACCTGGCCGTTGAGCGTTTTGAAGTTGATCACCCCACCATCGCCGGCACACTGCGCAACATCATGAATTCTCTGGTCAGCATGGGCATCTGAAACCCGCGAATGCAAAAAAGCCCTGCCATCACTGGCAGGGCTTTTTCATGTCCGCGAGGCGGGTTACTGACGAACCAGACGATGGTTCGGCAGTTGCACGCTTTCAGTGCTGCGGTACGGATTGATGTCCAGCCCGCCCCGGCGCACATAACGCGCAAACACCGTGAGTTTTTCCGGTTTCAGCAGGCGCTGCAGGTCAAGGAAGATCCGCTCCACACATTGCTCGTGGAAGTCCGAGTGCTGACGGAAGCTGACGATGTATTCCAGCAGGCTGGCGTGATCCAGCGCCGCGCCACGGTATTCCACCACCACGCTGCCCCAGTCCGGCTGGCTGGTCACCGGGCAGTTGGATTTGAGCAGATGACTGTGCACGCTCTCCTCCACCACGCGCGAATCGTCGCAGCGCAGCAGTTCAGGACGCGGGTGTTCGTAGTTGCTGACGCTGATATCCAGATCGTCGATGCACACGCCCGGCAGCGCGACGACGCCTTCGGCTTCGACGTCTTTCAGGCTGCGAACCCGCACGCCCACCGGTTTGCCGGCAGCAGCGGACAGATCCTTGACCAGCGTTGCTTCGAGACTCGCGATATCAGCGAACGGCGTCTGGTTCAGCGAGTTCAGGTACAGCTTGAACGACTTGGATTCAATGATGTTCGGCGAATCCGCCGGAATGCTGAACTCACCGATCGCCACCACCGGTTTGCCCGACGGCAGCAGCCACGACAGCTCGAAGCAGTTCCAGAAATCCACGCCTTTATACGGCAGGGTTTCGGCGGTCAGGCCCAGCTCGGCCCATTTCGCGGTGCGCGGAATCGGGAACAGCAGGGACGGTGTGTACGTGGCGATGTATTCGCTGGATTTGCCCAGCGGCGAATGTTCGGCTGCGGGATGCATGGCGGAAACCTGACTGAAGAATCAGCGGATTCTACCAGCCTTTGCTCCCGCCTTTGAGTGCTTACTGACTGACAGTCAGTTTGCCGACCATTCCGGCCTGGTAATGCCCGGGAATGTTGCAGGCAAATTCCAGGTTCACCGCTTTGCTGAAGGTCCAGGTCAGCTCGGCGGTCTTGCCCGGCTCCACCAGCACGCTGTTGGGGTCGTCGTGCTTCATGCCATGCCCCATCGAGCCGTGATCCATGCCCGCCATGTCGTGGGACATTTCCTTCATGCCAGTCGGCGTAAGCATGCCGCTTTGCTGCATCTGCAACATTTCCTGCTGATGTTTTGCATGCATCGTCGCGTCGCCGAGGTTGAATTCATGCAGCAACTGGCCTTTATTCACCAGCACAAAACGAACGGTCTCACCGGCCTTGATCTCGATCGCCTTCGGATCGAAGCTCATGTCGCCCATCACCACTTCGATGCTGCGGGTGGCCTTGGCCGCCGGGGCCGGTTGGCCGAAGTCATAAGTGTGCGCCGGCGATGCCCACAGCGGCGAACTCAGCGCCAGCAGACACGCGGCAAGGGCCAGACGATTGCGCAAAAACATAGTCGTACTCCAACAAATCAAGGTTCAGCCTGTGGGAAACTCTAGCCCGCCTGCGCTGGCAGCGACCTGACAGGCAGATTACAACTTTGTCAGGTTGGCGCTCACCGCGTTTGCCCACGGTATAACGTCCTCGTTCCCGCTACCCGAGTCGCCCATGAAACTGCTGATCGTCGAAGACCAACCCAAAACCGGCCAGTACCTGCGCCAGGGCCTGACCGAGGCCGGTTTCAACACCGAACTGGTGGCCGACGGCACCACCGGCCAGCAATTGGCGTTGAGTGGCGATTATGCGCTGCTGATCCTCGACGTGATGCTGCCCGGACGCAATGGCTGGCAAATCCTGCAAGCGGTGCGCAGCGCCGGTCTGGAAACGCCGATCCTGTTTTTGACCGCCAAGGACACCGTGGAAGACCGGGTTCACGGCCTCGAACTGGGCGCCGACGATTATCTGGTCAAACCGTTCGCCTTCTCCGAATTACTGGCCCGGGTGCGCAGCCTGTTGCGCCGCGGCAGTTCCACACCTCAGGAAACCAGCCTGCGCCTGGCCGATTTGAGCCTGGACCTGATCCGCCGCCGGGTCGAACGCAGCGGTCAACGCATCGACCTTACGGCCAAAGAGTTCGCTCTGCTGGAGATGCTCCTGCGCCGCCAGGGCGAAGTGCTGCCCAAATCGCTGATCGCCTCACAGGTCTGGGACATGAACTTCGACAGCGACACCAATGTGATCGAAGTGGCGATTCGTCGACTGCGCCTGAAGATCGATGACGACTTCCCCCACAAGCTGATTCACACGGTGCGCGGCATGGGTTACGTCCTTGAAGAGCGTGCCGACTGATGCGCCGACTGTCCTTGAGCGGTCGGCTGGCGCTGCTGTTCGCCGGCTGCACCGCCGTGGTTTCGCTGGTCGCCGGGGTCGTTTTCAATCGGGCCAGCGAAGGCCACTTCATCGAGCTCGACCAGCAACTGCTCGAAGGAAAACTGCTCAGCGTACGTCAGACGCTGCTGAGTGGCAGCGACGCCGCGCACATCACCGATGAGTTGAGCCAACAGGGCGATATCACGTTGCGCGTCAGCGGCCCTGAGGGCCAGCGCTGGTTTGGGCGCTCGTTGCACGCCCCGGCAAACCTGCCGCAGCAACCCGGTCTGGCCACCATCAACGACAACGGCACGGACTATCGCCTGCTCAACGCCGCGCTTGAACCGGGAAAACCCGATTCACCGCAGTTGACCTTGCTGCTGGACATCACCCACCACCAGCACTTCCTGCAACGCATGCAGCATCTGATCTGGCTGACCGTCGGCCTCTCGGCGCTGGCCACCGCGCTGCTCGGCGCCTGGGCCGCCCGCAGCGGTCTTCGCCCGTTACGGCGCATGAGTGCCGTGGCCCGTGGGATTTCGGCGCAATCGCTGAATGCCCGATTGCCGGAAGCGCGGATGCCTGCAGAACTCGCGGAATTGGCCCACAGCTTCAACGCCATGCTCGGACGCCTCGACGATTCTTTTCAGCGGCTGTCAGCGTTCTCTGCCGACATCGCCCATGAACTGCGTACGCCACTGTCGAACCTGCTGACCCACACCCAAGTCACCCTGACCCGCCCTCGCCCTCTCGAAGACTATCGTGAAGCGCTGCACAGCAACCTCGAAGAGCTGCAATGGATGGCGCAACTGGTCAACGACATGCTTTATCTGGCCAAGGCTGACCACGGTTTGCTGGTGCCCAAGCGTGAACCGCTGGAGCTGGCGGAAGAAGCCGATGCGTTGCTGGAGTTTTTTGCGCCGCTGGCCGAAGACGCTCAGGTCGGCCTGAGCCGCGACGGTGCGGGGCAGCTTGAGGGGGATCGCGCGATGTTGCGCCGGGCGCTATCGAATCTGCTGGATAACGCGTTGCGCTTTACCCCTGCAAACGGCGAGGTGCGCATTCGGGTCACCGAGCAGGCGAAATCCATGAGGGTGACCGTGGAGAACAGTGGCGAGGGGATTTCTGCGGAGTTGTTGCCGCGTTTGTTTGACCGCTTCTACCGGGCGGATCCGGCGCGCCAGGAAGGCAGCAGCGAGCATGCGGGATTGGGGCTGGCGATTACTCAGTCGATCATCCGGGCCCATGGCGGGCAGATTCATTGCGAATCGGCTCAGGGCTGGACGCGGTTTGTGATTGAGTTGCCTCGAAGCTGATCGTTCCCACGCTCTGCGTGGGAATGCAGCCCGGGGCGCTCTGCGCCCTAAAGAGCCGAACGCGGAGCGTCCGTTGATGCATTCCCACGCGGAGCGTGGGAACGGGCATCAGGATGCTTAGGAATAACGCAACGCGTGCGCCGGTTCGATCTTCGCCGCTCGCCACGCCGGGTAAACGGTGGCCAGGAAGCTGAGGATGAAGCCCGCCGAACAGATCAGCAGCACGTCGCCGCCCTGCAATTCCGATGGCAGGTTGCTGACGAAATACACGTCCGAACTGAAGATGTGCTGCCCGGTCACCCGCTCGACCCAGCCCACCATCTCACTGACGTTCAGCGCCGCAATCACACCCAGCACGCCACCAATGATGGTGCCGACGATGCCGATCACCGTGCCCTGCACCATGAATATCGCCATGATCTGCCGGGGTGTGGCGCCGATGGTGCGCAGGATCGCGATGTCCGCGCCTTTGTCGTTCACCACCATGATCAGGGTCGCGATGATGTTGAACGCCGCCACCGCGACGATCATCAGCAGCAACAGGCCGATCATGGTTTTTTCCATCTTCATCGCGCTGAACAGGCTGCCCTGGGTGTGGGTCCAGTCGTCAGCCTTGAAATCGGCGCCGAGGCCGCTGGCAATGTCCGAGGAAACCTTCGGCGCGGCGTACAGATCCTTCACCGCCAGACGCACGCTCTGCACCTGATTCGGCTCCCAGTGCTGCATGGTCGCGGCGTCGGAGACGTGGATCAGGCCCATGGAACCGTCGAGTTCGGCACCGACCTTGAACACGCCGACCACGTTCAAGCGCTGCATGCGCGGAGTGATGCCGCCCGGTGCGGTGCTGACTTCCGGCACGATCAGAGTGATCTTGTCGCCGACGTTGAGGCGAAAACGCCGAGCGGTGATTTCGCCCAGCACTACGCCGAATTCACCCGGTTTCAAGGCATCGAGACGGCCCTGAACAATGTGCTGGGCAACGATCGACACCTTGCCTTCCTGGGCCGGATCGACGCCGCTGATCTGGATCGGCTGCATCATGCCCTTGTAGGACAGCATGCCTTCCATCTCGGTGAACGGCACGGCGGCGGTCACTTGCGGGTTCTTCATCGCGGCGGCGGCCACTGGCTGCCAGTCGTCGATCGGCTTGACGCCGACGATGGTCGCGTGGGGCACCATGCCGAGGATGCGCGAGCTCATTTCGCGCTGGAAGCCGTTCATCACCGACAGCACCACGATCATCGCCAGCACGCCGAGGGCGAGGCCGATCATCGAGGTCATCGAAATGAACGAAACAAAGCGATTGCGGCGCTTGGCGCGGGTATAGCGCGTGCCGATAAAGATCGATAACGGTCTGAACATTCGCTGGGGCACCGTATAAAAATAAAAGACCCGACGCCTTTTCAGACATCGGGTTTCAAGCCGTCAGATGGGGGTCAGGCAACCTTCCTGCAGTTGCAGGACGCGGTCCATCTGGCGAGCCAGGTTCATGTCGTGAGTCACCACCAGAAACGCCGTGCGCATCGACGTGCTGAGTTCCAGCATCAGATCCTGAATGCCTTCGGCGGTGTGGGAGTCGAGGTTGCCGGTCGGCTCGTCGAGCATCACCAGCCCTGGATTGTTCACCAGCGCACGGGCGATGGCCACGCGCTGGCGTTCACCACCGGACAGCTCCGCCGGTTTGTGTTCCAGGCGATGACCCAGGCCGACCCGTTCCAGCAACGCCGTGGCACGCTGACGTGCTTCCGGGATCGCGGTCTTGCCGATCAGCAGCGGCATGCAGACGTTTTCCAGCGCGGTGAATTCCGGCAGCAGGTGGTGGAACTGGTACACGAACCCGAGGGCGCGGTTACGCAGCAGGCCACGCTTCTTCTCGCTCAGCGCCGAGAGTTCTTCACCGTCGAGCCAGACACCGCCCTTGGTCGGCGTATCGAGACCGCCCAGCAGGTTGAGCAAGGTACTTTTGCCCGAACCGGACTTGCCGACGATCGCCACCCGCTCACCCGGATGCAATTCCAGTTGCAGGTTGGCCAGCACTTCCACCGACTCCGGGCCTTCCTCGTAGGATTTACCCAGGTTGCGGCAGCTCAAGATTGCTTTTTCACTCATGCCCGACTCACTCATAACGTAGCGCCTCCGCCGGCTGGGTGCGCGCGGCACGCCAGGCTGGATACAGGGTGGCGAGGAAACTCAGGACCAACGCAGCGGCGCAGACCATGACCACGTCCTGGCTCTGCACCTGCGACGGCAGGTAATCGATGAAATACACGTCGGCGTTGAGGAATTTGTGTCCGATCACGCCTTCGATGGCCGAAATCGCAGCGCTGACGTTTAGCGCGGCGAAGATCCCGACCACGGCGCCGATGGCCGTGCCGACCAAGCCGATCACCGTGCCCTGCACCATGAACGTGCGCATGATCGTGCCCGGCGTGGCGCCCAGTGTGCGCAGAATGGCGATATCGCCCTTCTTGTCATTCACCACCATCACCAGCGTGGAAATGATGTTGAACGCGGCCACCGCGACGATCAGCAGCAACAGCAGACCGATCATGGCTTTTTCCATGCGGATCGCCTGATACAGGTTGCCGTGGGTACGGGTCCAGTCGCGGGCGTAGTAACGGTCTTCGCCGAGGCGCTGGGCGATGTTCCACGCCTCACGCGGGGCCTGGAACAGATCGTCGAACTTCAGGCGCAGGCCCTGCACCTGATCAGGCTTCCAGCGATGCATCTTCGCCAGATCCTGCAGGTTGGTCACGCCCAGATAGCCGTCCAATTCACCGGCGCCGACATGAAAGATGCCGACCACGGTGAAGCGCTTCATGCGCGGGAACATCCCGGCCGGGGTCACACTGACCTCCGGCGCGACGAAGGTGATCTTGTCACCGAGGCCCACGCCGAGCTTGGTCGCGGCCTTGTCGCCAATTACGATGCCGAAGCTGCCCGGCGTCAGATCGTCAAGTTTGCCCTGCTTCATGAAGTTGTCGATGATCGAGACGTTGCGCTCCAGCGCCGGGTCGATGGCATTGAGCAACACCTTGGACACCTGGCCGTTGTTGGTCAGCAACCCCTGCATCTGGGTGAACGGCGCAACGGCCGCCACCTGCGGGTTCTGCTTGACCTTGGCGGCCAGGCTCGGCCAGTCATTGATGGCTTCACCGGACTCGATGGTCGCGTGGGGCACCATGCCCAGCACGCGGGTGCGCATCTCATGATCGAAGCCGTTCATCACCGACAGCACCACGATCATCACGACCACGCCAAGGGCGAGCCCGATCATCGAAGTCAGGGAAATGAATGACACAAAATGATTGCGACGCTTTGCACGGGTATAACGCGTGCCGATAAATACGAAGAGAGGTCTGAACATGTCGGGGCTTGTTCGGAGGGAAAAGGAACGTCCTTGTGGCGGGGGTCGATAACCAGCTTTACACTCAGACCACCGCCGCTACCATGGGTTCGCCATGTCGACATTAGATGAAGAAGATCGCCGCGAATACTACCGTATCGAGGACACGATCGCACTGGAAATTCGGCCCCTGTCCGCTCCCGAAGCCGCAGGCCAGGAAGTGTTGCAGGATGCTTCTCCACTGTTCAACCTGCTCAGCGAACTGCACCTGAGCGAATTCGAGTCGCAGCACCTGCTGCGCCAGATCAGTGAACGCGACCGCGCCATCGCGGCGTTCCTGAAATCCCAGAACAAACGCATCGACCTGCTCAGCCAGGTGGTCGCCCTGACCGTGCTCGGCCATATCGGCGAGCCGCAACCGGTGATCATCTCCGAGGGCGGCATCGACTTTCAGCACCCTACCCCGATCGCCACCGGCGCGCACCTGTCGGTGAAACTGGTGCTGATGCCCCAGGCCCTCGGCCTGTTGCTGCGCGCCCGCGTGACCCATTGCGACCGCAAGGGCGACGGCTACGACGTCGGTACCGAGTTCGAACACCTGACTGACGCCCAGCGCCAGTTGCTCGCCCGCTATATCTTGCAGAAGCAGGCCCAGGAACGACGTCTGGCCCGCGAACAGAACGAATCAGGCATCTAAATTAAGGAAGAACCGTGACCCTTATCTACGGCCACCGCGGCGCCAAGGGCGAAGCACCGGAAAACACCCTGAGCAGTTTTCAGGAATGTCTCAAGCACGGCGTTCGCCGTTGCGAGCTGGACCTGCACCTGTCCAAGGACGGCGAGCTGATGGTCATCCACGACCCGACCCTCAAGCGCACCACCGACCGGCGCGGCAAGGTGGTCGAGCACACCGCCGCCGAGCTGGTGACCTACGACGCGCGCAAGGGCGGTCCGGGCTGGATCAAGCCATGCCCGATTCCAACGCTGGAAGAACTGTTCGAAAAGTGTGATTTCGAGCACTGGCAGCTGGAAGTCAAAAGCGCTTCTCGCACCCGCGCCGCGACCACCGTGCTGGCGATCCGTGAAATGGCAGTCAGACACGGGCTGCTCGACAAGGTGACAATCACCTCGAGTTCGCGGGAAGTCTTGAAGGCTGCACTGGATCTGGTGCCCGACGTATCGCGCGGCCTGGTGGCCGAATACGCCTGGCTCGACCCGCTGAAGGTCGCACAAAGTTACGGTTGCGAGATTCTGGCGTTGAACTGGACGCTGTGTACGCCGGAACGCCTGCAGAAGGCGCAGCGTCAAGGGCTGCATGTGTCGGTGTGGACCGTCAACGAGCCTGCGCTGATGCGCAGACTCGTTGACTTCGGCGTTGACAGCCTGATTACAGACTTTCCCGGTTTGGCCACTGCCACCCTCGGGAATTGCTGAAATCGGTCTCCCCGGCCGGCTCAGGCCACCGGCCGGAGCCCGTCAAAAAAGCCGGTTGAGGCCGTCGTACGCCGCTACCCGATAGGCTTCGGCCATGGTCGGGTAGTTGAACGTCGTGTTGACGAAGTACTTCAGGGTATTCAGTTCGCCCGGCTGGTTCATGATCGCCTGACCGATGTGCACGATCTCCGACGCCTGATAACCGAAGCAGTGAACGCCCAGCACTTCGAGGGTTTCACGGTGGAACAGGATCTTCAGCATGCCTTGCGGCTCGCCGGCGATCTGTGCACGCGCCATGCTCTTGAAGAACGCCTTGCCCACTTCGTACGGCACCTTGGCCTGGGTCAGTTCCTGCTCGTTCTTGCCGATCGAGCTGATCTCCGGAATGGTGTAGATACCGGTCGGCACGTCATTCACGAAACGCCAGCTGCCATTGTCGACGATGCTGCCAGCGGCCGAGCGGCCCTGGTCGTGGGCGGCACTGGCCAGGCTCGGCCAGCCGATCACGTCACCGGCGCCATAGATGTTCTGCACGCAGGTGCGGTAGTTCTCGTCGACTTCGATCTGGCCACGGCTGTTGACCTTGACCCCGATGTTTTCCAGACCCAACTGATCGGTGTTGCCGGTACGGCCGTTGCACCAGAGCAAGGCGTCGGCCTTGATCTTCTTGCCGGACTTCAGGTGCAGGACCACGCCGTTGTCCACGCCTTCGACGCGGTCATACTCTTCGTTGTGACGCACGGTGATGTTGTTGTTGCTGAAGTGGTAGCTCAACGCCTGGGAGATTTCCGAGTCGAGGAAGCTCAGCAACTGACCGCGGTTGTCCACCAGTTCGACCAGCACGCCCAGACCGCTGAAGATCGAAGCGTATTCGCAACCGATCACGCCGGCGCCGTAAACGATCAGTTTGCGCGGGGTGTGGCCGAGGCTGAGGATGGTGTCGCTATCGTAGATACGCGGGTGGTGGAAATCGATGTCCGCCGGGCGATAAGGACGCGAACCGGTGGCGATGATGATGTGCTTGGCCACCAGTTTCTCGACCACGCCGTTGGCGCAGACCACTTCGATGGTTTGCTCGTCGGCGAAGCTGCCGGTGCCGAAAAACACGTCGACGCGGTTACGGGCGTAGTAGCCGGTACGCGAAGCGACTTGTTTGGAAATGACTTTCTCGGCGCTTTTCAACACATCCGGGAAGGAGAACCAGCGCGGCTCGCCGATCGCACGGAACATCGGATTGGTGTTGAACTGCATGATCTGCCGCACCGAGTGACGCAGGGCCTTGGACGGGATGGTGCCCAGGTGGGTGCAGTTGCCGCCGACCTGACGACGGCTGTCGACCATCGCCACCTTGCGCCCTGCTTTGGCGGCGTTCATTGCCGCGCCTTCTCCCGCCGGGCCGGAACCCAGCACCACCACGTCGTAGTTGTAGACAGCCATGCGTACTCCTCAGAACAGGCCGCGGTGCCAGCAGCACCGGCGGCTAAATCACGCCGAACGACGGCGCGAAGGAACAATTGGGGGCCAGTAGAAAACCCGGACACAGTCTATAGAAGCGTCAACGCCGCGCACATTAACCCTTGGTCGCGTCGTAGGCTACTTTTGCCTGCACTACAACGCCAGTTTTCGTACTGTTCTCAGTCAACTTTTGCGCCACTGAGCCGTTCGAACGCGTGACTGGTGCGTGTGACGAAACCTGTATCGGCACGAATCACAAAGAATGCACCAATGTCGTGTTTTTCGGCATAGTCCCAGGCCCTTTCAGGCCCGAGAATCAGCAACAGCGTCGATAGTCCATCGGCCATCAGCGCTGAAGGATGAATTACCGTGACCGACGCCAGATCATGTAGGACCGGCGCACCGGTCCAGGCATCGAAGGTGTGGGAATAACGCCGGCCATCCTGTTGAAAATAGTTGCGGTAGTCGCCTGAAGTGGAGAGACCGAAGCCATCGACATTGATGACGCGCTCTGCAACCTGCTGATCGTCGCGCGGCTCTTCCAGTGCGATACGCCATGGCGAACCGTCGGGCTTCCTGCCGGACGCCTTGAGTTCGCCAGTGGCTTCGGCAAGGTAATCATGTATGCCCAGAGCCTGGAGCCGCGCAGCAATGGTGTCGACCGCGTAACCGGCTGCGATGCTGTTGAAATCCACCTCGACCGCCGCGTCCTTGCACAACTGGTCACCGTCGATGCGCAGGTGCTGATGACCGACCCGCTGTCGCACCTCGGCCAGCGCTGCCGTATCCGGGACTTTTTCTTCACGCCCCTGCGGGCCGAACCCCCACAGATTCATCAGCGGTTCGACGGTGAGGTCGTAGGAGCCTTCGCTTTGTCGCGACAGCTGCTCGCCCACGCGGACCAATTCAAGGATCGGCGCGGGCATGACCTGACAGCGATCAGCCGGCAATGCATTGAAGCGCGAGATGTCGGAGTCTGCGCGGTAAGTCGACATCTGCCGGTCGACGCCCGCGAGGATTTTTTCCACTTCGACACGCACCTCCTGCGGGGCAGGCAGATTGGCGTGGCGCACGTACTTGATCGAATAGGTGCTGCCCATCGTCGGGCCACCGAAAGTCTCCAGGGAATCACCGTTGCCGCAGCCGGACAAAAACCCGGTCAGCAGCACGAGAATCGCCCAGCGTCCAGTTAACAATTCTTCATCTCCCCGCAAAACCGCGCCGGCCATTATGGGCTACGAGCGCAACGCTTTCTTACAAGATTTAGAGCGAGTACCTACCCATGTCTTCCACGACCGGCAAAGGCAAGGCGATTTTTCGCGTTGTCAGCGGCAACTTTCTCGAGATGTTCGACTTTATGGTCTACGGCTTCTATGCCACGGCCATTGCCAAGACCTTCTTTCCCACCGACAGCGCCTTCGCGTCCCTGATGCTTTCCTTGGCCACGTTTGGCGCCGGCTTCCTGATGCGCCCGCTGGGGGCGATTTTTCTCGGCGCCTACATCGACCGACATGGCCGGCGCCAGGGCCTGATCATCACGCTGGCCATGATGGCGGCCGGCACCGTGCTGATTGCCTGCGTGCCGGGCTACGCCACCCTTGGGGTTGCCGCGCCGCTGATCGTGCTGTTCGGCCGATTGCTGCAAGGTTTCTCGGCCGGCGTGGAACTGGGCGGGGTGTCGGTGTATCTGGCGGAAATCGCCACGCCGGGCCGCAAGGGCTTTTTCGTCAGCTGGCAGTCCGCCAGCCAGCAAGCGGCGGTGGTATTCGCCGGCCTGCTCGGTGTCGGTCTCAACCATTGGCTGAGCCCGGAACAGATGGGCGACTGGGGCTGGCGCGTGCCGTTCCTGATCGGCTGCATGATCGTCCCGGTGATTTTTGTCATCCGCCGCTCGCTGGAGGAAACCCCGGAGTTCCAGGCGCGCAAACATCGCCCTACTCTGCAGGAAATCATCCGTTCGATCGGTCAGAACTTTGGCATCGTCATCGCTGGCATGGCGCTGGTGGTCATGACAACGGTGTCGTTCTACCTGATCACTGCCTACACACCGACCTTCGGCAAGGCGGAATTGCACCTATCGGACTTCGATGCGTTGCTGGTGACCGTGTGCATCGGCCTGTCGAACTTCTTCTGGTTGCCGGTGATGGGCGCGGTGTCTGACAAGGTAGGTCGTAAACCCCTACTGCTGGCGGCGACGATTCTGGCGATCCTGACCGCTTACCCGGCACTGTCCTGGCTGGTGGCGAACCCGAGCTTCAGCCATTTGTTGATCGTCGAATTGTGGCTGTCGTTCCTGTACGGTTCGTACAACGGGGCAATGGTGGTGGCACTCACCGAAATCATGCCGGTAGAAGTTCGTACGACTGGCTTCTCGCTGGCCTACAGCCTGGCGACCGCCACCTTTGGTGGCTTTACCCCGGCGGCCTGCACTTATCTGATTCATGTGCTGGACAACAAGGCGGCGCCGGGGATCTGGCTCAGTGGCGCAGCCGTATTGGGCCTGATCGCCACGCTGGTGCTGTTCCGTGGCAACAGGCACGAACTGCGCACGGCCCAAGCCGCCATCCCCCGCTAAGGCAAATCGCGCGCAAACAAAAACGCCCCGACCAGAGCCGGGGCGTTTTCATTTGCAGCTAAGGCTTAGCGCGGGAACGCTGGCGGGTTTACACCGGCCATGTCTTCCATCACGCGAACCACCTGGCAGCTGTAGCCGAACTCGTTGTCGTACCAGACGTACAGAACAACGCGGTTGTCCTGAACGATGGTCGCTTCAGCATCGACCACACCGGCGTGACGCGAGCCCACGAAGTCGGTCGAAACCACTTCCTGCGAGTTGACGAAGTCGATTTGCTTGTGCAGATCGGAGTGCAGCGCCATGTAGCGCAGGTACTCGTTCATCTCTTCACGGGAGGCGGCTTTCTCAAGGTTCAGGTTGAGAATGGCCATGGACACGTTCGGCGTCGGAACGCGGATCGCGTTACCGGTCAGCTTGCCGGCCAGCTCAGGCAGGGCCTTGGCAGCAGCGGTGGCAGCACCGGTCTCGGTGATGACCATGTTCAGCGCGGCGCTACGGCCACGGCGATCGCCCTTGTGGAAGTTGTCGATCAGGTTCTGGTCGTTGGTGTACGAGTGAACGGTTTCGACGTGACCGTTGATGATGCCGAACTTGTCATTCACGGCTTTCAGCACCGGCACGATGGCGTTGGTGGTGCAGGAAGCGGCGGACACGATCTTGTCGTCAGCAGTGATTTCGTTGTGGTTGATACCGTGAACGATGTTCTTCAGCTTGCCCTTGCCAGGCGCGGTCAGAACAACGCGGTCGATACCCGGGCACGCCAGGTGCTGGCCCAGACCATCGGCATCACGCCATACGCCGGTGTTGTCCACCAGCAGCGCATCTTTGATGCCGTACTGGGTGTAGTCCACTTCGGTAGGGTTCTTCGCGTAGATAACCTGGATCAGGTTGCCGTTGGCGGTGATGGTGTTGTTTTCTTCGTCGATGGTGATGGTGCCGTTGAACGAACCGTGTACCGAATCGCGACGCAGCAGGCTGGCGCGTTTGGTCAGGTCGTTTTCGGCGCCCTTGCGCACCACGATGGCACGCAGACGCAGGCCGTCGCCGCCACCGGTTTTCTCGATCAGGATACGCGCCAGCAGACGGCCGATACGACCGAAGCCGTACAGCACAACGTCGGTGCCTTTGCGGGCCGAAGCGTTTTGCTGGCCTACCACGTCAGCCATTTCTTCACGCACGAACTGCTCGGCGGTGCGGCCGTTGCCTTCGTTGCGGAATTTGTACGCCAGCTTGCCCAGATCTACCGAGGCCGCGCCGAGCTTGAGCTCGCTCATGGCCTTGAGCAGTGGGAATGTTTCGTGGACGGAGAGTTCGCTGTCGTCGGCAGAACGGTGGCGAGCAAAGCGGTGAGCTTTGAGAATCGCGATGACAGACTGGTTGATCAGGCTGCGGCCATAGATCGAGCTCACCACGTTGTTGTTGCGGTAGAGCTGACCGATAAGCGGAATCATCGCTTCTGCGAGTGCTTCACGGTCGATCCATTCACCAAGACACTGGTCGGGCTTCTGAGTCACGGTAACCTTCCACATGTAGGGGCAGAAAAAAGGGGCTACATTATGCCGCCGAGAACCTCTTGTAGCAATGCGCGCCTGTCGCGCAATCGGTAACAAAAATCCGTTCAAAAAAATAACGCCCTCCGCCAGCCCAGTAAATACGGGGCTTCCAGCGCAGTCAGTTTTTCGACGACTGTTAGACGATGTCTGTAACCCTCCGTAACACCACCGACTTTTGGCACTACATAACCGTAAAAAAAGCGCTGGTTTTTATGGTTACCACTACATTTTTCCCAAACGGTGCAGATAGACGCATCCTGCAACTGACAGGCGGCACCGGACGCCGCTACAATTACCGACTTTGTCGCAACGCCTGGAGCTCAACCTTCCGTGCCTGTTCTGCGTCTACCGCTTCTCCCTGCCGCGGCAGGTAAACAGCACTGGGGCAACCTCCCCGGTGCCGCCCTGAGCCTGGCGATTGCCGAGGCTGCCAGCGCTGCCAAGCGCTTCACGCTGCTTTTGACCGCCGACAGCCAGAGTGCCGAACGGCTGGAGCAGGAGCTGAGTTTCTTCGCCCCGGATTTGCCGGTGCTGCATTTCCCCGACTGGGAAACCCTGCCCTACGATCTGTTTTCGCCGCACCAGGACATCATTTCCCAGCGTATTGCCAGCCTTTATAGGCTGCCGGAGCTGGAACATGGCGTGCTGGTGGTGCCGATCACCACCGCCCTGCACCGTCTGGCGCCGACCAAATTCCTGCTCGGCAGCAGCCTGGTGCTGGATGTCGGGCAGAAACTCGATGTCGAGCAGATGCGCTCACGGCTCGAAGCCAGTGGCTATCGCTACGTCGACACGGTCTACGAGCACGGCGAGTTCACCGTACGTGGGGCACTGATCGACCTGTTCCCGATGGGCAGCAAACTGCCTTATCGCATCGATCTGTTCGACGACGAAATCGAAACCCTGCGCACCTTCGATCCGGAAAATCAGCGCTCCATCGACAAAGTCGATTCGGTCAAGCTGCTGCCGGCCAAGGAATTCCCGCTGCAGAAAGACGCGGTCACTCGCTTCAAGGCGCGTTTTCGCGAGCGCTTCGACGTCGACTTCCGTCGCTGCCCGATCTTCCAGGACCTGAGCAGCGGCATCACGCCGGCCGGTATCGAGTACTACCTGCCGCTGTTCTTCGAAGAAACCTCAACCCTGTTCGATTACCTGCCACAGGACACTCAAGTGTTCTCGCTGCCGGGCATCGAGCAGGCGGCGGAAAACTTCTGGAACGATGTGCGCAACCGTTATGAAGAGCGCCGCGTCGATCCATCCCGTCCTTTATTGCCGCCGGCCGAACTGTTCCTGCCGGTGGAAGACTGCTTCGCCCGCCTGAAGAACTGGCCGCGCGTGGTCGCCAGCCAGCAGGACGTGGAAACTGGCGTCGGCCGCGAGCGCTTCCCGGCGCAGGCATTGCCGAATCTGGCGATCGAAGCCAAGGCTACCCAGCCGTTAGCCGCACTTTCGGCATTCCTCGACGAGTTCCCGGGACGCGTGCTGTTCACTGCCGAATCCGCGGGCCGTCGCGAAGTGCTGCTGGAGTTGCTGGATCGCCTGAAGCTGCGACCGAAAACCGTCGACAGCTGGCCGGACTTCGTCGCGAGCAAGGATCGCCTGGCGATCACCATTGCCCCGCTCGACGAAGGCCTGATGCTGGACGACCCGGCGCTGGCACTGGTTGCGGAAAGTCCGCTGTTCGGCCAGCGCGTGATGCAGCGTCGCCGCCGCGAAAAACGCGCCGACGCCAACAACGATGCAGTGATCAAGAACCTCACCGAGCTGCGCGAAGGCGCGCCGGTGGTGCACATCGACCACGGCGTCGGTCGTTATCTCGGCCTGACGATTCTGGAAATCGACAATCAGGCCGCCGAATTCCTGACCCTCGAATACGCCGAGAACGCCAAGCTCTACGTGCCGGTGGCCAACCTGCATTTGATCGCCCGTTACACCGGCAGCGACGATGCGTTGGCTCCGCTGCACCGCCTCGGCTCCGAGACCTGGCAGAAAGCCAAGCGCAAGGCCGCCGAGCAAGTGCGCGACGTGGCTGCCGAACTGCTCGACATCTATGCCCGCCGCGCCGCCCGCGAAGGTTATGCGTTTGCCGATCCGAAGGCCGATTACGCGACCTTCAGCGCCGGTTTCCCGTTCGAAGAAACCCCGGACCAGCAATCCACCATCGAAGCCGTGCGCGAGGACATGCTTTCGCCGAAACCGATGGATCGACTGGTCTGCGGCGATGTGGGTTTCGGCAAGACCGAAGTCGCCATGCGCGCCGCGTTCATCGCCGTGCACGGCGGCAAGCAAGTGGCGATCCTGGTGCCGACCACCCTGCTCGCCCAGCAGCATTACAACAGCTTCCGCGACCGCTTCGCCGACTGGCCGGTGACCGTGGAAGTGATGAGCCGCTTCAAGTCGGCCAAGGAAGTCAACGCTGCGGTGGCCGAACTGGCCGAGGGCAACATCGACATCGTCATCGGCACCCACAAGTTGCTGCAGGACGACGTCAAAATCAAAAATCTCGGGCTGGTGATCATCGACGAAGAGCACCGTTTCGGTGTCCGTCAGAAGGAACAGCTCAAGGCTCTGCGCAGCGAAGTCGACATTCTTACGCTGACCGCCACGCCGATTCCGCGCACGCTGAACATGGCGGTGTCGGGCATGCGCGACCTGTCGATCATCGCCACGCCGCCGGCGCGACGCCTGTCGGTGCGCACCTTCGTCATGGAGCAGAACAAGAGCACGGTCAAAGAGGCCTTGCTGCGTGAGCTGCTGCGCGGTGGACAGGTTTACTACCTGCACAACGACGTGAAGACCATCGAGAAGTGCGCCGCCGAACTGGCCGAACTGGTGCCGGAAGCGCGGATCGGCATCGGCCACGGGCAGATGCGCGAACGCGAACTCGAACAGGTGATGAGCGACTTCTATCACAAGCGCTTCAACGTGCTGATCGCCTCGACCATCATCGAGACCGGCATCGACGTGCCGAGCGCCAACACCATCATCATCGAGCGTGCCGACAAGTTCGGTCTGGCGCAGTTGCACCAGTTGCGCGGCCGCGTTGGCCGTAGCCACCACCAGGCTTACGCCTACCTGCTGACCCCGCCGCGCCAGCAGATTACCGGCGATGCGGAAAAACGTCTGGAGGCGATTGCCAATACTCAGGATCTGGGCGCTGGCTTCGTACTGGCCACCAACGACCTGGAAATCCGTGGTGCCGGCGAACTGCTGGGCGACGGTCAGAGCGGGCAGATTCAGGCTGTCGGCTTCACGCTGTACATGGAAATGCTCGAGCGCGCGGTGAAGTCGATCCGCAAGGGCGAACAGCCGAACCTCGACCAACCGCTCGGCGGTGGCCCGGAAGTCAACCTGCGGGTGCCGGCGCTGATTCCGGAAGATTACCTGCCGGACGTGCACGCCCGCCTGATCCTGTACAAGCGCATCGCTTCGGCCACCGATGAGGAAGGCCTGAAAGATCTGCAAGTGGAGATGATCGACCGTTTTGGTCTGCTGCCAGAGCCGACCAAGAATCTGGTACGCATCACGGCGCTGAAATTGCAGGCCGAACAGTTGGGCATCAAGAAAGTCGATGGCGGCCCGCAAGGCGGACGCATCGAGTTCGCGGCGCAGACGCCGGTCGACCCGATGACCCTGATCAAACTGATCCAGAGTCAGCCAAAACGCTACAAATTCGAAGGCGCCACGATGTTCAAGTTCCAGGTGCCGATGGAGCGCCCGGAAGAGCGCTTTAATACTGTGGAGGCGCTGTTCGAGCGCCTCATCCCGAAAACTGCTTGAAGGACGCCGCATGCGCCTGTTTCGCTCATTGACCTTGCTACTGACTCTGGTAGCACCGACGGCGTTTGCCGATGACCTGTATCAGGTCGAAATGATTCTGGTGCGCCAGAACGCCGTCCCGGCGATTGTCAGCCGCGCGGCACCGGAAGACTGGGCGGCGGGCGCCCAGCGGCTGGGCGATGACAGTAAACGCACGCCGGCGCTGAACGACGTTGTGACCAAACTCACCGCCAGCGGCGAGTACAGCGTGCTGATGCACAAAGCCTGGCAGCAGACGCTGGGCGAAACGCCTGCCAAAGTGGCGGTCAGCGAAGGTCAGGAGCAGTTCGGCCAGTTCCCGATCGAAGGCACGATTGAAATGAAGCTCGGGCGCTTCACCGATGTGAACGCCGATTTCTGGGTCAACCAGATCGACGCCAACGGCATGGTCACCGCCAGCGAGCGTCTGAAACAGGACAGCCATACCAAAAATGGCCAACTCAACTACCTCGATAACGGCCACCTGGCCCTGCTGATCAAGATCACTTCACTGACGGCGCCCGCGCCTCGGGAAGCGCCTGAAGCCATTCCGGACTGACTGAAGTCCTTATGTCCCCGCCTCTGAGTAAACCGCTGGCCTCCTCCTGGGTCAGTCGGTTCAAGGAACAAAGCCTGGAGCGTGGCCGCCGCTATGCCCTGGAAAACCGGGTGCGATTCGTGCAGGTCGGCGACGCGACCATTACCGCCAGCTGCGAAGGTTCTGGCGGTAATGTGTACCGTCAGACGATTCATCTGCGCGAGTCGGCCAAAGGCACGCTGCTGATGGTCGACGCCACCTGCACCTGCCCGGTACACAGCAACTGCAAACATTGCGCGGCGGTGTTGCTGCAAGTGCAGGAAACCCTCGAATACCCCGCCGCCGCCAAAGACGCCGAACTGCTGGAAAAACTCCAGGCCGTACTGGAAAACCGCAGCCCGAAAGCGCCGCCGCAAGTGCTGGTGGACAACGTGCAACCGGTGCCGCGTCTGTGGCTGGCCAGCGTCGAGTTCAGCGCATTCGAACCGCGTAACGGCAAAATGCAGCGTTATATCCAGCATCGCGCGGCGCTGTCCTTCAGTTACCTCGACGAATACGTCAGCGGCCAGAAGAACAGCGACATTCTGATTCGCCAGGAAGCGCAGACCCTGCGGGTCAAGCGCCATCCGGACGTCGAGCAAAGCTACCGCGAGCAGTTGCGAATTCTCGGTTTCCGCATCGCCACCCGGCAGAGCAAAGCCCTGCCGGAAAGCGCCGGAGAACTCTACGAGATGGTCAACGACAGCGCCTGGCTGACGTTCACCCTCAACGATCTGCCGAAGCTGCGCACTCAGGGCTGGGAGCTGCTGGTCGATGATGAGTTCGGTTTCGACCTGACTGCCGTGGACGACTGGTACGCCACCGTCGAGCAGACGCCGGAACGCGACTGGTTCGATCTGGAGCTGGGGATCATCGTCAACGGTGAGCGCCTGAGCCTGCTGCCGATCCTGCTCAACCTGATGCGTTCGCACACGGAAATCCTCAACCCGGAACGTCTCGCCCGCCGTCGCGATGATGAACTGATTCTGGTGAACATCCCGCAACGCAACAGCGAGCACGGGCCATTGCAAGTCGCCCTGCCCCTCGGCCGGCTGAAGCCGGTGCTGGCGACCCTTGGCGAGTTTTATATGCAGGAGCCGGGCGAAACCACCCTGCGCCTGAGCAAGGCCGACGCCACGCGCCTGAATTCGCTGGAAGGCATTCCCCTGCTCTGGGAGGGTGGCGAGCAGATTCGCAGCTTCGCCCAGCGCTTGCGCGACATCCGCGATTACAGCGCCAAAGCACCGAAGGGGCTGAATGCGACGCTGCGTCCTTATCAGCTCGAAGGCTTGAGCTGGATGCAGTCGCTGCGGCAACTTGAGGTCGGCGGGATTCTCGCGGACGACATGGGCTTGGGCAAAACCCTACAGACATTGGCGCACATTCTCAGCGAGAAGAACGCCGGACGCCTGGATCGCCCGAGCATGGTGGTAATGCCTACCAGCCTGATTCCCAACTGGCTCGACGAAGCGGCGCACTTCACGCCACAGCTCAAGGTTGTCGCGCTGTACGGCGCCAGTCGTAAAAAGCACTTCGAGCATCTGGCCGATTACGATCTGATCCTCACCACTTATGCGCTGCTGCCCAAGGATGTCGAACGTCTGGCCCAGCAGCCGCTGCACGTGCTGGTGCTGGATGAGGCGCAGTACATCAAGAACCCGAACAGCAAAGCCGCCCAGGCTGCCCGTGAACTCAATGCGCGTCAGCGCCTATGTCTGAGCGGGACGCCGCTGGAAAACCATCTGGGTGAACTGTGGTCACTGTTTCACTTCTTGCTGCCCGGCTGGCTCGGCGACGTCAAAAGCTTCAACGCCGATTACCGCGTGCCGATTGAAAAACGCGCCAGCGAAGTCAGACTTCAGCACCTCAACGGTCGGATCAAACCGTTCCTGCTGCGCCGCACCAAGGAGCAGGTTGCGACCGAGCTGCCGCCGAAAACCGAAATCATTCATTGGGTCGAGCTCAACGAAGCGCAGCGCGACGTGTACGAAACCATGCGCCTGGCCATGGATAAAAAGGTTCGCGACGAAATCACCCGTAAAGGCGTGGCGCGCAGTCAGATCATCATTCTCGAGGCGCTGCTCAAGCTGCGTCAGGTCTGTTGCGATTTGCGCCTGGTCAATGACGCCACCCTGCCCGCTCGCGGCAGCACATCAGGCAAGCTCGACAGCCTGATGGAAATGCTCGAGGAGTTGTTTGAGGAAGGCCGGCGGATTCTGCTGTTCTCGCAGTTCACTTCGATGCTGTCACTGATCGAGGATGAACTGAAAAAACGCAACGTCGCCTATGCGCTGTTGACGGGACAGACCCGTGATCGGCGCACACCGGTGAAGGAATTCCAGAGCGGCAAGCGTCAGATCTTTCTCATCAGCCTGAAGGCCGGCGGTGTGGGCCTGAACCTGACGGAAGCGGACACGGTGATTCACTACGATCCGTGGTGGAACCCGGCGACCGAGAATCAGGCAACCGACCGCGCGTATCGCATTGGCCAGGAGAAGCCGGTATTCGTCTACAAGATGATTGCCCGGGGCACGGTCGAGGAGAAGATTCAGCACTTGCAGCGGGAAAAATCCGACCTGGCGGCCGGCGTGCTGGATGGGCGCAAGGCCGGGGACTGGAAGCTGCAGAGTGATGATATCGAGGCGCTGTTTGCGCCGTTGCCGGACAAGTTTGAAAAGCGCTGAGATCTTCGTCGGCTATCAGATCGATTCGCGGGCAAGCCCGCTCCCACAGGTTTAGCGTGACCTCTGTGGGAGCGGGCTTGCCCGCGAAAAGGCTCGACTCGGTTTCGAGCCAGACTCAGCCCTTGAGTACGCGCGCCAACGTCGACTTCACCTTGCCCATGCCATCGTGCAACGCCTGCTCGATCTCGGCCATGGTGATCACTTCAGTGGTCTTGCCCGCAGCCGGGTTCACCACCAGCGACAGACACGCGTAATCCAGATCCAGCTCGCGAGCCAGCGCCGCTTCCGGCATGCCGGTCATGCCGACGATGTCGCAGCCGTCACGCTCCAGTCGCACGATCTCGGCCACGGTTTCCAGACGCGGGCCCTGGGTGCAGGCATAAACGCCTTGATCGCTGTACTCGCACCCTTCCGCAGCCAACGCAGCAATCAATTGCTGACGCAGCGGTTCGCTGTAGGGAAAGCTGAAGTCGATGTGTGTGACATGTTCCAGATCATCGGCGAAATAGGTGTGCTCGCGACCGCTGGTGTAGTCCACGATCTGATGCGGCACGCAGAAATGTCCGGTGCCCATTGCAGGATGAATCCCGCCCACGGCGTTGACCGCGATGATCGCTTCGGCCCCGGCCTGCTTCAACGCCCACAGGTTGGCGCGATAGTTGACCTTGTGCGGCGGGAAGCGATGCGGGTGACCGTGACGAGCGAGGAACAGCACTTCCTTGCCGGCGTATTCGCCAATCTGGACTTCGGCCGATGGCGCCCCGTAAGGCGTATCCACCGCCAGCGACTGGCGAATGCTCAGGCCCTCCAGCTGGGTCAGACCGGTGCCGCCGATGATTGCGTAAACCGTCATAGCGAAAAATCCTTAATCGATCAGTTGAGCGTCTTTGAGCGCGCCGACAGCGGTCAGCCAGCGCGGATCCTGACGGTATTCGGTATTGGCGAATGCCTGACCGCGCATGCGTGCGATGCGCGGCGACGGCTTGACCTTCATGCGCTGCGCGGCACTCAGGGCCAGCTCGGCAGCTGCGCGGTCGTTGCACACCAGGCCCATGTCGCAACCGGCACTCAGTGCCGCTTCGATACGGCTGGCGGCGTCGCCGACCACGTGGGCGCCGGCCATCGACAGGTCATCGCTGAAGATCACGCCGTCGAACTGCAACTCGCCACGCAGAATGTCCTGCAGCCAGCGCCGGGAGAAACCGGCAGGTTGTGTGTCGACTTGCGGATAAATCACGTGAGCCGGCATGACCGCGGCCAGTTGCTTGCTGAGTCTGGCGAACGGCACCAGGTCGTTGGCGCGGATCTCTTCGAGGCTGCGCTCGTCGTTGGGGATCGCGACGTGGGAGTCGGCTTCCGCCCAGCCATGGCCGGGGAAATGCTTGCCGGTGGCGGCCATGCCCACGCTGCTCATGCCTTTGATGAAAGCGCCTGCGAGCAGTGCGGCGCGCTCCGGATTGCCTTCGAAAGAACGGGTGCCGACCACGGCGCTGCGCTGGTAATCCAGATCCAGCACCGGCGCGAAGCTCAGGTCGAGTCCGACCGCCAGCACTTCGGTGGCCATAATCCAGCCGCACTGCTCGGCCAGATACTCGGCGTTCGGGTTATCAGCGATGGCGCGCATGGCTGGCAAACGGACGAAGCCCTGACGCAGACGCTGGACGCGACCGCCCTCCTGGTCCACCGCCAGCAGCAAGTCCGGACGAATGGCACGGATCGCCGCGCTCAGCTCGCGCACCTGGCGCGGATGCTCGATGTTGCGGGCGAAGATGATCAGGCCGCCCACTTCGGGCTGGCGCAACAATTGGCGATCTTCGGCCGTCAGCCAGGTACCGGCGACGTCCACCATCAACGAGCCTTGCAGGCCAGCAGTCATAGAAATTCCTTGAAAACGAAAAACCCGTCGCCCACGAAATCACCACCAGGGACATTGCCCGGCGGGTCGGTGATTTCAATGAGAAACGGGTTCAGGACGAGAGTCGACATGGGCGGCTAGCTTAGCGGATGTCAGCTGCCGCGCCCACCCATGGAGGGTTAAACCTTGGCAGGTGCCGGCGCGGATTTGCTCCGTGGCCGCAACTGCGCGGTGGCCATTGCCGTGTCGGTGACGCCGGTTTCGGCACGCATGCCGGCTGCCAGGAACGGCACCATCAGACGCATCACCTGCTCGATGGAGGTGTTGACGCCGAAATCGGTCTCGGCAATCGCACGCAAGGCCTTGATCCCGGACATGCTGAACGCCGCAGCGCCGAGCATGAAGTGCACGCGCCAGAACAGTTCGATCGGAGGAATACGCGGGGCAGCTTCGTTAACCAAGAGCATGTAGCGGCGGAATACCTTGCCGTACATGTCTTCCAGATAACGGCGCAAGTGGCCCTGGCTCTGACTGAAGGCCAGACCGAGCAAACGCATGAAGATCGACAGATCGTTGCCGCTGCGTGGCTGTACCACCAGCGCTTGCTCGACGAGGATTTCCAGCAACTCCTCGAGCGAAGGCTTGTTCTCTGGTTTGGCCTGACGGCGCTCCAGCTCTTTGTCGAGGCTGATGCAGAACGGACCGAGAAAGCGCGAGAAAACCGCCTGGATCAGCGCCTTCTTCGAGCCGAAGTGATAGTTCACCGCAGCGAGGTTGACCCCTGCCTTGCTGGTGATCAGACGCAATGAGGTTTCAGCAAAACCTTTTTCCGCGAACAGCTGTTCTGCAGCATCAAGAATGCGTTCAACGGTTTCCGACTGGGCCATGGCTACTCCGCCTGACAAACACTTGTTTGAAACATACGTTTCAGTCTGTGCCTTGTCAAGCCTGCCGGTTCGTTTTGGGAATGGTCAGTCAGATATTTAACCACAACAAGGACGCCACATTAATCTGGGTCGTCACTGACCGTCCGGCGGCATGGCAAAAAACGATCATTGCCAAGACCGCTTCACTGTATATAATCCCAGTCACTGTATAAAAAGACAGAGCGATCAATATGCTTAAGCTGACGCCACGCCAAGCCGAGATTCTGGCCTTTATCAAACGCTGCCTCGAAGACAACGGCTACCCGCCGACCCGTGCGGAAATCGCTCAGGAACTGGGTTTCAAATCGCCCAACGCGGCCGAAGAGCACCTCAAGGCGCTCGCTCGCAAAGGCGCAATCGAAATGACTCCGGGCGCCTCTCGCGGCATTCGAATTCCAAGTTTCGAAGCCAAGGTCGACGAGTCCACGCTGCCGATCATCGGTCGAGTGGCTGCCGGCGCGCCGATTCTCGCTCAGCAACACATCGAAGAGTCCTGCAACATCAACCCGGCCTTCTTTCATCCGCGCGCCGATTATCTGTTGCGCGTTCATGGCATGAGCATGAAGGACATCGGCATTTTCGACGGTGACCTGCTGGCGGTTCACACCACCCGCGAGGCACGCAACGGTCAGATCGTGGTTGCGCGGATCGGCGATGAAGTCACCGTCAAACGCTTCAAGCGTGACGGCAGTAAAGTCTGGCTGATTGCCGAAAACCCCGAGTTCGCCCCTATCGAAGTCAACCTGAAAGACCAGGAGCTGGTTATCGAAGGCTTGAGTGTCGGCGTCATCCGCCGCTAAAGGAGGCTTTATGCAGTTCCCACACGCACCTCAGCAAACACAACTGCCGTTGTTCGAAGCGTTTCTGGCGCAACCGCTCGCCCCCATCCTCAAGGATGTCGTCGAGCGTCCGTGGAATAACGAACCCGAAGCGTTCAGTGAGCTGTCACTGCGCGGTGCGGCCGGGAACTGTCTGAACCTGCTGGCACCGATTCTTCGCGAATTGAGCGAGGATCAGGACGCACGCTGGCTGACCCTGATTGCACCGCCTGCCAGCCTGACCCAGACCTGGTTGCGGGACGCTGGATTGAATCGCGAACGGATCCTGCTGTTACAACCGCGCGGCGCCCAAAGCGCTCAGCAATTGGCCTGCGAAGCATTACGCCTGGGGCGCAGCCACACGGTCGTCACGTGGCTGAATCCACTGAGCGCAGGGTCACGGCAACAGTTGATCAGCGCCGCCCGCACCGGGGACGCTCAAAGCCTGAACATTCGTTTGGGATGATTCAGCAACAATGCGCGCCACGTAAAGCGCAGGGCTTCTCCAGGGATAGAGAAGCCGATCTGGAGCAGTAACTGGGAGACAGCGGATCAATGAAGAACCCGCGGCCCCTCATCCTTATCGAATTCTCCCTCAACCATACGCCCCGCCATTTGCACGCCGACACTCAACATCGCTTTGGCAATTTCAACGTGCTGGCCCTGCAGAAACGCCTTGGCATCCTCGGAGAAATCCAGAGTCACCAGAGAACCCTCGTCCTCGGCCCTGCGCAGTTCGATTCGGCCGTCTGGTAGCTCGACAATTTCTAGAAAGGACGTTGGCATATAGGTCTGATCTCCACGAAAGGCAGGGATTATATAGACATCATTCAGGCTTCGCTCGGGATCTTGACCAGCAGCACGCCTCTCGTCGCCGCCAGTACACAGCTCCTCAGCACTCGTTCAAGCCTTCACGGAAACGGATAGCCAGCCCCTTGAGGTTCTGCCGCCAGCTCTCGAGCTCTTCACGGCTCAACTCTTCAACCACCTCTTCTTCATCCAGATTCACTGCCTGAATCAATGGCTGCGTCACATCGCCCTTCGGCTTATGTGGAACGCGTGGCGGCTGAAACAGCGCCGAGTGCGCGGCCAGCAATTTAGCCAGCCAGGTCTCCGGATTGCCCGCCAGCTCAATCATCTCCGCCAGCTCAGGAATGGCAATCGATTCCAGCACTTCGCGGGTCAGCAAGGTTTCCGCTTGCGACGCATTGGCTTGCGGCAGACGATAGAAGCCGGCGATTTCATGACACAGCCCCAACAACGCACCGTAGAGATGAAACAGTGCGGATTCGCGCCCGGCCTGAATCAGCGCCAGCGAGTTCATCGCCCGCCCCTCTTCGGCCCTGGCCAGCGCTTCCAGCGACAAACCCGCGAAATAGATCTTCTGATTGGTACGGGTATAGAGTTCGTGGGCCATGTCGGCACTCTCCACAACGAAATAATTGCTTCACACAGGCCGGACAGTGTCATGGATCAGCCGATGCGATCGCAAGCTTTAAACAAAAAGGCCACATGAAAACCCGAAGGTTGTCATGCGGCCTTTTGTCGTGTTGGGCCGATAACATCAGCCCATCGCAAGGTCGGAGTCAGCTCAAGCCTTGGCTTTCGCCGGACGCTTGTCCTCGACCGTCCACTTGCCACCGTCGAAGAACGCTTTCCAGCCAGTCGGTTTGCCGTCGACTTCGGTCTGAACGTATTGCTCCTTGGTCTTGCGGCTGTAGCGGATCACGGCTGGCAAGCCATCCGGATCCTTCTGCGGCGCTTCGCACAGGAAATGATACTTCGGATCGATTTCGTCCTTGTGCGGCAGAATCTCGATCACCAGCGGAGCACGGGTCTCGCGGTTTTTCGGGAACTGACTGGCCGCCAGAAACAGGCCGGACGCACCGTCACGCAGGATGTAGGTGTCGTTGACCTTTTCGCATTTCAGCTCCGGCATCTTCACCGGATCCATCTTCGGCGGCGCCGCATCGCCGCTCTTCAGCAGCTTGCGGGTGTTCTTGCACGTCGGGTTGGTGCAACCGAAGAATTTGCCGAAACGGCCGGTCTTGAGCTGCATCTCGCTGCCGCACTTATCGCATTCCAGGCTCGGACCTTCGTAGCCCTTTATGCGATAGCTGCCTTCTTCGATTTCGTAGCCGGCGCAATCCGGATTGTTACCGCAGATGTGCAGCTTGCGCTTCTCGTCGAGCAGGTAGGCGTCCATCGCCGTGCTGCAGATCGGGCAGCGATGCTTGCCGCGCAGTACCAGGGATTCCGACTCGCCCTCGTCGTCCGCCGCGATTTCATCGCCCGGCACCAGGTTGACGGTGGCCTTGCAGCGTTCTTTCGGCGGCAGGCTGTAGCCCGAGCAGCCGAGGAACACGCCAGTCGAGGCAGTACGAATCTGCATTGGACGGCCGCAGGTGGTGCAAGGAATATCGGTCATTACCGGCTGGTTGGCACGCATGCCGGCTTCCGGATTCTCCGCCACTTCGAGTTTTTTCTTGAAGTCGCCGTAGAACTCGTCCAGCACGTTTTTCCAGTCGCGTTCGCCCTGGGCCACGTCATCGAGGTTCTCTTCCATGCCGGCGGTGAAGCCGTAGTCCATGAGGTTCGAGAAGCTTTCCGACAGACGTTCGGTAACGATGTCGCCCATCTTTTCCGAATAGAAACGACGGTTGTGCAGGGTCACGTAGCCGCGATCCTGAATGGTCGAGATGATCGCCGCATAGGTCGAAGGACGGCCGATGCCGCGCTTTTCCATTTCCTTCACCAGGCTGGCTTCCGAATAACGGGCCGGTGGCTTGGTGAAGTGCTGGGACGGATCAAGCTTGATCAGCTTCATCGCGTCGCCCTGCGCCATGTCCGGCAGAACGTCGTCATCGCCAGGCTTGGTGATTTGCGGCAGCACGCGGGTGTAACCGTCGAACTTCAGGATGCGGCCCTTGGCGCGCAGCTCGAAGTCACCGGCAGCGACGCTGACGGTGGTCGACAGGTATTGCGCCGGCAGCATCTGGCAAGCCAGGAACTGGCGCCAGATCAGCTCGTAGAGGCGCTCAGCGTCACGCTCCATGCCGGCCAGCTTGCTTGGCGTGGTGTTGGCGTCGGAAGGACGAATCGCTTCGTGAGCCTCTTGTGCGCCTTCCTTGCTGCTGTAGACGTTTGGCGACTCCGGCAGGTACTTCTTGCCGAATTCGGTTTCGATGTAATCGCGCGCCATCGCCACGGCATCCGCCGAGAGGTTGGTCGAGTCGGTACGCATATAAGTGATGTAGCCGGCTTCGTACAGACGCTGGGCCATCATCATGGTTTTCTTCACACCGAAGCCCAGGCGGTTGCTCGCGGCCTGTTGCAGTGTGGAGGTGATGAACGGTGCCGACGGCTTGCTACTGGTCGGCTTGTCTTCACGTTTGACGATGCTGTAGCTGGAGGATTTGAGTTTCTCCAGCGCGGCCTTCGCCTGCGCTTCGTTCAGCGGCTTGAAGGCCTCGCCTTTTTCGCGAGCGACTTCGAAACGCACGGTCGAGCCTTTGGCGGTGCCGAGATCGGCGTGCACTTCCCAGTACTCTTCCGGGTTGAACGCACGAATCTCACGCTCACGCTCTACCACCAGTTTCACGGCAACCGATTGCACGCGACCGGCGGACAAGCCACGGGCGATCTTCGCCCACAACAGCGGCGAGACCATATAGCCGACGACGCGGTCGAGGAAGCGACGGGCCTGCTGCGCGTTCACTCGATCGATGTCGAGCTCGCCCGGCTCCGAGAAGGCTTCCTGAATCGCCTTCTTGGTGATTTCGTTGAACACCACGCGCTTGTAGCGGCTGTCGTCACCACCGATGGCTTCGCGCAGGTGCCAGGCAATGGCTTCCCCCTCGCGGTCCAAGTCGGTTGCGAGATAGATGGTGTCAGCATCCTTGGCGAGCCGGCGCAGCTCTTCGATGACCTTTTCCTTGCCCGGGAGGATCTCGTACTTGGCTTTCCAGCCGTGTTCAGGATCGACTCCCATCCGCGAGACCAGCTGCTTGCGCGCCTTCTCTTTCGGCGACAGCGCTGGCGCTTCGCCCGCAGCAGCTTTCCCGCGCTTGGCGGCTGGCTCCTTGCTGGCGCTAGCCGAACCGCTGGTGGGCAGGTCTCGGATATGGCCGATACTCGACTTCACCACGTATTGGTTGCCCAGATACTTGTTGATGGTCTTGGCCTTAGCCGGGGATTCCACAATGACCAGCGATTTGCCCATGGATCAGAAAATTCCTGAATTCTAGAAGTGAAAGGCGGTTGGCGCCTGACGCGGCACCGCTATATATAGTGGCTACAAGGTGAGGTCAAGCGCAGGGTTTTGCGCGCACTCGCCTTACGGCTTCGAAAAAAGGCTCGGTTCGGCTTGCACCAAAGCAAAGCGTGGGACCTGCTCGCCGTCAACCTCGACGGACTCCAGGAACATGCTCAAGGGACGTACCCAAAAGCCGTAATCGCCATACAGGGCTTGGTAAAAGACCACTTCTTCTTCGGTCTCGGAATGCCGCGCGACACTGAATACGCGGTACTGGGGACCTTTGTAATGTTGGTAGAGCCCAGGTTGTATCGGCATGCTTCGGCCCTCACTCAAATTTTTTCAAAATAAAAACAAAATAAATCCGCAAAAACAAAAACCGGGGCACTTGGCCCCGGCTTCCATCGACGAGACGCTTAAACGCGTTCGAAGACGGTGGAGATGCCTTGGCCGAGGCCAATGCACATGGTGGCCACCCCGAAGGTGCCGCCATTCTGCTTCATCACGTTCAGCAAAGTGCCGGAAATACGGGCACCGGAGCAACCGAACGGGTGACCCAGGGCGATCGCGCCGCCGTGCAGGTTAACCTTCTCATTCATCTTGTCGAGCACTTTCAGGTCTTTCAGCACTGGCAGGGCCTGTGCGGCGAACGCTTCGTTGAGCTCGAAGAAGTCGATATCGTTGATACCCAGGCCGGCACGCTTCAGTGCTTTCTGAGTAGCCGGTACCGGACCATAGCCCATGATGGCCGGGTCCACACCCGCTACCGCCATCGAGCGAATCACGGCCAGAGGCTGGATGCCCAGGTCCTGTGCACGCTGCGCCGACATCACGATCATGCACGAAGCACCATCGGTGATCTGCGACGAAGTACCGGCCGTCACGGTGCCGCCCTTTGGATTGAACGCCGGCTTCAAAGCCGCCAGACTTTCCAGGGTGGTTTCCGGACGAATGGTTTCGTCGTAGTCGAAGGTTTTCAGGAAACCGTTCTCGTCGTAACCCTGCATCGGGATGATTTCGTCCTTGAACTTGCCTTCCACAGTCGCCTTGTGGGCCAACTGGTGGGAACGCACGCCAAAGGCGTCCTGCTGTTCGCGAGTGATGCCGTGCATTTTGCCCAGCATTTCAGCGGTCAGGCCCATCATGCCCGAGGCTTTCGCCGCGTACAGGGACATGTGCGGGTTCGGATCGACACCGTGCATCATGCTTACGTGACCCATATGCTCGACGCCACCAACCACGAACACGTCACCGTTGCCGGTCATGATCGCTTGCGCAGCGGTGTGCAGCGCGCTCATCGACGAGCCGCACAGACGGCTGACAGTCTGGCCGGCCGAAGTGTGCGGGATCTGGGTCATCAGCGACGCCATACGCGCGATGTTCCAGCCTTGTTCCAGGGTCTGGTTCACACAGCCCCAGATCACGTCCTCGACTTCGGCAGGATCGACCTTGGTGTTGCGTTCCAGCAGTTTGCTGATCAGGTGCGCCGACATGTCTTCGGCGCGGGTGTTGCGGTGCATGCCGCCCTTGGAGCGGCCCATCGGAGTACGACCGAAGTCGACAATCACGACGTCTCTAGGATTCAAGCTCATAAGTTCACTCTCACTCTAGTTGGGGGCGCTTAACCGAAGAAGCTCTGGCCGTTCTTGGCCATTTCGCGCAGCTTCGCGGTCGGGTGGTACAGCGCGCCCAAATCAGCGTACTGGTCGGCCAGGGCAACGAACTCGGCAACACCGATCGAATCGATGTAGCGCAGCGCACCGCCACGGAATGGAGGGAAACCAATACCGTAGACCAGACCCATGTCGGCTTCGGCGGCGGTTTCGACGATGCCGTCTTCCAGGCAACGCACGGTTTCCAGGCACAGCGGGATCATCATCCAATTGATGATGTCTTCGTCAGTGACTTCGCGCTGCTCGTAGACGATCGGCTTGAGCACTTCCAGTACCGACGGATCGGCGACTTTCTTCTGCTTGCCTTTCTTGTCGGCTTCGTAGGCATAGAAGCCCTTACCGTTCTTTTGACCGAGACGCTTGGCTTCGTAAAGCACGTCGATGGCCGAACGACGATCGTCCTTCATGCGGTCAGGGAAGCCTTCAGCCATTACGTCACGACCGTGGTGACCGGTGTCGATACCGACCACGTCCATCAGGTACGCCGGGCCCATCGGCCAGCCGAATTTTTCCATGATCTTGTCGATACGGACGAAGTCCACGCCGGCGCTGACCAGCTTGGCGAAACCGCCGAAGTACGGGAACAGGACGCGGTTGACCAGGAAGCCCGGGCAGTCATTGACGACGATCGGGTTCTTGCC
Source organism: Pseudomonas sp. IT-P2 (assembly GCF_949767575.1). Classification (NCBI taxonomy): domain Bacteria; kingdom Pseudomonadati; phylum Pseudomonadota; class Gammaproteobacteria; order Pseudomonadales; family Pseudomonadaceae; genus Pseudomonas; species Pseudomonas sp. IT-P2. Next base: position 43,760 of record NZ_CATKQA010000046.1, on the reverse strand, counting down.
CATTTTCTTGGCGTAGGCAACGGTGGTGGCGATGGCCTGCTCGCTGGATTTCTCGCCACGGATTACTTCCACCAGCGGCATCATGTGCACCGGGTTGAAGAAGTGCATGCCGACGAAGTTTTCCGGACGCTTGAGGGCCTTGGCCAGCAGGCTGATGGAAATGGTCGAGGTGTTGGACGCGAGGATGGTGTCCTCTTTGACCTTGTCTTCGACTTCCGCCAGAACGGCTTGCTTGACCTTCGGGTTCTCGACCACGGCTTCAACGACCAGGTCGACGTGACCGAAATCACCGTACGACAGCGTAGGACGAATGCCGTTGAGCACTTCAGCCATTTTCGCGGCAGTCATGCGGCCTTTATCAACGCGACCGACCAGCAGCTTGGCGGCTTCCGCCAGACCTTGCTCGATGCCGTGCTCGTTGATGTCCTTCATCAGGATCGGCGTACCTTTGGAAGCCGACTGATAGGCGATACCGCCACCCATGATGCCGGCGCCCAGTACGGCAGCCTGCTTCACGTCCTTGGCTATTTCGTCGTAGGCCTTGGCCTTTTTCTTCAGTTCCTGATCGTTCAGGAACAGGCCGATCAAGCTCTGCGCGGCAGAGGTCTTGGCCAGTTTCACGAAACCTGCAGCTTCGACTTCCAGCGCCTTGTCGCGACCGAAGTTCGCGGCTTTCTGGATGGTCTTGATCGCTTCGACCGGGGCCGGGTAGTTCGGACCGGCCTGGCCAGCCACGAAACCTTTGGCGGTTTCGAAAGCCATCATTTGTTCAATGGCGTTCAGCTTGAGCTTTTCCAGCTTCGGCTGACGCTTGGCCTTGTAGTCGAACTCGCCGGAGATGGCGCGCTTGATCAGTTCAAGGGCGGCATCCTGCAGCTTCTCGGGAGCAACCACGGCATCGACGGCGCCGACTTTCAGCGCGTCTTCAGGACGGTTTTCCTTGCCGGCGGCAATCCACTCGATGGCGTTGTCGGCACCGATCAGACGCGGCAGACGCACGGTACCACCGAAGCCTGGGTAGATGCCCAGCTTGACTTCCGGCAGACCGATCTTGGCCTTGGTCGACATGACGCGGTAGTCCGCTGCCAGGCACATTTCCAGACCGCCACCCAGAGCAATGCCATTGATTGCGGCGACGGTCGGAACGTTGAGGTCTTCGAAATCGCTGAAGATCTTGTTGGCTTCGAGATTGCCAGCAACCAGCTCGGCATCCGGCAGCTTGAAGTTGTCGACAAATTCGGTGATGTCGGCGCCGACGATGAACACGTCCTTGCCACTGCTGACGATCACGCCCTTGATCGAAGCATCTGCCTTGATGGTGTCTACGGCCTGACGCAGTTCGTTCAGGGTAAGACGGTTGAACTTGTTGACGGACTCACCCTTGAGGTCGAATTTCAATTCGACGATGCCACTTTCAAGAGCTTTAACCGTGATGGCTTTACCTTCGTAAATCATCAACTGATCTCCACGATATGGAAGCTGAACAGTACACGTCGGACGCAGGCAAATGGCTCGGCAGGACGTTTTTTCGTCGATGCTGACACCCATCCACCCGGCACACCCGCCAACGCGATAGTCGGGATTCTGTAGGAGCAGTCTGCAATACAAACGCTCAATTCATACGCCCGTTTGATTTGGGTACGCCACCTTCACGGAATTTCCGACAATTGTCAATCGCCCAAAATACGGGTTGAAATGCGACTTTGCGGTCATTTCTGTAGGACGCAGCCCGGCCACACACGCTTGCATGTGAGGGCATTCATAAGATTAATAGTTAGAAAAGTCGCCCTAATTCACCGCAAGCCTTGTTTAACAGGCTACGCTGGCTGGACTACTAAGGAAAACAGGCGCAGATTTGCTCACCGGATGACTCCGTTTCAACGCCAAAAAGAATTTCCGGCCTGCCTGGCCAACCCCGCCCGATGAATCATGTCGGGCTTTTTATTGCGTGTCTGCCGGACGTTTCGCACCGTTGCAGCGCGAAATGTCCGCAAGTCATGCCAGCGCTTTCAGCGTGGCATCAATCTCCAGCAAAACCGACGCATCACCCTTCTCGCCCCAATAGAGGGCGATCATCTGCTTATCCGCCTCGACCTTGAAAACGTTGCCCGGCAATTTTTCGAAATGATTCAGCAGCAGTGGATCCTCACAGACTTCCTGCCACTGGTTGACCCAGATCCCCGGGGATTTCTGCCAGTACGTCCAGCACGCCGGCTGTTTGCCACGACGTGGCCGATGGTATTGCGCACACGGGTTCGGCGGCTCCTGAGACATCCAGTGCGGCCACTCTTGAGGTGCCAGCTGCATGGCCAGCCCGATACGCCGGGCCTCCGTGCGCAAGGCTATCCGGCCACTCTGTGCACGGGACGGGCGCAACCACGCCAGCGGACTCAACACCACCAGCAGGATTGACACCACCAGCCAGACCGTCATATCTCTACTCCCGAATCCTGATGAGCCCATTGCGTCACTTTGGAACCAATGCGCTTGAAACCAGCCATACTTACCAATATTGATCCCTCACGAGGAGCACCTCATGCCCTACCACCATATCCTGGTCGCCGTAGATCTGACCGAAGAGTGCGACCCTGTGATCCACCGCGCCCGAGAGCTGTCGGTGAGCAATGGCGCCAAGCTGTCGCTGGTGCATATCGTTGAACCGATGGCCATGGCCTTCGGCGGTGACGTGCCAATGGATCTGTCACAACTGCAACAACAGCAGTTCGATCAGGCCAAGGAACGTCTCGAACGCCTGAAGCACAAGTACACCGAGCTCGAAGGCGCCAACTGCCACTTGACCTACGGCCAGCCACGTCAGGAAATCCACCATTTTGCCAAGGAACAGCAGTGCGACCTGATCGTGGTCGGCAGCCATGGCCGGCATGGTCTGGCGTTGTTGCTGGGCTCGACCGCCAATGACGTGCTGCACGGCGCACCGTGCGATGTGCTGGCGGTGCACCTGGTCAAACGCTGATACCAGTCACTTATGAAAAGCTGAAAAGCCCGGCGCCCATAACTGGACACCGGGCTTTTTCATGCCTGGAATCAATCAGGCGTCCAGCTCGGCCCAACGCTCAACCAAGGCATCCAGCTCCGCCTGCAATTGCTCCAGAGAAGCAATGACCTTGGCCGTCTCGGCCGGCGGACGCTGATAGAAACCGGTCTCGGCCATTTCAGCCTCGACAGCAGCAATCTGCTGCTCTTTGGCGTCGATATCGCCCGGCAGGGCTTCCAGCTCGCGTTGAAGCTTGTAGCTCAGTTTCTTCTTCGCAGCCGGGGCCGCAGCAACAGGCGCGGCGACCGGAGCCGGCTCAGCAGTGACCACCGCCGAGTTCAGGTCAGCCTTGCCGGATTTGCTTTCCGTCACGCCCAGCAGACGCGGCGAGCCGCCCTGGCGGATCCAGTCCTGATAGCCGCCGACGTATTCGCGAACCTTGCCTTCACCTTCGAAGACCAGGGTGCTGGTGACCACGTTGTCGAGGAATGCCCGGTCGTGGCTGACCATCAGCACAGTGCCGTTGAAGGTCAGCAGCACTTCCTCGAGCAGCTCAAGGGTTTCCACGTCGAGGTCGTTGGTCGGCTCGTCGAGTACCAGCAAGTTCGCCGGCTTGCTGAACAGTTTGGCCAGCAGCAGACGCGCACGCTCGCCGCCGGACAACGCCTTTACCGGCGTGCGGGCACGCTGCGGGCTGAACAGGAAGTCGCCGAGATAGCTCAGCACGTGGCGGCTCTGGCCGTCGATATCGATGAAGTCGCGACCTTCGGCGACGTTATCGATCACGGTTTTTTCCAGATCCAGCTGATGACGCAACTGGTCGAAGTAGGCCACGTCGATCTTGGTGCCCTCTTCCACTTTGCCGCTGGTCGGTTGCAGACCGCTGAGCATCAGTTTCAGCAGGGTAGTCTTGCCGGTACCGTTGGCGCCGAGCAGGCCGATCCGGTCGCCGCGTTGCAGCACCATGGAGAAATCGCGTATCAGGAACGGACCGCCCGGATGCGCGAAGCTCACGTTATCCAGCACCATCACCTGCTTGCCGGACTTCTCCGCTGTTTCCAGCTGGATGTTGGCCTTGCCGGTGCGCTCGCGACGCTCGCTGCGCTCAACACGCAATGCTTTCAGGGCACGGACGCGGCCTTCGTTACGGGTGCGGCGGGCCTTGATGCCCTGGCGAATCCAAACTTCTTCCTGGGCCAGACGCTTGTCGAACAGCGCGTTGGCGGTTTCTTCGGCGGCCAGTGCGGCTTCTTTGTGAACGAGGAAACTGGCGTAGTCGCCGTTCCAGTCGATCAGGCCACCGCGATCCAGTTCGAGGATGCGGGTGGCAAGGTTTTGCAGGAAGGAACGGTCGTGCGTGATGAACAGCACGGCGCCCTGAAAATCCTTCAGCGCTTCTTCAAGCCAGGCAATCGCACCGATGTCCAGGTGGTTGGTCGGCTCGTCGAGCAGTAGCAGATCCGGCTCGGACACCAGCGCCTGCGCCAGCAGCACACGACGACGCCAGCCGCCGGACAGTTCGGCGAGGGTCTTGTCGGCCGGCAGTTGCAGGCGGCTCAGGGTGCTGTCGACCAGGGTCTGCAAGCGCCAGCCATCGCGGGCTTCGAGGTCGTGCTGGACGTGCATCAGCTTGTCCAGATCGGCGTCGGTGACGATGTTCTGGCTCAGGTGATGGTATTCGGCAAGCAACGCACCTACACCATCGAGGCCTTCGGCAACCACGTCGAACACAGTCCGCTCGTCGGCCACCGGCAATTCTTGCGGCAATTCACCGATTTTCAGACCGGGGGCACGCCACACCGAGCCGTCATCAGGCTTCTGGTCGCCCTTGACCAGTTTCATCATGCTGGATTTGCCAGTGCCGTTGCGGCCGATGATGCACACCCGCTCACCACGGGCGATCTGCCAGGACACCTTGTCCAACAACGGCATCGCGCCGAATGCAAGGGACACATCGCTGAATTTGAGCAGGGTCATGAGCTTCTCCAAAAACCGGGCGCGCATTCTACCTGAATCAAGACCCGAACAGGCCGGCAATTTCGCCGCTGACGCACTCTGCACAACAATTGTTGCGAACTTGTGCTGCAAGGTCGGCAAAGCTTTCGCCCCTTGCTGGCAAAAGGCTAAGCTACAGGCAATTCAGTGCCGGTTTGAGCCGGCACTTGTCATGATTTCTCTGCCCGGATGTCTCATGCGCAGTCGCCTCTTCAGTGTTTTGTCATGTTTGCTGCTTTCCGCCGCTGCCGTTCAATCCGCCCAGGCGGTGGACCTGTCCACCCAACGCCAGTATTACGATGAAGCCAAGCGCGCCCTGGCCAAAGGCGACAGCGGCCCGTATTTCCGTTACAGCCAGGCACTCGCCGATTATCCGCTGGAGCCGTACCTCGCCTACGACGAGCTGACCGCCCGGCTGAAAACCGCCAGCAACGCGGAGATCGAAAAATTCCTCGCCGAACACGGTGACCTGCCCCAGGCCAACTGGATGAAACTGCGCTGGCTGCGCTGGCTGGCCGATCGCGGCGACTGGGCGACGTTCGTCAAGTATTACGACCCCAAACTGAATTTCACCGAACTGGACTGCCTCAACGCGCAGTACCAGATCAGCCACAACAAGAAGGCCGAGGGCTACGCCAACGCCGAGAAACTCTGGCTGACCGGCAAATCCCAGCCCGCCGCCTGTGATGCGCTGTTCGGCATGTGGGCCGCCGAAGGTCAGTTGACCGAACAGAAACGCTGGGAACGCGCCAAACTCGCCGCCCAGCACCGCAACTACCCACTGGCCAACAGCCTGGTCAATGGCCTGACCACCCTCGCCCCGCGCGGCCGCCTGCTGGTGGACGTGGCGCAGAAACCGGAATTGCTCAACCAGCCGTCGCGCTTCACGCCGGCCGATGAACCGATGTCGGACGTGGTCAGCCTCGGCCTGCGCCGCCTCGCGCGTCAGGACCCGGACAAGGCCATGGCCCTGCTCGACGGTTATGCCAGCAGCATGCATTTCTCCCGGGATGAAAAAGTCGCGATCGCCCGGGAAATCGGCCTGACGCTGGCCCGCCGCTTCGACAGCCGCGCGCTGGACGTGATGACCAAATACGATCCGGAACTGCGCGACAACACTGTATCCGAATGGCGCCTGCGTCTGTTGTTGCGTCTGGCGCGCTGGGATGACGCCTACCAACTGACCCGCCGTTTGCCACAGGACCTGGCCACCACCAACCGCTGGCGCTACTGGCAGGCCCGTAGTCTGGAACTGGCGCAACCGCAGAACCCGGAAGCGCAGACGCTGTACAAGAATCTGTCGCGGGAACGTGATTTCTACGGCTTCCTCGCCGCTGACCGCTCGCAATCGCCGTACTCGCTGAACAACAAGCCGCTGGTGCTCAGTCAGGCGCTGATCAACAAGGTGCGCAACACCCCTGGCGTGCGTCGTGCGCTGGAGTTCCACGCCCGTGGGCAGATCGTCGACGGTCGCCGCGAGTGGTATCACGTCAGCCGGCATTTCAGCCGCGACGAAATGGTCGCCCAGGCGAAACTGGCCTACGACTTGAAATGGTATTTCCCGGCGATCCGCACCATCAGCCAGGCGCAGTACTGGGACGATCTGGACATCCGTTTCCCGATGGCCCACCGCGACACCCTGGTGCGCGAAGCCAAGGTACGCGGCCTGCATTCGAGCTGGGTGTTCGCCATCACCCGTCAGGAAAGTGCGTTCATGGACGACGCCCGCTCCAGCGTCGGCGCCAGCGGCCTGATGCAACTGATGCCCGGCACCGCCAAGGAAACCGCGCGCAAGTTCAGCATTCCGCTGGCCTCGCCGCAGCAAGTGTTGGATCCGGATAAAAACATCCAGCTCGGCGCCGCCTATCTGAGCCAGGTGCACAGCCAGTTCAACGGCAACCGCGTACTCGCCTCCGCCGCCTACAACGCCGGCCCCGGCCGCGTGCGCCAATGGCTGCGCGGCGCCGACCACCTGAGCTTCGACGTGTGGGTGGAAAGCATCCCGTTCGACGAAACCCGCCAGTACGTGCAGAACGTGCTGTCCTACTCGGTGATCTACGGCCAGAAACTCAACTCGCCGCAACCGCTGGTGGATTGGCATGAGCGGTATTTCGACGATCAGTGATCGGGGCGCGTATCGCCGATAGATCGACGTAAACAAAAATGCCCGCATCGAGAGATGCGGGCATTTTTTATGGCGCTCTACTAGGTCGGTTACTCAGTCGGTTACTTGGTCGGTCAAAGCCTGATGACCATCACTGAACTGCAACGCCGCCAGCCGCGCATACAGCGGATTGCTCGCAATCAGCTCCTGATGCGTGCCAATCGCAACCAGTTTGCCCTGATCCATCACCGCAATCCGGTCGGCGTTTTTCACAGTGGCCAAACGGTGGGCGATGACCAGCGTGGTGCGGTTTTGCATCAGGCTCGGAAGAGCTTGTTGGATCAGGTGTTCACTCTGGGCGTCGAGGGCGCTGGTGGCTTCGTCGAGCAGCAGGATCGGCGCGTCGACCAGCAACGCCCGGGCAATGGCCAGGCGCTGGCGTTGTCCGCCTGACAGACCAAGGCCACCGTCGCCCAGATGGGTCTGGTAACCGTCGGGCATCTGTTCGATGAAGTCGTGGGCGTGGGCGATTCTGGCCGCCTCCCGCACCTGCTCCAGCGTGGCGGTCGGGCAGCCGTAGCGAATGTTCTCTTCGACACTGCCGAAGAACAGCGCCGGGGTTTGCGAGACCAGCGCGAAGCAGCGGCGCAAATCCAGCGGATCGAGGCTCGTCAACGGTACGCCATCGATCAGGATCCGCCCTTCCCGGGGATCGTAGAAACGCAGCAGCAAGTCATACACCGTGGACTTGCCCGCGCCGGACGGTCCTACAAGCGCGAGGGTTTCTCCGGCGTTGATCGTCAGACTCAAGCCATCGACGGCAAGACTTTCGGGACGCGAAGGGTAGGAAAAACGCACATCCTGTAATTCCAGCTCGCCTTTGACCCGCCCCGGCAACGTCACCAACCCTGTGGTCGGTGGCTGAATAATGTTCTCCGAACGCAGCAGTTCCGCAATTCGCTCCGCGGCGCCGGCCGCTCGCTGCAACTCGCCAATCACTTCGCTCAACGTGCCAAACGCACTGCCAACAATCAGGCTGTAAAACACGAACGCCGCCAGTTCACCGGCAGAAATCCGCCCGGCAATCACGTCCATGCCGCCGACCCACAACATCACCGCGACGGCGCCGAGCACCAGCACGATCACCAGCGTGATCAGCCAGGCCCGCTGGAAAATCCGTTTGCGCGCAGTCTCGAAGGCTTGCTCGACAGTGCTGGCGAAACGCTGTTCGTCCTGCACCTGATGGTTGTAGGCCTGTACGGTCTTGATCTGGCCGAGGGTTTCCGAGACGTAGCTGCCAATGTCAGCGATCCGGTCCTGACTCAGCCGGGAGAGGTTGCGCACGCGACGGCCGAAAATCAGGATCGGCGCAATCACCAGCGGCAGTGCGATCACCACGATGCTGGTGAGTTTGGGGTTGGTGATGAACAGCAACACGACACCGCCAATGACCATCAGCAGATTACGCAGGAACAGCGACAGCGACGAGCCGATCACCGATTGCAGCAATGTGGTGTCAGCGGTCAATCGTGACTGGATTTCCGAGCTGCGATTGTCTTCGTAGAATCCGGGGTGCAGGTACACCAGATGGTTGAACACCTGCCGGCGAATGTCTGCCACCACGCGCTCACCGATCCAGGACACCAGATAAAACCGCGCAAAGGTGCCGACCGCCAGGCCAACCACCAACAGCATGAACAGGCCGATGGATTGATTGAGCAGGTGCGGCGACTGGGTCATGAACCCTTGATCGACCAGTAGCTTGATGCCCTGCCCCATCGACAGGGTGATGCCGGCCGTGACGATCAGTGCCAGTAGCGCACCAAAGGCCGGCCAGCGATAAGGGGCAAGGAAAGAACTGGTCAGGCGCAAGGCCCGGCGGTGGCGCGAGGAAAGCATCGGGATCATTCAGATTCACGTCGTGTGCTGATGGATAGGGCCAGCCTACAGAGTCAAATGGGGTGGAACTCTGCAAATCACAATGAGTCAGGTTAATTATGACCGGCAAGACTACCCCCTAGACGCTATTGGTCTAAGGTCCGGGTTGAGACAGACGGTCATTTCTGTTTGAGTGGAGATGCCGTTCCGGATCGACCGCAGGGAGTTGTCACAGCCTGGTCACCTGACGGTTTTAATCTAGGCACACAACCTGATGAGGAGACAGGCCATGTCCTTGCAACACAGCAGCGATGACAAGATTGAAGTGATCCGCACCAAGCCCGGCCAACCTCTGGGTTGCTCGATCATCGACGAAAACGGGCGTGAAATTGAGATCACTGAAGACATGATCCAGGACGCTTGCCGCGAACTGGAACAGCGATTGGTCAAGCCTGCCGAACAAAAGTGATATCGCCACCGTCTTCCTGACCCGGCCCCTGCAGGCCGGGTTTTTTCTGCCCGCTGTTTATACCGCCACAGCCCCCAGCGCGGTCACGATCTGGCGCAAGACGGGCGAATCCCCCTCGATCCGCACCTTCAAGCCTTCGATCTCGCGTCGCGACGGATACTGTTTGCGCAGCAGATCAAACGCGGCGCGTTGCTCACCGACACTGCCCAGCAGCGTGCGACGGAAATCCGCGTCGTCCCGGCGCGGGTCGTACACACCGCGGCACAACATCGCCAGCGCCCAGGCCGGATCGCTGTCGGCATGCAGGGAAACTTCCGACAACCACGGTGCCGGCAGCAAATCACCGAGCTGAATGCTGGCGTGCTCACCGATAAATTCGCAGTACGCCTGATAGATCTGCGCCGTGCCGCGCTGTTTGCCATCGAGGCTATAACCGGCGATGTGCGGCGTTGCCAGTACACAGAGTTCAGCCAGCGCCACATCGACTTGCGGTTCGGCCTCCCAGACATCGAGCACCGCTTGCAGGTCTTCTCGCTCCAGCAGCACCTCGCGCAACGCGGTGTTATCCACTACCGGACCGCGCGCCGCGTTGATCAGCCAGGCGCCGGGCTTGAGCTGCTGCAAACGCTGCTCGTCGAACAAATGCCAGGTCGCGCCGTCGCCGCTGCGGGTCAGCGGGGTATGCAGGCTGATCACATCGCACTGCGCGATGATCTGCTCCAGGCTGACATAGTCGCCGCCCTCGGCCGCCTGACGTGGCGGGTCGCAGACTTTCACGTTCCAGCCCAAGCCTTTCAGTACCTTGATCAGGCGGCCGCCGACTTCACCGGCACCGATCACGCCATAAGTGCGTTCGCTTAAATCGACGCCTTCGATTTCGGCCAGGGTCATCAGGCTGCCGAGCACGTAATCAACCACACCCCGGGCATTGCAGCCGGGGGCGCTGGACCAGGTGATGCCGGCCTCGTTGAAATAGTCGAGATCCAGATGATCGGTGCCGATGGTGCAGGTGCCGACAAAACGCACCTTGCTGCCTTCGAGCAGTGCGCGGTTGACGTGGGTCACCGAGCGCACCAGCAGCACGTCGGCGTGTTCGACCGTGGCCCGGTCGATGGAACGGCCCGGTACCCGGCGGATCTCGCCGAAACCGGCAAAAAAAGCATCGAGCAGCGGGATATTTTCGTCGGCAACAATCAGCATGGCGGGGCTCCTTGGGCGGATCGGCAGTGTAGGCGCTGGGACTGCGATGAGCCAGCAGGCTGTGATTTCTTGATGGGACGCGGCGATTACAAATCCGCAACAGAGGATTTTTCCTGACCACAACGTCAGCGGCGTAGAATGCCCGGCCTTGCGCATCAACCCCTGTGGACGCTTTGCCTGTGAATTCCGTGACTGACCGCCCTGCCGCCGTTTCCCTCAACCGCCCTGCCCGGGTTCGCCTGGAGCTGAAAAACCTGCTCGGCCTGGCCCTGCCGATCATGATCGCGCAACTGGCGACCACCGCCATGGGCTTCGTCGATGCGGTGATGGCCGGGCGCGTCGGACCCAAGGATCTGGCGGCCGTGGCGCTGGGCAACTCGATCTGGGTGCCGGTGTTCCTGCTGATGACCGGCACTTTGCTGGCCACCACGCCGAAAGTCGCCCAGCGCTTCGGCGCCGGCACCCACAGTGAAATCGGCCCGATCGTGCGCCAGGCCCTGTGGCTGGCACTGGTGGTGGGCCTGATGGCAACCTCCATGCTGTTCAGCGCCGAACCGATCCTGCATCTGATGAAAGTCGATCCGGAACTGATCGGCCCGTGCATGCAGTACCTGCACGGCATTGCCAGCGGTCTGCCAGCGGTGGCCTTCTATCACGTGCTGCGCTGCACCAGTGACGGCCTCGGTCGCACCCGCCCGGCGATGGTGCTTGGCCTGTGCGGTCTGGCGCTGAACATTCCACTGAACTACGTGTTCATTTATGGCCACTTCGGCGTGCCGGCCATGGGCGGCGTCGGTTGCGGCTGGGCCACGGCGATCGTGATGTGGGTGATGGCGCTGGGCCTGGCCGGTTATGAGCGCTGGGCGCCGGCCTACAAGTCGAGCGAACTGTTCAGCCGTTTCGACTGGCCGCAATGGGCGGTGATCAAGCGTTTGCTGGCCATCGGTCTGCCGATCGGCGTCGCGGTGTTTGCCGAGTCGAGCATTTTCGCGGTGATCGCGCTGCTGATCGGCAGCCTCGGCGCCACCGTGGTGGCTGGGCACCAGATCGCGCTGAACGTCAGCTCGCTGGTGTTCATGATTCCGTACTCGCTGGGCATGGCAGTGACCGTGCGGGTCGGCCAGGCCCTCGGCCGTGAAGAACCCCGTGAAGCGCGATTCGCGGCGGGTGTCGGCATGGGCACTGCGCTGGCTTACGCCTGCCTCTCAGCGAGCATGATGCTGCTGATGCGCGAACATATTGCTGCGATCTACACCTCCGATCCGATGGTGATTCACATCGCCGCGATGCTGATCGTGTACTCGGCGCTGTTCCAGTTCTCCGACGCGATCCAGGTCACCGCCGCCGGCGCCCTGCGCGGTTATCAGGACACTCGCGTGACGATGATCCTGACCCTGTTCGCCTATTGGGGCATCGGTCTGCCGGTGGGTTACGCCCTCGGCCTGACCGACTGGCTCGGCGAGCCACGCGGCCCGAGCGGCTTGTGGGAAGGTTTGATCGTCGGCCTCAGCTGCGCGGCGCTGATGCTGTCGATCCGCCTGACGCGCAGCGCACGCAAACGCATTCACATCAGCCGCTCGATGGGCTGACCGGCCATAAAAAAAGACCTGCGTTTGCAGGTCTTTTTTTTGCCTTGCGATCAACCGGACTTCTTGCGGATCCAGTACAGATAGGTCCCGGCTTCTTCGTGCTGCCCCACCAGTTCATGGTCGAGAAACACGCAGAACTTGGGGATGTCGCGGCGGGTCGACGGGTCGGTGGCGATCACCTTGAGCAGGCCACCGGGCACCAGGTCGCGGATGTGCTGGTGCAGCATCATCACCGGCTCCGGGCAGTTGAGGCCCGTGGCGTCGAGGGTGCCGTCGACCGGCGTATCGATCATTTCACTCATGATTCACTCCTGAAACTGGCCGGCATTGTCGCCCAATGCCGGGTGTTCGGTCACCTGTCGCGCGCTCAGCGGGCTTTGGCTTTCTTCACGTCATGGCGGCGCAGATGGCAGGTCACTTCCTCGCGGTCGTGGTACAGCTGCTTGCAGCCGATGTCGACCTTGATCCCACGGGCCTTGAAACCGTCGGCGATGCGTTCGAGCAGGCGCTTCACTTCGGCGTAACGCTGCTTCATCGGCAACTTCAGGTTGACCACCGCTTCCCGGCAATGACCCTCGCCGATCCACTCTTCGAGCATCGCGGCGTTGCGCGCCGGTTTCTCGACGATGTCGCAGACCATCCAGTCCACCGGTTGCTTGGGTTTGAAGGTGAAACCGTCAGCCATCAAATGCTGCACCAGACCGGTGTCCATCAGGCTTTCGGCCATCGGGCCGTTGTCGATGGCGGTCACCAGCATGCCGCGATTGACCAGTTGCCAGGTCCAGCCGCCCGGCGCCGCGCCGAGGTCGACGCCGGTCATGTCACTGTGCAGGCGATCTTCCCACTGGTCGCGGGGGATGAAATGGTGCCAGGCCTCTTCCAGCTTCAGGGTCGAACGGCTCGGCGCCTCGCGTGGGAACTTCAGACGCGGAATGCCCATCGGCCACATTGCCGAGTTGCCGGCATCGGCCAGACCGAGAAACACCTCACGGCCGCTCTTGAAGGTCAGCAGCAGACGCGGCTTGCTGGCGTCCTCCACCAGTTTGCCGGCGCCGGTCAGCGCCTTGCGCAGTGGGCCTTCGAACTTCTTGCAGAAGTTCGACAGCTCCTTGCCATCGTTGGTGTCGACGACTTCCAGCCACAGGCTGCCACAGACCGGGAATTGGGCCATGTGCGCGAGGATCACGCTGATACGATCGTTTTCCGGCAGATCGATGAAAAACCCGCGCGCCCATTGGCGCGGGAAGATCAGCTCGGCGAAACGCTGACCGCGCATCAGGCGTTCGGCGCCGTCTTCTTCGGTGCAGACAAACTCGGCGCAGGCGGTGGCTGGTTTGGCCTTGGCGTAGCCGGCCACGTTCAGTCGGGCGGCGAGGTCGGAAATCTCCGAGCAGACTTCGCCTTCGAAGCCTGGCCGGCAATGCATGAATAGGGTGTTCATTCTTACTCCTGGGCAGAGGGCGATCATTCATCCCCTGCGCGATGCCCAGACCTGCGTTGAAGCAAAGCCTGTCACGAAAACCGGCGCATGATAGCCCATGTCGGAACCTTGGACTTGCCCATAGAGTCCAGTTATTAGCCAGCTACTGAAAACAGGGCTACGTTGATAGCTCTGCCCGTCCCCTCAGTCCGTAGCCGTGCGGACTCAAAGGAGTGATCGTAATGCCGTCCCTTGATAGCCTGAACACCCTTAAAACCCTGAAGATAGACGACAAGACTTACCACTATTTCAGCCTGCCGGATGCCGCCAAGAACTTGGGCGATCTCGACAGGTTGCCGATGTCGCTGAAAGTCCTGCTGGAAAACCTGCTGCGCTGGGAGGATGAAAAAACCGTCACCGGCGCCGACCTCAAGGCGCTTGCCGCATGGCTCAAGGAGCGCCGCTCCGACCGGGAAATCCAGTACCGCCCTGCCCGCGTGCTGATGCAGGACTTCACCGGCGTACCCGCCGTGGTCGATCTGGCCGCCATGCGCGCCGCCATGGCCAAGGCCGGTGGTGATCCGCAGCGGATCAACCCGCTGTCACCGGTGGATCTGGTGATCGACCACTCGGTGATGGTCGACAAGTTCGCCAGCGCCAGCGCCTTCGAACAGAACGTCGACATCGAAATGCAGCGCAACGGCGAACGCTACGCCTTTCTGCGCTGGGGCCAAAGCGCCTTCGATAACTTCAGCGTGGTGCCGCCGGGCACCGGGATCTGCCACCAGGTCAACCTCGAATACCTCGGTCGCACGGTGTGGACCAAGGACGAAGACGGCCGCACTTATGCGTTCCCCGACACCCTGGTCGGCACCGACTCCCACACCACCATGATCAACGGCCTCGGCGTTCTGGGCTGGGGCGTCGGCGGGATCGAGGCGGAAGCGGCGATGCTCGGGCAACCGGTGTCGATGCTGATTCCCGAAGTCATCGGTTTCAAACTTACCGGCAAACTCAAGGAAGGCATCACCGCCACCGACCTGGTGCTGACCGTCACCCAGATGCTGCGCAAGAAAGGCGTGGTCGGCAAATTCGTCGAGTTCTATGGCGACGGTCTCGCCGACCTGCCGCTGGCCGACCGCGCAACCATCGCCAACATGGCCCCGGAATATGGCGCGACCTGCGGCTTCTTCCCGGTGGATGACGTGACCCTCGACTACCTGCGCCTGTCCGGCCGTCCGCCTGAAGTGGTGAAACTGGTCGAGGCCTACACCAAGGCACAGGGTCTGTGGCGCCTGCCCGGTCAGGAACCGGTGTTCACCGACAGCCTGGCGCTGGACATGGGCAGCGTCGAAGCCAGCCTCGCCGGGCCGAAACGCCCGCAGGACCGAGTCTCGCTGCCGAATGTCGGTCAGGCGTTCAGCGACTTCCTCGAATTGCAGTTCAAACCCACCAGCAAGGAAGAAGGACGCCTGGAGAGCGAGGGCGGCGGTGGCGCGGCGGTGGGCAGTGCCGATCTGGTCGGCGAAACGGATTATGAGCACGACGGCCACACCTATCGCCTGAAAAACGGCGCGGTGGTGATTGCCGCGATCACCTCCTGCACCAACACCTCCAACCCCAGCGTAATGATGGCTGCCGGCCTGCTGGCGAAAAAAGCCGTGGAAAAGGGCCTGACCCGCAAGCCGTGGGTGAAGAGTTCGCTGGCTCCGGGTTCGAAAGTCGTCACCGATTACTACAAGGCCGCCGGATTGACGCAGTACCTCGACCAGCTCGGTTTTTCGCTGGTCGGTTACGGCTGCACCACTTGCATCGGCAACTCCGGGCCGCTGCCGGAGCCGATCGAAAAAGCCATCCAGAAAGCCGACCTGACCGTGGCTTCGGTGCTGTCCGGCAACCGCAACTTTGAAGGCCGGGTGCATCCGCTGGTGAAAACCAACTGGCTGGCGTCACCGCCACTGGTGGTCGCCTACGCCCTGGCCGGCACTGTGCGCACCGATATCAGCAGCGAACCGCTGGGCAATGACCAGCAGGGCAATCCGGTTTACCTGCGTGACATCTGGCCGAGCAGCAAGGAGATCGCTGACGCGGTGAATCAGGTCAACACGGCGATGTTCCACAAGGAATACGCCGAAGTGTTTGCCGGTGACGAACAGTGGCAAGCCATCGAAGTCCCGCAAGCCGCGACCTACGTCTGGCAGGCGGATTCGACCTACATCCAGCATCCGCCGTTCTTCGATGACATTGCCGGGCCATTGCCGGTGATCGCCGATGTGAAAGGTGCGCGAGTGCTGGCGCTATTGGGCGATTCGGTGACCACCGACCACATCTCCCCCGCCGGCAACATCAAGGTCGACAGCCCGGCCGGACGTTACCTGCGCGAGCAAGGCGTCGAGCCACGGGACTTCAACTCCTACGGCTCGCGCCGGGGCAACCACGAAGTGATGATGCGCGGCACGTTTGCCAACATCCGTATCCGCAACGAAATGCTCGGCGGCGAAGAAGGTGGCAACACGATCTACATTCCGACCGGCGAAAAACTGGCGATCTACGACGCGGCCATGCGCTATCAGGCCTCGGGCACGCCGCTGGTGGTGATTGCCGGGCAAGAATACGGCACGGGTTCCAGCCGCGACTGGGCGGCCAAGGGTACCAATCTGCTGGGCGTGAAAGCGGTGATCGCCGAAAGCTTCGAGCGCATCCACCGCTCCAACCTGGTGGGCATGGGCGTGTTGCCGTTGCAGTTCAAACTGGATCAGAACCGCAAGAGCCTGAACCTGACCGGCAAGGAAACCCTGGATATCCAGGGCCTGAGCGGTGTCGAGCTGACGCCACGGATGAACCTGACCCTGGTCATCACCCGGGAAGACGGACGGCAGGAGAAAATCGAAGTGCTGTGCCGCATCGACACCTTGAACGAGGTGGAGTACTTCAAGTCCGGCGGGATTCTGCATTACGTGTTGCGCCAGTTGATCGCCTCGTAAGATCTGCAGATGCAGAAACACCGCCAGATCGGCGGTGTTTCTGTTTGAGCACGGCACTTTTCTGCAGACGAAAAAAAACCCGCCGAAGCGGGTTTTTCCCAAGACCATTATCGACTCCCTGTCGGCAGCGATCCTTGCTAATGGTCGATCATCCGTGATCCTGAAACACTCCCTGTGCTTCAGTTGATGAGGCTAGATTACGCTCTGGATCCAATCGGCAATAGTCGAAAAAGCTACCAGCGCGTGTAAGACATTCGCCATAGCGCGCCTTCCGAAAACCCTTAGGCGTGTCAGGCATTGAGCGCGGAAGCCGCCAGTTGGGCGACTTTCAGCTGCCCGGCGGCGGCTTTTTGCTCGTCATCCTCCATGAACCATGCGGCAGACAGTCCGGCAAAGGCCAATACCCATTGCAGCAAGCGGCTTCGCTCGATGCCCGCTGTTGCGCAGATCACCTCGACTTGCCGCTGAAAGCGCTCCGGATCGGTGGCCGTCGGCAGTTCCGGGTTGCAGATCAGGTTGGCGTAGTCATAACCACGCTCGCCCCGCACCCGCTTGGGGTCGATGGCCAGCCAGCCCCGTGGGCCGAAATCGAGGACGTTGTCGTGGTGCATGTCGCCGTGCAGCACCACCACGTCGTGCGGTTCGGCGAGCAAGGTATCGGCGATTTGCAGGCATTCGGCGTATTGGCCGCCGTATCGGGCCGCGGCCATTGTTAATGATGCAAACCATGGCGCCAGCTCCACCAACGGCGGTGGCTGCGTCGGTCGCGGTGCGTGCAGGTGCGCCAGCGCTCGACACATGATCCGTGTGGCTTCGTCGTCTTCGCCGTTGAGCGCCATGTGCATCAGCGAACGCTGGCCCATCGCCCGCTCCAGCAACAGGCTCTCGTCGTGATGGGCGAGCACCCGGGCGGCACCGTCGCCGCCCCACCAGGTCATCAGCAGGTTGCCGTACTTTTCCTCCTCGTCCACCGCGACTTTCAGCATCGCCGGAGTATTGCCCTGACGCACAGGTAACAGGCGGCTGCCCGGAGTGATGATTGGCTCACCGTCTGGCGTCAGCGCCCAGCGTTCCAGCCACGGCGTAAACAGGTCGGGATCAGCCACCTTCACGCTTACGGGCCCGGTCGCTCTCCGCGAGGAAGTGCTCAAGCCGACTCAACTGTTCCTCCCAGCCCCGACTGTCCATGTAGTACGCCTCTTTCTGACGCACGTCGGGAATGTGTGCAAAACCTGACTCGGAGACTTTCAGCAGCGTGCCGTTCTCGTAGTCCTGCAGTTCGAATCTGACCAGGGTGGTCGGTTCCTGCGAGTAGTCGATTTTCGGATTTACCGCATAGGGATGCCAGCGGAAGGAGAACAGCTGCTGCGGCTCGACCCGCTCCACCAGCACGTTCCAGAGCACATGTTCATAACCGGGGTACGTCACCTGCCCCTGCGTCCATTCGCCCGCGATAAACCGCCGGCCCTCCAGCGCAACGCCGAACCACTGGCCGAACGCCTCGGCATCGACCAGGGCGCGCCAGACATGGGAGCGCGGCGACCTGAGCATGATCTTGCGTTCAAAGCTGTTGGGTACTGGTTTCATACGTCACCTCCTGTTTTGAACAGTAGGCTTGTATGACCACATGTCCAATCCGAAGTTGTATCGATCCACTGCAAAGGGCGGGTCTGATTGAAATATCCGGCAGTATTTTGGGGCACCGGTTCGTCAGAATGCGCACGGATCAGCGCGGCGAAACTGCTAACGTTCCCAGCGAATTGAACGACACAAGGACGTCATCATGCAGCCCTCCCTCCCCGAACGTTACCGTGGCGCCCTGCTCGGCCTGGCCTGCGGCGATGCCGTGGGAACCACCGTCGAATTCCAGCCTCGCGGCAGCTTCCAGCCCCTGACCGACATGGTCGGTGGCGGGCCCTTTCACTTGAAGCCCGGACAATGGACCGACGACACCTCGATGGCGTTGTGTCTGGCAGAAAGCCTGCTGAACAAAAATGCTTTCGATGCCGCTGACCAGATGGGCCGCTATCTGAACTGGTGGCAGTGGGGTTATCTGAGTTCGACTGGCGAATGCTTCGATATCGGCATGACCGTGAGTCAGGCTCTGGATCGCTATCAACAAACCGGAGAGCCGTTTGCCGGCTCTACTGACCCGCACAGTGCCGGCAATGGCTCGTTGATGCGACTGGTGCCTGTGGTTCTGTTCTATTTCCCCGATGCCCGGCAAATCAGGCGATTCGCCGCTGACAGTTCACGCACCACCCACGCGGCGCCCGAGGCCATCGAATGTTGCCAACTGTTTGCCGAACTGCTCTGCAAGGCCCTGGAAGGCGCATCGAAAGCGCAACTGCGCACTCTGCCCCAAACATCCTTCCACCAGCCCAAGGTGGCGGCGATTGCCCGGGGTAACTACCTGCACAAGACCGAGCGCGAAATCCGCGGCAGCGGCTACTGCGTCGAATCCCTGGAAGCGGCGTTATGGTGCTTCCAGCACACCAACAGCTTTGCCGCCGCCGTCCTGCAAGCGGCCAACTTGGGCGATGACGCAGACACCACGGCCGCCATTGTCGGTCAGTTGGCCGGAGCCCATTACGGCGTGCAGGGAATCCCGTTCGGATGGCTGGAAAAACTGCATGACGGAGAGGAAATTGCGGCGACTGCCGAACGGTTGCTCAACGCATCCAGACATCGCACACCTTGTTAGCGCCACGAAGTCGCTAAACTGCCCGGCACGTTCATTCATCAAAGCGAGATGACTCATGTCCCCACGCCTGCTTCTGGCCCTGACACCCTTTCTTTTCACTTCCGTCGTCCACGCCGCCGTGGACTGCGCCAATGCCAGCGATCAGGCGACGATGAATCAGTGCGCCGCGCAGGAAAACAAGGCGGCGGACAAGGAGTTGAACTCGGTTTATCAGCAGATTACCGCCCGGTTGAAGGACAACCCTGATGGCAAAAAACTGCTGGTGAGCGCGCAGCGGGCCTGGATCGGGTTTCGCGATGCCGAGTGCAAGTTTTCGGCATCCGGGGTGGCAGGCGGGAGTGTTTATCCGTTGATCTACAACAATTGCATCGCCTCGGTGACAAAGACGCGAACCGAGGCGCTCAAGCAATACTTGAAGTGTGAGGAGGGTGACATGAGCTGCCCGGTGCCCGGGGCCTGATTTTCCAGAGTTTTTGAAGGCCTCTTCGCGGGCAAGCCCGCGAAGGCATCATCCCTGACGCCGCTAATTACCGAACAAAAATCTGCGCCGTAGTAATCGCCATATCCCCACCCGGCAACTTGATGCTGCCAGTCTGTTTCATGGTCTCGGCATCAAAGATCGCCACGTCGTTGAACGTCCCGGCCAGATAGATCCTGCTCCCGTCCTTGTTGAACGAAATGCAGTAGTAGGAATGATCCAGTGTCGCCGCCTGAATCAGCTTTTTCTGCTTGATGTCGTACTTGGCCAGACGATTGAGCACGCCGAACATCAGGTTCGGATCCTTCGGCGAGCGCATGCCGCTGAAGTAGATCTCGGTCAGCGGGCCGAAATCGGTGGTCTCGGTCTTGCCGGTTTTCAGATCGACGCTGAACAAGCCGTACAAATATTCAGCGGTGGCCGGATCCTGTTTCTTGTCCTTAAACTTGGCGGCGGTGTACAGCAGCGAAAAGTCGTGGCGGTAAGTCTGCTGATTCCACACGTAAAGCACGTCCGGCGCGCTGTAGTTCGGACGTTTCCAGTGGCGACTGGGGATCAGCACGTCGAACTTGCCGCTCTTCACATCGACCTTGTAAACATCAGCGCCAGCCACATAGAGCGTGCCGTCATCGCCGCTCTGCATGATCGTCAACTGCCGTGGCGCCGGGAAGCTGCGCACCGGTTTGGCGTCCATCCCGGCGTCGGTGGCGTAGACGTCCAGACGCGGTTGTTTGACCTCGTAGCGGTCGTTGAGCATCTGGGTCGGGTTGGCGATGGTGTACAGCTCCTTGCCGTCATGGCTGACGGTGAAGGCGAACATCGACCGCGCTTTCTCCCCCGGCTGCTGGGTAATGCTGGCGTGGAACACCTGCTTGCAACTGTCCAGTTCAACACCGTAGACATCGGCGTAATGGTTGTTCAGCACGTACGCGGTCTTGCGATCCGGCGAAAGCTGCACAGTGCCGGGGCCAAAGGCATCGGGCATCTTGCAGGTCTTGTACAGGCTGTCGGTCGCCAGGTCGATGACGTGCAGGTTGTTCGGGTAGTTGGTGGTCAACATGTACTCGTGACCGTCTTGCAGCGCGGTGTTTTCATCGGCCAGAACCGGGAGCGAACAGGCGCTCAGAACCGCGAGTGCGGCAAGGCCGCAGGCTTTGATGTTGTGCATGCTGGAATCCTTCTTCTTATGGATCACTTGTCTTTCGGGAAGACAGTGCCGAGGTTGCGCCAGTTGTCGTTGGACGCCTGGGCATCCTTGTTCCAGTCCGGGTAGGTGCTCATCATGTCCGGCACCTGGGCCGGCCACCAGCACGGATCGGAGCAGCCATACAGGTCAGCTTCCATCGGCTGGCACAGCGACGACACCCCGCCGAACGCATCGATTTCCCAACCCGGGTCGGTGGTCGAGGCACAGCCCGCGACGGAGCTCATCGCCACCACTTCTTCGATGCGGTTCTCGTCCGCGGCCTGATCCAGCTTCAATGCTTTGTTATTGATTGCCTTGAGATGTTTCATATCAGTGAGCCTTGCGCGGAGTGATGTAGCTGCTGATGAACGCAGGGTTGTTGGCCATGATCCGGGTGTAGACCTCGATGCCGAAGTCGACCCAGTCACGCATCAGTTCGCAGTAGTGATAAGTCGGGTGGGCCGGATCGCCGTAGCGGGCATAGCTCTCGTGGTAGCAGCCGCCGGAACACAGGTTGCGGATCTGACAGTCATGGCAACCGGTGTTGGTGCGATCCAGGCGCTGGGACAGAAAGTCGTTCAGTTCAACCTGTTTAACGCCACTGTGGACGTTGCCGAAGGTCGGCAGCGACGAGCCGGTGAAGCGATGGCACAGGTTCAGTTCGCCCTTGTGATCGACCGCCAGCATCTTCAATCCGGCACCGCACGGCAGGGCTTTTTTGTGGCCTTCGTGGATGTCGGTGATCAACTGATGCAGGTTGGAGAAACCGATATTGCGGTGCTCCAGCGCAGCCTCCAGATAACGCCGGCCGAGGCGTTTCATGCTGGCGAACACTTCGATCAATTCGTCAGTGGTCAGGTTGAAGCTGCTGATATCACCGGACGTCACCGGAGCAAATCCGACCTCGGCAAACCCCAACTCGTTGAACAGGTGATCCCAAATGGTTTCAACGTCGGTGACGCCGGTAGTCAGGGTCACCCGTGCGCCGACCGGACGGCTGTTGTAACGCGACAGCAACATTTCGGCCTTGCGCCGCACCACGTCATAGGTGCCCTGCCCGCCCACTGTGATGCGATTGCGGTCGTGCACGGTTTTCGGTCCGTCGATGCTCACTGACAAGCCGAAGCGGTGGGCATTCAGGTAGTCCACGGTGTCTTCGGTGAGCAGCGTGGCATTGGTGGTCATCACGAATTCGACGAACTTGCCGGCCTCGGCAAAACGCTTCTCACAGTAATCGACCATGTACTCGATCAGCTTGCGGTTGCTCAGCGGCTCACCGCCGAAAAACACCACGGTGAAACGTTCTTCGTTGGGGGACTCACGCAGCAGCATTTCCACTGACGCGATGGCGGTTTCGACGTCCATCTTCTTGCCGGCGGACGGCTTGTCGAGGTCTTCCTTGTAGCAGTAGGTGCAGCTCAGGTTGCAGCCGGTGTTGACGTTGAGCACCACGGTGTTGATCGCGGTGCGCTCGACGCGTTTGACCGCGATGTCCGGCGTCAGCGGCGAGCCGTCGCTGACCAGTTCCAGCGAAATCAGCTCGCGCAGGGTCTCGTTGATTTCCTCGCCGTTGAACCGCGCGCCGAGGCGCTGGATCAGGTCTTCCGAGGAGCAGCCGGGGCCGCGCAATGCATCGATGATGGTGCCGGTCAGTTCATCGCTGGCAAACAGCGAACTGCTGGGGATGTGGAACAGCATGCGGTCGGCGTCGACGTGCACTTCGTGCAGATTACGTTCGACCAGATTCAAGATAGCGCCCATTGCAAACCTCCTGTGCAAGCCCCGCCTGGCGGGACTTGCGGTCATTCCGAAAAGTGTCTGAATCGCGGTGGCCCAGGACAACTCAAGGAATGGGTGGATTGTTCCAGCGTTGCACGGTGACGATCAGGTGGCCTTCGCCGGTCAGGGATTTCCCCGCGTCGTCGACGGCGGCGATCACCTTGAGGTTGCCGGCATTGTTGGTGGACATCTTGCGTGCCGGATTCGGCCCGGCATCGCCCGGGGTGAAAACGCCCGCGTCAGCCTGCATGGTGCCGGCGAATTTGACGTCCTCGTCCTCTTTGGCGCGCTCGTCGAAGGCTTCGACTTTCCATTGCGCCGGGAACACGCCGATACGATACGGCTTGCCGTCGGCACCCTTGCCCCAGGCTTCGGCGTCGAAACGGCCCTGGACTTTCGGCGTCGAACCGCCGCCCTCGCCGATCCGTGCCACCGAGAACTCCGGCACCACTTTGACCGAGGCAATCTTGCTGTACACAGACAGGCTCGGGCCTTTCAGGCTGCCGACGCTGACCGCGCGCAGACCCGGCTGGGCATTGACTGCCGCTTTGACTTTGACCTTGATTCGGTCGGCGTTCTGCTCGACCACTTCGACCACGTCCACGCCTTTGCCGAAGTTCGGCTTGCCGCTCAGACCGCTGCCGATCAGGGTCACTTCGGTTTCGCCGCCGGCCTTCACATAACCTGGCTGCACCGCCAGCAAGCGCTGCGAACCCTGTTTGGCGGCGACAAAGTCCAGACCGCGCTCATCGTGCTCGGCCTCGAACATCCGGCCCTGCATGGCGTTGCCTTGTGCGGCGAACACCTGACGCATGGTCACGCCATCGACGGTCACGTTGCCGCGCCATTCGTAGCCGCTGTAGAGGATCGCGCTGCCGTCGCCGTTGAACGGGCTGCCGTCGGCGTACTGACCTTTGACGACGACCTTGAAGGTGTCACTGCCATCGGCGGTGACGCTCATGGTGCCGGCCAGTTCACCCTTGCCTGGCAAGTGACCGCTGAAACTCCAGTCGCCGACCAAAGCTTCGGCTTTCGGTGCGGTTTTGATCCAGGACTGCCACGCCGGGTTATCCAGCGGATAACGCTTGGCCAGCAGCGGGACCATTTCCTTGCGGGCAATATCGAACCAGTCACGATCGCGGGACATGGCCTGATATTCCAGCGACGGCCATTGACCGAGGTGGAAATTCACCAGACGTTCCCATTCCTGAGCCGGACGCCGTTGCAGGGCGATCCGCGCACCGGAGTGGCAGCGTCCGCACATCTGCGCGGTTTTCTCGTCGAACTGCTCGACGGTGTTCAACCGCCGCTCCAGCGCGTAACGCACGCCATCGGTTTCGCTGGGCGCCAGGCCTTGGGTGTCGGCGAGGTATTTGACCAGCGTGCGACGGTCGTCATCGCTGATCTGCAAACCGTGCATGGTCTGCATCCGGGCGATGCTCATCAACCAGCCTTCCGGGGTCTTGCGCTGGTGGCTGATGCGGCTCAACTGGTCGCCGGCTTCAGGGGTGTGACAGCCCTGGCAGGTTTCCTTGAGGATGGTCTGGGCATCGCGGGCTGCCAGGCTGTACGGCGAATGCAGGGCCACGCAAGCGGCCACGGCCAGCAGGCTGGCGCTCATGCCTGATCGGAGTTTTCTCTTCATCAACGTCGAACCTCGCACGGTGCTTTCTTATTGTTGTGGCTTATCGTTTTTATGGTTTCTGCCGTTCGTGGCGATGCACGAACGGAGGCAAGCGAAACGTCTGCTGTGAGCAATACACGGAGCGTGCCAGCTTGCCGATAAGCTTTTCAATCAAGCAGTTACGTGAAGATCAAGGCGAAGTGGCGGTGCCGGCGGTGCTTGCCGGCGTCCAATTTCGCGACAGCTGTTGCAGTCTGAGACAAGCATAGTTGTTGCGGCGTCAGCGACATTGCGTCGCGCGACAGATGACCCGGAGCTGACAGCATCCCCCATGAAAAACCTCCAGGAGAGTGACGCCTGCCGAACCCACACGAAAACAAGCCCCGCCAATGACGGGGCTCTTGTACTGGCTTGATTACCCGCGCCTAGCGAACGGAATTGTCCGGGTGAACCTTGTAACGCCCACAATGGTTGCAAACCATCGAGCATTCACAGTGGACGCCGGCCTTGGCTGCCAATGCCGCGGAATCACGCTGGGCCGCTTGAATTCGACGATCCCGGTGATACGCATACATGAGCAGCATACTGACGCCCATACACCACAGCCCCACAATTAAAGCCGCCATCATTTCCCCTCCATCATGGCAACACCGAATGAGGTAACGATTACGAAAAAACTGGTTGAAGCCATCCACGCACCTGCCCGAATCGTATCGACATCGGTCAAGTCGCCAATCAACAGCGCCGCAATCCCTGTCACCAGAATCCAGTCCCCACGCCCATCGTAAAATTGGTTAGCCATCGAATGGTTAAGTTGTTCATCGACATCCCTGTGAAGACACTGACCCGCCAAATCCATGGCAGGAAAACCCTATACACCAGGCAACTTAGCTCGTACTTCATGCCTCCACCAGTCAGTAAAAACTGTCAGACGCGCGGCTTTTCCTACACCTGAAACGGCCCGATTTTGCTCAAGCCCCGTCACAGCGGCGTTGGCTTTGTAGGACGCGTATCCTGCATCTCAACGGGTGTCGCGTTTTGAGACAAATTCACCCTCATTGCCACTCAAACTCTTCCTCCTTCCGCCCGTACAACCGGGCTGTGCGCCACCTTCGAGCATTTGGCACAACCATTGCGAAAGCCCCTCTCGATCCCATCGAACAACAAGAGGTTTCGCCATGCCCCTGCCCTATCTGCTCCCTGCCACTTCGGCCTTCATCCAGCGCCCGCCACGCATGCTGATCGGCGGCGACTGGGTCGAAGCCACCGACGGCCAGACCATGCCGCTGCACAACCCGGCCACCGGTGAGGTGCTGTGCGTGGTACCGCGCGCCACGCCGGAAGATGTCGATCGCGCGGTGCTCGCCGCCCGGCAAGCCTTCGATGGTTCGGCCTGGAGCCGCACCCGTCCGCGCGAACGGCAGAACCTGCTGTGGAAACTCGCTGACCTGATGCAGCGCGACGCCGAGCTGCTGGCGCAACTGGAATGCCTGAACAACGGCAAGAGCGCGGCGGTGGCGCAGGTGATGGACGTGCAACTGGCCATCGACTTCCTGCGCTACATGGCCGGCTGGGCGACCAAGATCGAAGGTTCCAGCGTCGACGTTTCGTTGCCGCTGATGCCCGGCGATCAGTTCCATAGTTTCATTCGCCGCGAAGCGGTAGGCGTGGTCGGCGCCATCGTCGCCTGGAACTTCCCGTTGCTGCTGGCCTGCTGGAAGCTCGGCCCGGCGCTGGCCACCGGTTGCACCGTGGTGCTCAAACCGGCCGACGAAACCCCGCTGACCGCGCTGAAACTGGCGGAGCTGGTGCTGGAGGCGGGTTACCCGGAAGGCGTGTTCAACGTCGTCACCGGCACCGGCATCACCGCCGGATCCGCCCTGACTCACAACCCGCTGGTCGACAAACTGACCTTCACCGGCTCCACCGCCGTGGGCAAGCAAATCGGCAAGATCGCCATGGACTCAATGACCCGGGTCACCCTGGAGCTGGGCGGCAAATCACCGACCATCGTCATGGCCGACGCCGATTTGAAAACCGCTGCGGCGGGAGCTGCCAGTGCGATTTTCTTCAACCAGGGCCAGGTCTGCTGTGCCGGTTCGCGGCTGTATGTGCAGCGCAAGCATTTCGACAATGTGGTGGCCGACATCAGCGACATCGCCAATGCGATGAAACTCGGCAACGGTCTCGACCCGAGCATCGATATGGGCCCGCTGATTTCCGCGCGTCAGCAGGAGCGGGTCTACAACTACATCGAAATGGGCCGGGAAAGCGGCGCGACCATCGCCTGCGGTGGCGAGCAGTTCGGGCCGGGGTTCTTCGTCAAGCCGACGGTGATTGTCGATGTCGATCAGCGGCATTCACTGGTTCAGGAAGAGATCTTCGGGCCGGTGCTGGTGGCGATTCCGTTCGATGACGAGGCCGATGCGCTGCGCATGGCCAATGACAGCCCTTACGGGTTGGGCGCCAGCATCTGGTCGAACGATCTGGCAGCGGTGCACCGGATGATTCCACGGATCAAGTCAGGGTCGGTGTGGGTCAACTGTCACAGCGCGCTGGACCCGGCATTGCCGTTTGGCGGCTACAAGATGTCCGGGGTCGGGCGCGAGATGGGGTATGCGGCGATTGAGCATTACACCGAGCTGAAGTCGGTGTTGATCAAGTTGTAATGACTGCGCTTGCGGCTCAGGGTTTGAAACCCTGAGCCAACAGCCACCCGCGAACGGCTCGCCCCTGCTCAAGCGTCAATCCCGCCAACACCTGATCCGCCGGCTCATCGCGCAGCCGCCGCACCAGCGGAGCCAGCTCGACACCTTGCACATGCCAGATCCCCAGCGGCTGATCCGCCGTGATCACCACCTCGGCTTCATCGACAAACCCGTCACGCAACACCGGCATCCGCTCGATCCGCAACGCGGCAAAATCCGCCGCCGCATGGGCCACTTCAGCATCGGGCCAATGCCGCCGCGCCTGCCAGAACGGCCGATCGAGCCAGCGCTGTTCATCGGCATAGAAGTCCCGACCGATCCGCGCAAAACGCAGGAACAACTGCTCCACACGCTGCCGGTGAAAACGTTGCGCCAACGCCGCCCGCTCAGGTTTACGCAAGAAAGTGTTGATCACCACCGGCGCCTGCAACGCCGAGGACAGCGACTGAAAAATCCCGTTGCCGGACAGCGGGTCCACCGCCATCGCCGCATCGCCGACGCGAATCCAGTTATCACCGCAGACCTGTGGCGCAAGAATCGCGGTGCTGCTGCGAGCATGCAGTTGCAACTCCAATTCCTGCCCGCCGGCAAAGAAGGCTTGAGCAAATTCCGAGGCCTGACGCCGCGCGCGGCAGTAATCGAGCAACTGCGCCTTGCCCGGCAATTGGGAGCTGGCCACATCCACCGTCCATTGCCAATAACATTGGCCATCGTCCCGTCGGGCCATCCACGCCCAACCGTCTTCAAGGCTTTCCACGGCGCTGGCGGTCACACCCGGCGCGCCTTGCCAGCGATTGAGCAGGCTGACCGTCTCCGGCCCGCGCAGACCTTTGCCGGACGCCGGTGCCTGTCGCCCCCGGGCCTCGACCAAAAAATCCGCCGTCAGCGTCTGACCGCCATCGAGTTCAACCCGATGCCCCTCAGCCGAAGAATGAACATTCAGGACTCGCCCTTCAATCACCTCGACCCCGGCCACCCGCAAGTCTTCACGCAAGCCGCGATCAAAGGTCGGACGATCCAGCAGAAACTCGATGTTCTGCGCATGCTGCTGACCGTTCCATGCAACCTGTCGCTGGGACGGCAACGTGGCGTTCGCCACCCCGTGATTCAACCCGGCCCCACGCAACGCCTCCAGCACCCGTTGCGATACGCCTTCGAGCGCCGCAAACCGCCGCCATTCGCTAACCAGCGTCACGGCGTAACCCAGTCGTCGCAGCCCCAGTGCGACCGCCGCACCGGCCGGTCCGGCACCGAGAATCAGGATCGAAGTCATGGGCCGAAACGCCGTTCAGGGCCGCGATAACGAGCGTGCTGTTTCAGCCAGTCGATAACTTCGGCATTGCTCGCCTGCGGATGCTCCAGCAGATAGCCGGCGATATGCCCGCTCAACGCTGCACACCCCAGACTGGCCCCGGACTGCCCCGGATAAGTGCCCCGCACACACGCGGCAAAATCCGCCTGCGCACTGTCGAGCCATGACCATTGCTCATCGGTGCAACGGGCATCGCCGGTCACCCGCAGTACCTGCGGATAACTCGCCGGAAACACCGCGGCGCCCTGCGCCGGGCTCGATGCACACAGCAACACTCCTTGGGCCACCGCAGCCGCGCAGGCCTCGCGCAACAGGCTGCGATCCTGGCGCAGGCCGAGGCTCAGATTGATCAGCCGCACGTCCTGCGCCACCAGCCAGTCGATGGCTGAGGCGATCTGCAAGGCGCTGGTAACGCCGCGCTGATCGAACACTTGGGCCACGCAAATCTGTGCGGCCGGTGCCCGACGACTGATCGCTTCGATCACCGCGCTGCCATGCCCGAGGGGATCGTCGCGCAAATCGGATTCAGCCAGACCATCCTCCAGCAACGAGAATCGCCGCCCGGTAATCACCTGCACCCGTTGCGCCGCCGAGTGCCCACTGTCGACCACACCAATCCGCAACTCAGACTTCATGCAGCACCGTTTTAGAAATAAGCACACCGTCGAGCAATTCGAAGCGCAGATCGGCATCGGCCAGGGTCGACGGACGATGGCTGATCAGAATCCGCGTGCGTCCGGCAAACAACCGGTCGATGGCTTCGATCACCTCGCGCTCGGTGGTTTCGTCCACTGCCGACGTGGCCTCGTCGAGCACCAGAATCAGAGGGTCCTGCAACAGCGCCCGGGCGATCGCGATCCGCTGTTTCTGCCCGCCGGACAATTGCTGACCGCGCTCGCCCAACGGGCTGTCGAGGCCTTCGGGCAACGACGCGATCAGACTGTCGAGTTGCGCCAGCCGTGCGACTTCGGCGATGGCTTCGCGGCTGGCGTCTGGCACCGCGTAAGCCAGGTTGTCGGCGAGGCTGCCGCGAAACAGCACGATGTCCTGACTGACCACGGCGATGCGTCGGCGCAGTTCGAACAACTCCAGTTCACGCAGATCCACTTCGCCGAGCAGCACCCGCCCGGCCTGCGGATCGTGATGCCGTTGCAGCAGATCGATCAGCGTCGATTTGCCGACACCGGAGCCGCCGCTCAAGGCGACTTTCAAACCGTAGGGAATCGTCGCCTCAATACCGTTCAACGTACTCGGACGACCCGGATGACTGAAGTGCACCGCGTCGAAACGCAGCTCGCCCGAAGACGGAAACGGCTTCGGCGCGGCTGGTGAAAACACCGTGGGTTCTTCGCCGCGCAACTCCATGACCCGACCGAGGCTGACGGTCATGCGCTGGATCGCCACGTACAACCCCAACAAACTTTGCACCGGCCCGACCGCCATCCCCAGATAAGTGGAAAACGCGATCAGCGCACCGAGTTGCCAGGTGCCCTGCACCACCCAATAACCGCCAATTAAAAAAGCGCAGGCACGGGACAGCGAGGTCAACGTACCGGGCATGGCCTGAGTGAAAAACTCGGTGACTTGCAGGCGCAGCAACTGGTTCATGTAGCCCTGCCCGAGGCTTTCCAGACGCTGCGCTTCACGCTGCTGCTGGCCGGCGGACTGGATGAATTTCATCACCGGCAGGGTCTCGACCATGAACGACGACATGTCCGCCGAACGCTCGCGCAACTGCCGCACATCGCGCTCGACCTTGCGCCGCATCCAGCGTAGCCACAGCACGTCGAGCGGGATCAGCACCAGCGCCAGCAATGACAGTTTCCAGGACAACGTGAACAGCATCGCGATCGCCACCACCAGGCCGATCACACTCGACACCGCCGAGAACAACGAGTCCACGGCAAATCGCTGAATCTCGGCCACATCGCCGTCGAGCCGCGACATCAGATCGCCGATCCGCCGCTGGCCGTAGAAGCTCGGCGACAGTTTCTGCAAATGCCGGTAAAGGTCATCACGCAGGGCAAACAGAATCCGCCCGGACAGGCGCGTGTGCAGATAGCGATTGATCCCCGACAACGCGGTGCCGAGCAGTCCCGCGATGATCATCAACACCGCGATCAGTACCAGCATCGGAAAGTTGCGCGCCAGCAGCCCGTCGTCGATCAGCAGCTTGACCAGCCACGGCTGCACCAGCACCAGCGACGATGCGCACACCGACAGACCAAGCAGGCCGGCAATCGCCAGCCGCTGCGGCCGCACGAAACCGTACAGCCAGCGCAACGCCGCTTGCAGTGCGGCGGGGTTCTGGCTGTCGATCAGCCGCACGAACAGGCGCTGCATCACGAGCGCAACTGTTTGAGTTTGCGGTACAGGGTCGCGCGGCTGATGCCGAGGGCGTCGGCCGCGGCCGAGACGTTGCCCTGATGGGTGTCGAGGGACTGGCGGATCATCTCCAGTTCGTTCTCGCGAATGCTGCCGGTCTGGGGTTTCTCGGTAGCGGAGAGTTCGTCGAGCATGCTGTCGGGCAGGTGATCGAGGGTCAGCACGGTTTCCCCCGGCTCGCGCATCGCCAGCGCGGTGCGCAGCACCATTTCCAGTTGGCGGATGTTGCCCGGCCAGTGATAAGCGCCGAGCAGGCGATTGAGGTCGTCGTGCAGCACGGCGTTCGGTGCGTCGAGTTTGCCCAGCAGCCGGGTGACCAGCGCGCTGAAATCATCACGCTCGCGCAGGGCCGGGAGCATCACGCTGATGCCGTTGACCCGATAGAACAGATCCTCGCGAAATTGCTTGTCTTCGACCTGACGCTTGAGGTCGCGGTGGGTGGCGCAGATCAGTGCGACGTCGATGTCCTGTTCTTCCCCGGCACCCAGCGGCGCGACTTTGCGGTCCTGCAAAACCCGCAGTAAACGCGCCTGCAAGGCCAGCGGCATGTCGCCGATTTCATCGAGGAACAGTGTGCCGCCGTGGGCCTGTTGCAAGCGCCCGATCATGCCGCCACGGCGCGATCCGGTGAAGGCGCCTTCGCGGTAGCCGAACAGTTCCGACTCGATCAGGCCTTCGGGAATCGCCGCGCAGTTCACAGCCACAAAAGGTTTGTCGCTGCGGCTACCGGCCAGGTGCAACGCGCGGGCGATCACTTCTTTACCGGTGCCGGTTTCGCCGAGCAACAGCACCGGCAACTCATTGGCGAGACCTTGGCGAGCCATGCGCAAGGCGCGGGCGTAGCGGGTGTTGTTGCCGGCCAGTGCTTCCAGATCCGGTTGCGCCGTGGCGGTTTTCGCCACGCTGCGCGGTGGGCCGCCCAGGTTGACCGAGCGCGCCGGGGCCCGCAGGGTCTTGTAGAAAAATTCGCCCTTGGCGGTTTGCACACTACCGACGCCGCCTTGTTGCAGGCGGGTCAGCAATTGCACGCCATCGACCCCGAGAAACTCTTCGCAACGCCGCCCGACCAGCGCCGAACGCTCGGCCCGCAGCAACTGGCAGGCCTGGGCGCTGACCGCCAGAATCTGTCCGCCGAGACTCACCGCCAGCAGCCCTTGCCACGGCGATTCAAGATACTGCCGGCGACTGTGGAAGGCGAGGACGATCTGATCGGGAAAACTGTTGTTGAACACCCGGCTCTCGATCTGGCTGACCGCCATGCTCAGCAGCGCGGTGCTGTCGTGAACGCGGCCGAGGGGACCTTCGCGGGTCAGGTCGAGGACACCAAGAATCTCGCCCTGAGGGCAATGGATCGGCACCGAGGTGCAGGAAAAATCGGTGAGGCGGTCGAGGTAATGTTCGCCGCAATCGATCAGGGTGGGCCGCGCTTCGACCAGTGCCGTGCCGAGGGCGTTGGTGCCACGGGCGGCTTCGCTCCAGCAGGCGCCGAGGGTGATGTCCTGCAGGCCGCTGCCCTTGAGCCGGTCGGCACGTCCCTCGACCGCAAGAATGGTGGCGTCGGAATTGGCGAGGATGATCAGGCCTTCCTTGCCTTGGCGCTCGGCGAGGTAATCGATGGCCGGTATCGCCGCATCGATCAGCAGGCGATTGCTCGCCAGCAGCACATCGAGGCTCGCGCCCGATTCCAGCGCCAGCTCATGCTTGCCATTGAAATGCACGCCGTGGCTCAGGCTGCGCCGCCACGAAGCATCGATCTCCGCACGCAACACGCCATCCGGGACTTGCCCTTCGAGATGGAGTTTTTCCCGGGCCAGCCGGGCTTCGTGGTGAGACTTGGGATCGGTTGTTTTTATAAGAGTCATCAAGCGCTCCGGAGCGGTCCGCTTTGCGCTTTTTTACATCAGCGCCCTGACGCCAATGTTTACGTTAACGTCAGGGCGATGGCAAGCACCGTAGGGCGCTTGTGTTCCAGCAGGTGGATTGCGTTATCGTTCATCGCTGGCAAGCCAGCTCCCACAGGGTTTGGCGTGGCCGCAAATTCCGCAGTCAACCACAGTACTGTGGGAGCTGGCTTGCCAGCGATGGCGGCCGTCGGATCACATCAATTTCAGATCTGCCACACCTCTGCATTCACGAAAAACGCTCGGGCATTGTCTTCGAGACTTTCCAGGTGATAACCGCCCTCCTGCACGATCAGGCATGGCAGGCCCAGGCTGCGGATCCGCTCGCCCAGTACCGCAAAGCCTTCACGGGTCACGGCGACTTTGCTTTGCGGGTCCAGCTCATAGATATCGAAGCCCAGCGACAGCACCAGCACCTCGGCGCCGAACTCGCGTACCGCGTTCAATGCGACTTCCAGTTGCCCGAGGAAATCCGCTTCGCTTGATCCATGAGCCATCGGCAGGTTGAGGTTGAAGCCCTCCCCCGCGCCGCTGCCACGTTCGTCGGCGAACCCGGCGACGCCCGGATAGAAGTTGGTCGGATCGCCATGCACCGAGACGTAAAGCACATCATCACGGTCGTAGAAAATCTCCTGGATGCCTTGACCGTGGTGCATGTCGGTGTCGAGCACGGCGACTTTTTCAAACTTGTCCCGCAGCACCTGCGCCGCCACCGCCGCGTTGTTGACGTAGCAGAAACCGCCCGCCGCTTCGGCCCGGGCGTGATGCCCCGGCGGACGGCACAGCGCGTACGCCGCCGGCTCGCCATCGATCAAGGCCTGAGCCCCAGCCACTGCGCTTTGCGCCGACCAGTAGGCCGAGCGCCAGGTCTGCTCGCCCACCGGGCAACTGCCGTCCGCCAGATACCGTGCCGCCTGGGCGAGGATGCCGCGCAAGGCGTTGGGTTCGCGGACGAAGATGTTCGACATCACCTCGTCGCCCCAGTCTTCGGGGATTTCTTTCCAGCGTGCGTGCGCTTCCTGAAGGAACGTGAGATACGGTGCGCCATGCACCGCCAGCAGCGGCGCGAGACCGGCATCGGCGGGTTGCTCGACACTGAAGCCCAAACCGTGGGCGGCCTGCACCAGACGCTGCGCACGCTCGGGGACTTCCTGCGGCGTACGCATCTGCCCGCGCGAGTAATAGCTGCGTGGATGGTGGAGCAATTGTTCGGCATGGAAAAAACTGCGCATGATTCAGACTCCCTGTTCGATTAGACCGGCGCGGGCCAGCACGGCGTTGAGCAATACGTCGGTGCCCTGCTTCACATCTTCGGGCAACACGTCCTCGGCTTCGTTGTGACTCAAGCCGCCGACGCACGGGATGAACACCATCGCCGTCGGGCAGTAGCGTGCGAGATGAATCGCGTCATGCCCGGCGCCGCTGACAATCGACTGCTGAGCGTAGCCCAGCGCATCCACCGCTTCTTGCACGGCTGCCACGCATTCGGCGTCGAACGGCGTGGCCGGGCTGATCCAGTGCGGGGTGATCGTCAGGTTCAAGCCCCGGCCATCGGCAATCGCCTGCAACCGGGCGCGGACTTGTTGTTCCATCGCGGCAATCGCTTCGTCACGGTGATGACGCAGATCGACGGTGAAATTCACCAGCCCCGGAATGGTATTGCGCGAGGACTTGTTGATACTCAACTCGCCGACCGTGGTCAGGCCTTCGGGGGCAAAATCCGTGGCCAAGCCTTCAATCGCCTGAATCATCCGCGCCACGCCGTACAGCGCATCTTTGCGCAGCGGCATCGGCGTGGTGCCGGCGTGAGCGGCCATGCCTTCGACACGCACATCGAGCCAGCGGATCGCCTGACCACCCGTGACCACGCCGATGCTTTTGGCGTTGTCTTCAAGGATCGGGCCTTGCTCGATGTGCGCCTCAAAATACGCATCCACCGCGCCGCCCAACGGACGTTCACCGGCGTAACCGCTACGCTGCAACGCTTCGGCAACGCTGATGCCATCGACATCACGTACCGCCAGCGCAGCGTCCAAATCCATGATCCCGGTGAACACCGCCGAGCCGAACATGGCCGGGGTGAAGCGCGCACCTTCTTCGTTGGTCCACACCGCCACTTCCAGCGGTTTGCGGGTCTGGATGTTCTGGTCGTTGAGGCAACGTACCACTTCCAGACCGGCGAGTACGCCGTAGACGCCGTCGAAACGCCCGCCTTCGGGCTGGGTGTCGAGGTGGCTGCCCATCATCACCGGCGCGGCGTCCGGATCGGTGCCGGCGCGACGGGCGAACAGGTTGCCGATGGCATCCACGCTCAGGGTCATGCCGGCTTCGCGGCACCAGCGGGCGAACAGTTCGCGACCGGCCTTGTCTTCGTCGCTCAATGCCAGACGGCAGCTGCCGCCGCGGGCTGTCGCACCGATTTCGGCCATGGCCATCAGGCTCGCCCACAGGCGTTCGCCATTGATTTTCAACATGAGGTTCTCCTGAAATTCCGGGTCAGGCACGGGCCAGTTCCGCGCGACGGGCGCTGGCGTGACGCCGGGCGAGGGACAGCACACAGATCAGCGAAATGCCGGCGATCAGGCTGTAGAACACCGCCATCGGCCACCACTGCCCGGTGAACTTGTGCGCGAGCATCGTGCCGATCAGTGGCGTCAACCCACCGGCCACCGCGCCGCAAATCTGATAGGCCAGCGAGATCGCGGTGTAGCGCACGCGAGTCTCGAACATGCCGCTGACGTACCCGGCGATCACTGCGTAGAACGACGCCATGCACACCACCGCCAGCGCGATGCCGAGGATGATCAGCGGCGCCTGGGCCGAACTGACCAGCACGAACATCGGGTACGGCGAGACCATCGCCAGCAGCGACACCAGACACAGGAAACGTGTCGCGCCGATCTTCTCCGCCGTCCACGCGGCCAGCGGCTGGATGCAGAACTGGATGATCGCAACGAAAAACAGGCATTCGAGAATCAGCGAACGTGGCAGTGCCAGTTGCTGAGTGGTGTAGGCGATCATGAAGGTGTTGGTGAAATACACCCCGGCGATGCCCAGCGTGTTGGCGCCGATGCACAGCAACAGTGGGCGCCATGCGGTGCGCAGGACTTCCATGACCGGCGCCTGTTCTTTCTTGATTTGCTTGCTGGCCTGCTCGCGGCTGGCGAGGAACTCCGGCGACTCATTCACACCCAGGCGAATCGCCAGGCCAACCAGCAGCAACAGCGCACTGGCGAGGAACGGCAGGCGCCACCCCCAGCTCATCAGGTCTTCTTCCGGCAAACGGGTCACGGCACTGAAGGCCAGCAGTGACAGGATCAAACCCGCCGGACTGCCCAGTTGCGCGAACGAGGCGAAGAAATTGCGCCGGCCCTTCGGCGCATGCTCGCCGGCCATCAACACCGCCCCGCCCCACTCGCCACCGACGGCAATGCCCTGGACGATGCGCAACAGAATCAGCAACACCGGCGCGGTTGCGCCGATCTGCGCGTAGGTCGGCAACAGGCCGATGCACACCGTCACTACGCCCATCATCAACAGTGTGATGATCAGGGATTTCTTGCGACCGATACGGTCGCCGATATGACCGAAAATGATCCCGCCCAACGGCCGGGCAAAGAAGCCCACGGCGAAGGTGCCGAACGCCGCCATGGTGCTGAACAGCGGATCGTCGGAGGGAAAGAACAGCGCGCCGAACACCAGCGCGGCGGCGGTGGCGTAGATGTAAAAGTCATACCACTCGATCATGGTGCCGATGAAGGCTGCGGCCGCCGCACGGCGCGGCTGGTTCGAAGCGTGGGGCTTCATGGGGTCGGGCTCCTTTGATTGTTTTTTTGGCAGGAGGAAAACGTAAATCCAAGGCGCTCTGGCGGCACCTGTCGTGGGGTGATTTATCGTCCCGGGGCTATGATTAGTCAATTTTCTATTTATTATTCCGAGTATTACCCAACCTTATAATCGAGAAATCCCATGGCCGAACGCGACGTCCAGCGCCTGCTCAACGACCGCCTCGACTGGAACCTGCTGCGTACCTTCCGGGTAATCGGCCAGGAGCTGAGCATCAGCCGCGCCGCCGCGCGTCTGCACCTGACCCAACCGGCGGTGAGCCAGGCACTCAAGCGTCTGGAGGAGCAACTGGGTCGCCAGCTGATCGCCCGACGCGGCCCGCGCTTTGCCCTCACCGAAGTCGGCGAGCAGATCTTCGAACTGGCCGGCGAGATCTACGGGCAGATGTCCCAGGTCAGCAGCCTGCTGGAGCAACCGGCCGACGAAGTGATCGGCAAAGTGCGACTGCTGATCATCAGCCGGATCTTTTCCGAGCGCTTCGATGACTTCCTCGCTGACTTTCATCGGCAGTATCCACGGGTGGATCTGGAGGTCGATGTGATGCGCAGTTCGGACATCGTCAGCGCGCTTCAGGAGAAAACCGCGACCCTTGGTCTGAGCCTCAATCGCCGCCCGCAACCGCGTCTGGAACAGCGTCTGTTTCTGCGTCAACGCTATGCGTTTTTCTGTGGCAAACACCACGCGCTGTTTGGCCGACAGGACATCGGCGAAGGCGATTTGCAGCGGGAAAACTTCGTCAGTTTCACCAGCGACCAGATTGGCGGGATGCTTTCGCCGCTGACGATTTTTCGTGATCAGCAAGGCTTCAGCGGACGCATCGTCGCCTCATCGCCAAGCCTTGAGGAAGTGCGGCGACTGGTGATCGCCGGGTTCGGTATCGGTTGTTTGCCGGAGCACGTGGTGGCGGCGGACGTCGAGGCCGGATTGCTCTGGCACCTGCCGCCCCACGAGGGGATTGCCGATGTCGACATTCATCTGCTGTGGAACCGCGACCAGCGCATGAGTCGCGCCGAAACGCTGTTCATCGAACGCTTGCAGGCCTGCCTGGCGGATCAGTAACCGAGCAGGCGATCCGCGCTGTTGAGCAGCGGTTCGCCGACGTTCAAACGGCGAAAGTTCTCGGCGATCTGTTCGGCGATGCAGTCGTGCGAAGCTGCCGAAGCCATGTGCGGGGTGACGGTTACACCCGGAGTTTTCCACAGCGAATGCTCGACGGGCAGCGGTTCCTGCTCGAAGACATCCAGCAGTGCACCGCGCAGTTTTCCACGGGCCAGTGCCTGTTGCAGATCGTCGATGTTCAGGTGCCCGCCGCGCCCGACGTTGACCAGCGCCGCGCCGTTGGCCAGCCGTTCTAACGTCTCGCGATTGAGGATGCCGCGCGTCTCGTGGGTGAGCGGCAACAGATTGATCAGCAACTCCACGCCGTCGAGGAACGGGTTGAAGCCATCGCTGCCGGCGAAGGTCTGCACGCCCGGCAAATCCTTGCTGCTGCGCGCCCAGCCACGCACCTCGTAACCGGCGCTCGCCAGGTCTTGGGCGATCGCGCTGCCGAGCGAGCCGAGACCCATCACACCGATCCGAAACTCATGGGCCGGGCGTTGCAGCGGTCGCTCCCAATGCTGTTGGCGCTGTTGCTCCAGCACTTGATCGAAGCCGCGATGAAAATGAATCACCGCCCAGCGCACATACTCGGTCATGCCTTGGCGATGGCCGGGATCAACCACCCTGCACACCGGCAGATCCGGGCACGACGGATCGTGCTCCAGGTGATCGATGCCGGCGGCGACCGAGTGAATCACTTGCAGATTGGGCAACGCGGCGAGGCTGTCCGGCAGCGGAAACCAGCACGCCGCGATCTGCGCATTCGCCGCCCGGGGATCGTCGGCCAGCACCGCTGAAAGCTGCGGCGCACGGCGGGCAAAGGCCTCCTGCAATTGTTTGAGCAACAGCGTATCGCGGGACATCAGTGCAACGGTATTCATGACAGATAGGACTCGCGCTGGGATTCGATCAGGGTCAGTGCGGCCTCCCAGGCCAAGTCGATGATGTTGTCCTGATCATCGCGGTCGAACTGTTCGGCGGTGTGGGCGCAGACTTCCGGCGACGGGAAATGCAGCTCGCAACCGCCGGCCAGCGCTTGCACCTGGGCTTGGCAGGCGCGCTCCAGAAAGTGGATTTCCTGGAATGCCTGGGCCACGCCGGAACCACCGACCAGCAGGCCGTGGTTGCGCAGGATCATCGCTCGGTGCGGGCCGAGATCGGCGATCAAACGCTCACGTTCATCCAGCGACAGCGCGATGCCTTCGTAGGTGTGGTAAGCAAGTTTTCCGTAGAACTTCAGTGCGTGCTGACTGATCGGCAGCAGGCCTTGTTTCTGCGCGGCGACGGCCATGCCGGCGGCCGTGTGGGTGTGGATCACGCAGTTCAGATCCGGCCGCGCCATGTGGATCGCCGAATGGATCACGAAGCCGGCGGCGTTGACCCGATGCCCGGCGTATTCAGGATCGACGATGCGCCCGTCCTGATCGATGCGCACCAGATCGGAGGCACGCATGCGGTCGAAAATCACCCCGTAGCGGTTGATCAGGAAATGATGCTCAGGCCCCGGAATCCGCAGGGTGATGTGGGTGTCGATAAGGTCGGTCATGCGAAAGTGCGCGATCAATCGGTACAACGCCGCGAGCTCGCAACGGGCTTGCCATTCGATCGGGTCAATGTGGGCGGGCTTACTCACGAATACACCTCTTTGCTGGTATGAAGGACGACCGGGTTGGCCCGCAGACGTGCGAGGCCACAGACACCGATCAGAGACAGGGCCGACAGCAGCGTGAAGAACACCGCCAATGGCAGCCACTGCCCGGAGAACTTGCTGGCCAGCAGCGTGCCGATCAGCGGCGTGGTGCCGCCGGCCACTGCGCAACTCAACTGGTAAGCGATGGAAATACCCGAGTAACGCAGGTGCACCGGGAAGGCCTGGGTCATGTACCCGGCGATCACCGCGTACAAAGCCGAGAGAATCACCACCGCGACGGCGATACCGAGGGTCATCAACAGAATGTTTTGAGTGCCGACCAGCAGGAACATCGGGTACGGCGTGCCCATGCACAGCAACGCCACCAACATCAGAAATCGGCCTTCGCCGATGCGCTCGGCGAGCAGTGCCGACAACGGTTGCGAGAGCAGTTGAATGACCGTCACCAGGAACAGGCAGTCGAGAATGGTTGCGCGCGGGATGCCCTGATATTGGGTGACGTAGGTGATCATGAAGGTGTTGGTGAAGAAGAACCCGGCCGAGCCGATGGTGACGGCGGCGGCAGCAAAAAGGATCTGCCGCCAGCATTGATGGATTACGTCTTTCACTGGGTATTTCGCGGTTTCGTTGTTGTCCTTGACCTTGGCGAATTCCGGCGACTCATGCACCCCGGAGCGGATCATCAGGCCGACCATCATCAACACGCCGCTGGCGAGAAACGGCAGACGCCAGCCCCAGGCGAGGAAGTCTTCCGGTGACAGCGACGTCACCAGTCGAAACGCGATCAACGCCAGCAGCAAACCCGCCGGGCTGCCGAGTTGTGCAAAGGAGGCATAGAAGGTTTTACGCTTGGCCGGGGCGTGCTCACTGGCCATCAACACTGCCCCGCCCCACTCGCCGCCGACGGAAATGCCCTGAATCAGGCGCAACACGATCAGTCCGATGGGCGCCCAGATGCCGACGCTGGCGTAGCTCGGTAGCAGACCGATGCCGGCGGTGGCCAGGCCCATCAGCGCCATGGTCACCAACAGCATTTTCTTGCGACCCAGACGATCGCCCAAATGCCCGAACACCATCCCGGCCATCGGGCGGGCGATGAAGCCGACGGCGAAACTGCCGAATGCGGCGAGGGTGCTGGTCACCGGGTCGCTGCTGGGAAAGAACACTTGCCCGAGCACCAGTGCGGCGGCGGTGGCGTAGATGTAGAAATCGTAGAACTCGATGGTCGTGCCAATGAAGGCAGCGGCCGCGGCGCGACGCGGCTGAGCGGTGGTGTGCATGCAAGAACCCTGTGTATTTATAGTTTTGGGCAGGTGTCGAAGCGGCTGACGGTCGCGCTCTGTGGCGCTTGTGGGCTTTATCGCTTCCGTGAAAGGATTAGTCAATTTTCAAAAACTTATCTTTACTATTAGCGTGGCTACTACATGACTTCCTCCGCAAATCCCTGGATTGGCAGGCGTTTTCTCAATGACCGGCTGGATTGGAACCTGCTTCGCACGTATCTGGTGATCGGGCAGGAAGGCAGCATGAGTCGCGCCGCAGCGCGATTGCACATCACCCAGTCGGCGGTCAGTCAGGCGTTGAAACGTCTAGAAGAACAATTGGATTGTGTGTTGATTGCGCGCAGTGGACGGCGCTTTGATCTGACGGAAACCGGGGAAGAAGTCCTGCGGATTGCGGCGGATATCTACGGCGATATTTCCCGTTTGGGCACGGTGGTCGAGAACCGCCATGACGACGTTGTCGGCAAGATCCGCATCCTGACTGTCAGTGGCGTGCAGGCGCGGCATTACGATGAGTTTCTTGCGGATTTCCACGAAACTCACCCGAAAATCGAGTTGGAAGTCGAGGTGATGGGCAGCTCGAACATCATCAGTTCATTGCTGCAAAAGACCGCTACGGTCGGAGTCGGACTGTGTCGTCTACCACAGCCTCGGCTGGAGCAGCGGGTACTGTTCCGAGAGCGCTACGCCTACTTTTGCGGGCAACGGCATCGACTGTTCGGACAACAGAATCTGACGCTGGAGCAACTGGCGGCGGAGAACTTCGTCAGCTTCACCAGCGATCAGCTCGGCGGCAATCTTTCGCCATTGACGCTGTTTCGTGACCAGCAGGGGTTTACCGGCAAGATCGTTGCTTCCTCCACCAGTTTCGAAGAGATTTATCGCCTGATCTGTGCAGGGTTCGGGATTGGTTGCTTGCCGATTCACCTGGTGCGACGGGATGTCGAACAGGGTTTGCTGTGGCGCTTGCCGCCGGAGGATGGGGTGGTGGATTTCGATATTCAGCTGCTGTGGAACCGCGAGCAGAAGATGACTCAGGCGGAAACGGTATTCCTCGACAGCTTCCAGCACATGCTCAGCTTGCGTGAGCCTGTGCTGTGAAGCTTTAGCGGGTTACACGTGAGGATCGCCCGGCGCTTTGGTCGGCGCCGCGTATTGCGGCTTGAGGTGACCGTCCTGGTCGAGTAGCCAGGCGTCCATGATCTGCCGCACCACCGGACCTGCGACTCGGCCACCAGCCTCGCCGTTTTCGATCATCACCGAAATCGCGATCTTCGGATGCTCGGCCGGAGCAAAGCCGACGAACAAGGCGTTGTCGCGATGGCGCTCAAGGGTTTTCTCGCGGTTGTAGCGCTCGCCCTGCTTAATCGCCACCACCTGCGCCGTACCACTCTTGCCGGCGATGCGATATTGCGCACCGGCCGCTGCCGCACGAGCAATGCCGCGGGCATCGTGCATCACCATCTGCATGCCGTGGTTGACCTGCTCCCAGTCACGCGGATCCTTGAGCAGGATGTTTGGCATCGGGTGCTCGTCAACCGGGGCCACACCGTCGACGGTCTTGGCCAGGTGCGGACGGTTCCAGACGCCCTTGTTGGCGATCAGTGCGGTGGCTTGAGCGAGTTGCAGCGGCGTGACCTGCATGTAGCCCTGTCCGATACCGAGGATCACGGTTTCGCCGGGGAACCAGGCCTGACGCCGGGTGGCGCGCTTCCACGCCTGGGACGGCATCAAGCCCGGTGACTCCTCGAACATGTCGAGCGAGACTTTCTCGCCAAGGCCGAACATCGCCATGTAGTCGTGAAGGCGATCGATGCCGAGCTTGTGCGCCAGGTCGTAGAAGTAGGTGTCGTTGGAGCGCATGATCGCCGCGTCCATGTCCACCCAGCCATCGCCGCTGTGGTTCCAGTTGCGGTATTTGTGGTCGAAGTCCGGGAGTTGGTAGTAGCCAGGATCGAAGACGCGGGTCTGAGGCGTGACCACGCCGGCATCGAGACCGGCAATCGCCACCTCTGGCTTGATCGTCGAACCGGGCGCATACAGACCGCGCAAAACGCGGTTGAACAGCGGGCGGTCGATGGAATCGCGCAGCGCGGAATATTCCTTGGAGCTGATGCCGGTCACGAACAGATTGGGGTCGAAGCTCGGGTTGCTGACCATGGCCAGCACTTCGCCGGTCGATGGGTCCAGCGCAACCACTGAGCCGCGACGGTCGCCCAGTGCGGCTTCGGCGGCTTCCTGGAGTTTGACGTCGAGACTCAGGACGATGTTTTTGCCTGGTATCGGATCGGTGTGTTTCAGCACGCGCAGTACGCGGCCCTGAGCGTTGGTCTCTACTTCCTCGTAACCGACGTGGCCGTGCAGTTGTGGCTCGTAAAAGCGTTCGATCCCGGTCTTGCCGATGGATTGGGTACCACGGTATTCGACGGAATCGAGGGTTTTGGATTCTTTTTCGTTTATACGGCCGACGTAGCCGATCGAGTGTGCAAAGTGCGCACCCAAAGGGTAGTTACGGACGAATTGTGGCTCGACATCCAGGCCTGGCAGACGGAACTCGTTAACTGCCAGCACGGCGATCTGTTCTTCGGTCAGCTCATAGAACAGCGTTACGGGTGTAAACGGGTGACGCGACTGCTTCATGGCCTTATCGAAGACTGTGCGGTCTTCGGCGGGCAGGTGCAGGAGGTTGATGACTTCATCCAGTTCCTGGTTGACGTCAGTCGCGCGCTCTCTTGTGATCGTCAGGTTGTAGCTGGGACGGTTGTCGGCCAGCAACACACCATTGCGATCGTAGATCAGGCCGCGTGTCGGCGGGATCGGCAGGACATGGACGCGATTGTTTTCGGAGATGGTCGAGTG
This sequence comes from Pseudomonas sp. IT-P2, assembly GCF_949767575.1. NCBI lineage: Bacteria > Pseudomonadati > Pseudomonadota > Gammaproteobacteria > Pseudomonadales > Pseudomonadaceae > Pseudomonas > Pseudomonas sp. IT-P2. The sequence continues at coordinate 309 of NZ_CATKQA010000046.1, read as the reverse complement.
GTAGTCGAACTCGACGACTTGCAGGATGTACAGGCGCACCACCAGGGCGCAACTAATGGCGAACACAAACAAGGCACAGGCGATCAGGCGTTTGTTGACCAGCCGCGTCTCTTTTTCGTGATCTTTGATTGGGATGGGTTCGGGCATTTCTGCAGCCACTCTTTGACAAAAAAATGAGCGCCGATCCTTGGGCGTGACATCAGTCCGTTAAAAAACGAGCTGCACCATACCAAAAACCGGGCGGTCATTTCAGAGGGATTTCCCCAATGGTTGTGATCGTAACGGTTGGAGCTTCAGCTTCCTCCAGGC